>NZ_BJKP01000013.1 GCF_008974145.1 Microcystis aeruginosa NIES-4325 | reverse complement strand
AACGTTGGTTACACTTCTTCATGCTCTTTGTCCCCGTGACTGGTTTATGGATGAGTGCTGTGGGTGTGGTGGGATTAGCGCTTAACCTACGGGCCTATGACTTCGTTTCTCAGGAATTGAGAGCGGCCGAAGACCCGGAATTTGAAACCTTCTACACTAAAAATATTCTGCTTAACGAAGGTCTGAGAGCTTGGATGGCTCCCCAAGACCAACCCCACGAAAACTTTATCTTCCCTGAGGAGGTTCTCCCGCGTGGTAACGCTCTCTAATATCCCTACCGCTAGTGGTCGTGACCAAAGTTCCACCGGCTTCGCTTGGTGGTCTGGTAACGCTCGTCTTATCAACCTCTCCGGTAAACTGCTCGGCGCTCACGTCGCCCACGCTGGTTTAATCGTTTTCTGGGCTGGGGCAATGACCCTGTTTGAAACCGCCCACTTTATCCCTGAAAAACCGATGTACGAACAGGGTTTAATCCTGCTTCCCCACCTAGCTACCCTCGGTTTTGGGGTCGGTCCTGGTGGTGAAGTAGTCGATACTTTCCCCTACTTCGTCGCTGGTGTTCTGCACTTAATTTCTTCGGCTGTACTCGGTTTTGGTGGTATCTACCACGCTATCCGCGGACCGGAAACCCTAGAGGAATACTCTAATTTCTTCGGTTACGACTGGAAAGACAAAAACCAAATGACCAACATCATCGGTTATCACCTAATTCTCTTGGGTTGTGGTGCGCTGTTGTTGGTATTTAAAGCCATGTTCTTTGGCGGTGTCTATGATACTTGGGCTCCCGGTGGTGGTGATGTCCGCGTCATCACTAATCCTACCCTCAACCCCGCAGTTATCTTTGGTTATCTGACCAAAGCTCCTTTCGGTGGCGAAGGCTGGATTATCAGCGTCAACAACATGGAAGATATCATCGGCGGTCACATCTGGATTGGCTTAATCTGTATCGCTGGCGGTATCTGGCACATTCTCACCAAACCTTTTGCTTGGGCGCGTCGCGCTTTCATCTGGTCTGGAGAAGCCTATCTGTCCTACAGCTTGGGCGCTCTTTCCATGATGGGCTTTATCGCCGCCGTTTACGTTTGGTTTAACAACACCGCCTATCCTAGTGAATTCTACGGTCCGACTGGTATGGAAGCTTCCCAATCTCAAGCTTTCACCTTCTTGGTGCGTGACCAACGCTTAGGTGCTAACGTCGCTTCTGCCCAAGGCCCTACCGGTCTGGGTAAATACCTGATGCGCTCTCCCACTGGCGAAATCATCTTCGGTGGTGAAACCATGCGTTTCTGGGATTTCCGCGGTCCCTGGTTAGAACCCCTCCGCGGTCCTAACGGTTTAGACCTCGACAAAATCAGAAATGACGTACAACCCTGGCAAGTACGCCGCGCAGCTGAATACATGACCCACGCTCCTTTAGGTTCCTTGAACTCTGTGGGTGGCGTTATCACTGACGTTAACTCGTTTAACTATGTGTCTCCTCGCGCTTGGTTGGCTACCTCTCACTTCACCCTCGCCTTCTTCTTCCTGATTGGACACCTCTGGCACGCTGGACGCGCTCGCGCCGCCGCCGCCGGTTTCGAGAAAGGAATTGACCGCGAGACTGAACCCGCATTGGCAATGCCTGACCTCGACTAATTTCCCTTAGTTCGATGGCAGCGGCTCCCGTCTAGTTGGCGGGAGCCTTTTTGTTGTTAATTTGTGAGTAGAAAACGGGTTTCTCGGAGAAACCCGTTTTCTGTGCGTTACTCAACGGATTTAGTATCAGACGCGGCTAAAATACTCTCTAAAGCCGATAATAATCGTTGATTTTCTGCCGGTAAACGGACAGCGACCCGAAAATAATTGCTGCCCAATTCGGGGAAACTGAGACAATCGCGGATGAAAATTCGATGATATTTTAATAAAGCTTCCTGTAGGGGTAAACAGGAAGATTGAGATTGTACTAAGAGGAAGTTAGCGGCACTGGTTTGGGGCTGTAATTGCGGACAATTAGCTAATCCTTGCCATAAATCCTCGCGGGCTGCCGTTAACCAATCCCAAGTTTGTTGTTGAAAATCCCTATCTTTAATTGCTGCAATAGCGGCAACCACAGCCAAGTTATTCACCGACCAAGGATCGCGCCATTTTTGCCATTGTAACAGGCGATCGGGATGGGCGAGGACGTATCCGAGACGTAAACCGGGGAGACTGTAAAATTTAGTTAGGGAACGCAAAATGACAAGATTAGGATATTCCGGCAACAGAGATATTAAACTCTCCTGTTGTTGCGGGGGTAAAAAATCCATAAAAGCTTCATCCACTACCACCAAACCAAATTGCGATAGATAGGGACGAATGGCCGCCACCGTCCAGAGTTTCCCCGTGGGATTGTGGGGATTATTGAGTAATAACCCTTGTTTTTCGGGATTAACTGGGTTTAAAGTGGTTAAATCGAGGGAATGTTGGCAGATTTTCCCACCAAAACTTTTTAAAGCCCGTTCGTAATCATTAAAAGCGGGTGCTAGTACATAAACACTATCAAATGATGCCAATTCCCGACCGGCCCAGGTTAATAACTCAGCCGCACCATTGCCCGGGAGAATCCAATCTGGTCCGATATTATGCCATTGACCGAGGGCAGAACGCAACTGGCAATACTCGGGGTCAGGATAATGAGTCAGACTGGTTAAATGGCTTTTAATAGCGGTTAGGGCGCTTTCCGGCGGACCGAGGGGGTTGATACTGGCAGAAAAATCGAGAATAGAGGAAACTGGACAGCCAGCAATTGCAGCCGCCCAGTCAAGATTACCACCATGTTTAGGTCTAGGCAAAAGACTTACAGCGAACGAAACTCAACAGTAATTATTCCTTATCCGGGGCCACTCTGTCTTTAAACAGTTTACCCGCCGAGAAAGCTGGGACGCGAGTGGCCGGAATCTCCATCTTATCGCCAGTTTTCGGGTTGCGTCCTTCCCTGGCCTGACGTTCCCGGGCTTCGAAGGAACCGAATCCTACTAGGGTTACTTTGTCCCCCTCAGAAACCGCTTCGATAATGGTTTCGATGGCGGCAGTGAGAACAGCATCTGCTTGTTTTTTGGTGACAGAGGCTTTGAGAGCGATTTGATCGATTAATTCACCTTTATTCATGCGCTAACTCCTTGTTTTGCGGTTTTTCTGAGTTTAGGGTGGTTGTCAGTAGTTTATTATGGTTCCCCTGTTGAGGACTCGCCAGGATCGAGATCACTAAATAATGCCTCAAATCCTCATTGGCTATATATTCCACTGCATTATTCTAAGCGGGAATTGTCTTGATCGGAATCGCTGAAACCTTTAATTTATCTAGACTTCCCCCCGATTCCCCAGCAAGGGGAGAGAAAAAAGGGAACAAGCGAGAGATTAACAGCGATATAAGCTAATAAAAAGAGATTAGCTGGTCAAATTGCCGATAAATATTCTCTAAAAGCGATAGGCATCCTAACTTCCCAAAAATCGTTCATCGGTTCTCTCCAAGATTTTTGACTAATTTTGCCCCCAAAAACGTTAAAAAAGTTTACCAAAGCAATTTCTGCCCAAAAATTAAGGTTCCGGCCGAGGGGATATTCGCTAGAATTGGAACTTATGATCGTTAAAAATATTCAAAAAAGCAGGATTTAACTGGAAAGTTTGCTATCATTATCTATTCAGCGACAAACTCGCATGGTGATTTACTGCTATCCCCTAGCCGATCTAGGTCAAAGCTTAAGACGTTCTTTTATTGTGACTTTTTTGGCAGTAATCGCCATTCTTGGCGGTGTGATTCCCGAATTTTCTTGGACGAGGGAGGTAGTTAGTTTTAAGTCCTCCGCTTATACTCAAGATTTTACGGCTGACCAAATTAAACGTTATGCGACCGCAGTTTTGTTGATCGAAACCCAAAGAAAACAAGCTTATCAGGCAATTTCGCAAATTTTAGGGAAAAGTCCCCCAGCAATTACCTGTAACCAACGGGAAAGCTTTAATAATCTTCCCGCTAATGCCCAAAGAATTGCCGTCGATTATTGTAATAACTCAAAAAAGATTGTCCAAGATAGTGGTCTAACTGCCTCTCAGTTTAACACCATTACTAACCGGATTCGTAGCGATGATAACTTGAGACGACGGGTGCAAAATGAGATGATTCGTCTGCAACGGGAGAATAAATAGAAAAAGTTCCTAAGTTTTTCGGGTCAAGCTGGAGTCAGGGCTACAATAAGAATGTTTTTTCCCATTGACCAATATCATGTTAACTTTTACCGAGCGCTTACCCCCCCGTCATACCGCTAATCCACCTCCCCCAGAAACGGTGGTTTTTAGCCTCCTACTTACGGCCGAAGAACGCACCCGCAGCCGTTATCGTCTCGACAGTCCCGAAGGTTTTTCCCTCTGTTTTCGTTTACCCCGGGGCACCATTCTACAAGACCGCGATTTCCTGCGGGGTGAAAACGGCGAAATTATTCAAATTATCGCTAAACCAGAACCAGTTATAACTATTACCGCCCCTTCAACCGATTTACTCCTCAAAGCTGCCTATCACCTCGGTAATCGTCATGTGGCCTTAGAAATTAACCCCGATTACCTCCGTCTGGCCCCCGATTCTGTCCTACAAGCAATGTTAGAAGGTTTGGGATTAACTGTAACTGAAGAAATCGCCCCCTTTAACCCCGAAATCGGCGCTTATCAGCATTATCATGATCTGGAAGAGGCAAAAAAGGGATAGTTAGCTAATCTTGCCCAATGCCCTTTCTGATTTAGAGTAAGCAAAAATCAAACTCGGTTTCGACTTACCTCTTTTCCTACCATAAATTGTAGTTTTTGGGCATTATCTTAACAAAATTTAACTGACAAGAAAACAGTAACTTTTTAACAGCCTCTACGGGATATTTTCTTAATCAAGAGGCTCTCATTCTGCTAGTTTCTAGAATTTTAATCGGCCTCGGTGAATTGATTAATTATCAAAGTAAAAATCGAACTACGAGGAATGAATAACCATGGTACTTTCATAACTAGCACCAACGGCTGTAACCTCTGTCCTGTCCGATTTATCCACACCCACTGAGGTTAAAAAATCCCCTGCTCAAAACAATGATCTAATCTATTTTTGTGAACTAGATTCTAGTAACAAACTGAATCATTGAACCGCAAGAAGTTTATACAACTCTCGACGGACAAATTTATCTAAGTCAAAAATGTTAGGATTTTTCAACTATTATCTATATTTTCCGTCAGCCAATTTTTAAAGTTTCTGATGGCTTCACTTCTCCCCAGTTGTTGACTTTGTTTAACAGATTGATTAATTAATTCAATAATCGGGATCTGAGGAAAATTGGGACTGCTTAAAGACTCAATATATTCTCCTTCTTGTAATAAATTAATCTGTAGGCCACTTTGAGTATAACGCCACAGTTCGGGAACACCTAACTGTCGATAATTATCTAAATAAGTACGGGAAGTAATATCAATTTCTAGGACTAAATCGGGGGGGGGATCACTTTCTAAATTAAGTCTATTTTTGCCAATAAAGGCTTGATAGTTTTTAATATAAAAACAGGCATCAGGTTCAACCGCTTGATTCATCCGCTCGTTTTTAAATGTTGTTGATCCTAACGGTTCAAAATCAATATTGAGTACTTCTAACAAAAACTGAACCATATAACTAATGATTTCTTTATCTTTTTCATGTTCGGGTAAAGGTACCATAATTTCTAATATTCCGTTACTGTAGGATAACCGAGAAGCACGACTTTCTCCTAATTCTGATAATATTGTCTCAAATTTTTGCCAGTTAAGCTCTTTTAAAAGTAACTGTTGACCGGGATTGACGATAATTTGTTCTAAGGCTAATTGCATGGCTTTAGCTGAAAATGTTGATTTCTTAGTTTAATTATACCCTTCCCTTGAGAACGGAATTCGGTATCGGTCAAAGTTTCTAGAAAAGCCCCAGGGATAGCTTGAGTATTTATACTTATTGCAATCTAGGTATGCTTCCCCTAAGATATAGTTGATCGGTAATCGTGCCGAACTAATTACCGAAAATTTGGGTTTAAAACCCTTGGAGTGATGTTTTTATTGTATTCAGGAAGTTGAAAAAATGAAGACCAAATCGATTATAAGCTTATTATCCCTTAGTATTATAGGAATGTCAATCTATGCAGGTCAAGCTAATAGTAGTGATTATCGAGCTTTGACCCCAGAAGAAAAATCGCGGTTGACCGATGCTTTGCTAAAACAGGGTTGTAGGAATCCTAAAGCGATGAAATTTGATGTTGAGACTAACCTATTTGAAGCAGAAGATGCTGTGTGTGAGGGAGGAAGAAAGTATGATATTTACCTTGATAGAAACTTTAGGATTGTTTCAATGAAACCAGACTAAAAGAGCAAATCCCTGAGAAGCTTTTACCGATCGCCGCGAAGATTACCGATCAGGTATAACAAAGCCATTCTGACAGCGACACCACTGGTAACTTGTTGGGAAATCAGACTAAAATCGGGATCATCCATTAAATCGGAACTAATTTCCACTCCCCGATTCACAGGACCGGGATGAAGTACCTTCACCCCTGGTTGACAGGATTGCAAACGAGGACGAGTAATGCCAAAACTTTGATGATATTCCCGTAAACTGGGCAAAAGATTGGCAGTCATTCGTTCTTTTTGCAGTCGCAGGGTCATCACAAAATCGGCCTTTTCTAAAGCTGGTTCTAAATCCCAGTGGAGAAATAGGCGATCGCACAGTTCCCCAAAATATTTCGGCAGTAGGGTAGGGGGTGCGCACAAGTGTACTTCTGCCCCTGCCGTAGTTAAACTCCATATATTGGAACGAGCCACACGAGAATGGAGTATATCACCGACAATAGCGATTTTTTTGCCCTCTAACAGTTCTAAACGGGGATTTTCGTCATCTAACAGACAACAGATCGTGAACAGGTCTAAAAGTCCCTGGGAGGGGTGTTCGTGTTGACCGTCCCCAGCATTAAGAATACTGACCCCCGATTCTAGACGATCCATTTCCCCCGCGATCAAATCGGGAACTCCCGACTGTTGATGTCGGATAACAAAAATATCCGTACCCATGGCCACATAGGTTAAAGCGGTATCGAGAATCGTTTCCCCCTTAGTCAAACTGGAACTACCCGGGGCAAAATTAAGAACATCGGCCGAAAGACGTTTCGCCGCTAGTTCAAAACTACTACGGGTGCGGGTGGAAGGTTCAAAAAAAAGATTTGTCACCACTTGTCCCTGTAGGGCCGGCACTTTCTTGGTACGTCGGGAAAGAACTTCACGAAAACTAGAGGCCGTTTGTAGCAGGGTTTGGTATTCTTCCGGTTGCCAGTCTTGCAATCCCAAAATGTGGTGTCGGAGCCAAGTGAAAGCCATAGGAGTTAAGGAGGCGGTAAAAACGGCAAATTTCGTCTATGCTATTCTAGGATTTCTTTGCATCAGGTTAATAAATAGGGTTTATGAGAATTAATTTTTCCTTCTGTCAGATCACTCTCGCGATCGCTTTATTTCTCAATCCCTTGCCGGCGATCGTTGCCCAGATTACCACCTCTGGGGAAATGGTATCACCCACCACGGGCATTAATTACACTCGCCTGAAAAATTTCCTCGCTCAACAAAATTGGCGGCAAGCTAACGATGAAACCCGTAATTTAATGCTGAAAGCGACCGGACGGGAATTACAGGGCTGGTTTACCATGGAAGATCTGCAAAAATTGGCCTGTTGGGATCTGCAAAAGATGGATCAACTCTGGAAAGAAGCTTCCGGGGGTCGTTTTAGTTTCAGTACCCAATTTCATATTTTTATCGAGACAGGTAATCGACCGGGGCGCTTAGTGGCGATCGAAAATTTTCAAACTTTTGGCGATCGCATTGGTTGGCGTAAAGATGGTGATTGGATTATTTTTAAAGAAAATCTTAACTATACCCTCAATGCTCCCGTCGGTCATCTGCCGGCGCCCCGGGACGAATATCAGATCGCCGGTGGTCGCCTAGAATACACCACCCTCGCCCAAAGATTAGTTACCTGTAATATTGTTAGCTTAGGGCAAAGCAAACAGTGATCACGCGATCAATTCTGTAGAGTAAAATTTAAGGAAAAGCTTCTCTCCTCATCTTCCCTTTTTTTCCGATTTACTAGCACTTTTTCTGCCAAAAACCCCTAAATTTAACAATGATTAAACGATCCGTTAACGTATCGAGAGCGATCGGTTCGTCGATCGCCATTTCCCTAATTGTCACCGGTTGCGCCTCCCAATCCCCCCAGGCCACCGGACCGGCGGCTGTTCCCGTCAAACTGCAAACCCTCGGCACCGACAAATTAGTGCAAAGTAGCGAATTTGTGGGTAATTTGCTCGCCCAAGAGCGTGTTAGCGTCTCCCCTCAGATTACCGGTCGGATTCGCTCTATTTTCGTTAAATCTGGCGATCAGGTAACTCAGGGGCAAAAAATCGCCGAATTGGATCCCGAACAACAACAGCAGCAGGTGAACGCCAGTATCGGCCAGGTAAATTCGGCCAAAGCGAACCTCAACGGGTCTGAGGCAGATTTACGGCAAAGACAAGCGCAAGCAGCCGCAAATAAAGCCCAAATAGCCCAGAATCGGGCAAATGTGGCCAATGCCGAAGCCAATGTTAAAAGTCAGATCGCCACGTTGAGCGCCGCCGAAGCCGATTTACAGAGAGCGCGAGCTAATTTAGATTTGGCCGAAAAAAACCTAACAAGATCTGAATTTCTGGTTAAACAAGGCGCACAGCCCCAACAGGACTTAGATGATCGCCGCCGCGACATTCAGGCCGCCAGGGCGGAAGTAGAGGCCCGGTCTAAAAATCGTGATGCAGCCCGTCAACAGGTGACGGCGGCTAGGGCTACCCTACAGGCAAACAAAGAAGCATTAAATATCGCCATTCAAAACGAATTAGCCTCACGGCAACAGGTGGCGGCGGCGGCGGCAACAGTGAACAGTCGTCAAGCGGCAGTGGCCAGCGCTGAGGGGCAATTAGGGGCCACGCGTCAGAATTTAGTTTTTAACACCATTACCGCCCCGATTGATGGTTTTGTCGGCGATTTTAATCAAAGAAAAGTCGGCGATATTATCTCCCTGGGTGAAGAATTAACCTCGTTGACTAATAATAAAACTTTGGAACTAAATGTGCAGATTCCCGTGGAATTACAACCGCGTCTGCGTGTCGGGTTGCCCGTGGAAATTATTAATCCCGATGGCAGTGCTGGGGTTCGCGGTCAAGTAACTTTTATTTCTCCCACGGTTTCCCAAGCTACCCAATCGGTTTTAGTGAAATTTGCCTTTACTAATGATGGCAGTCTTCGTAATAACCAATATGTGCGGGCGCGGGTAATTTGGGATCAAAAACCGGGGGTATTAATTCCCACTACGGCAGTGACTAGCATCGGGGCGCAAAATTTTGTTTTTGTCGCCGAAAAAGAAAAGGCTAAAGAAGGTCAAGAAAATGCCAAGGAGCGTTTAGTGGTCAGACAAAAACCAATTCAAGTCGGCACAATTCAAGGGCAAGCTTATCAGGTTATTTCCGGAGTAAATGCCGGGGAAAGAATTGCTATTAATAATATTCTTTCTCTCCGAGATGGTACAGCTATAACTGTTAGTCAGCAGTAATTTTTATGAGTAATTCGATTACCGTTCGTCCCCTGTCAGCACAACTAATTACCGCCGAGAGTTTCCGTCCCTACGGCCAATTAATAACCCCTAGTCATGACGGAAAACCGTTTGATGAAAGCGATGCACAACTGCATTTAAAAAACGGTGTGCCACGCTTTTATATTATGCGTTTACAGACTCGCGGACGTAAATTTAAGCGAATTACTCGTCATAGTCAATGTACCCAATGTCTTGGTTCTTTGGGGGGACAAGAGTGGTTTTTAGGAGTAGCCCCCCCTAGTTCTCATCCTCAACCGGATTTAGAAAAATTAAAGGTTTTTCGCATCTCTGGGGACCGTTTTATTAAATTAGAGGTGGGAACTTGGCACGCTGGCCCACTTTTTGATCAACCGACAATTGATTTTTATAATCTTGAATTGAGCGATACTAATATTGTCGATCATTTTACCTATAATTTTGCCCAAGAGCAGTCAATAGAATTCGAGATTGTTGATTGAAACAATTAATTTTTTACTTAACTTTTCGCAATCCTTTAGAAAGATAGGCAACGAAAAAAGCTAACACTCCTGTCATCCCTACCTCGAAATAATTGGCCATGAGAATAGCGGTAAAAAAAAGGAGTAAGATGATTAATATAGTCCGCTTTTGTTCAGGGAATTTCATCTCTAATTGCCTCTAATTCGGTTTTATTACTTAATGGTTGATAACCTAAAGAAAAAGCAAGAGAACTATCAAGGGAAACATCCTGCGGACGGGGCGCACTCATGGGAACATCACACTGTAAACAGGGTTTTATTTGTTCTCTGGGAAGGTTAAAAACTGCCGCCATTAGTAACCCAAATTGATAACGAGAAACTCTTTCTTTCCCTCCCAGATGAATAATCCCTTGCACTTTTTCTAATGCCAAAAGTAAACCATTCACCGCACTATTAACCCCAACAGCCGTACGATATTCATCGGTAAATAGAGATAGTTCTTTTCCCTCTTGGACGGTTTTTAAAAAGGGTTGTAGAAAACTATTAGCGCCGGGAGAAGGGGAACCAAACATCAAAGGCATTCGACAAATAGCCGTTCGAGGATATATTGCTAAAATACCCTTTTCTGCCGCTACTTTTTGCTCACCATAGACACTCACGGGAGAAACAGGATCATGTTCGGAATAGGGGGCATTTTTACCATCAAAAACTAAATCAGTAGAGGTAAAAACTAGGGGTATTTGATATTGACTACATAAACGGGCAATTTCTAGAGAAGCTGTCAGATTAATTGCCTCGGATGCTTGGGGAAATTCTTGACAGAGATTCGGTTTTGATTGGGCAGCCCCATGAATTACCGCATCGGGTTTAATCTGTTGAAAAAGTTCTTTAACTGCGGCTAAGTCTGTTAAGTTAACTTTAATTAAATTTGGGTCATTACTATTGACATTGTGATTAAGGTATGTACCGAAACTGGCCCAAGATGAGCGAGTTTTTTGGTAAATATGCCAACCTAAAAACCCACTAACTCCAGTGATTAACAGTCTTTTCATAGTTTAGAGATTAAATCCTTTTTCGTAAGCTAAAAACTGCACTTGTGGTTCCAAAGGTTCACTAACTAAACCAATTCCTGCAAATCCCCATCGCTGCATCAGTCCCTTTAATTGTGTTCCTGAGAGAGTCTCCACAGAAAAATTATTGGCTAAATCCTGAGCATGGGTATTGATATAACTTAAAGCATCGTAGGATTCTTTAAACAGAAGCAGATAACTAGCCGGAGTTTCGCTTTCACCTTTTCTCAGACGCGCCACTAGGTATTGTCCGTCGTGTTTTGACCTGAGTAAATAATGTGTAGTTCCTAACATAGTTGGTTAAGTAAAAAGTGAAAAGGAAAAAAGGGGTTGGGGATTGGGTTTTAGGGTTTTGGGGTTTTAGTTGAATTTCCCCATTTCCCCTACTTTAAATCCTCCAATTTAATTCTAGGATCTACAGCTTTGAGAAGTAAATCAGCCAGAAGATTACCGATAATCAACATAGTAGCACCCATCATTAAACTGCCCATAACTAAATATAAATCTTTAGCCGTCACAGCTTGCAGAATTAAGCGACCTAATCCGGGCCAGTTAAAGAAAAATTCGGCGATAAATGCCCCACTTAACAAACTAGAAAATTCAAAGCCCAAAAGAGTTATCAGGGGATTAATAGCATTGCGTAAAGCGTGGACATAGATAACTTTATTTTCTGGTAAACCTTTCGCCCTGGCGGTTTGAATATAATCCTGTCGCAGAACATCTAATAATTGTCCCCGCATCAATCTTTGTAATCCCGCAAAACTGGTAACTGTCAGGGCAATAGTTGGTAAAATCATGTGCCAAGCGATATCTAAAACTTTACCGATAGGGGAATATTCCGAATAGTTAATACTGGTCATATCACCCACCGGTAAAAGCGGCGAGACATTTTGGGCTAGAATTAACAGTAAAAGGGCAGTGATAAAACTGGGGAAACCTTGACCAAGATAACTGATAACTCGGAAAAATTTATCGATAAATTGGTTTTGTTTGACAGCGCTGACAATGCCCAAAGGAATCGCAATCGCCCAAGTTAAAATGATGGAAGTCAAAGACATTAATAACGTCGCAGGAATTCTCTCTAATAATAGGGAAGACACGGGACGAAAATAGGTAAAACTCAGACCAAAATTAAACTGAGTTACCACTTGCCACAACCATTTAAAATACTGGACAATCGGCGGATCTTTTAAACCAAAAAGGGCAATATATTGTTCTTTAGTTTCCTGACTAATCTTGGGATTAAGGTCAAGCAAAGCCAGAAAACCGCCGGGGGTTAATTGGATAATAGCGAAACTCAACGCCGAGGCCAACAACAGAGTTAATAAACCCTGGAGAACACGCTTGACAATATATAAAAAAGTTTCGCTAGTTAGGAGGAATTGTAACCTATTAGCACTCGATCGAGCGTTGGCCGCCTTATAATTATCATCAGTCGCCGTCATAGAAAAAAACCTAATAATCGATGAGGGTAATAATCGGTAAATCGGGTAATTTTTCCCGACCACCGAGGTCGATTAACTCGATGATAAAGGCAAATCCTAACACCTCACAACCAATTTTTTCTAATAAATCGGCCGTCGCTTTCGCCGTCCCTCCCGTCGCGATTAAATCATCGACAATTAAGACTTTATGATGGGATGCCACCGCGTCCTGATGAATTTCCAGGCTATCGCTTCCGTATTCCAAATCATACTCGATACTGTGAACGGCGGCGGGTAATTTGCCCGGTTTCCGGACAGGAATAAATCCCGCTTCTAATTGGTATGCTAAAGGAACACCAAAGAGAAAACCCCGCGATTCCATACCGACAATGTAATCGGGGGATAAACCGTAATCGCGACACTTTGCCGTTAGGGTATCGATCGTGTAACGTAATCCTTGGGGATGATTGAGTAGGGTAGTAATATCGCGGAAGACAATACCCGGTTTGGGAAAGTCGGGAATATCGCGAATAAGTGATTTCAGATCCATTCGGTTTCCGTGTCTCGTAAAATGGGGGACAGCTATCTATACAATACAATTTACAACACCCTGACTCGATCGCCCTTGTGTTTTAGTTCTCCTATATCATGACCTCTACTAGCCTAACGCCCGAATCTACAGCATCAGCCCCAGAAAAACCAGTTATTTTAAGCGTTTTACCCGATTTTCCGATTGCCAGTCAGCAATGCGCCCTACATCTCCAACAGCATATCGATTTAATGCTATTAGCGTTGGAATCCTTAGAAGTCGGTGCTGGGGAGGCCCTGTTAGCCCTCTGTAAAGAACTAGGACTCGATAAAATTGTCAAAAACCGGATTATTTTCTGGCGCTTACGCTGTACCAATCCCTGGCGAATTTCCTACACTCTCGACCGTCTCACCCTTGACCAAGCAAAAGCTTTAGTTATCATTGCCAGTTATCGGGCCAAACCCCTAGCTATATCCATCCGACAATTACTGTTAGCGCGCCAACAGATGGAATCAAAGGGTTTACCCGTCGATAATAATTTTCTTTTATCAGAATACCTAGAAAGATTTCGCTCCAATTTTCGCAGTCGCATGAACCCCCGTCGGGCCAAAGTATCGGTTTATCTAGCCGATGAAAATGCTTTAAATGAACTAGCTTTATCCCTCCTCGATCGGTTATTATTTTGTACAGGCACCACGGGAATGCAGCGGTTTTGGATTAGTTTATTTGATGGGGAGATCGTGTAGAAATGAGAAGACAGTATAGCCTGCCCAATTGTACCCTGATTCTCGATGGTTTCGGCGATGATTTCGCCCCAGCTAAGCCCGGGGATAGCCGACCTTTACTCTCAATTTTGACTAACGTGGAATGTCGGTTAATCGGGGCTAATAAAGTCCTGCAAGGTGGTCGGGTTTTCTTGGAAAATTTAGTCCAAGCGGTCAGTCAGTATGCCCAAGAATTTTTGAGTGGTGTTCGTCATCCCCAAGACCCCGTCCATGAACCAGATCATGTGTACCTAGAAAAGATTGACCAGAATCTCCATCGTCTGGTCTGGTATCCATCAACGGACTTGAATATCCCAGAAAGTCCAGTCAAGATAGAAATCAGTACAGTGCATTTATTCGATTTAATGGAAGCGATTGACCAATTTTTTGCCGATACGCGCACTTTACCCGACCTAACCCTGAAATTACAGCCAGTTTCCCGTCGCTACCATAAGGTTAATGAATCGGTGGCCAGTCGAACAGTGCCTTTTTTGGCGGGATTAGGCAGTCTTGTCGCTTGCGCCCTACTTTTCTATCTGTTACCCGTCCCCCAAGTCCGTAAACCCGAAAATCCCCCCATTCCCGCCGCTTCTCCCAGTCCCACCGTCCCCACTAATCCTGTCCCCCCTCCTAGATAAAATTAGGACCCTAAGCCACATCTGCAAATGGAGTAATAGGAATTTGGTTATAAACTTCGGCATTCTTTGCCTGAGCTTGACGGAGATCGTAGTCTGTTTGAAGATTTAGCCAAAACTGAGGACTGTTACCGAAATATCGTGACAGACGCAAAGCTGTGTCCGCAGTGATACTACGCTTACCAGCTAAAATCTCACCGATACGAGTTTGAGCTACGCTTAAATCTTTACTCAGTCTGTAGGGGGTAATATTGAGCGGTTCCAGAAAATCTAACTTGAGGATTTCCCCGGGATGGATATTGGGCAAACGGTGGAACTGAGCTTTTACATTGAGCCTGTCGAAATGTGTCGAAGTGTTGTTATTCATCGCATTTAGCTAATTTTAGTGGTAGTCCACTATCTCTACCTGATCAGCATTCCCTTCATCAGTCCAAATGAAGCAAATTCTCCATTGGTCATTAATACGGATGCTGTACTGTCCCTGATGATCGCCCTGCAACTTCTCCAACCGATTACCCGGTGGGACACGCAGATCATTGATCGATACCGCCGCTGCAAGGATTAGCAGTTTTCGTAGAGCGACCGACTGAATATCAGAGGGATAGTGACGAGACTGAAACCCCTCGAAAATGAGCTTAGTCTCTTCGGACTTGAAATTGACGATCATGATCAAATCCTAACGCCTAACGATACTATTGTCAAGCAGAAGTAAGCCTTCGCCCATATCCCTATCTCCCCACACACTGTTCTGTCCCAGTTTTTAGAGAAAGTAACCGAGAAAAACCTGATTTTTTTTTGCACAAGTTAGAAAAATTGTGTTATAGTGGTAAATCTGTGAAGGTTTTTCGATAGGGAGTATTGAAAAAAAAATGACCAAACTGGGAACCCATTTGATTGTCGATGCTTGGCAAGTACCTGCTGACCTCCTCAACGATCCTGAGCGCATTCGTCGCGCTATCCTCGATGGAATTACGGCAGGAGAAGCAACGCTGATCGATTTGTGTGTCCACCAGTTCAGTCCCCACGGAGTTACCGCGACGGCGACTTTAGCTGAATCTCATATCGCGATCCACACCTGGCCTGAACACGGCTATTTCGCCGCCGATTTATTCTTCTGTGGTGCGGGTAAACCCGTGGTTGCCATGGAAATTTTGACCAAATCCCTGCAAGCAGGTGAGATTAAAGTGCGCGAACTAACCAGAGGATTCCCCAGTTCTGGGGCAGTTTATGAAAGCAAAAAGGAAGAACCCCTCAAGTCTTCCCTGGTTATGGCCTAATTTCTAGGGCCGGCCTTAATAATAAGTGAGCATCACTGGCAATCGCCTAAACTGAAATCGTGATCAGGATAACCTTTGTTTTTATCCTTGCCATCTTTCCCTCTCTCGTTAGTCTCTGGTTAATTAACCGATCCCAACAGAGATTAAGCAACCGTTTGAGAGGGATTCGCTATCGTCACGAATACAGCACGGTGACGGCCAGTGATTTTTTGTCAATCCCTCTAGGGACAGAAAATAAACTGGCCTTTATTGGTGATATTAGTTGTCGTTTTAATGCCTATTCCCCCCATTTGCGTTGTGCGGTTAATCCCCCGGGTCCTTGTGAAGGTTGTCAGCAGTACGAAGCTAAAACTGGCACAGGACGGACGGCTTGAAGTTCCAAAAAGTTCCCTATTTGCTATCCTTAAAAATTATCGCTATCGCAATTGAGGAGTGTGGGAAGAATGGGGTTCCAACGAAATTTGACCCTCTTAATTATCGGATTAGGATTAACTTGTTTACCCGTATATCCGGCCCAAGCTAACCAAATCAGCACCGTCACCCCGAATACGGCGGTCAATCAAACTCTCGCCACCCATCTGGTCCTAAAACTGAAAGAGAGAAAAGTTTACGTTTATCAAGATAAGCAAGTTTTAGCGCAATTTACCGTCGCCGTCGGCAAAAAAGGCTGGGAAACCCCCACCGGTAAATTTGAAGTGCGGGAATTAGTTCGCAATCCCGTCTGGAAAAGTCCCTGGACAGGAAAAGTCAGCGCCCCTGGTCCCAATAGTCCCCTAGGGGAAAGATGGATCGGTTTTTGGACTGACGGCAAAAATTCCATCGGTTTTCACGGCACCCCCGCAGAAAATTCCCTCGGTAGTGCCGCTTCCCATGGTTGTGTGCGGATGCGGAATCGGGATGTGAAAGTGTTGTTTGATTTAGTCCGCGTGGGAACCCCTGTCATCGTTCAACCTTAATTCCGGCAGGTATTTTTTTAAGATAGGCAGGTCTTCCGGGCGATCAATATCGGCTAATTTAGGCAGATAAGCGGTTTTTAAAGCCAGTTTAGCGGCGATTGTTTGAGTTTTTGCCAAGACTTCCCCCGTTCCCCAGGGAATACCGTCAAAAAGCTCTGGAAAGACCTGTTTTAAAGCAATTAGGTAGTATCCTCCATCTAGCGCTGGCCCTAAAACCATATCGTGGGTTTTTAGGGCTTCAAAGGCTGCTAAAATCTCTTTTTCCCCGATTTCTGGGCAATCTGTGCCAATAATAGCGATCGCTGTCATCCCTTGAGTAAAACCATCGGCAAAAGCATTTTGCATCTTTTCTCCTAAGTCTTGTCCCCGTTGAGAATGATAGCAATAATGCTCACCTAACCAAGTACGCATTTTCTCCTCGCTGCCGCCATGGTAGTAAATGATCAGGGAGAGAAAATTCCTCAAACCCGCTAATTTACTAAGAGTATATTCGGCCAGTTTGCGGTGTAATTCTTCGGCTCCCTCGGCTGCCAAGGCTGGAATCATACGGGTTTTTACTTTCCCCAATTCCGGGTAACGGGTAAAAATAATTAGTTGTTGTCTCCAGTCCACGAGTGATTGCGACGATGATATTAATTATTAGTTTGAGCAGACTGTCAATAGGAGGCACAAAACCCAATAAAACAGGCCTTATTGGCTTAGTATAGATTATTTGGCTCTCTTGGGTTTGGTGGGTAAAATGTATTCTAAGATACAGTCCTGCTGGCGGTTCCAACGCGCTCGCTACGCGGGACCGAGTGGAACGAACCACAAAGACACAAAGGACACAAAGATTGATCGCTCTTATATAATTTAAACTTATCACACAGAGTCGAGAAGAACCCCCTTGCTAGAAACCAGTTTTAGGGACAAGTATAATTACTCGCTTGCATAAATGAGATGCTACCTTTTTGATTGCTATTTTTCAATTTTATTGGTGAGAGTTCCAACGACATCAATACCTAGGGTTTGATGGACACTGGCGAGGAATTGATTGACGATTTCGGGATAGACTTTAATCAGGGTAGCGAGGGATTTACCATCACCATTATCAACGATATTAACTCGATCGAGGTGTAGGCGTTTAGGAATTTTGATCGCTTCTTCTAGGATAGTTTCTAACTGTTGAATCAAGAAAATTGCTGATGCTTCGCTGCCGGTGTTTTGCCAAACTTCCGCAAATAATTCGTTAACCAAGGCTTCAGCTTTGGCATTTTCTTCAAAAATTGCTGCTTGTCCTCTAGCGCGGAAAGTTTCGGCTTCCTGCTGCGCTTCTGCGGGTAAAACTTCATCTGCTTGGAGACGTAATCTTTCCAATTCTGCCCTGACCTGTTGCAATTTTTCTTCAACTATAGCACGTTTTTCCTTAGCGGCGGCGATAGTTATTTCTTCTTCCGATTTGGCCTGTTGTTCTAGTTTTGCCTTTAACTTTCTCAATTCGTTTTCTTGCTCTAAAATGATAATTTGATCGCGAGTTTTAGCTACGGTTGCCTGTTCCTCACATTCCGCTGCTATTTGTTCAGCTTCATTGAGGGCATTTGATTCGGCAATTTCAGCATCACGCATGACTAAAGCGATTCTTTCCCGTCCCAGGGAGTTAAGATAATCCACTTCATCGGCAACATTTTGAATTTTGAGAGTATCAATTTCTAAACCGAGTTTTAACAGATCTTTACTGACGTTACTGGTAATACTTTCTGCAAATTTTAGGCGATCTTCGTTCACTTGTTCGGGGGTCATTGTTGCAACTACACCCCGCAGGTTTCCTTCTAAAGTTTCTTTAGCTACGCGAACAATTTCTTCTCGATCTCGGTCTAAAAAACGTTCGATCGCATTGCCGACTATTTCTGGGTTAGAACTAACTTTTACGTTAGCAATTGCCACTATATTCAGGGGAATATTACCCTTAGAATAGGCATTTTTAATCTCGATTCTGATCGGGGTTGTGGTGACATCCATGCGTTTAACGGTTTCTAAAATTGGAATACGAATCGCCCGCCCCCCCGATACCACTCGATAACCGGCATCCTGTCTATCTTTTGATTTGCGTTTCATCCCACTCAGTATGACCACTTCATTGGGTTTACAAATACACAAAAAAGAATTGACAAACCAAATCGCACCAATCCCGAAAAATATCAATAAAGCAATGGGAACACTATTCAATAACAAATTGGCAGCGCTGTTGTTATTATTGTTGTCGTATTGATTGGGATTGATTTGGATAAGATAGGAATTATTTTGACTATTCATAGTTAGTTACCCTTTGGTCTAGAAGAAATTAAAAATCGCCTCTGATATACTTTTCCGCAATCACTAAAACTTTATTGTCCTGGAAATTGAGAATAAATGCTTTATCACCGACATTAAATTGTTCTTCCCCTTCCGTTATCGCTACTACATCGATTAGACTATCTCCGACATTAACTCGTACTTTCCCCTTACTATTTTTATCGAAGGGGATTTGAACAACTCCGATTAAACCGATGAGAGAGTGATAATCGACGATACTATTTACCTGTTGGTTGTAGCGTCTTAACTTGACTAAAATTAGGAGTAGAATAGCCAAACCAATACCTACCCCTAAAGAAATTAAAACGATTGTGAGCAGTTGAGCATTCATAGTTGAGTTATTTACCGTTATGGTTGCCCCCAATCTAATTGTTAACTAATTCGAGACTTCAGCCATTTCAATCACGCGATCGGCATTATCTTTGACCAAAAAATTTAAAGGTTTATTGCGACGAACTTTATACTTTAAGCGTCGTGATTCCACCCGCATCAGAATTTGTTCTAAACAATCGTGATCAAAACAAACGTGACGATGACGATCCTTATAACCCGAGGTTGCTCCAGCAACGATATGCAGTTGGGTATTTTTCTTTAACTGATACCATAAACCCTGGGGTTGATCTCCCAAAGAAGGGTTGGCAGTAGTCACAGCCGGATTACTAGACATATAAAATGGGTCAATCATATTATTGCCCATCGTCTGCTCATAATTGTAATAGTAATGGAGGGGAACATCGGCCGTGGGTAAATTTAAAAGTCCTTCATAAAATTGTCGGGCTGTCTCCAAGTCTGTCACCATGATTGTATGAACTTTTGGGGCGCTAGTTAGAAACATCCACATGGCTAAGGCATAAGCGGCCAGAAGCATAACCATAATCCCCTGGGTGGACAGGAGAGTATCAAGGGGTAGGAAAGCGCCGAAGAAAAGATGATTTATCAACACTGATGTGATCCTATTGCCTAAGAATTTCTATCATTCCCTAATTATAATCACGACGCTGAAACTTAAGTTAACAGGGTGGGGAGTGACTAAGTTCCGTACGTTTGTATTAAAATGCTCCTATGGGATGAATAAATGATGGGATGATGACATTGGGGAGGAAAATATGAGGAATGAGCGGAGATGAAAGCGTATAGTGGAGGTAGAGCCATCCCTAGAAAGTGAGCGACTGTTATGAATTCTTTTGCGCTTCCCGTCTTTCTGCAATCAGGTTTAACCCTACTGGCATTTTTAGTGCTGGTTATCCTGATGGCCTAAATTTTAATCCGTCTGTGACTTCGATCAAGTCGGGGACGATCGATAGTGCCGACTAAATTTTGATAGACAGTTAGCATCTGGTCGGCGATCGCCGACCAACTATATTGATTTAAGACTAAATCCCTGGCATTTTTCCCCCTTTGCTGGCGAATTTCAGGATTAGTGATAGCCGTTGCCAAAGTATTAGTTAAATCCTCAAGCTGACAAGCTGTCACCCATCCCGCAGCCGCTGCTGCCACCGCAGGATGCAGATCCACTCGATCCGAGATCACCACAGGAATTCCGGCAGCCATAGCTTCTGCCACTGCGATGCCAAAATTTTCATAGTAGGAAGGTAAAACAAATAAATCGGCCCTAGCGAGGAGGCTATTTTTGACTTCTCCGGTGACAAATCCGGTAATTGTCGTATTTTTGCCCAATATTGACCGCTCGATCTGATTTTTAATCCGATTTTCATAGTCTCGATTCTGGGGATTGCCTCCTGCTAAGACAAAATGAAAATCTAGTCCCTTTTCTAACAACCTTTCTAAACTGGGCAGCAGTAGATCTAGACCTTTTTTCGGATCAAGACGGGACATATAGAGGATGATCGGTTTATTTTCGGGAAGATCAAAACCGGCTACTGGTAAAGCTTGTGGGTTAAAAAAATCTACCCCTAGGGGGATGATAATATCTTTCGTTGTTATATTAAATCTTTCGGCAGTTTGACACTCCTGCTGACTGGTAAAATGAACTGCCGCCGCCGCCGCTAAATTGGGTTTTTCCAGAAAATTGGCATATATTTGTTTAAGTTGCCGTTTTTTTTGCAAATCTGCCGGATCGAGGGTGCCTAGGGGACGGAGAATATAGGGCAGTTGATGATAACGAGCGATCGAAGCCGATATACTGCTCACAGGGGAGAATAAAGCGTGAATATGGGCGATATCGTAATCTTTTGCCCTATTAGCCAACCAAGTAAACAGATCAATGGAAAATTTATAGCGCCGAAAGGGAGAACAGCGAAAAAAATAGATTTGATAGCCATTTTGACTAACAGGGACCCCTAAAGGCACATCTAGGGGTGCTTGTCCCGTGTCACCATTGGAATCGGTGGTAATAATAGTCACCTCTTGGCCTAGTTGCGCCAAGGCTGCTGACAAACCGAGTACCATTTGACTGGGGCCACCGTAAACAAGGGAAATCGAAGGAACAATCTGAAGAATTTTCATCTTTTTGGTACAAAGGCCAAGACTTGTTAAGATCGATCGAGCCGTTCGCTCAAATTTACCACTTCTGTGGCTCTCATTTATGGTAATCGACTTTCTGCCCTTCACTATCAATATTTCCCCGGCCTTTATTGCCGGTAGCTGTCTCTGGTCTTTAGCATTATATTTGGGGTTAGCTGGGGTACGAAATTGGTTTATAGAAATTTTCTATCGCTGGTTTAATTTTGCCGAGCGTTTCCTCTATACTTCCCTAGAGGAGTTTGAAAAAACTCGCGTCGCAAGAGAATCCCAAAATGCTTTTTATGCCTCTATCTTTAGTATTATTCCCTTTCTCATTCTCGGCGGGTTCTCCGATTGGTTAATTGAGATTAGTTTAGGAAAAAGTTGGCCGATTAGTGTCGGTATTCTCGCCTGTGTTGCCTCTGGTGTCTATGAATTAGGACGGCAGGATGGCAGCGGCAATCAGTAAATTAAGCTGTTAACTATCTCAATTACTCCTTGGGACTGCACGGGGGGGACAAGTTAGTCGATTTTAACCCTTGATTATAGCTCAATCTTTTCCTTCCAGACGATTTTTATGTTTATTAAGAGTCTTTTGTAGTAAATTCAAAACCTCATTGGCAATCTCAATAACTTGATGGGTACCAAAACCGGCCTGAGTTAATTCTTTAAAAAAAGCCTTAGCGACAATTTTGGCTAATTTCGGGGGATAAGGATGGACAGCGATCGAATGTTCGGACTGAATTTCTGCTATTTCTCTAGTCACTGCCATAGTCACAAAACGAGATTTTAATATCCCTTGCAAATGAAAAATTTGCAGGGATTGGGCCGCCTGTTGAGCGAATAACTGCAAGATTTCTAAATCTAATGGTTCAAAATGTTTTTTATCTAGGGGAAAACTGAGATTAATTACTCCAATTACCTGCTCGTTTAGGATAATCGGTACGGATATAAAACTATTATTATTTGATCTTTTGGGATAACGGGCTGTACTGGCAAATGGCGATCGAGTGATATCTTTAATTAGTAAAGGTTTCCCTGTCGCCGCTATAGTGCTGGCAATAGCTTGATCGAGTTTAATTATTTCTTGATCGGCTAAAGGTGATAGATCATCATAATGGGCAAAAACTTCTAGATAATCGGTAATTTCCCCTTTTAATTCCTGTGGAGAGCTTAACAGGATTGAACAGCGCTGCGCTCGCAATTGATGAGCACTTATACTAGCTATTTTCCCAAAAATATCTTCGAGATTTTCCCCAACATTCAAGACAAGAGCCAGAGCCGTTAATTTGGGGTTAAAATTATCCATGTATTCAATCATTTATTCAGTCCGAGTTTAGGCTTTTAGGGTGAGGGTGACATTCCCCATCTCCTTGTTTATCTGAGTCTATAGCTTGCCATAGCATCTGATCGAGGTGCTTTTTTACTCGTTAACTGCTCTATTGTAGATGTAGCCAAAACTTCTGTGTCTCTCTTGTTTTTTGTCTTCCCTCTGGCTACTCTGAGATCTAGTAGGTCAGACCAGTTCAACCTGACTGGAGTGAAAGATGTTGCGTTTTCTCTGGGCAATTTTGGCCGGTGTGGGGATGGGGTTAACAGTAGCGCCAGTTTCTTGGTGGTTACTCGCTTGGATTTCTCTCGTCCCCCTGTGGATTATTGTGAGATTAGCGGAAAAATCCCTAAAAAAACAGCTTTTATACGGTTTTGGCTGGGGTTTTGCCTACCATGGCCTCGCTTTATTCTGGATCACGGGAATTCACCCGATGACGTGGATGGGTGTCCCCTGGTTAGCTAGTTTGTTAATTGCCCTGTTTTGTTGGTTGTTTATCACTTTTTGGGGAACGGCGATCGTGCTAACTTGGACGTTAGTTATGTTTTATGTCAACAAAAGTGTTAATCAGTCATCTTTTCGGGATGCTCTCCTACGGGTTTTCATCGGCACTGCTCTCTGGTGTGGGTTAGAATCTCTCTGGAGTCAATCCCCTCTCTGGTGGACTACCCTTGCTTATAGTCAAAGTCCCCATAATTTATTGATTCTGCAATTGGGCAAATTATCGGGTTTTACGACGGTAACGGCGGCAATTGTGGTAGTTAATGGTTTAATCGCCGAAAGCTTGCTCCTAATCCGTCAATCGCGGCAAAATCTCGCTTTTCTATCTTTACCCCTACTTATTTGTTTTAGCCTCCATCTCTGGGGATGGAACACATACCATAAACCGATCGAAAAGTCAAGGGATTTAGGGATAAAAATTGGCGTAATTCAGGGCAATATTCCCAACACGATCAAACTTTCGCCCCTAGGATTTCAAAAGGCCCTCGAAGGTTACACCTCTGGTTATCAAATTCTCGCCGATCAAGGAGTAGATGCCGTCTTAACTCCTGAAACCGCCTTACCCTACTATTGGGAGAACTTAGTCAATAATAGCTCGATTTATTCGGCAATTTTAGCGAAAAAAACGCCGATCTGGTTAGGTGCATTCGGCAAGGTGGACAAGGGTTATAGCAATAGTCTCTTGACCATTGATGGCGAAGGACAGGTGATTAGTCGGTATGATAAAGTAATTCTAGTGCCTTTAGGCGAATACGTTCCTTTTCAGGAAATTTTGGGCGGAATTGTTGATCGCCTTTCTCCCTTGCAAGCGCACTTAATACCGGGAGATCCCGCTCAAATTATTGACAGTCCTTTCGGTAAAATAATTGTGGGCATTTGTTACGAGTCAGCTTTTTCCGAACATTTTCGCCGTCAAACTGCCAGAGGAGGCGAATTTATTATTACTGCTTCTAATAACGCCCATTATAGCCACGCCATGCCCGCTCAACACCATGCTCAGGATACCATGCGAGCGATCGAAACCGATCGATGGATGGCCCGGGCCACCAATACAGGTTATTCTGCTTTTGTCGATCCCCACGGTAATCACCTTTGGCTATCGGATTTGGATAAATATCAAATCCATAGCGAAACAATTTATCGACGGGATACGAGAACTTTATATGTGCGCTGGGGAGATTGGTTAACTAAAGTTTTAATCATGACTGCTGGACTAGCTTGGCTCTGGAGAGCTTGGGATTAAGGTGACAGTGCTATACTTTTTCGTAAATAAACTGTTAAATAACCTAAGTTTTTGCTGCAATGAAAGAGCAATTTGTCAAGTGGTTGAATAGAATCTTAATATTTGATGTGTTTTTAGTGATAGCGGGTTTTCTCTGGTTTGCCGTGGCTGTTATCGGTGAATCCACAGGAATTCCCCTAGGGTTTAAACTTTTTCAGCGTCTTTGGCTGCCCCTATTCAATCCTGCTATTAGTATTTTAATTGCGGGGGCGATTTTCAGCTGGGCGATTAATAAAATACAAGAACGCTTGTCCCCTAAATAGGGTTTGCTTAATTCAGTTGTCAGTTATCAGTTATCAGTTATCAGTTATCAGTTCACTGTTTACTGAAAAAACTCCCCTACTTCCCCACTTCCCCACTTCATAATTCATAATTTATAATTCGCCATCTCCTATAGCTTTTAAAGTCGTCTTTGCCAAGCAACAACTAATTTAATTTCCTCATAACTATAATTATCTCCCAGATTTTCCTTGAGAGTTTTCAGGGATTGAACGCCCACTTTTTTGATCGCTAAACGAATATATTCCTGTTTATTCTTAGAAACTAACTGATTAATATCAATTTCGTAACCAGCTTCCAGCAATTTAGCTAAATGTTCATAGATGGTTGAGACTTTTAAGCTTCTTTTGCGAGCGATTTCTTCCGCAGTCAAACCATCTTGATAGTATTGGAGAGTGAGGAATTGAGTAGAGGGAAGACTATCCTGACAAAAATCATTAATTGCCGCTATAAATATATCCCCATACTGTTGAACTTTGCTTTGTACTACTCCAGAAATTTGACGAAACTGCTCTAAACTACGGGGTTTTGATTCGGCCATCAAACGCAGGCTAGAATCATGGAAAATAACGTAGGGAGGAATCCCTTGACTATCGGCAATTTTCTTCCGCAATTGCCGCAAGCGATCGAATAATAAATCACTTTCCAGCGTATTGGGATTGTCGTCTCCCAAGATTTGACCGTTAGCTTTTTGGGGGACGGCAATAAACACGGAACGTTCTTTCCGCATCACTTCCCAACTGTGTTGATTAAGTTTCAAGATTCTAAAATCGTCTTCAGTTTCTACCAGTAGATTTTGCTGGACAAGGGAACGACTTAAACGTTTCCACTCCTGCACAGTTTTATCTTTACCGATGCCATAGGTGGATAATAAATGATGTTGATATTGGGTGATTCTTTCACCTTTTCCTCCCCTGAGTACGTTGATTATGTGCATCATACCGAATTTCTGTCCCGTCCGCGCCACACAGGATAAAAATTTTTGTGCCTGGATTGTCCAATCCTCAGAATTGTTCCCATTCCGACAGTTATCACAGTTATCACAGTTACCAGCAAAACTTTCTCCAAAGTAGCCTAGTACACTCGATCTTCTACATTCAGTCCCTTCGGCATAATCTAACACCTGTCGCAATTGTTGACGTGCTTTCTGTTGTTCATTTTGCTCGGTTTTTTGGTTAATAAAATACTCAATTTTTCTGGCATCGGCAAAGCTAAAAAAGAGGGTACATTTAGCTGGTTCCCCGTCCCTACCGGCGCGGCCAGATTCTTGATAATATCCCTCTAAATTGCGGGGTAAATCATAATGAACGACAAAGCGCACATCCGGTTTATTAATCCCCATACCGAAGGCAATTGTCGCCACCATAATCTGCACATCATCCCGAATAAAACGGGTTTGATTTTCGCTTCTTTCCCGATCATCCATACCGGCATGATAGGGTAGGGCATTAATACCATCTTTTTGTAACTGTTCGGCAACTTGATCGACGGTTTTGCGACTGATACAGTAAACTATTCCTGCTCCTTTTTGTCCTTTAATATATTGATACAATTGCTGATAAGATTTACTGGTTTTAGGTTGAACTTCATAATAAAGATTAGGACGATTAAAACTAGCAATATGAATGGAAGTATCTCGCAATCCTAATTGTTGAATAATATCTTCCCTAACCTGTTGGGTAGCGGTGGCAGTTAAAGCCAGAATTGGTGCGGAGGGAAAGCGTTGACGTACTTGTTTAATTTGTCGATATTCAGGGCGAAAATCATGGCCCCAATCGGAGACGCAGTGAGCTTCATCCACCGCTAAACAGGCTAAACCGAGGTAATTATCAATAACAGCTAAAAAATCTAAAAAACTAGGCGATAATAATCTTTCTGGGGCGACATATAACAGTTTAATTTTTCCTTGCAGGATTAAAGATTCTCTGTCTCTGACTTGTTTAGTGTTTAAGGTGCTATTGAGAAATGTTGCCCCGATGCCATTATCAGCTAAAGCAGTTACTTGATCCTGCATTAAAGCAATTAGGGGAGAAACCACCACCGTCACCCCTTTTTTGATTAAAGCAGGTAGCTGAAAACAGAGAGATTTACCGCCTCCGGTGGGCATAATTACTAATAAATCCTGATTATTTAAGGCAGCCTCAATTATTTGGCGTTGATTCGATCGAAATTGATCGTAGCCAAAGTGATATTTTAAGGCTTTTTCTAAAGAGTCAATTGCAGCCATTGAGCAAGGAGAAAAATATTTTTATGGCAGTTATTTTAAGGTTAGGGATTTAAATAGTCAGTGTTCGGTAATCAGTAAAAAGAAAACTGAGAGCCAAAACAACTGACTTTAAGATTGTCTCACCTGATCGGGAACACCCACAAAGGAGAGATTGGCTAATTTTTTCAGATTTTGACAGCGCAATAACTCGTTAAAATTGAGACTCGATCGCCCTTCAATTTCAGCTATAGTCTCAATAGCCGATAATAAACTTTTGGCGGCCTCGGTTTCCGTATAACCGCGTCTAACGGCCACTTTTATGGCTGCTTCGTCCGCGTCTAATTCCCGTTGGGGGCTGCGTTTTTCTCGCCAAATCCGGTTAATTGCCAAGGCAGTTAACCCCCCCGCTACTGCCATACCGACGGCATCGGTTTGCAGGGTTTCCACGGTTAAACCGATCATACCAGCCAGAGCAATTACTTGATCGAGATCGGGTTTAAACCATTTTACTGCCGTTAAAACACAGACGGCCCTTAACAAGACTAAATCCCGTTGGAATCTTGATAATTGCCGCCAGAGGTCAAAATTAATTGGAATCGGTCTGACTCCTCTTTGCCAGGGCAGGGGAAAATTAGTTTCGATTACCTTGGTGCTTTCGGGTTTGCTGACAATGCGCGTCATCATCCGTCCCGAAGCAGGCATGAGGTCTAGTAAATGACTAATCTCGTTGTCTTGGTTCATCGATCGCCAGCCAATAGTCTTCGATCATTGAGTATAATCGCTTTCTGAGTTAATATCTCTTTTCCGACAATTTTCTCAAAGTTGAGTTTTGTTAAGAGAGGAAAAACGCTGGGGTTTGCGGACGGAAGGGACAAGGGGACAAAAATCGCTTCTCCCCACTTACTACTCTGCTATGCCTTTTAAACAGGATGTAGTATTTAATTTTACACGATTAGTTATCAGCTAACTAGGAAGATTTTTGTGCCAAGTAAAATCAAAAGTTGCCCCTTCACCTGCTGAGTATTCTACCCAGATACTTTCTCCTTGACTATCAAGAAATTTTTCTTATAATTGATATATCTATGCCTGTATTTTCTGTTTTATCTCGGGAATTTAGTATCTGAAAAACCTCGAAGACTTTTTCTTGATATTCGGGGACGATACCCTCGATATTAACTGATAACTTATCACTGCTATAACCCTCCCCAAACTAATCGGGCTGCCCAAAAGGGAATTAACAAAAATAAAGCGATAAAATCAGCCCATCTTAACTGTAATTGGTGCCAGCGCACTTGATGCTGATTGGGACTGGTAAAACCGCGAACCTCCATAGCGATCGCTATTTGTTCAGCGCGCAAAAGCAAATTATCTAGTAATTTTTCCACTACTGTTAACCAGACGTTTAAACTCCTTTTAATCCCTAATTTTTGCCAATCGATCGCCCTAGTTCGCACCGCCCTAGCTAGATTTTGCACTTCTTCTAAAACCAGAGGAATAAAGCGCAAAGACAGGGTAAGAGTCAGAGAAATTTCCGTCACCGGCACATTAAATCGCCGTAAAGGACTGATTAAATTCTCTAAACCTTCGGTAATTTCTTCCGGGGCTGTCGTCAACAAAAAGAGATTAGTGCTATAAATTAAAGTAAAAATTAGGGTACTAATTCTCACCGCTAATTCCAAAGAACGTCGGGTAACAAATAAACGGCCTCTATCCCATAAAACATACTGATAATCACTTGCTGGCGGTAAATTCAGCCCTTCCTCTGGTAAACGCGGCTGAATACTCACTGCTAAACCATCGGGAGTGATAGCAGTAATCAGAAAGACGATAATCGCTAAAAATATCAGCCAGCCCATCTGTTGCCGCCAGACCCGGGGGGGAATAGGGGCCAGCAGGGTTAACAACATTAACAACCCCACCAAAGCTAAACGCCACCAAGCATTAGCTAATAAAGGTGCTGCTAAAAAAGCCATTAACCAGATAAATTTTACCCGGGCATCTAGTTGATGTAGTCGGGTAATCGGTTGATCGAGATAAAGACCGATGGGCAAACTTCGCAATAAATCCATAAATTAGACCTTGGTGGCTCTATTAACCGTTTTTTCCACTTCTCGCGCCGGTTTGCCGCGCCAGATTAAGCGGATCGGGGTTCCTTTAAAGCCTAACTGTTGTCGGAATTGCCCTTCGATGTAACGGCGATAATTATCATTAAAGCGCTGGGGATCGTTAACGAAAAGGGCGATGGTGGGGGGTTGACTCGATACTTGCGTGCCATAGTATAGTTTCCCCTGTTTTCCGCCCCTGGTGGTGGGGGGATTGTGCCATTTAACCGCATCTTCGATCACATCGTTGATTACCGAGGTACTGACGCGACGACGGTGAGATTCGGCGGCAATATCGACTAATTCGAGGATTTTAGTGACTCTTTGCCCCGTCATGGCGCTGACAAAGATCATTTCTGCCCAATCCATAAAATACAGCCGATCTTGGAGCATTTTGGTGTAAGTATTGATGGTGTAGGTGTCTTTCTCCACCGCATCCCATTTATTGACCACTAGCACCACCGCGCGCCCTTCTTCAATGATTCGTCCCGCCAATTTTAAATCTTGTTCGGTGACACCATCTAGCACATCGATGACGAATAGCACCACGTCAGACCGGCGAATTGCCTTAAAAGCACGGTTAATGCTGAAAAATTCGGCTCCATAGTCCACATTCTTCTTACGGCGAATGCCGGCGGTGTCAATTAACCGATAAACCTGTCCTTCTCGTTCAATTAAAGTATCGATCGAGTCTCTGGTGGTTCCTGAAATCGGACTAACGATCGCCCGTTGTTGTCCGGTTAAAGCATTGAGGAGACTGGATTTACCCACGTTAGGACGACCGATAATTGCCACTTTAATTTCTTCATTTTCGGTAATTTCCGCCGCGGGTGGCAAATATTTAATCACCGCATCGAGTAGTTCGCCCGTACCAGAACCGTGAATAGCTGAGATGGGGAAGGGTTCACCGATGGCTAATTCCCAGAATTCCGTCGCTTGCAGGACACCCTGTTCCACCGATTCACATTTATTGACTGCCAAAAGTATCGGGACATTTTGCTGTCGTAACCAAGCGGCAATTTCTCGATCGCCGGCGGTAATTCCTGCCTGGCCATCGACGACAAAAATCGCCACACTTGCCTCTGCTAGGGCGATTAAAGCCTGTTCGCGGATTAAAGGGAGAAATTCGCTGTCATCGTTAAAAACTAGCCCTCCTGTATCGACAATTTGAAAATCTCGATCGCACCAGAAAGCTGGTTGATAGGTGCGATCTCTGGTAATCCCGGGTTGATCGAAAACGATCGCCTGTTGATCTCCAGCGATACGATTGACGAGGGTAGATTTGCCCACATTGGGACGACCGATAATAGCGACGACAGGCAGTTTCATAAAGGGAGGAGGGGACGGAAATTAAAGACCCAATATTCTATCATAGCGATTTGCGATCGACCTTGGTTGATTTAAACGTTGGTTTGAACAAAGATAGTAGTGATGGAGACAGGAGACTATTTTTATTTATTCTCCCCACACTTCACTCTCCTATAGCTTTTAAACGGGATTTAGTATGACAGGTCTAATGACACAGAAAACAAGGAAGCGCGAGCGATTCATGTTAATTTTTATTAAGAAGCGATCTTTGATGAGAACAGACAACTATGAACTTCGAGATTCCCAGTGCCGTAAAAACTTGGTCACAATTTGGCCATCCCATTTTAATGTGGGTTTTATTAGGATTAACTATCTATGCGCTCTATTCGGGGCTACAATGGCGACGGACGCGGACAGCAGATAAAGACCTAAAAAAAGAATTATTACCCAAAGATTTTCGCACTAAACACTATCAAATTGGCTCCCTAATCCTCGCTTTAATGGTGTTGGGGACGATCGGAGGTATGGCGGTGACTTATATTAATAACGGTAAATTATTTGTCGGCCCCCATCTACTGGCCGGTTTAGGGATGGTGGGTTTAATCTCGATTAGTGCCGCTTTAGTACCTTTGATGCAAAAAGGCAACGAATTGGCGAGAATCACCCATATTACCCTTAATGCCGTCATTTTAGGTCTTTTTGGCTGGCAAGCCTTCACAGGAATGGATATAGTCCAGCGTATTCTCAGCAAAATGTAAGAAACTCTCAACCGATAGGATGCGTCTGATGACGCATCCAACCCTGAAAAGTGCTTTCAAAATAATCACAAATTATATAGCAAAAAATGGGTTATTTAGGACGCTTTCAATTTTCAAACTCTTATCGGTCAAGGGTTTCAGCGATTGATTGTCCTAACCACCCCGATCTTTGCTATAGAATCTTTCTGACGGGTAGAAACAAAAAGTAAAAAATCAAATAAATAGAGCTAGTGTTTCTCATAAAATACGAATTGTAACCTAATGTAGTGGTGCAAAATAAAATGAGATGACTATTGAGGAGAAGACAAGTCGCAGAAAATCTGGCTGGCAATGGCTGCACTGCGGCGAATTTGTTCAATTTCGGAAAGACTTTGCCAATTTTCGGTGTCTATATTAGTTTCGCTCTGGCCATTACGCATAGTATAGGCGTAGGGACGGGCAAAAACCTCTAAATCTTCTAGAGACCATTGGGGAAAGAGATCGCTAAGACAAACAACAAGGCGATCAAAGTCATCTAATTGACTATTAACTAGATTTTCAGCACTTTCTACTAGACGATTTAAATGTTCGGCTGGTAGTAAAGAAGCAAATTTATCAAAGATATTAGACTGGGGTGAAACGGAAACTGTCGGGAATTTTTGGTGTAAATTGCTAAAGAATCTATGAGCTTGTGCCTCGATCGCCGTCGCTTCTAAGCCTTCACACAGAGAAAAAGGGGTTTCTGTCACGTCTAAGGGATCATTGCTCTCAACAGCGGTTACATTCCAGGGATAGGTGTCTTCTTCTTCGATCAGGATTGCCAAAAGTTCATCGGTAATCTGTTCGGATAGGGATAAATGGCTCATAAATAACACTCCGTATTTTAGCCTTTGTGGTGTCCAATCAGCAACTACATCTCGGTTTTGACAATTCCCGAAGGTAAAAACAGACTTTTGGTGGAAGTCAGGCAAGAGGCACTCTTGCCATGGGGCGATAATTAACCCTTGCATATCATTATTGATTACTTTTTGACTTTTGCCAGGGGTTGATCAGAAAAGTGACATAAACTTCTCCACGCCTGAATTTGGTTATTGGCTAACTCTTCCCGGTTGGTCGATTGGTAGCTCTTGATCGATTGTACTAGGATAGATAGAATTGCTGCTGCGTTTTATTGACTGGTGTGACGAGATGATTGTGGCAACTTTCTGCTGACATTTGCTCGATCTTCTTCCCGCTCCAGCGCTCTGGTGCTCTCCACTCGCCACTCTTCCATAGCTTTTATATAGCGGTGTGCAGTCGTATGAGGTACAGTGTCACGAGCTATAAACCATGCTAGGCAAAGCTTAGTCTGTATCTCACTCAATCGCTTACCGCTATAGTCATTTCAATTAAGATTAAGAATATCAATCCCAGATTTCATAAGGGTTTTGTCGGCCTAGACTGTATCAGACTTATCTGAAATGACTATAAAGAGGATTTAGTCTTAGTACAGTCGCCAAGAATTACCAGCAGTGATTGCCTTATTTACCCAACAGATTTTTGTGAGAGAATAGTGAGCGACAATTCTGCTTTGATCTATGGTCAAAAAAACCTCTAGAAAACCAAGCTATACTCAAATTCGCTGGCTCTGTCAAATAATTGTCGCTCTGATTGTCTTAATGCTGCCGGTGACAATTACTCTGCGACTGGTTTTAGCTTTTCTTGCGGCTTTGATAGTGGCAATTGTGTTACTAGCTTACAGAATTTCTGGCGTTGCCCCCTGGCAGTTAGAACTATTAAAATCTCCCAATCATCGGGTGGCATTTCTGGAATCCCTATTGTATACGATCGGCAGTTTCGGACTATTAATTTATCTGATCGCTTCCGAACACGCCATCGTTCATTTTGCCTGTGGTTTTCTGGGTATTATTAGTGCTTGGTTAACCATACAACTGATCTACAGCAAAGAATATGCAGTGCGCTACTATCATGATGGTAAAGGGCTAGTTTTTCCTGATTGCGATCAACCTAATTGGACGGAATTTCTCTATCAAGGTTTTTGTATGGCGGCTTGTTATCAAACCTCCGATACCAGTATTAATAGTACGGCGATGCGGCAGCTGGTAGCAACCCACGGGATGCTTTCCTATTTTTTATCCGTCTCGATTATTGCTATTATTTTTGGAATGATCGGTAATTTACTCTAAGCAAAAAAGATATTTTATCAAGGAAGTTATGGTTCATCAGAAAATTAATCTCGATCGCCTCAGTCCAGAAGAGGCACTAATTACCCCCACCTATGCCTCCCGCGCCCTGACTTCCGCTGTACCTAAATACGAGATTCCCGAGGGGGAAATGCCGCCGGCGGTGGCGTACAATTTAATTCGGGATGAACTCGCCCTTGATGGTAATTCTCGCCTGAATCTGGCTACTTTTGTCACCACTTGGATGGAACCGGAAGCCAAACAATTAATGGCGGAAACCTTCGATAAAAACATGATCGACAAGGATGAATACCCACAAACCGCCGAAATTGAACTGCGTTGTGTGAATATGATCGCTAGACTCTGGAATGCTCCCGAAGGCGAAGCCGCAACCGGTTGTTCTACCATTGGTTCCAGTGAAGCGGCGATGTTGGGAGGCATGGCTTTAAAATGGCAGTGGCGCAAACGCCGACAAAAAGAGGGTAAACCCACCGATAAACCTAATTTAGTCATGGGTATTAATGTGCAGGTTTGTTGGGAAAAATTCTGTCGTTATTGGGAGGTAGAACCGCGTTTTGTGCCGATGGAAGGGAATCGTTTTCATCTCGATGCGACGGAAGCAATTAAACTAATTGACGAGAATACGATCGGGGTAATTGCCATTATGGGTAGTACCTTTGATGGTAGTTACGAACCAGTCCAAGAAATTAATGATGCCCTAGAAAAATTGAACAGAGAAACTGGCTGGCAAGTTCCCCTGCACGTCGATGGCGCTAGTGGTGGTTTTATCGCCCCTTTTCTCGATCCCGATTTAGTCTGGGATTTTCGCCTCAAATGGGTTAAATCGATTAATGCTTCCGGACATAAATACGGTTTAGTCTATCCCGGTGTCGGTTGGATTATCTGGCGAGATCGGCAAGAATTGCCAGAAGAATTAATTTTTCATTGTAATTATTTAGGCGGCGATCTGCCTAATTTTGCTCTGAATTTTTCTCGTCCTGGCAATCAAGTAGTCGCCCAATATTATAATTTTTTACGCTTGGGTAAAGAGGGTTATCGACAAATTCATCAAGCCTGTCGAGATACGGCTCTGTATTTATCGGGGGAAATTGCTAAGATTGGACTGTTTGAATTGATTACCGATGGCAGCACTATTCCGGTTTTTGCTTGGAAATTAAAGGAGACAATTAGCGATCAAACTAATTATAGTTTATTCGATTTAGCCGATAAATTGCGCGAGCGTGGTTGGTTAGTTCCTGCCTATACAATGCCCAAAAATCGCCAAGATTTAACTGTGCAGCGCGTGGTGATCAAAGAGGGATTTAGTCGCGATATGGCGGATCTGTTGTTGCGGGATATTCGGTCAGCGATCGCATTCTTTAAATCTCAGTCTAATTATCAGTCAAAACTATCTGGTTCCCATTTCCATCACTAACAGATGTTGAGGAAAAACTCGCTTAAATTTCCCAAAAATTGGCAACCCTTACAAAGTTTTGGTGTTGCCAATTTTTCCACACGAATTATTCACCGAACTGCCCAAGGAAATTTTCATATTTGGTCATCTCGGCGCTTTCGTAAACGCCATAGCAGTGAAATGAAATCTAGCACTTCTGACTTAATTTCCTCGAACTTAAAGCCTTTTAAATACTGGACTTGGCAATTAGATAATTTAACCTGGTGGATCGGTTTTATTTTTACCATTGGTTCAATTTTATTCGTCGTCGGGGCAATTCCGATGATGTTTCCCCATCCCCCCTTAGAGAGAATTTCTGTCATTAATTTTATCGGTTCAGTTTGTTTTACTTTTGGTTCCTATGCTGCCTTTTTAGAAGCTATTCATTTAAATCTAGATGTTACTCTGATTCGGGATGCAGAAATACTGGAGGAAAAAATCGGTACTGTCTCCCATCCCTTACCCAAACTAATTAAAATTAAATGGTTTGCGTGGCAACCTGATCGCCTTGAATATTGGGTAACTTTCATTCAATTTATCGGAGCTTGTCTATTCAATATTAATTGTTTTTTTGCCATGGCACAAGGTTTAAGTTGGCAGAGTGATGATCTGTTAATTTGGATTCCTAGTACCCTTGCTTCTCTTCATTTCTGCACCTCTAGTTATTTGGCTTTTGTCGAAGTTTATCATAGTTATTGGTCTTGGCATTTTAAATAGATAGAATGGTGGATTATGGTGTTAAATTTAGGTGGTTCTCTTGGCTTTTTGAGTGGCAGTATTTTCGGCTTTTTTGGACAAGGAACAATTATTTGCTGTCAGGAATGGGGAACAAATTTCTCCTTTTTATCGGGTTCACTTTTGTTTTTAGGAGGTAGTTATTTAATGATTCCCGAAATGTTGCAAGAATAGCTTTCATCTGTGAAAATTTCCCTCCTGTCTCAACCTAGGATATCTATATCTCATCGAGGACAGTAATTACTGAACCTTACCCTACTACACAGATAAAAATCTGAGTTAATCCTATGAAATTTGTATCATTTTTCGATATTAATCAAATATCTTTAATGCCAACTATACCATCTAGAGCTAGAGGATGGATAAAAAAAACTGGGCATACTTTGGTAATATTGATCGTAGTTTTACTACTGACTCTAAGTACCCCTCTTTTGGGAATAGCTCAAAATCCGACACAACCAGAAAATAAAATTGACGGCTTTCCAGTTATGTTAGATGGAAAACCCCTCTTTTTTATCCGGCGGGGAGTTTCTTCATTTTCGGCGGAGGAGAGAGCTAACGCTGTTACCCGGAGAATTGAAAGAATTGCTCAAAATGATTCTATTCCTGTGGAGAACCTGACAATTGAGCAGATTCCTGATGATAACTCACTTTATTTAAGTGTAGATCAAGAAGTAATTCTAACGGTGACGGAGCGAGATGCAAAAGCCTATCGTTCAACGCCGGAGGTTTTAGCTCAACAAGCTTTACAAAAAATTCAGGTCGCTATCGCTCAATATCGCCAAGATCGAAAACCCGAACAACTACTTAAGAATATCATTTATACGGTTATAGCCACCTTTGCTTTCTTGATTATTAGCTTTGCAGTTATCAAAATTTCAGGGAAGCTATTTCCCTTTATTAGACGTTTGATTGAATCCTTAACACCGGGCATTCAAATCGGGAATATCGAGATTGTATCTTCCTCTAAAATCAGCTTTTTTTGGCTGCGAGTTTTTCGGATAATTCGCTTATTTGTTCTGTTTTTATTATTATTTCATTATGCCACATTTGTACTTCGTTTATTTCCCTGGACAAGAGTTTTTGGCGAGAGTATTTTAGGTTATTTTTATCAATCATTAGAACTGGTTTTATCCTCTATTGCCCAATATCTTCCCAATGCCTTTATTATTGCCATAATCATTTTTATAACCTACTACTTAATCCGGTTAATCAAGCCCTTTTTTACAGCAATAGAAAGAGGAAATCTGGTTATTCCTGGTTTTTATACTGATTGGGCTAAACCGACTTACAATATCCTATTAGTCATAATTCTTGCCATAGCAGCAATAGTGGCTTTTCCCTACTTGCCCGGTTTTAATTCTCCAGCTTTTCAAGGCATTTCTGTTTTTCTTGGTCTTCTTTTATCCCTTGGTTCTACTTCAGCGATCGCCAATGTTATTGGGGGAATTATTCTTATCTATACCCGTGCCTTTCGCATCGGAGATCACATTCAGGTAGGAGAGGTAATTGGCGATCTAATTGAAAAAAACTTCCTAGTCATTCGCATTTGCACTCCCACTAATAAAATCATTACTATTCCTAACTCATCTTTATTAAGTAGTAATGTCATTAACTTTAGTATTTCCTCGCGGGAATTAAACAGAAATCTAATTATTCAGACAACGATTACCCTAGGTTACGATCTGCCTTGGCGAAAAGCCCACAAAACCTTAATTGAAGCGGCTTTAGAAACCGAGCATATCCTCAAAGAACCCGCCCCTTTTGTCCTGCAAACTAGCCTAGATAATTTTTACATCAGTTATCAGTTAAACGCTTACACTAACCAACCCAATTTGATGGTAATAATTTATTCAGAACTCCATCAAAATATTCAAGATAAGTGTAACGAAGCCGGGATTGAGATTCTCTCTCCCAATTACACCGCCCTACGAGATGGAAATACAACAACCATTCCCGAAAATTATTTACCTTCCGATTATGTTGCGCCTCCCTTTCGCGTTCAATCTTCAGACAATCAAGAAAACAACACATTATGATAGTAAATCAGTTTTTAAGCCCTCACTGTTGGCGGATTATTAATATAATGTTAATTGAGCTTAGAAGGAGATAAATCGATGACGGCATCCTATGAGCAAGACTTTGGACTTTGGGCCGAACAAATGGCCGATTTATTAGCCTCTGGTCAGTTTTCCGAGTTAGATATTGAGAATTTAGTCGAAGAGGTGCGGGATTTGTCGAAACGGGAGCGCGATCGCTTACTCGCTAGTCTCAGATTAATTTTGCATCATTTATTAAAGTGGGACTATCAACCTCAAAGGCGATCGCACAGTTGGCTGGGGACTATTCAACGAGAAAGAGCTAATATTAGGCTTTATTTGGACGATAGCCCCAGTTTAAAGCGATATTTAACCGATGAAAGCCTATTTAAACTCTATGCTGTTGCTTGTTCCGATGCCTTTAGAGAGACGGGATTAGAGTTTCCCCCCGTTTGTCCCTACGGTATTAAGGATATTTTAAATCGTTCTCTTCATTTGTCGGAATGATAAAAGGCGATCGCAGTTTGCTGCTAGAGCTAAGGGCGATCGTTTTTAGGGGTATGAGATTAAAGGAGGTAATTACCCGCCCAATTCTTCACCAACTAACAACCGCAATCACCTAAATTTTCGGCTCAGTGGAGACCTAAGCGTGGCTTCTAGCGGATCATTGCCCGCAGGGAACTAGAGAGTTGATTGGCTGCCCGTGCGGCCACCAATCCCGAAAGGGCGGCGACGACCACTGTAGCAAGGCAGGTTAGCTGGGCTGCCCCTGGACCCCCTACCCCCAGTACCATCGCCACGGCGGTCAAAGGTAGGCGATAGCCGCCCGCAATACCAGCCGCTGCCCCTGCGGCACCGGCCAGATCCCCCGAAATCTCAAAGGTGGTGGCGAACACCCGGCCACTGAGGTCGCCGATCGCCAGAAAAGGGACAAACACGCCGCCACAGCCCCCAGCTAAAACCGCAGCAGTGGTGGCGGCAGCCCGGAGCAGAGCTACCGCCAACAGGTGGTAAGGAGTCGTTTCAATGTTTTCGGCCCAGACGATAGCGGCTCCCCCTGGACCAAAAGCCGCGGCGGGAGTCGCCACCTGTCCGATCACGATCGCCAATAATAGCATCACCAGGCCACCGATCAGGAGACGAGTGGCGGGCCTGTCCCGCAAGCCTCTGGCCCAGTAGATCGCCTCACCAGTGAGGGCTGTAATCGTGCCAGCGATCGCTCCGATCAACAAAGTGGCAGCCACCGCATCCCAGAAGTCAGTCGGGGCAACCTGCGGCACGACCAGCCGGATCAGTTGCAGCTTAAAGGCAACGTTGACTCCCCATCCCACCAGTCCCCCAGCTAACATCGCCGCCACTCGCTCCGGGGTGATCGGAACCTGGCGTCGCTGACTCAACTCAAACATAAAGAAGCTGCCCACCAGCGGGATTCCCATCAGGGCAGAAACACTTGCCGCCCCGCCGCCGATTGCCAGCGGCCGCACCAGTTGATTCAGGGCTGGATTTATGCTACCTAACCAGGTTCCTGTCGCCACGCCAATATGAGCCGCCGGTGATTCTGTTCCCATGGGCGCACCCAGTCCAACAGTGGAGAGAATAGCCAAAGCCCGCAACGGTGCTAGATTCCAGGGGAAGCGCTCTTCTGCCCCGGATGCGTTAACCACGTCACCGGTCAGGTCGGCGCGAGCAATGTCATGGGGGAAAGAGTACCAGGCCATAAGAGAACCCCAGCGGCCAGAGACAGTGGCCTCCCGGGGAGCTAAGGTCTGCACGGGTTGGCCCCTACCCAGTCCAAACAGGACTAGCACTGCTAAGCTAACGCCCACCAGAGGCAGCAGCTGTAGCCAGACGTTGTCTAGGCCAGAGGCAATCCTGAGGGTTTGCTTAATTGCCTCAGTCAGTAGTACTGCGGCCAGAGAGCCGATCAAACCGCCGAGCAGACCAGCAACAGCCCAGCGGCCTACCCTAGTTAACAGAGGTTGTGGTTTATTATTTGCCATAGAGTTGAATTACCCTCATTTAATGCTGGATCTCGGTGATAAGTAAAGACGTGAACGGGTAGGCCCTAGAAGTCAGGTGTCGCACGACGGCAAACGGAGGGGGTTGACATTTTATTTAGGTGCGCTATACCGTAGATCTGACTAAGTTTTTTCCTGAAAAGGTTGGGAGGGGGAGCAAGCCTTAGGTCCATAGATCAAGTATTGCCCTATGGACTTCGCCCTATCCTTAATCACTAAGTAATTTAGCATAATATGTTCTGAACAACCCAGTTATTTAGCCGTTGTTGAAGTTTGTCATAGTTATTGGTCTTGGCATTTTCAATATCTAGATGGGGGATCGTGGTGTTAAATTTAGGTGGTTATCTTGGCTTTTTGATCGGCATATTTTCGGCTTTTTCGGACAAGTAATAATTGTTTGCTGTCAGGAATGTCGAACAAATTTATCTTTTTTATGGGGTTCACTTGGGTTTTTAAGAGGTAGTTATTTAATGATTAGCTTTCAGGTTGAGTATTTACTGGTCAACTGTAGTGCATTTAAACTGGATATTAGAGTTTTAGAAAACAAACTAGGACACTTACTCTCTCCCTTATCCCCTGCATTCTTAACAAGTAATTTAGATAGGTCAGCAGCTTAAAACTGTGCGTTTTAAGCTGTAATTGTTGCTAGATTGGAGGCTCTTGACAAAGGATCATGTTAAATTATGTTTATCCTGAAGATTATTGGGTAAACTTTCATGATACTATAAAGATATGACAATATTTTTTAAGGCTCACGATCAATGCAATCCCTAATGCTTAGAGTTAAAACTGCTTGGAGAAGTAAAAAACTAAGGAGAATTATATCGCTCCTATTGCTTTTTATCTTGATGCCAATTTTTCTTTATGCTTGTTTTAGTGATCTTCCTAACCAATCATCGGAGCAACGGCAAGGAACCCTTTTGGTTTGGTATCCAGAAGAGGGAAATTTAACTAAATTATTAGGTCTCGGTTTGCAAGAGTTTAGAAAATTAAATCCGCAGGTGACAATTCTTGAACAAGCTATTCCTATCGATGAGATACCCGAACGTTTTTTTAAACAATCTCAAAGCGGATTAGGTGCGAGTGTTATTCTAATTTTTTCGAGAAATATACCCAAATTAGTATCCCAAGGAGTACTGAAGGAAATTGACCAGAAAAATCTAGATTTATCTATTTATTATCCCCCAACGCTGAAACAAGTTAGCTATCAAGGAAAAATCTATGGCATTCCCTTAGGTTCTCGTACTACTGTACTGTGTTATAATCAAAAAAAATTACAAGTTAGTACCGATCCGCTGCTGAAGCAACCTCCCACCAGTTTAGAGGGATTAGTGGAACGTGCGCGCAAAGGTTATTCTGTGGGGATGGTGTCCTCTTTTGAAGATACTTTTTGGGGAATGGCAATTTTTGGCGGCTATTTGTGGGATGATCAGGGTCGGATGCAACCTCGCTTGGATGGTTGGGCAAAATGGCTAGAATGGCTAAAATTTGCCTCGTCACAGCCTAATTTTATCCTCAATCGTCAACGGGAATTACTTCATGAGGCCTTTGCTGGCGGCCGCTTAACCTATTATGTGTGTAATTCTATTGAAATTGCCGATTTAAAAAACAGCCTACAAGATGATCTCAGAGTCGCTTTACTTCCCCAAGAAACTCAAGGTAAAGCAGCACCAATTCTCTATACACGGGTGATGGTATTTAATCGCAATAATAGTGATAATGAAAATCGTTTGGGATTAGCTTTAGGAAAATTTCTCACTAATCCCGAACAACAATTGCAAGCAATCATCCAAACAGAAAGTTTTATTCCCACTAATCGACGGGTGCAGATCGAAGGAAATTTACTACCGATCGAATCGGTATTATTACAACAATCTCAAAATGCCGTGGCAGTTCCTCTGGATGATTGGGAAAAGTTGAATCAAATTTTAGAAGAAGGAGAATTTTGGTATGAAAGAGCGATCGCTGGTGAAATATCTTCCTCAAAAGCAGCCCAGCAACTGACACTTTATATTCAATCAGATCTCGATCAGGAAGTCAAGAAAATAAATTAATATGAACAACAATATTCCCTCTCTTTCGGAAATAATTGCTAACCAATTATTATTTTTAGGACGCAGAGACGTTCAAAACCAATTAACGATTATTTTTCTGTCTTTAATTCTTGCTTGGTTATTGTCACAATGGTTATGGTTTTACTTAAAAAAAAGATTCCCTCACGTCACCAGTTTTATTCATAGTGATAAAAATTTAACCCTCCGTCAATATTTTGCTATCCTGATACAGTTTCTTAATTTTCCAGTTATTAGTATAATTTTACTTGACTTAAATTATCTAATTTTTTTAAGTCAAAATTGGACAAGAGGAATGATTAGTTTATCTATAAAACTCCTGTGGTTTTATCTAGTTTATCGTGGTTTATTAGCTGGACTATACGCCAAGTTTTCCGTCAATACAATTAAATATTATCATTTCCGGCTTTTAGCACCTTTACTGGTGTTATTTCTCCTGAGAACCATGATTGGTTTCTACAATAATATTCAGGAAATTGCCCAAGTATCTCCCTTTAATTTATTCAATAGTCCGATCACATTGAGAAGCATATTTATTTTGATAATAGCTCCCTATTTTCTGGTAATTTTTGTTGATATTATAGAGACTATAATTTTGAGTATTGCTAATTTAAATCAGCAAGCTAGTCGCGGTGAAATTGAAGCAACTTTGCTGTTAGGACGTTATTTTTTCATTGTCTTAGGTTTTATTCTCATCTTGGGTTATGTGGGAGTTAATGCAACGGCAGTAGCGGCAATTACTGGCGGTTTATCTGTGGGTATTGGTTTCGGTATGCAGCAAGTAGTCAGTAATTTTGTTAGCGGTATTTTACTATTATTTGAAAAAGTTCTCAAACCTGGTGATATAATTAATATTGAAGGACAGACTTCTCAGGTAAAAAAGCTAGGTATTCGAGCCACAACAGTGCAAATCCTTACAGATAATTCTGAAAAAATTATCCCCAATCAAAAGTTTTTCACTGAGGATGTCACCACCTATACTGGTAGTGATAACTTGATTTATTGTTCAATTGTTATCGGAGTTGGTTATAATTCTAACGCAAAACAGGTGATGAATTTATTGCTAGACATTGCTGATCAACATCCTCACATACTTAAAAACCCGCAACCAGTAGCCTTTTTTCTTAATTTTGATCATTCTAGTTTAAACTTTGAATTAAAGTTCTGGTTGAATGATGTTAACAGGAAAAAGCGAGTCATTAGTGATATTAATTGTGTTATTCTTGATCTGTTTACTCAAGAGGGTATCGAGATTCCCTTCCCGCGACAAGATATTCATATTCGCAATGATTAGCAATTTATCCCAGTCAAAAACCCTATCTGATTATTTTCATTTCCAAATATATCACTTTCACTTATTAAATTCATCTATTTATTGTTTTTTGTTAATAGTTTATATCTTGACATAAAAACAACTTTCATATAATATCTAGGTTAGATAGTATATTCAGAAATACTCAATAATCTAGAATCAAAATCACCCAGATTAATATTTCGAGGTTTTGCTCATGCTTTTTGTTTTTAATTTGCTTGGTGCTTTATCGATGTTTGTTGAACTTAGACATCAATCGCCGTAACACTTTTTTCCTTTAATTGCTGTCATCTACCCTAACTAACAATTCCATGATTATCACCAGTTTACAGAATCGTTTTTCCAGAAATAATCCCACCCGTCGGCTGCGAGCTTTTCTACTAGGTCTTTTCGCCGCCACTATGACCGCTTTACCCCTAAAAGCTGCCGAAGAAATTGAATTTGTTTATACTCCCCTCGTCTTTTCTGTATCGGTAGCATCCCTAGAAACCTTCGCTAAAGAAGGAAAAATCGATGCTAATTTAAAAAATTTTCTGGCCAGAGCAACTCCCGAAGCAAGAGAGCAGTTTCGTGAGGCTTTATTAACAAAAATTGACATCGATCCTGTTTTACTATCTCGTTTTTTTAATAGTGTAATGGGTGCTGATATGCTCTCTCGTTTGGGGAAAAGTATCACCATTCAAGGGGGAATTAATGGTAAATATGCCCTGCGGAGTGCGATTGTTAGTGCCGCTTTTGAACCGGGAGGCTTAACCCTTTTAAACGTCCTGAAAAAATTCCCCAATAATATCCAGTTACAGGGGGAAGAAATCCTCGGATTAGCTAAAGCCCTTGATTATGCCATTTATGTGGCGGAAATATTTATTAAAGATATGCGCCTCTGGACAGCCGAGGAAGCGGCTGCCGTTAAACCAGCGATTAATTATGCCCGTTTACCCGATTTGCGTCAGCGCGGTAGCTTTCAGGTAAAAAAAGAAGTTTGGAACCTAACCGATAGCAGTCGCAATCGCAGTTTATATGTGGATGTTTATATCCCGGAAACTTTCCGAGAAGGCAAAACACCTGTAATTATTTTTTCCCACGGATTAGCCTCGCGACCGGAAGATTATGCCCAAGTAATTGAACATCTAGCTTCCTACGGATTTTTAGTAGCGGCACCGCAACACCCCGGCAGTGATATCAAATACCTACAAGGAATGTTAGGGGGGTATTATCGCAATATTTTTGATCGAGATGAGTTTATTAATCGACCCAAAGATATTAGCTTTGTCATCGATGAATTAGCAAGACGTAATGCTAGTCAATTTCAAGGTAAACTTAACCTCACTAATGTGGGAGTAGCGGGTCATTCCTTCGGGGGTTATACATCTCTAGCTGTTGCCGGCGCACAAATTGATTTTGATAATCTTGCTAAAGATTGCAACCGTCCTTATTCCGGGATTAATATCGCTATTTTACTGGAATGTCGCGCCCTGGAATTGCCTAGACAGGTCTATAATTTTCGCGATGAACGAGTCACGGCTGTCTTTGCAGCTAATCCCGTTAACCGCAGTATTTTTGGAGAAAAAGGTTTAAGTAAAATCTCGATTCCTGTCCTCTTGGGTTCAGGAAGTTATGACCCAGCAGCTAATCCGATTTTTGAACAGGCCATTCCTTTTACTTGGTTAAAAACGCCGGATAAATATCTGGCCATGGTGGAGGGACAAGCTCATGTAAATTTTACGGAATTGGATGCAGGAATGCAAAAAACACTGAAGTCTGTGGTCAATATCACTTTACCCGATCAAAATTTAATTGGGGATTATGCGGGGGCTTTATTTGTCGCTTTTTTTGAAGTTTATATTGCTGATAATGACAAGTTTCGTCCTTTTCTTCTGTCTAGTTATACAGAATATCTCAGTCAGGGACAAAAGTTTAAATTAGACTTTATTACTGCCGCTTCTGACGAGAAATTATCTCAATTAATTGAGAAATTGCGAGTACATCGGCAATAGGCACTCTTGCAATAGTAAAACTTAGGGTGCGTTAGACGGCAAAAATTCCTGACGCACCACCTATCATCAACTAAGTAGCTGGTTACAATCAAAGATAAAATACAAAGAAACTGAAACCTGTCCCACTATCTAACAGTTAATTGAGATTACTTACTTATTAAGTGTCAAGTTCGCCGCTTTCTTTTCACTGATGACTGATGACTGTTTACTGATAACTGAAAAATCTTCCTACTGCCCATCTGCAAAAAAGATTCTCTTGAGTTGTATAATCTCTAAAGGATTAGCGTACTCAAGAAAAAAATTATTTCATGCTCAGAAAAATTAGACTATCATACTTTGGCTTAATTTTAGGCAGTATTTTAACGGTTATCGGGATCATCGGTTATGCCCAAGGTAACGCCACGGTCAATTTAGCGGGTTTTTTCTACGGATTACCTTTATTATTGGGAGGTTTAGCCCTAAAAGCTTCAGAAATCAAACCGATACCCTTCAGTCAACCCACTAGCCCCGAAATCTTGCAATTGCGCCAACAACAGGCTACTGTCACCCAAACCAAACTTCGCAACGATGTCACCCGCTATCGCTACGGACAGGAAGTGCATCTGGATGAAGCCCTAGAAAAGCTGGGATTAAGCCCCACCGACGAGGAAAGACCGACTTTAGTGGGAATTCGTGAAACTGCTGTTGATTCCGCCTATTGTTTCACCCTAGAATTTGAATCGCCCCTTTTACCCCTAGAAAAGTGGCTGGCAAAACAGGAAAAAATTGAAAGATACTTTGGACCAGGAATTAGAGCCGAAATTAAGCAAATTGATGAGGAAAAAATTGATTTATCGCTAATTACTATCCCTAGCGCCTAAATGCTCACGCCTATTCAGTATGGCTTCTTGGCAATCGCTGCGGTGGCTGCCGGCTTAATTAATGCCCTTGCCGGTGGCGGTAGTCTGATTAGTTTTCCGACGCTGATGGCGGTGGGTATCCCACCGGTGATGGCAAATGTGACTAATACCGTCGCTTTATGCCCCGGTTATCTGGGGGCAACCCTCGCCCAAAAAAAAGACCTGCACGGGCAACAAAAACGGATTCAGTTATTGCTACCATCGGCAGTTATTGGCGGCATTATCGGTGGTATTTTGCTGTTAAATAGCAGCGATCAAGTATTTGACCGCCTCATTCCTTTTCTGATTCTTTTAGCGGCGGCTCTATTGGCTTTTCAAGATACTTTACGTTCTTGGTTGCAGCGGCGACAGGGGGACAAAAATGGTCATATACCAGAAATTTTGGCAGTTTTACCCATCGCTCTTGCTTCAATTTATGGTGGTTATTTTGGGGCGGGTTTAGGTGTAATCGAGTTGGCAATTTTGGGCTTGTTTCTCAAGGATAATCTCACGAGATTAAATGCTTTAAAACAGTTGCTTTCTTTGGTGGTTAATGTGGCCGCAGCTTGTTTTTTTCTCTTTTCTAATCAGGTGTATTGGTGGGCGGCGATAGTGGTAGCAATTGGCTCTTTAATTGGGGGTTTATTGGGGGGAAAACTAGCCAGAATTATCTCTCCTAGTGATCTGCGCTGGACGGTGGTAATTCTGAGTATTATTACCGCTATAGTTTATTTTCTTCGTTAACAAACCAAGTTATAGTAGTTATCTTAATGATCAGGGTAGTCTTCCCAAGTTTCTGCCCCACCAATAACAGCACAGAGAGTCAGCGTAATGGTATCAATTAATAAATTTACCTTGATTTTTTCTAATTTAGGAGCTTTGATCGCTAAAAAATGCTGTCCCGTAGTTTTAGGTTTGAGCTTGATTAAATTAATCAGGGGAAAATTATCAATTTTATCCTTCAAAAACCCTAGCATCTATCAGATAACAAATAGATATTTTTTTGACAAAAAACTTAATCTGAGTCAAGATTACGCAGATATTTACGCCACTTGAGGAGATGGGAATGGCAGTTTGAGCATTTGTACTAAAATTTTTAGTATGCAGTTTTAAGGCAGTACAGCTTATTATAGAAAAGGTTGATCGATCAGGTGGCAATATGGCGCAATTTTCTCGCAAAACTCTACTAACCCTTTTTGCTAGTATATTAGTATTATTATCTTCGTTGGCTCCGGCCCAAGCCCTCAGTTACAATAACCGTAATTTGACCGATAACGACTTTGCGGGGCAGGATTTGCGCGATTCCACCTTTGATCACTCTAATCTGCGCGGTAGTAACTTCAGTCATGCCAATCTCGAAGGAGTACGCTTTTTTTCTGCCAACTTGGAGGGGGCTAACTTTAGCGATGCCAATATGAGAAATGTGGATTTAGAATCGGCCCGTTTAACCAAAGTCAACTTTACCAATGCCGTTCTCGAAGGTGCTTTTGCCACTAACATTTTAATCAAAGGTGCAATTATCGACGGGGCGGATTTTACCGATGCAATTATTCGCTCCGATGTGGAAAAATATCTTTGTGAGAGAGCCACGGGAACTAACCCAGTAACCGGCAGAAATACCCGCGATACCCTATTTTGTCCCTGATATCTAACTATGCTGCCCCTAATCGCACTGCCAGGGCTGATCGAACTAGAGCCAGATCGGCCAGAATTCCTGTAAGCTAGTATTCAATTTTTTAACAAAACCTTTAGAATAGACTTTCAAGCCAGTTTAATCGGTCAGTCCCCTCTTGGAAAAAGGAAATTGTAACCATCGTGTCCACCAGTACCCTCGGCAATCAAGACAAAGAGCAGCAGTCCAGTAGTTCCTCCGATAGCTTTCTCCAGGGAGTCTCTAGGGTTGCGGGGGGAACTGTTCTCGGCCTGTTGATGGTATCCACGGCCGTGGTGACGGGGGCTATGGTAGGATTAGCGATCAGTTACCGCAATTTACCCGATGTGAGGATTTTACGGGGTTACGTTCCCACGGAAACCAGTTATATCTACGATGTTAAAGGCAGACCCCTGACCAGCTTACACGGAGAAGCGCATCGGGAAGTGGTGGAACTCGATCAAATCTCTCCCAATCTAAAACGCGCAGTGATGGCGATCGAAGATAGCCATTTTTATCACCATCGTGGTATTAATCCTAATAGTATCGGTCGGGCAGTGGTCGCTAACTGGAAAAGTGGCGGTGTGGTGGAAGGTGCATCTACTATCACCATGCAGTTAGTCAAAAATATCTTTCTTTCCCATCAGCGCACCGTTAGTCGCAAATTAGCCGAGGCGGTCCTGGCAGTACGAGTGGAACAGGTTTTTAGCAAAAATGACATTCTGGAAATGTACCTCAACAATATCTATTGGGGTCATAATAATTACGGAGTACAAACCGCCGCTAAAAGTTATTTCAATAAACCCGCTGCCCAGTTAAATTTAGCAGAATCGGCGATGATGGCCGGATTAATCCAAGCGCCAGAAGTTTATAGTCCTTTTAATAATTATAAAACCGCCAAGGAAAGACAGGCACTGGTTCTCAGTCGGATGCGTAGCTTAGGTTGGATTACCCCCGCACAGGAAAAGGCCGCTTTAAAGGAACCTCTGAAACTGGGTCAACCCACCGCTTGGCAAGAAAGTAAATTACCCTACGTTACCGATGCAGTGGTGGCAGAATTGCGGCAAAAATTTGGCAAAGAAACCCTAACTAAAGGGGGAATGCGGATTCAAACCACGATCGATCTCGACTTTCAAAACATGGCCGAGTCCACCATTCAAAAGGCCTATAATAGCTTGCGTGGTCGCGGTATTCGCACCAAGGACCTACAAATTTCTCTGGTAGCTGTGGATCCCCGCACCCATTTCGTCAAGGCACTCGTCGGTGGCGTTGATTACAATAAAAGTCAATTAAACCGCGCTATTCAATCCCGTCGTCAACCGGGGTCAGCTTTTAAACCTTTTGTTTACTATACTGCCTTCGCTAGTGGTCGTTTTACCCCCGAAACCGTGGTTAATGATGCTCCCGTCCGTTTTCGCGAGGCTGGCGGCTTCTATAGCCCAAAAAACTACGGTGGCGGCTTTTCTGGCCCGGTTTCCCTGCGTAGCGCTCTGGTGCAGTCTCTGAATATTCCCGCAGTTGTTCTCGGTCGTCGTGTCGGGATCAATAAAGTCATTGAAGTCTGTCGTCTGCTGGGTTTCGAGAGTCCTTTAATTGCCGTCACCTCTTTACCGTTGGGATCCGTGGATGTGACTCCACTGGAAATGGCGGGGGCCTACGCTACTTTTGCCAGTAATGGCTGGCATTCTGAGCCTACCTTTATCATGCGTGTTACCGATAGCCGGGGTAACGTCATGCTCGATAATACACCCAAACCGAAGCTAGTTTTAGACCCCTGGGCCACCGCTTCCCTCAATTCTGTCCTACAGGGAGTTATTCAAGGGGGAACAGCCACCTCGGCCCAAATCGGTCGTCCGGCAGCGGGAAAAACCGGTACTACCGATAACGAGAAAAATGTCTGGTTTGTCGGTTATGTTCCCCAATTAGCCACGGCGGTGTGGATTGGAGATGACCAAAACCGCACTTTAGGTAAAGGTATCACCGGTGGTGGTTTTGCCGCTCCCATTTGGCGTGATTTCATGGCACAAGCACTTAAAAATGAACGGGTAGAATATTTTCCCTCTCCCTCCAAATTCCGCAAACCAACAGTTAAGTAGATGGTTAATCTAATTGGTTATGCCTGCGAACATTTTCGTGAAATAGTCAGAATAGTTAAGAAATCGACCGATCTGGTCGATTTTTGCTGAACAATTGAGAGGGCAAATTCTCCTCAAATATACCTGAATCGTGGGTAAGAAACCCAGATAAAGTTCATTTATAATAAAGTCACAAAAAAAACCTTTGCTTGAACCGATGACGACTTCCTTGACTGAGAGTCTCACCCTTGAAGATTTCCTCAAATTGCCATATTTGGAGGATTCTCCAGCATGGGAATACTTGCATGGAGTCGCAATTCAGAAACCCATGCCTAAGACTCGACACTCTATCCTGCAAAAACGTCTTTTAGCTGCGGTTGACAGCCACACTGTTGATTATACAGCCTTACCTGAGTTGCGATGTACCTTCGGCGGGCGTTCGATCGTTCCTGATGTGGCGGTAATTGCATGGAATCGAATTAACCTAAATGAAGCAGGTGAACCGGAGGACGACTTTAGGGAAGCACCTGATTGGACTATCGAAATTCTTTCACCGGATCAAAAGGTAAACCGTGTAATTGACAACATTTTACATTGTTTAAAACATGGCAGTAAATTAGGATGGATGCTTGATCCAGATGATTATTCTGTTTTAATGTTTACTCCCCAACAAGAGCCGAAAGTTTGCAGAGGGGATGACCAGCTTAAGGTAATTGCAGGGGTTGAGTTGACACTGACTCCACAACAAATCTTTGCATGGCTAAAAGTTGGTCAAGCTAGACAAAGTAAGTAGAAGTCTGGGGAGAAGCACGATGACTAACTTGGTCGTTAGAAGAAATTCAATAATAAACGGATTTAGTATAAAATGTCAAAAATTAAAAGTCCCTTGCGCTATCCAGGGGGGAAATCCCGGGCAATTAAGCAAATTCTGCCGCAAATTCCTGTTAATATTAGGGAATATCGAGAACCTTTTTTTGGTGGTGGTTCTGTGTTTTTTGCTGTTAAGCAACTCTTTGAACAACAAATAAAAACCTATTGGATTAATGACTTAAATTATGATTTATATTGTTTCTGGCAATGCGCTCAAGAAAATATTGAGTTATTGGTAGCAAAAATAACAGAAATTAAACAGAAATATGATAGCGGACGAGAATTATTTCAAGATTTGACAAGGGAAGATTTAAAGTTAACCGACTTTGAAAAGGCGGTGCGTTTTTTTATCTTAAATCGGATTACTTTTTCGGGAACAGTGGATTCGGGGGGGTATTCTCAAGCAGCTTTTACCAGTAGATTTACTGATTCATCAATTGCCAGATTAACTCAAATTGCGCCCTTATTAGCATCGGTAAAAATTACTAACCAAGACTACAAAGAATTATTATTTGCTGAGGGAAAAGAAGTTTTTATCTTTCTTGATCCCCCCTACTATAGTGCCACAAAATCCCGTTTGTACGGCGTAAGAGGGAATTTACATACTAGCTTTGATCATCAACGTTTTGCCGATAATATGCGTCAATGTCAGGCTAAATGGTTAATTACCTACGATGATTGTCCAGAGATACGAAAACTCTTTGATTTTGCCCATATTATCGAGTGGAATCTTCAGTATGGTATGAATAATTATAAACAAGGACAGGCAGCAGCGGGGAGAGAATTAATGATCAAAAATTATTAGTGCGATGCCGAAGGCACTGGGTAGCAGTAAGCTAATCTTATGTGTTAGCTTACTGCTGTTACCCAATATACTAAATCCTGTTTAAAAGAGATAGGGGAGAGGGGAGCAGGGAGTGGTTTTTTAAAGTTTGATCGGGAGTTAATCACGCTATTGACAACAGATTTAGTCCTATCTAATATTTAACTCAAATAAATTAAAAAATTGCCTTTTTATGCTTGAGATTCTGACAAATATCCTAGCTTTGCTGGTCAAATTATTCTCAAGTCATGGTTGATTACGACGACAATCTTCTTCGCAAAATCTCGATTATTCTCCTTTCGATCGAGCCTAAAAAAATTTTTTCCCAGTCCTTGACAACTTATGTTAAGTTGATAGTGGCAGTTGCCAGAAATTAACCCCCAGTTCTCGCCTAGGAATTGTTAAGATGAGGAATTTTTTCTCGTCAGTTTCTAGTGGGAGCAATGGAGTTGAAGACGATTACCTGTCCAACTCGATCGCAGTCCTTTGGCAGAGTGACTGACGGATAAGCTCGATCTGTTTGCAGATTTAGCTAGTTTTCTCGTCGCTAGTCATTCAATGATCAATGGGGAAAGGTCGAGCCCACCTAATTTTAACTATCTTCTCTCCTCCCTAATTAAACAATGCCTACCATGACCTTAGTGTTACCAATGGTGTATCTACTGGTGATCTATCTCTTACTAGCGATCGCAAAAAAAGCTAAAATCAACTCCTAATCAGTGATCAGTCATCAGTTATCAGTTGATCGGATTTGAGTTTTAAGTGAGCAGTATTACAGCGTTTCTGTGAAGTATTAGTGTCGGTGCTTCACCTTGACGAGAAAGGCTGTCAATAGCAGTTTCCACTGATTACTGCTCACTGATTACTGCTCACTGAAAGGGCTAACGGCTATAAAACGGGGACAGGCAAATAAACCTTTTCTACCTGAGGAGAAAAACCGAGCCATTGACGAGATAAACGAGCAAAAGTGTCAGGATTACCGCTAACTGCAAAGCTAGTAGGTAGGGGTGTTTCGGGATTTTTTAGCCCTAATAATTCTAGCTCTTTTTCCGCCGATCGGACAACGGCAGCAGCGGGATCTACCAAGCGCACGGAACTAGGTAAAAGACGACGTAAAACCGGGGAAAGATGGCGATAATGGGTACAACCATAGACCAGAGTATCAATATTTTCTGCCAGTAAAGGCTGAAGATATTCTCTAGCTACTTGGGTGGTGTAGGGGTCAAAAATGCGGTTAGCCTCGATCAAAGGGACAAATTCAGGACAGGGAATTTGCCAAACTTGGGCAGTAGGATCGATTTCTTGAATGGCTTGTTTATAGGCATTACTTTTAGCCGTAGCCGGGGTAGAAATCACCCCAATGCGCTTTCCTTGTTTAACGGCAGTTTTGGCACCGGGTAAAATTACCCCCAAAATCGGTAAATCTTTAAATTCGGCCCGTACTTCTTCTAAAGCCAAGGCGGAACTGGTATTACAGGCCATAATCACCATTTTCACCTGGCGCTCGCTCATCCAAGTGAGAATTTCCTGGACAAATTCGATAATTTCCCCTTTAGAACGGGTTCCGTAGGGAAGTCTAGCGGTATCAGCGAAATAGAGAATCGATTCTTGGGGCAGTTGTCGATACAACTCCCTTAAAACGGTCAGTCCACCCACACCACTATCAAACACACCAATCGGACTAAATTGTGATTCTCTCATAGATATCGAGGAAAACGTTGATCTAAAGTAGCTTTATTTGATGATATTAAAACACGGATTTTTTGATTGGTAAACGAATACTCCAATGATTTAATCATTAACGGAGATTTCGTTGAATATATTCAATAATCCCCCTTGCGATCGCCGCAGCCATTTGTCGTTGAAAGTTGGCATTGGCTAATTTAGGAGCATCCTGAGCACCGGTGACGTAACCCACTTCCACGAGGGTAGAGGGCATTTTCGAGGTTCTCAGCACATAAAAACGGGCTCGACGCACCCCCCGATCGCGCATATCGACACTACGGACAATATTGCGATGGATGGTGTCCGATAAGCGGCTATCGCCGAAGTAATAAACTTCCAATCCGTTGACATCTGGTCGTGCTTTCCCCATAGAGTTAGCGTGGATACTGACAAATAGATCCGCATCGATCCGGTTAGCCAGATCCGTGCGACCTTGCAGGGTGACAAAAAAGTCGCTATCCCTAGTTAGACGCACATCGATGCCCTGTTGTTGCAGGATGCGGGTAACTTCTAGGGAAATGGGCAGAATCACGTTTTTTTCCTGAAGGCCACCAATTCCGATCGCACCCGGATCCTTACCACCGTGGCCTGGATCTATAACCACGAGAAAGCGGCCATTGCCTTGTCGAGGAGTATTAGGGGTGGGGTTAGAGGGGCGCGGAGGTGGGTTAAATTGCCCCGTATTGGGGGGTAAAGGGACAGGGATAGTGGTGGAGTCAGGAACTTGGGAAACGGGGCTAGAATTGCGGGAGGAAAGCAATTCTAGGGCTAGGGTTTGACTGTCCGACTGATTGAGTTGACCTAATTGAAACCCTGCTGCGGTCTGTACCAAAATCAGCACCTTATTGGCACTTTCCTGACGTACCCGCAATTGATAGATAGGACTATAGCGACCGAAGCGCGGACCGCGAAAAGACTCGGCTAACTTAGCATTGTCGATGCGTAGTTCATAGACACCATCCCGGTTAACACTGCCGTTAGCTTTCAGGGGTGAATCCGCGCGAATTAACAGGCGATCGTTATTACCCGTCAGATCGATCGAGGAGATCGTGGCCAAACGATTGCTAGAAGGGGGATTATTAGGAGTTTTCGGGGGGGGATTATTAGGAGTTTTCGGGGGGGGATTATTGGGACGGGGATTGGGATTAGTGGCGCTAGTTGGGGGAGGTGAGGAGATATTATCCACGGAACTCAGACCACCCCTAGGCAGTAAAACCAAGCCCCCAAAACGACTATAGAGAGCTTGCCAATCGGGACTATCTTTATTAACACTTAGGGAAATCTTGGCCCGTTGATTGGCAGTCTGACTGAATTGAATATCACCGACCCCATAACGATTGACGGGGATAGTTTGGCCGGTGAGACTGCTGGGTAAAGTGGCACCGGGTAATTCAAATTCGATTTTTTTGCCGTCCCGGCTGCGTTGACTGCGGATCGATCGCTCATCACCATTCTGCTCTAAACGGATAAAAAGACCATTGCGAGTCACCTGAAAATCATCGTTGTTGTCCGTCTGGCTAACTGGAGGTGGGGGAGTGGGACGAGTGGAACCTTGGTTCGGGGTGGAATTGGGTTCAGGGGTGACGGGGGGTTGCGTTTCCTCCCTAATCGGTTGGGGTTCTGGCAGTTCCACTGTCCATTGGGTGGGCGAAATTCCGCGAATTTTTACCTGTTGAGGATCAACGGTGTAGCCGGGGGCTAATTCAATCACTAAACGGGTAGTTTCCGCATCAAATTGACCGATACGGACACTTCTGACGATATTGCCAATGGGCCGGTTAATATTGGGTTGCCCTAACTTGATCCCGGGCAGATCGATCACGATCCTGGTGGGGTTAGTGATCATTTGCGCTCGCGGTTGCACTCGATTGTCGGTGGTGAACACCAGACGATTCTCATTGGTGTCGAATCGCCAAAAGACGAGCTTGCCCGCCCAAGCAGGGGCCGCCACCAGCAACCAAGTTAATGCGCTTAGGAATAACCAATGAAATCTCATGATCGATGCTCCCGTTCCTCAGTTATCAGTTACCTTTTTTCGGTAAAAATGGACGATTTTGTCGATTTTTGGCCATCCATAGCTCCGTTAATGCTTTGAGAATGACTATCAATAAAAACAAGCTTATGGGACGTTGCCATGGTCTGCTATGTTTCTGATCAGTGATCAGGGATTGGGTGTTGAGGTTTTGGGTGTTGGGTGTTGGGGTTTTAGTTGAAATTCCCCTATCTCCCCATCTCCCTATCCTCTAACTCCTAACTCACTGCTCACTGCTCACTGATTGAGGGCTGGCGGTAGGTTCTTTAAATACTAACCTTAACAGGGGCGGAGCGATAAAGGTAGTCAAGATCACCATCATAATAATCGCCGCATCGGTAGCGGCGGATAAAGCACCACTGGCAGCCCCGACTCCAGCAAAGACTAAACCCACTTCACCCCGGGGAATCATACCAACTCCGATCGCCAAGCGATTGAGTTTTTCCTGGCTGAAAACGGCCAACCCCGTCACCACTTTACCCAAAATAGCGACGACAATTAGGAAAGCGGCCAAGACTAATCCTTCTCGATTGCTGGGAATAGCGGGATTAAGGACACTTAAATCGGTTTTTGCCCCCACACAGACGAAAAATATCGGTACAAATAAATCGGCGATCGGGAACACTTGTTCTGCCAATTCCGAGCGCTTTTCCGTTTCCGCTAGGACCAGACCCGCAGCAAAGGAACCGAGAATCGCTTCTAATTGGATAACTTGGGCAATATAGGCAAGAATAAAAGCGAAAATCAGGGAAACTAAGAGCAATTGTCCCCTAGTTTTCATGCTATTAACTAATTGAACGTAAAAGGGGTTTAAAAAACGACCGATCAGGATCGCCCCGACCACAAAAGCGCTAGAACTAATAACTAGATAAATTACTTTGCTAATTTGCACTTCTCCGGTCTTCACCAAAGAAGCAACGACAGCGAGGACGATAATACCGAGAATATCATCGAGAACTGCTGCACCGATGATAATTTGACCTTCTTTCGCCGATAACTTCCCTATTTCTGCTAAAACCTTGGCGGTAATGCCGATACTGGTAGCTGTTAAAGCTGCCCCAGCAAAAATAGCGGCAATGGTGGCCAGATGAAAGATATAGATTAAACCCAAAGTACCCACCAAAAAGGGAACCGCAACCCCCACCACTGCGACAGCAGCTGCCTGTGGACCGACGCGAATTAATTCCTGCAAGTCCGATTCTAAACCGATCTCGAACAGCAGAATAATTACCCCCAATTCCGAGAGGACGGAAATTACCTCACTGGCAGCACTAAAAACGGCGGGAGATTGCTCGGGGGTGAGGGGTGAAGTGGATTCTAGGAAGTGAATTAGCAGAGAATCCTCGAATCCCGCCCCTCCTTCTGGAAAAACCAGTAATTTTAGGGCAGAAACCCCGATAATCACGCCACCGACTAATTCTCCTAACACGGGGGGCAAGTTGAATCGGACGCATATTTCCCCCCCCAGTTTACAGGCGAAATAAATAACGGTCAAACTCAGCAACACGCAGGCTAAAACTAAGGCACTATCAGCAGTTTCGGCCGTAGCTGCCGAGGCTAACAGGGAAAGATTAGGACTCCAATCGGAAGAAAGGAAAGGCTGTAGTATCATCGCTCGCTCAAAATTACTCCCAATACTCTAACAAGCTGGCGGCCTATTCAGTTATTCCCTATCAAAGTTTGCCCTTTGTCTAACTTCTACGAGGGTTCAGCCGCGGCTAGGTGAGGCTAGTTTTTTAATTCTAGGGATTTTTCCTTTTCTCCTGATTCCCAGTAATTGAGCAGAATGGCATTAACTGTATTACCGATCACATTTAATACGGTTTTAAAGCCATCGGTCAAGCGATCGACCCCCGCTACTAAAGCCACTCCCTCTAATGGTAAACCCGCCGCCGATAATACGGTAGTCATGGTAATTAATGCGCTGCCGGGGACTCCAGGGGTACTAAAAGAAACCAATAAACCACTCAGTGCGATCGCTAATAACAAAGAGGGACTTAAAGGAACTCCGTACACCTGAGCGATAAAAAGAGCATTAAATCCCTGTAAAATTGCCGAACCATCGCGTTTTAGTACCGTTCCCAAGGGAATAGCGAAACTGGCGATATCTTCGGGTAAACCATATTCTTGAATTTCCCGCAAAACTACTGGTAAAGCGGCGTTAGAACTAGCAGTACCGAAAGCTAAGGATAAAGATTCCGATAAAGAAGCAAAAAAGCGTCGAGGTTCTCCTTTGAGGGCAAAAAGGAGCAAAACATACACCCCAATCATCAAGGCACTAGCCAAAAACAGACCAAAAACATAGAAAAAAAGTCTCGCCACTAATTCTAATCCCTGGGTGGCGATAACCGAAGCAATCAGGGCAAATACCCCCACAGGTGCTAGATAAAGAATCACCGATAGGATTCTCTCGCTGATTAGATAAAGACTGTCTATCAAGAGAATAAAAGGTTTTGCCCCCTCTTTGGCCAGTCCGATGCCGATACTAAATAAAACTCCCGTCACGATTACCTGTAAAAGATTGCCCCCAGTAAGAGCTTCTAGGGGATTAACCGGGATTAAGCTAATCAGCCAATCTCTCAAGGATACGGGTGTATTGGTGGTAATGGCGGCATTAGTGGCAAATCCCTCTAAACCTATTCCCGGTTTTAATAGCAACGCCGTCGCCATGCCAATTAACAGAGCAAGTGTACTGGTTAGCAGATAGCCAGTCATCAATCTGAGTAAATATCTACCGATCCGCGCCGCATTCTGTACCCGGGTTAATCCTAAAATAAGGGAAGAAAAAACGATCGGCACCACCACAAATTGAATTAAGCGCAGAAAAACCTGTCCCACTGGCGCGAGAATATAGTCATCTAAAGGCAGGATTAGCGTAGGAAAAAAGCCATTCAGCAGCGCACCGAAAACAATTCCCGCAGCGAGGGCGACTAAGATCAGGTTAGATAAATTCATGAGGTTAAGTTGAGAATTCCGAGACTAATTTGGGGTAGTATAGTGTCAATTCAAAAATGAAACGCGTCAGCCTACAGGCTTGACTAGGAAAGGCTCATCAGGTATTGTCCGATCTTTAACAACAAGAAATCAGAGACACTACGGCGGCTTCTCTATACAGACTGAGTCTGAATCCGCCATAATAAGCTACCAACATCTTAACAAAGAGTCGAGGCGGATCGAAACGAAAAGTAAGCGATTAAAAGAGCATACTAATGGACTATTAAGACGGGTGCATCTCACATTTGCAGAAATACCGACAATCGGCAATTATCAGTCATTCTTAAGATAATACATAAGTATTATCCTTCCCTAAAGCATGGATTGAGGGAAAAAATCGGAAATAACAGCCAATTTTAGCAGAGAGTTTACCTTTAAAAATAGCGACTGAGTAGATTTACAAAAATGAGATGCACCCATTAAGACAATTCGTCCCCTAAGGTGAAGAATTTTAAAATCGTTAAACCAGAGGCTCTTCTCGACTTTGTGTGATAAGCCCTGATTATTATTCTTAGAACTCTTGCTAGGCAAGGCTTTGAAGACTATATTTCTGGAAAATTATCCCTATTCTTCTTCCCTCCACACAGAAACCAGAAGAGCCAACCAGAGGAGGTAGAAAGAGACGTAAACTTGATTAACAATCGTCCTCGAAAATGTCTTGACTATCGTACCCAGAATGAGGTATTCTATAAACCTAGATCAGACAGTGATGCAATTCAGACTTGAATTAGCCCAATTTTAACTTATTGAGCAATCATGAAAAAGAATAAATATAAATCAGAATTGGCTTTAATCGCTTTGCTATGGTTTCTTGTTATCAACACTGGAGGTACGGGTATTATAGATACAAGTTTGCGATTACAAATGTCCCATGCTTGGTGGACAAAAGATTCAGAAGTTCAGGTTACTTCCGAAACCAAACCTAAAATGCGTGGAGATATTCGTTTTGGAGTTCTAGGAGTTGATGGAAAGCGTTATATTGCCTATGAACAAGGTCAGTCTTTATTGATGTTACCTGGAGATTTATTAGGGACTTGGCTTCATTACTTGTTTCCCGCTATTCCAGAAAAAAGTTGGCGACAGTTAGCGGTAAGTTTCCTTATTTTTATCCCTTTAAACATTGCTGCCGTTGTTACTTGTTTCTGGTTGCTCAAAGAATTTGGTTTCAATGAGAGAATTGCCCAATTAGGTTCTGTTATCTTTTTTTTGGGTACAACCTTCTTACACTATGCCCAAATACATCAACAGAACAATCAAATCCTTTTATTTGTCATGATAGGTTACGTTGCTGCTTTAGCCTATTCCTTCTCCAAAAATCCAAGCCTAGCTTTTATGAGCGGATTGGCTTTAGGTGGAGCTATGTTAATGAGAATAACAAGTCTAATACACGCTCTATCGGTTTTCCTGTTCTTCTTGAGTTGTCTAATCTATCAATATCGAGAAAGACTTAAGCAAAGTGTACCAGAATTAATCAAAGCAATTGGAATCTGGATTCTTGGTTTTATTCCCTTTACTTTAATAGGGAGACTCTTTGATTACTGGCGCTACGGCAGCTTCTTTATGTCTGGTGCAAAAATGGCACAGATACAATTAACTACCGATCCATTGTGGAATGGAATGCCTAACCTAGAGCCAAACTTTCCCTTTATTGACGCTCATCATGTTGGATTCATCGGTGCTCTTTTCGATCCAGCTAAAAGCATTTTTATTTATGATCCTTTGCTATTACCTTGTTTAGTTATAGTTGCTATTCTTTGGAGAAAAATAAACATATACATTCGTATCTATATCCTAGTCAATATTCTCAATCTTTGTCTACATTTATTAGCCTATTCTCGAGTCTCGTTTTGGGGCGGAGATTTAGCTTGGGGAGCAAGATATCATGTCACCTCTGTGCAATTGCTTTTAATTCCCTTGATTGGCATTTTCCTGCAATCTTTACTATCATATCGAGGGATAAGGAGGAACTTAATGGTGGCAATAATAGCTATTGCCATGGTCATTCAATTAGCCTCCGTCACTATGAACCCGATCATGGAACTATCTCAAAAAAATATAGGCGTACCAGGAACTAGATTGGATTTCCGATTAGGACAAAGGATGATTAATCTGGGATGCTTATTGAATTCATCTCTTCCTCCCTGCCAAAGAGCAACTCCGGAGCAAAGGAAATACCTGAACGCAGAATTTAATCGTATAATTTTTCTACCTTTTAACTGGCTTCATCAAGCCAAGGATATTCCTGTATTTAAAAGTCTAGGAAGAATTTACCTCGTGTTTTGGTTTGGTATTTTAGCTTTAGCTATTTTTAAAACCGCACAAATATTAGCTTTTTCCCCTGAGATAAATAGCAAGAGAGAAGAATTGTAAGACCATAAAGCCCTGCACTTTTTTTGTTTAGTCCACATATATCGAATTGCCACAGCAACCCCATTACCTCGTTGCAATGGTCTCCCTGCCAACCCATTTCCAGAGGTTCTACCTCTTGTGTAACCCATCAGGGAAGGGAAGGAGACCCTCCCCTTTCTCAATAGACCACACCACGGGTGAAATGGCCTACTTGTTACCATTACCCTGCATGGCTAAAACCGCATCGCGCAGTTTATCCGGCACTTCTTGCAGGTGATCCTCATCCCACCGGAAGAAACCGACACCCATAGTCAAAGAACGCAAATCAACGATCAAATCGTGCATTTCCGCTTGGGGGAGATAGGTTGTTATCTGATCCCAACCTTTCCACTCCTCAGAAGCTTCAAAACCCTGAATTTGACCGCGTTTACCACTGATTAACTGTAAAACCTTGGCAGTGTATTCTGAGGGAGCGAGAACCGTCACCGATAGAATTGGTTCTAATAAGACTGGATGACATTTAGGCAGTCCCTCCGTCATCGCTAGACGGGCTGCTTGTTTAAAAGCTTGTTCGGAACTATCGACACTGTGATAGGAACCATCGGTGAGGGTGACATCGATATCCACCACGGGGAAACCCAAAGGACCATGACCGAGATATTCCCGCACTCCCGTTTCCACCCCGGGTATATACTGTTTGGGGACAACACCCCCGACAATGCTTTCATGGAAGTGGAAACCTTCCCCCCGGGCCAGGGGTTTAATATCGAGATATACATCACCAAAAGCACCGTGGCCGCCGGTTTGGTGTTTATAACGTCCGTGGGATTTGGTACTGGTTTTGATCGTTTCCCTGTAGGGAACTTGGGGTAAATGGGTGGTCATCGGTAGATTATACTTGCGTGCTAGGCGATCGAGGGCCACTTGCAGATGAATTTCTCCCTGTCCCCAGAGAATCACTTCTTTAGTATCGCCGTGTTGTTCCCAGTAGAGGGAAGGATCTTCTTCGATCAGTTTCGTCAAAGCTGAACTTAATTTAACTTCATCCTTGCGATTTGCGGCGGCAATAGCGAGAGCAAAGACGGGTTTAAGCTGTAATCCTCTGGGAAGATCGGGTTTTTGACTGCCGCTGCTCACCACTTCTCCGGTGGCGATTCCCTCCAAACGACCGAGAGCGATAATTTCCCCCGCTTGGGCCTGCTGTAGGGGTTGCTGTTGTTGTCCCATGAGACGATAGATACCACCAATCCGCACACCGTTTAAGGCCATGCCATCGTTAAGGGTTCCCTGCCAGATTCGCCCTAGGGAAAGGCGACCGCCCTGGGGAGTAAAATAGGTTTTGAGGATTTGTACCACTGCGTCCCCGTCCGCACCCGGATCGAGACCGCGACGATTGGCGGTAATTGTCGGGGCCGGCGCTTCTTCTACTAAAGCGGTGAGGAGATGACGCACACCATAGTCCCGTTCCGCCATACCGAAGAACACGGGTACTATCTGATCGGCTCCCAGTTCTTGTTTTAAGTCTTGGAGAATTTCTTCCTGGGAGGGGTTAATATCTTCGAGGAGTTCTTCTAAAAGATGATCGTCAAATTCGGCGATCGTTTCTAGCATTTCTTGTCGAGCGATCTGTTCTTCTTCCTTGAGGTGGTCGGGTAAAGGTACAGGATCGGCGGGACTGTTAGGATGGTAATGATAAGCCTGTTCGTTGATTAAATCGATGAATCCGATAATTTCGTTGTTCTGACGGATAGGATATTGCTGGGGAACGAGGGGACGACTAGAAACGGATTTGAGAGCTTGTAGGACTTCGTTAAAGTGACTATTACAGCGATCCATCTTGTTGATGAAGATTAGATGCGGAATTTCCCAATCATCGAGGAATTTTAGCAAGGGAGCCAGGGTGAGAACTCGATCGACCACCGGTTCACAAACGATAATAGCAGCACCGGCCCCGACCAGGGCATTATAGGTTTCACTGGCAAATTCGATCGAACCGGGGCAATCGAGAAAGGTAAAATTTAGGTTTTGGTATTGACTATGGGCAACGGAAACTTCTACACTCATCTGTCGATCCCGCGCTTGCGTGGAACTATCACCGACGGTATTGCGATCGCTGATTTTGCCTTTTCTGGTGATCGCTCCTGTTACGAAAAGTAAACTTTCCAGTAAGGAGGTTTTTCCACTGGAGTAGGGGCCGACAAGGGCCACATTACGGGTGTTTGCTCCGATACTTTGATTCATACAGATACCCCCAACAATGATTTAGTGATTAGTTGTGGCGATTGGGCGATATTTACACTCGATCGCCCTAGTAAATATACTGTCATAGCACTGAAAATTACTCTCAGGACGTATTTAGAAGTGAAAGGCCTGTTTTGCCATAATTTTGCCCAGTGCTACAGGTGTATTCTTTCCTACTCTTCACCCTAACTCAGTCTCAAGCATTACATCCCATTCTCGCAATCTCTTGTAAAATCTCGCCTACTTTTAGTTAAGGAAGTTAAATAAATGTTAACTAAGCTGTTAACTATCCATAGTCTTTCTCATCAACCGGATTTACAAAAACGAGAGGCAGCCTGATATAGTGAGAGGTCGGGATGATGTTTATCAAGCAATTTTTATGTTGAAAGCTGGAATCGTGGGACTGCCAAATGTGGGGAAATCGACCCTATTTAACGCTCTGGTGGCTAATGCCAAGGCCGAGGCCGCTAATTTCCCCTTTTGTACCATTGAACCGAATGTGGGTGTGGTATCCGTCCCCGATGAACGTCTGGAGGTTTTGGCTAAAATCTCTAATTCTGAGAAAATCGTGCCGACGCGGATCGAATTTGTCGATATTGCCGGATTAGTCAAGGGTGCTAGTCGGGGGGAAGGATTGGGTAATCAATTTTTGGCTAATATCCGGGAAGTGGACGCGATCGTTCATGTGGTGCGCTGTTTTGATAATGATGATATTATTCATGTTTCCGGTTCTGTGGATCCGGCCCGGGATATCGAGGTGATTAATCTAGAGTTAGCTCTAGCGGATTTGGGACAGGTGGAGAAGCGGGTGGAACGTTTACGCAAACAGGCGAAAAATAGCAAGGAAGCCGCCGAAGAATTGGCTATCCTTGAAAAAATCCTAATTTGTCTTAATGACGGTATTTCGGCGCGAAAAGTGGATTTAAGCAAAGAGGAAGAAGAATTAATTAAAAATCTCGGTTTATTGAGTCGTAAACCGATTATTTATGCCGCTAATGTGAGCGAAGATGATCTGGCCACGGGTAATGATTGGGTAGAAAGTGTCCGTCAAATTGCCCAAGAGGAACAGGCAAAAGTTGTGATCGTTTCTGCTCAAGTAGAATCGGAATTAGTGGAATTGTCGGAGGAAGAAAGAAAAGATTTTCTCGGTTCTTTAGGAGTAGAAGAAGGGGGATTAAAATCTTTAATTAAAGCTACCTACGAGTTATTAGGACTGCGTACCTATCTCACCACTGGTCCCCAAGAAACCCGCGCTTGGACGATTATTTCTGGTATGAAAGCACCCCAGGCAGCCGGAGTTATTCACTCGGATTTTGAACGGGGTTTTATTCGGGCAGAAACCGTGTCTTATGAGGATTTAGTTAATAGTGGCACGATGAGCGCAGCCAAAGAAAAAGGTTTAGTCAGAAGTGAAGGCAAGGAATACATTGTTCAAGAGGGTGATGTTTTACTATTCCGTTTTAATGTTTAGCTAAAAATAAATCAGGTGAGTGCCACCCACCTGATCAAAAGGCTGAATAATTGGCGTTGTCAATAGCGGCGTTGTCAAATTGAAAGATGCTCCAAATTTCTGTTATCAACAATCTCTCAGCTTTTTTTACTTACTTTGGTTAACATTAAACTGAATTTTTTATCTCTTGACATCCTCTAATTTATATTCTATAATCAGGTATAGTGGCAAGTTCTTGTTTAATCAAGATGGCGATTATCTCTGTCCACTAAAAGACTGGTTTGCTAGGAGTCAAGGCTAAAAATATTCTATCTATTCAACTCTGGGAAGGTTTTTCTCAACAATACAAGACGAAAATATGACCATTTTTGAACGATTGACTAATTTTGTTCACCGAGTATTTAAGACTAATTTAGAAATTTTTCTTGAAGCATTAAAGCACAGCCCTAATGCACAGGGATATGTCAGTGGTTCAATCACGGAGTTGTTGCTAAAAAAGAAACTTGAAGAAGAATATGGATTTGAAGTTAAACGAATTCGTGAAAAATGGGAAGGTAGGAAGCACCCAAATCACCATGGAGATTTTTATTTTCGCAAACCAGAATCTAATCTTTGGTATGTTGTGGAATCTAAAGGCGTAAAGTCAAATTCTGAAAAGTGGCATAAATTGTACAACTTCGAGAAATTAAAAATTTTTCTCATTGCACATTCTGGAAAAATTGATTGGATTGACCAGAATGGCAACATCGAAGAACAAGTTATCGAATGGATACATCGAGAATTGCCAAAGTTTCAAGATGAGTTTTCAACAACCATTTATGAATATGAAGAAATTCAAAACTACAACCCACAACGGGAAACGGCCAAATCACGTGCAGTACAGGCATTGAAGCATCTTTCAAGAGAAGAAGTAAATGCGTTATTTGACAGCCGCCTCAATTATGTTATGTCAAAGATTCGGGTCTTGGAAACTCACTTTGTTTCCGGCAAATCTGCTTCAAGCAACAGAACTCAAGCAACGCCTCGAAAAGATGAATTTAACGTTATTTCGATTGACATTTTTCTTCGGTATTCAGAGCATAAATTTCTTTTTGCCAACCCCCAACACCTAGAATCATCTGGTGAGGATGAAAATCACTTACAGCAAAATTACATCATGGGGTTTGTGTTTACTGATGAATCTGGCAACGCAAGATTAAGTATCACTGATGACTGGTATGAAAATCTAAATGATGTTTACCAGACATTGAAAGAGAAAGATAGTGTCAAAGAAGACGAAATGCAGGTTGATAATAGATATTTAATTACAGAAGAAGCAAATGGAGAGTTGTAACAAATGGACAGAACACAGCAGCAAACTGGAAAAATGAAAGAGCAAGGATTGTTATTTTCCGAAGATAGCCTGTTACCTGAAAAACTCCCCCAAATTCAGGAATTACGACCTTCTAACAATCTTGCAGCAGTTTTTGAAGAGTGCCATAATTATATTTACGCCAACGAAGGAATGCTCAAAGACAAGATTTTTCACGAGATGGTTAAACTAATCATCATCAAACTTCATGACGAAAAATCTGCCAAGCAATCTGTAAATTTTGGCGTTACGGCAAGTGAATATAAAGCCATCGTCGCCAATAAGTCCGATGAATTTATGTCGCGTCTTAGTCAATTATTTACCTCCATCAAAAATCATTATCGGGGATTTTTCACCGATGACACATTCAAGTTAAAACCTTTGACTCTTGCTTATATTGTAGGCAGGTTACAGTACATTAATTTAACTAAAACATCTGGCGATATAAAAGGTGAAGCCTTCCAGACTTTTGTAAATAGACACCAGCGTGGAGATAGGGGAGAATTTTTTACCCCCCACCCAATTGTACGCCTTGCGGTTGAAATGATAGACCCCAAACCAAACGAAAAAATTATAGATCCTGCTTGCGGAAGTGGTGGTTTTTTAATTCAAGCAATAAACCATGTTCGACAAAATAACCCAGAGTTTGATATAGCAACTTTTGTGCAAGAAAGTATTACAGGAATTGAATTTAATCCTGATGTCGCCCTTTCGGGAATGATTCGTTTAGTTTTTGAAGGTGGCACAGGTTCAGAAATTATCTGCACTAATGCGCTTATCGAAGATGAAAAATTAAATAATTCCTTTGATGTTATCTTGACCAATCCTCCTTTCGGAAATAAAGGCAAAGTAGAAGACCAGAAAATTCTTCAATCATATCTTCTCGCCCGGAAATGGCATAAATCAGCGTCCAATGGTTGGGAAGTTTCCCCAACCGTTTTAGCGGGTCAGTCGCCCGATATTTTATTTATTGAGAAATCTATAAAATTATTGCGGGCAGGTGGACGCATGGCGATTATTCTGCCCGATGGTTTATTACAAAATATCTCTAATGGACCGATTCGGCATTGGTTGCGCTCCCAAACAAAAATATTAGGTGTTGTTTCCATACCGCCGGAAGCTTTTGTACCCTACGGCACTGGAATCAAGACATCACTTTTGGTGGTTCAAAAATTACCAGCAAACAATGATTCTTGTTTTATGGCACAAATCAAAAAAATAGGCTATGACGTTAAAGGACAAACAATATATAAGCGCAACGAGTCGGGAGTTATAGCCCGAACAAAATCAGGTTTGCCAATAGTTGACGATGATATAGATGATATTTCTCAATCTTTTAGGTCATTTATCAATGGGGAATTTGCACAAAACAGCGATTGTATTTATACAGTTAAGAATACCCTGCTCAATTCGAGACTGGATGCCGAACATTATTTACCCAATGACCAAAAATTATTAGAACATCTGAAATCTATTGGAGCGAAACCTTTAGGTGAAATTGCCGATATTTTGAGAGATTCAGCTGATTTTCGTTTAGCTAGGGATAGTGAAATTAGATATATCGCCATTTCCGATGTTGATTATCGTACAATGCAAGTTGTTTCCCAACAAATAATTAAGGCACATGAGGCCCCATCTCGTGCAACTTATAGATTGTACAAAGGTGATATTATTACAGCAATTTCAGGAGCAAGTACGGGAACACCACGCCAAGCAACAGCCCTAATCACGGAAGATGAAGACGGAGCAATTTGCTCAAATGGATTTTCAGTATTAAGAAATATTCAGGGAGTCGAGCCTTTGTTTTTATTAGTATATATGCGAACAGACTTTTTTTTGCGTCAGATTAAAAGGTACATGACAGGTCATGCTATTCCTACTATTTTAGTAGATGATTTGTCTAAAGTTTTAGTGCCTATTCCACCCCAATCTGAACAGCAGAGAATCGCAAAAAGTATGGCTGACATTCAAGCAATTAGAAAAGAAGCGTTAAAAGCAAGTGAGAATGTTGTTAACCAAATGAGTCTTTTACTTGGCCAATTTGAGTAAGGCAAAAAGCAGGTTAAGCTTAGAACAAGTCTTAAGGTGGTTGATTTATCCCAACCTTAAGACAGGACTAGAATAGCTAGGATAAATCAACAGGGATTCTCAATTCACTTGGGAAATATGCGTCGCCATGGCCGCCGATTGTAGGATGGGGGTAGTGGTGACGGAATCCGTCGCTAGGGTAAAGAGAGGATTGGAGAGGATACCGGCCAGGGAAGTCGCCACTAGGGAGAGGACAATACCCACCTGTAGGGGACGCATTCCGGTAAGAGTCCAATTGATAGCCGGGTAATTTTTCACCGCATCGGACATCTCTTGGGGTTCCTTGACCACCATCATTTTGACCACACGGATATAGTAGTAAATCGAGGCCACACTGGTGACTAAACCAACGAGGACGAGGGCATAAAGTCCCGCTTGCCAACCGGCCCAGAATAGATAAATCTTACCAAAGAAGCCCGCTAGAGGCGGAATTCCCCCCAAAGAGAGCAGACAGATGCTTAAACAGAGGGTTAGGAGCGGATCTTTCTGGTAGAGTCCCGAATACTCAGCAATTTGATCGGTTCCGGTCCTGAGGGCAAAGAGAATCACACAGGCAAAAGCCCCTAGGTTCATGAACAGGTAAATTAACAGATAGAAAATCATGCTAGAGTAACCCGCGTCAGTACCAGCAGTTAAACCAATCATGACAAAACCCGCCTGACCGATCGAGGAATAGGCTAACATCCGTTTCATGCTAGTTTGGGCCAAGGCGACCACGTTGCCGAGGATCATACTCAAAATTGCTAGAGCGATAAAGATAAACCGCCATTGTTCGCTGACTAGACCGAAAACCGTGACTAATAGGCGAATTGCTAGGGCAAAACCGGCCGCTTTGGAACCCACCGAGAGGAAAGCCACCACGGGAGTGGGTGAACCTTCGTACACATCAGGAGTCCACTGGTGAAAGGGAACCGCCGAAATTTTGAAAGCGATACCGGCAATCACAAACACTAATGCGATCGCCAAGGCTAAGGACTGACCACCGTTAACATCGGTTAATTTTTGGGCAATGGCACTTAAACTGGTTTCACCTCCGGATAAACCGTAGAGAAGGGAAACACCATAGAGGAAAATGGCTGAACTAGAAGCTCCAATTAACAGGTATTTTAAGGCGGCCTCGTTCGATCGAGGATCCCGCTTCATGTAACCAGTCATTAGATAGGAGGAAATACTGAGCATTTCTAGGGAGATGAAGATCATCACCAATTCACTAGCGCCGGATAGGAACATTCCCCCGATAGTCGCAGTGAGCATAATGGCTAAAAATTCCGCCAGGGAGGTTCCCGCTTGTTCCACATAACGCACAGACATCAGCACTGTGGAGGCGGTAGAAAGGGCAATAATCGCCCTAAAGACGATACTGAGATTATCGCCCTCAAAAGCCCCTAGAAAGGACACTGGTTTCGGATTGTCCCAGGTAAAATAGAGCGCGACCACGGCAGCGAGCAGACCAGCGATCGCAGCGTAGGGCAGCCAACTTCTGGCACTCCGTCCCACGATTAAATCGCCGATTAAAATCACCATCAGGGTAATAATCAGGATTCCTTCGGGCCAGATAACGCCGGCGTTTAGCTGACTGGCAACAAGACTAGAAAAATCCATATTGATTGAGGTTAAAGGAATTTGAAGTTAAAAAAGGCTTAATACAAGCTTAGGGCATTTCATCAGTGATTCAGTGATCAGTTATCAGTTATCAGTGATCAGATGTGAGTTTTCACTGCACTGATCGCCTCTATCGGGTTAAAATATCGAAAAAATCAGATAAATTTGAGATAATCTTAGCTTTTATGGGTATTGTAGTTGTCTCTTGTCTTTTTTATCTTCCTGTCTCGGAGTCTCCTCAGCTAAGGGAAAATCTTTGATTTTTGCAGCAGAGCTAATTTCTGATGATGACAACTTGTCACCGAGATGTATCCAAGTTAACAGGGAAAAAGTGAAAACTCAGGAAATCATGACATAGACTGGCATCGTTAGTTGTCATTGAAGGATTCTGGTAGAATCAGGCTAGGGGAAACACCCAGAAAATCACCTGTTTTCGAGCCATCCGCTTGATTTTGTTGTTGAAAAACTTTCTAGTTCGCTCCATCCTTTTCCTTTAGCGATCGCTTGAATGAGTAACGAAACCTATCTCAATCATCCCACTTTCGGTCTATTATATAGAGTGTGTATATTAGAAGAACATCAGGAATTATTTACCACTCTTTATGCCCAACGTCTTTTTTTTCTGGTGACGGTGGGAACCAAAAAAGTCTCGTTCGATCCGATTAGTCGTTCCGATGCTCGTCTTTTAGTGGAAAACCGGCTGCGAAATTTGCGACGGGGCAGTAATGTGCAAGAATTTAACAGTCTCAACCAAACTTATCAACAAACCTTTTCAGTCTAGTTCATGACGATCGCTAGTCGTATCGAGTCAATCCGTCTCACCCTCCCCCCCTCCACGCGCCTGATTGCCGTCAGTAAACAGGTATCGAGCGATTATATCCGTCAAGCTTACCGAGCAGGAGTGAGAGACTTTGCTGAAAGTAAGCTACAGGAAGCAATCTCGAAGCAGCAAGAACTAAAAGACCTCCCAGATATTTCTTGGCACTTTATCGGGCATCTACAGGCAAATAAAGCCCGCAAAGTCCTAGAATCTTTTGATTTAATCCATTCCCTCGATAGTTTAAAATTAGCCCAAAGACTCGATCGCCTAGCTGGGGAATTAGAGATGAATCCCCAAGTTTTGCTACAGGTGAAAGTTGTCCCCGATCCCGATAAGTTCGGTTGGGACAGGGCCGAACTCCTAGCAGATATTCCCGATTTAGTCAACTGTCAACAGCTAAAAATTCAAGGTTTGATGACAATTCTGCCCTGGGGATTATCGGCTGGGGAAAAGTTAGCCGCCTTTGAAAAAACCAGCGATTTAGCCCAAATCATCGAGAATAGCTCTAGTTTATGCCTGCATCATCTATCCATGGGGATGTCTAACGATTATCCTCTGGCCGTCAAGGCCGGAGCCACTTTGATCCGGGTGGGAACTGGCATCTTTGGTGAGCGCATTTACTGAACCATCTCCCTAAATTTACAGAAAAAACCCCTATAAATTTTAATTATTGGTGATAATATATCTTAAAATTACAGCGTCTGGTCTAGAAACTGGTGGTTAAAAATGGGGAATTGACTTCTTCCCAATCCCTGAAAAGTATCCCCTGATAACTGATAACTGAAAAAAGGGAACTAACCGCTGCCTCCAGACGACTAAAATGACGAACCCTTAACAAAATAGTTCCCCTGTACCAAATTAGAGCGAAAATTGTTAAAATCCCCTGCTCACTCCGACTCTAGCCAAGACCACCTAAAAAAATCTTTTGAAGGACATTAGACTGTGAACAACATTTTTACCAAACTCAAAGATTTTGTCGGTATCTCCGAACAACCGGAAGACGAAGACGAAACCGACTACGAAGAAATGAACTGGGAAAAGTCTTCCCCCCAAGATAGGGATCAAAACGAAGAAGAAGAACCCCTTAATCGTCGTCAACGCGAACCTTTAAATCTCAATACAGCCACATCTATGGGACCCAACAGAAGTAACGTCATTGGTATGCCAGGTATTAACAACAATAATGCAGAAGTAGTCGTGATCGAGCCCCATTCCTTTGAGGAAATGCCCCAAGTTATCCAAACCCTGAGGGAACGCAAATCGGTGGTTTTAAACCTCAACGTCATGGATCCCGAAGAGGCACAAAGAGCCGTGGATTTTGTCGCCGGTGGCACTTATGCAATTGATGGTCATCAAGAACGCATCGGTGAGAGTATTTTCCTATTTACCCCCAGCTGCGTTAAAGTCAGCACCCTTTCCGGAACTATTCACGATATCACCGACAACCCGAAAATGACTCGTCCCGTTTCTACCGCACCTGCTTGGGGTGCTGAAATCAATCGATTAGCTCAATGAATTCTCCCATAGTCCTCTCGTCAAGTTTGTCGAAGCTAGAAATCGAGCGATTGCTCGAGAGGATGTATTTTTTCTGGGTAAGACCAATAGATCTGCCTTTTTTCCTTTTTACTTTTTACTTTTAATAATACTGTGTCTATTCGTTTAGGAATTATTGGTGGTGGAGTGATGGCTGAGGCCATTATCAGCCGTTTATTAAAAAAAAATATTTATAGTCCCGAAACTGTGTTAGTCAGTGAACCCCAACCCCAACGGCGCAACTTTTGGGTTAATACCTACGGAGTACAAGTCAGCGAGGATAACCGGGAAGCCGCTAGAGCAACTGAGGTGTTAATCTTAGCGGTAAAACCGCAAATTTTAGAGCAAGTAGTGAATAGTTTGCTAGGAATACCCGAAAAACCCCTAATTATCTCGATTTTAGCGGGAGTTACCCTCAATCGCTTAGAAATGGGCTTTCCCGATCGCCCCGTAATCCGGACGATGCCCAATACCCCGGCCACGGTGGGACAAGGGGTTACAGCGATCGCATCTGGTCGTCATGCGGAACCGGAACATCTAGCCGTAGCCAGAGATATTTTTGCTGCGGTCGGTTCGGTGGTGGAAGTTCCCGAAGCTTTGATGGACGCAGTAACGGGATTATCGGGATCGGGTCCGGCATTTGTGGCCCTAATGGTGGAAGCTTTAAGCGATGGTGGTGTGGCGGCTGGATTACCGCGAGCGATTGCGTCTCAATTGGCCATAGAAACAGTTTTAGGGACGGCAACCCTATTAAAAGAATCGGCCATACATCCGGGGGAATTAAAGGATCGCGTCACTAGCCCCGGGGGAACCACGATTGCCGGGGTGAGACAATTAGAAAAAGGCTCTTTTCGCTCGACAATTATCGAGGCAGTAGTGGCGGCCTATCATAGATCTAAAGATTTAGGGCGTAGTTCCGAAAAGTAAACCTTTTCGCCAGAGAAATACACCGTAACCCAATAGCGTTAGGAAAGCAGACAAAGCGGTCGCCGTGCCAGCGATCAGGGCATTTGTCCAACCGTAGGATAGCTGTAGGATATAACTACCCTGTGCTAACTTGACCAGTATAGTTCCATCCTTGCCCATTTCTAGGGGTTGGGGTTGACCGTTAACGGTTAACTGCCAAGCGGGATAATAATAAAGACGGACTCGCAGGATGGCAGGTTCTTGGACTTCTACCTTTAATTTTCGGTGATAACTTCCCCAATGTTCGACTTTCACTTGCCCCTGACCACTAACCAGGGAAAATCGCGGTTCTCCAATTTGGGGAACTGGAAGGGGCGTATTGGCAGTGAAAGTTAAGGGTAGTCCCGAATCGGAATATCTTTCCCGGACAAAATCTGGATAATTGCCCGATACTGGTAAGAAGGGGCGGTACTCGGGAACGTCGATCAGTTTATCTGAGAAGGGATCATTAAGAATAGTTTCTATCCAAGGACGGATAAAGACTTTGCCTTTGCCACCACTATGAAGGGTAGGATAAGCATAAGTGTCTTTGAGGCCAGAACGTAGGTTAAAAAGAATAATCAGGGTAATGAGAGTTAAGCCCAAGAATTTCCAGAAATAACCTCCTCGCTGCAGTCCATCAATAGCCACACTGCACAGATAAGCGCCGGCGAAGAATAATAATGACAGTATCCTGTAGGGAGTTTCTAGCTTTTGCAGTGGTGAAATCGATTGCCAAATCCAATTTGACCCCGCACTGACCAAGAATAAAACCACTAACATTACTGCTACGGCGTAGATAATATTTCTTTTTTGCGCTGCTGATGACCTCTGGCTCAGATAGGCGATGGGAGCGAGAGTAAACAAACAGAATAACTGCAAAAAAAGTTGATTACGAAAGTTTTCAGTCAATAAATCTAAGAAATTGATATAATTACCCGAAAAGGTAAAGATGTAATTGATGTTGGTGAAGGGCTGCTCTAAAACTGCCGGCAGTAGGTAAAAAGCGGCCATCGCCAAACCTAAAGCCATAAATGTAAGAGTGACAAAAACTTGTCCGAAAGAATACCGTCGCCACAAAGATAAAGTATACAAACCTCCAGCGATCGCATAAATGAGCAAACTGGGTGTATGGGTTAAAGCGACCAGCATCCAAAAGCAAGCCAGAATAATCCGCCATTGCGGCTGCTGAATCGCCCTATCAATCACAAATAGACCGATAGGAATCCAAATTAAGGCAAATAGACTCGCTAACCCTCCACCATTGAGGAGACCGAAGACAAAGGGAGAGGTCATGTAAAAAACAGCACCTCCGAAAGCTGCTAAGGGATGCCACTGACTGCGACCATAGAGATAAAAGGCACTTCCGATCAGAAAAATCCCCAAAGAAAAAACCGTGCTAATCGCTTGTTCGCTATTGAGTCCAATTAGTTTGAAAAAAGAGGCAATGTAATAGACGAGAGGTGGATAGAACACAAAGGTGGGACTACCGTAACCGAAGTTGGTTCCTGCTAACCAGCGAGGATAGAAAATACCTTCTCTAATCTGTTCGGAAAAATGCTGAATCCAAGTAATATGCCAACGTAAATCGCCCAATCCATTTAGTCCATGACGGATCATGCGAGAATTAATGACAATTGTTGCCAGTAAAATTAAAACAATTGCCCCTACATCCCACCAATAGGTCGGTAAAAAAGGGGTTTTGCCAAACAATCGCCATTCCGATTTATATCCATTAGTCGGCATAATTTCATTCTCTTAAGCTTTGTTTATGTTATGCTTTGGTTTCCTAAAAGTCAAGAAAGGGCTCTTCTTGACTTTGTGTGATAATTTTTGCTTATAAAATCGTGAAATCTTTACTGGGAAACACTTTTAGGACTATTTTGTTAAATAAACTATCAGTATAGACCTCGTTTCCACACAGAAACCAGAAGAGCCAAGAAAGCTATGGTCTGTAGTTAACGATAACTTTCAGCCTTGTCTTAACGTTTTTTATTCCTCCCTTTTCGAGAACGTTTATAGGCCGATCCGATCCAATCACTACAACTATGACTCATCGCCCCTAATTCTAAACCCAGGAAAATAGCGATCGCTACCTGGGGATACTGTTGCCATAATGCGATCACTTGCTGCGGCCACTGTCGCCAATCCCAGTCTATACCCCAGAAACTTTGCAGGATCGGAATGATGACGATCGCCGCTAGTAAAAGAAAACTACCCAGATAAAATAACCGAAAGACCGTGCCGATCAATAAACCGTGGGATAACCAACCGCGATGACGGATCATAGAACGATAGGGTAGCCACAACCAGCGCAGATAACCCCAACGTTTGTACTGTACCGAGTGGATGTCCAGATCTGGCCCAAACAGGAATCCGCTAAACAAATAACTGGCCAAGAGTAACAGGGTTAATTTACCACTGCCACTGACCAAAAAACTCGCCCCCGCAATCGGTGGCAGCAGAATTAGGGTAATGCGATCGTGAGTTCGACCAGAGGGCATCGGAAAAAAATTAACTCGCTCAAAAAAATAATATACTTTTTTGAAAATATATGTTATGCTTAGGAAGTACAAAATTAATCCGGGCGTTTAGCTCAGTGGTAGAGCGCCTGCCTTACAAGCAGGATGCCGTAAGTTCGACCCTTACAACGCCCATTTGTTCCAGTCTTTGCTCGTCAAGCTTTCACTCCCGATCACCGGTTGAGATTAAAACTATTGAGGGGAATTGCTGCTGGCAGGCAAAATTGGGACTATTTGGTAGTAAGCTAGTTAGTAGGTACTAGGATTAATTCATCGCGGCACAGCGGTTATATGGCCAATTGGAAATGTATTAAAAATTGTGGAGCTTGTTGTCAACTCAATCCCGATGAGCGTCCTGACTTAGAAGAATATCTTACTCCCCCACAATTAAGTCAATATCTAAGCATGGTGGGGGAAGAAGGTTGGTGTATATACTTCGATCGCCAAACCCGTCTCTGTACCATTTATGACCAGAGACCAGAATTTTGTCGTGTTCAACCCGATATTTTTGCCAAAATGTATCAAATTGAACTGGGAGAATTTGAGCAATTTGCGATCGATTGCTGTCATCAACACATTGAGGATCTTTATGGGGAAGATAGCCTAGAAATAAATAGCTATCGTCAGCAAGTAGGCTAAGATTTACCCCTATCCCAGAAATAACTCAGACGGAGAGGAAAACAAGTGGTCTGGTTATTGTCCCGATCCTCTCCATAGCTAAACCGGTAAAATTACGGAATTGATTGTTTCCCTGTTGAGGATAAGTCTATAGCAAACTCAAAACCTCTAGAGGTGCAGAGTTTGAGTTCAGGACAGGGAAACACTATCATGGAAAAACCAGAAAAACAGCGCCGCAGACGCGGGGTTATCCTCACCCCTAGGGGACTAGAAAAATTACTTACTGCTAAACAAGAAGCGGAATATCGGGATAATTGCGGTCATCGTTTCACCCTAGAAGTTCTCAGCGAGAAAACTCTTTTAGGGGTAGATACTCTGATGAAGGTATTTGCTTGTGAATCGGGAGTGGATAAACAAACCCTAAAACATTGTTTTCAAGCTTTTAATTTAACTTTAGAAAATAGCGATTATTATCGTCCTAACTTACCAGAAACTGATACTATTAATCCTCAACTATTGCCTGAGTTCCCAGAGGGACAAGTCCCCCTCAATTCCCCCTTTTATATTAACAGAAATAATCTAGAACAGACTTGTTATCAAGAGATCTTGCGCGGAGGCAGTCTTATCTGGATTAACGCAGCCAGAAAAATGGGAAAAACTTCCCTGATAACCAGAATTATTAATTATGCAGAACAACAGCAATACCATACACTTTATTTCAGTTTTCGATTAGCAGAAAGCTCAATTTTTCAAGATTTAAATCACTGGTTGCGTTGGCTTTGTGTTAGTATTAGTCGCCAGTTAGATTTAGACAATCATCTCCCAGAGGATTGGGATGAATTCTTAGGGGGTAAAATTAACTGTAAAATCTATCTAGAAAAGCATATTCTCTCCCATCTCGATCGCCCTTTAGTGATTGCATTTGATGATCTTGAATATCTTTTACCCTATCCACAGCTAAGGGAAGAATTTTTTAGTATTCTGCACCTCTGGCACGAGGAAGGCAAAAACAAACCCCTCTGGCAAAAATTACGTTTAATTGTTGCCTATTCTCCTGCACAGGAGCTTGATCAAACCTCAGATACCTATCAATCTCTTTTTAGTCTTGGTTTACCGATCGAATTGCCTAATTTTACCAGCGCACAAGTACGAGAATTAAGCCAAAGACAGGGATTAGATCATAATTTTGACTCTGAAAAATTACGGATATTTCTAGGGGGTAATCCCTATTTAATTCGTCTTGCTTGTTATCATATTGATCGGGGTGATTGTACCCTAGAAACCATTCTAGCTAATTCGATCGGCGAAGAAAATAATATTTTTGCAGATCATCTTAAACGTTTACTTTCGCATCTGCAATACTTAAAGGGCAATTTAGCGGCTATCTTTGCTAAGGTGGTGATGGCAGAAAAAGACATAGAAATTGATTTAATTGCCGCTTTTCACCTAGAAAGTCTCGGACTGATTCACCGACAAGGTAAGTTTTGCCGAGTGAGTTGTCCTCTCTATCGTCAATATTTTGGCGAATATTTCCGGCAACGTTCTGTTTTTTTGCCTCGAAAAACTTCTATCTTAGCCAAAAAAATTACGCTTGCTCACTTTGATACTTCCGAAAAAAGTCGCTATGCCATGTAATTTATAGTCCGTTAGGCGCTCGGCTAACACAGCCTAGGAGTGCTAAAGTTATCACCATAAACATCCTCAAGGAAAATCAACTCGGTGCGGACAATCCTGCCGCAATCTCTTCTTTGGCTTTCCGTGCTGCTGCGACTAGATTATTCTTCGTCTGTTTAAACGACTGATCCCATCGTTTTTCTTCTTCAATTTCTGCAATATAAGCTCGAACATACTCTACTAACTGCTCTTGAAGCTCATCAGGCAGAGACTCAACCATCTTGATGATCGTGGTAATAGCAGGAGAGGGCATGGTATCTATCAGCGCAGTAGGTTTTCTCTATTCTACAACGTCCACCGCAAACCCAAAATGATATGATCTTTGTTTCCTCTGTGTCTGGAGTGGTTTTTATTAATGAGCCTTGCTCAAAACCAAACAATTTATAATTCAAGAGCGAGGTATTTATGGGTAAAGAAGAAGAAATACTTGAACAATGGCGAGAACTGACACCGGAAAAGCAACAAAAAGTTTTACAATTTGTTCAAACCCTGAAATCTAAGTCAGAAACAACAGCACCAATTAATTAGGAGTCTAACCCATGAGCGGCCCCACCATCGAAACCGATTTAGGAAAAATCCTAGACCAGATTAATCAGAATCTTAAAGAGACCAATCAGAAGCTAGACGCGCTCCAGAAAGATGTCACAGAGATCAAGATTGTTCAAGTCAGATTCGAGGCCGAAGTCAAGGGAGATCTCAAGGCATTACAGGGAGAATTCAACACCTTACAAGGTGATTTAAAAGAGATTAAAGGCTCCCAGAAAGCCCAAATTTGGGCATTAATCACCATCTTGGCAACAGCAGTTATCGGAACTGTCATCCGCTTTGTCATCACTGTTCCCCCTGTTAGCAACCCCTAACTCCCACTGCCGCGGAACAGGCTTCTGTTTCCTGTTTGATATTCAGGTACAATTAATCATATAATCGGTGCGTTACGGCGGATTGTTAATTTTGCTTTTTTGACGGGATTTGTAACCGCCTAATCCACCCTACACTTTACTAATTCTTAAGATTCCCATAGTTCACCCACTTCAAAAATTTGGGAGGCTTGAAAAAATGTCAAAAAGATGGTCGCGCCGTAAAGTTTTAAAACAGTTGGGGTTAGTTACAGCCGGGAGTGTCGCTAGTGTTGTTTCTTCATGTCAGTCTATTACTCAATTTCGTCCTCAACCGATAAATCTAACTCCATTTACAGAGAAACTACCCAAGGGAGTAACACTGGAGATGGTAGGCTTACCAGCAGGTCAATTTCTCATGGGATCTCCTGATAGTGATCCCGATGCTAAAAGTGATGAAAAGCCTCAACACCAAGTTAAAGTAAACGGTTTTGCGATTGGTAAATATCCAGTGACTCAGGCACTATATGAAGCGGTAATGGGAACCAATCCCTCTCGGTTTCAAAACAATCCGCAAAATCCGGTAGAAAGGGTTAGTTGGAACAATGCTCAAGCTTTTTGTCAAAAATTGAGTCAAATAACTGGGAAAACCTATCGCCTACCGACAGAAGCGGAATGGGAATATGCTTGTCGTGCGGGGACAACCACTCGCTATTATTTTGGTGATGATGCTAATCAGTTAGGAGATTACGCTTGCTATGTAGGAAATTCTCAGCAGACAACTCATCCTGTAGGACAGAAAAAGCCCAATGCTTGGGAACTGTATGATATGAGTGGCAATGTTTGGGAATGGTGCGAAGACAATTGGCATGATAGCTATGAGAATGCACCAAGGGATGGCAGTGCTTGGCTAAGAAATGATAATAATTATTACATAGTGCGCGGCGGTTCTTGGGACTTCAACCCTTATTACTGTCGTTCTGCCAGCCGCATCAGGTTTAGCCCTGGCTCCTACCGCAACGACCGCGGTTTTCGGGTGGTGAGCGGTGCTGGGAGGACTCTGTAACCCTTTTCCCCTTTTTACCCTTTTTTACTTTTTCCAATTTTTCCTGCCGCTAGTAGCTTGTAGGGTGTGTGTTTGCGCGTATTTAAAGGAAATTTGTTAATAATTAAATTATGATTGCGCCGTAACGCACCATCTTAAGAAAATTGGTGCGTTATGCTATTACTAACGCACCCGACAAGAGCCGCTACTGTGTCTGGAGTGGTTTTTATTATGATTATTTAACTGCTGCCGAATATCCCCCCGTTTAATAGTGTGATTAACTTCCAATCGAACCTTAAAAACCCACTTCTCAGTTCCTACTCTCCTTTATATCAAAGTTTACCTGATAAATATCCTCTAATTTCTTAAGCTATAATTAAAGCTCAATAGCTTTAACCAGAGGCGAGGATTGTCTTTTTCTAGCCAGCTTTGGGAGTTTTTTAACCATTGGGGAAACCAGGAACCAAAAAGCAGATTTTTGACTCCATCAAGGCTAAAATCGAGATAGGAACCCAACCAACGAATTAAATCCTGACTGCCGGCCATTTCTGCTATCCATAACAGTAAAGCGGGGTTTTTTCTGGCCGCTTTAATTGCTAAACGGCTAAAGGTCAACCAATCGGTTTTATCCTTAATAAAAGTTTCGGAAACCTGCGGAGGTTCGTCGGCCAATAAACCGAAGAATGTGTTTAACATGGCGTTAATTCTTTGGGGTGGTAAGGTTTTTCCAGTGGGAACCATCATTCCTTTAGAAAATAACCAAGTTACCGCCACATTACTTTGATAGGCCCGCACATTTTCTAGGTCTTTAGCTGTTAGTAAATCGTGTTTCAAGGCCATATCAAGAAGATGGGTTAATCGCTCTAAATTACGCACCAAAGAACCGAATCCAGTAAAGATTAAGGGTGATTGCAGGGAGGCGGCATCACCGATGGCTAAAATGCGATCAAAGGAGACAATTCGATCTTTTTTGCCTGTGCTAAAATGACCAGGTATATAACCAAAGGTTGGTTTTTTCCAAGTTAATTTTTCTGGTTCACACTGTCGATATTCGGGCAAAATAGTAAAGAAATCTTCGTACATTTCCAACAGAGAACCAGGGTTATCGGGATGGACTTGATGATAGTGGAATAGATAGAAGGTTAATTCTTTTCCTTCCCCCGGAAATAATTCCCAAATTAATTGCCTACCTTTAGAAATATCGCCATGGGAATTTAAGACATCGCCATAGTGAGAATCCCACACCAGAGGATCGAATCCTTCTACTACTGCTCCCACCGTCGGACAGACACTATCAAAGGCGCGCACTCCGTTTAATTGCCAAGCGATGGGAGAGGCGGAACCCATAGCATCAATTAATAAACGGCCTTTTATCTGTTGAATTTCTCCGCTATGATTAAGGGTGACAGTAACACTATTGGCGGTAATATCAGCCTTGATAAATTCCGTTTGATCGAGAATTTTACCGTCATGATCCTGTATTTTTTTACCGCAGGAGCGGAGCAATTTATCAGAATTAATGGCGATGTTTAAAACCGTAGGAGTATGGAGAATCTCCGCCTTCAAATGGGGGGGGTTATTACCATCAAAAAACTTATTAAAGCCATCGATGTATTCTTGGAAGATTAATTCCTCGAATTCTTCGGCAGTAAATAGACCTAAATTAATTAAACTTTGAAACTCCGATCGAGAGATATTCCATTCCCGATTCATCCGTCCGAAAGGCAGTCTTTCTACTAAGAGGACTCGATAACCTAATTTGGCCATCTGTGCCGCATGAATTGCCCCCAAGGCACCACCAATATAAATTAAGTCGTAGGCGATGGGATGATCATTTTCCTCGCTGCTAGAGAAAATTACCGGCTGCGGTTGTTGGGGATTTTTGGCACTGTCGCGCCAACGTTTTTCCCACCAATACAAACGTTCTAAATCCGCCTCCCCTTGCGGCATTTTGCGGAAGTAGTGAACCGTTAGGGGATAGTCCGCTTCTAAATCTGTAAAAATTGAGTGATTTTTTTGATCGATATTTGGTATCGTGCTAAACTCCAGCGGAAAACGCTTTTGTAAAGCTCGATCGAGCTGCCGAGTCAGGGATGTTTCTTGATCATGCGATCGCTCACCCCAGCGGAAAACTTTTAAATAAGTAGTCCTTTGCAGCGTCCAGACAAAGATCGATAATTCGATCGCCTCCGATAAGCGCAATCTCACCCCGTTAGGTGTATTTGTCTTGACACCGTTTGCGGGTTGCCAATCGGATTGTAACCACTGACAAACGGCGATCGAGTCAGGAGTCGGAATTTCTCTGTAAAGGATTTCTCTCATCTTGATTTAGTTATTACACCCACAAATACCCAAAAGTACCAAGTCAAAAATGGTCTGATTACGCTAGACTACACAGAAAGTTTTCTGAAAAAAGTTTAAAAAACTTTACATACCTAGATTAATACAAAGCCTACCCCATCTGATTATGAATTATCCCATCCCGACTACCCCCGAAGAAATTGCCGCCCTCCGACAGCGTCCCGTCGATGAGGAGATGATCGCTGCCGTGATTGCGGGAATTATTAGAATGGCCCGCGCCCAGGGTCAATCTCTCGATGATCTGACAGAAGAAATTCTCGCAGAAGACCCGATTTTAGATCAAGTGCAACGACGTTGGTTAAGTCAGCTTTTGACTAATGCTTGGCAAAATTTAGCTGGATGGGTGTAATTGAGCGATGGAATGGCTGACAATCACTCTCGCTAGTGTTTTGACCCTGTTAACCCCCGCAGGGGCAATTATCGATACGGTTTTAGCCCATACCCTTCGCTCCCAAGTCCAAAAAGTGGAACAATTAGCCGTGAGAGTCGATAATACTCCCAATTATCAGGCTCTGCAAGGCAAAATCGATCGAGTTCGCATTTCAGCAAGGGGAGTTTATCCCCTTGCTGATGTTCGCCTTGAGAAGATCGAGCTAGAAACAGAGCCAATTAGCCTAGATCTGCGGCGATTACAGCAAAAAAACGCCAATTTAGCCGCCGCCTTGCGCCGACCGGCTGCGGGGGCATTGCATCTTGTCCTCACGGAAACTAATGTTAATCAAGCTTTACAATCGGCAGCGGTCAAAGAACAAATTCAGACCCTGATTAATAATCTGATTCCCTCTAGGGAAGAATTGGGTATCACAAAATATCAACTTAGTCAAGCAAATTTTAACTTTCTTAATAATAATCGAGTCGCTCTCAGCCTGCAGCTAGAGACCCAACGGCCAGACGAACCGGCAGCCCGCCTCGATCTGAGCTTAGAAGTGGGATTTAAGCTAGTGCAGGGGCGAAAAATCGAGCTTATTGACCCCACAGCCACTCTTAATGGTCGTCGCATCTCCTCGCGCCTTCTCAAAGGGTTTGCCGAGGGTATATCCACCCAGTTAGACTTAAAAAACTTCGAGAAACAAGGAATTATCGCCCGCCTTCTACAATTGCAGATCAACGATGATAAGCTGAGTATAGCCGCCTTTGGCAGAATTGAACCTCGATCGGGGAACCCCAATTAAATTTAACGGTCAGAAAAGAGGAGATGTTTCAGTAATCAGTAATCAGTGAAAAGAAAACTGCTATTTAATACTGCTCACTTAAAACTAAAATCTGATAAGTACCTAAGCAAAATTAATTACACATTTCGATAGAGCTTTTGCCTTTTGCCTCTTGCCTATCTTCACTAGGAAATTTATTCTGCACGACTACTTAAATAACTGATAACTGAATTATGCCTAGTTCTCGCTCTAGTGATAAAATCTCTTTGCCTTGGATAATTGGTATCGGACTCGCTTTATTTACTGCCGGTGGGGCCACTGCTTGGTTTGCCGTCCATCACCTATCTTCCCCTCAGAAAACCAGCGAAAACCCGATTGAATCTCCTACTCCGGTGCCGATAAGTCAATCACCAATTGTTGAACCGGTTTCTCCCGGTCCAGTGAAGACAAGTCCGACAGCAACTCCTGCAGCTATTCCTGTTAGGGAAAATCGACAGGTTTATTGGTTAAAAGTGACTGATACGGGTAATCAATTAGTCACCCAAGAAATTACCGTTCAAAAAGCGAATAGCGGCGGGGGAGAGTTAACAGCAGTATTGCAAACTCTATTAGCTGGTCCCAGTAATTCTCAGGATATGACTACTATTCCTCCTGGCACTAAATTACTTGATTTAAAAGTAGATAAAACGGGAATTAAGATTAATCTCTCGCGCGAGTTTGGCACTGATGATGGTCCTGATATGTTGATCGGTCGTTTGGCACAAATCATCTATACGACTACTACCGAGGATCCCAATGCTAAAGTCTGGATTCAAGTGGAAGGAAAACCCCTAGAATTATTAGGAGAAGGCCACGGTATTGAAGTTGCTCAACCGATGACTCGTAAGTTTTTTGAGGAGAATTACCAGTTTTAAGTTGTCGGCGCATTTAAATTGTTTGTTGCGATAGCCAATTGAACTTAACTAGATGAATTAGTGGGGGGATAGGGAAAAAAAATCGGATAGGGAATTTTAATTCCTTCTTGCTGATAGCGTCGGTGTAGGAGTTTAATAAATTCGTGTTTAATGGTGAGATGTTGAAAAAATTCTTCTTCTACCACCTTGAGATAAACTGTTAGCACAATGCTATAGTAATCGAATTTATGATAAAGGATCAAGGGTTTATAGTTACCGAGGTGAGGTTGCAATAACTGGGCGATTTCTTGCATAACTTCTAGGGTAACTTTTTCGACTTTTTCTAAGTCACTATCGTAACTAATGCCCACTTCCACGGGAACCAGTAGGGAGTTATCCGGTAAACTATAGTTACGGAAACTAGAAGAAATGATCTGAGCATTGGGAATAACTAAAAGATTATTGGTAATTTCTTCGATGACTGTGCATCTTAAATCCACATCTCGCACATAACCAGCTTCTCCCGTTCTCAGTTCAATATAATCTCCTGGTTTAACTTTTTTAGAAGTGATAATATTAATCCCTGACATTAAATTAGCTAGGGTATTTTGGAGAGCTAAACCGAGGGAAACACCCCCAATACCAAAGGCAGTAAGCATCGGAGTGATCGAAATGCCAATCGAGCTTAAAATAATCAAAAAACCGCAGCTAAAAATCAGAACTTTGGCGAGAAATTCAAATAGGGAAGTTAGGGAAGAAATACCATCATCTCCCGTGGCATAAACTCGTAATATTTCCACGGATAATTGAGCAACAACCCAAGTAGCCGAAGCTAAAAAAGCCACTAGCAGAAATTTTTGGCTCAGGAGAATTAGGGAGGGAAAGAGGGGAAGATTGGGAAGGGAGAGGGCAATATTTAACCCCAAAAGTCCGAACCAAAGTATGCTTAATCCACGAAGGGAACGTAAAACCCCTTCCGAGAAACGCAGGTTTTTTTCTCTGGCGATCGATAAAAGTTGACTGACAACGCGCTTTTCTACGAGCCATCCCAACAGCAGGAAACTGAGGACGATGGTGATAGGTAGGATAACATAGGGCCAATCTTCCAGTCTGGTTAATAGGTTCATTGCTAGAGGGTTAGAAAAAGATGCACTTGTGCCTTATATTACTCCCCATTTCTCTATCTCTAGCAGGGGCAGTGGAATTTTGGGGCAAAAAGTTGCAAAATGTAAAGAGAAACTCATCTTTTCTTCGGCAGCTTTCGTGAATAGTCAGTTAGTTAAACCAAAATTCGGGATTTATCGATTCTTAATGGTTATAATCGTGGTTTTGTTCCTGATTAGCACCTTTTTAATCACCTTTCATCTGGCTAAGATGTCGGATCCCTACATTAAAGAGGTGTTATCCCTACAAGGTAATGTCAGTCGCGGTTACGAAATCTTTCAAATTAACTGTGCTGCTTGTCACGGTCAGTTTGCTGATGGCATCATCGGACCTAGTTTAGAGGACGTTTCCCATCGCAAATCGAGAATTAGTCTGATTGAACAGGTAATTAGTGGGAAAACCCCGCCAATGCCGAAATTTCAGCCCGATCCTCAAGCTATGGCCGATTTATTGGTTTATTTAGAAAATCTTTCAAAAAACTGACTCTTGGCTGACATTGATGGTAAGCTAAGAGTCATTTAAACTGGGTGGAGAGTGGGAAGTCGGGGAATGGGGGAATTTCAACTAAAACCCCAAAACCCTAACACCCAACCCCTGACCGACTGATAAATTTTACTTATATAGAAAAATTTTGCTTCTGTTTGGGTACGTTAGTAGGGACACTTAACCATAAATACTTATGTCTTGGCATTCCCAAGTTGAACCGGCAATTATCCAAGGGGATTTCTGGCAAGTTAGCCAATTTTATCAAGAATTAATAGAAAAGGAACCCTTAGAAATTGGTTATTATTGGTATTTAGGATTAGCCTATCTTTTGGAAGCTAGGGAAGAAGAAGCACAAACTACTTGGTTATTCGTCCTCAGTCAAGGGGATGAACAGGAAGTGACTGCGTGGACAGCAGATTTAGTCAATATTTTAGATGGGGAAGCGCGCAGACAATTAGACTTAGGCAATTTAGAAACCAGTTGGTTAATTCGAGGACATATTCGCGAGATTAGTCCCGATAATATTGATAATTTACTGCGGTTTATTTTATTAGCAATTGATTTGAATTATTTCGAGCAGGAGCAGTTAAAAGCTTGGTTATTTGGTGATGTGTTAAAAACAAATAATTTCCAGAGTCTAGAGTTAAGTTTATTAGCAGAAGTTTTAGAACAATTTCTCGATTATCAGATACCAGAAACTGTCCCTTACTTAGAGGCAATATTTCAATCTAACTGTCAGCGACCAACTTTCATCAAAGTAGTAGAAGCTAAAGTAAATTCTCTAGCGATGAATAATAAACCATTGGCTATTGATATTATTAATACTTGTTTAGCAGTAGAACCAGGACAAATTTATCTGTTAGCTGAACTTTATCAATGTTATTTTGATAATCTAGATTTTCCCGCTGCTATCCAAGTCGCTAATCAATTAAAAACAAGTTGTCAAGGGTTGCCTTCTCAAGCTGTCGCTGATTATATTGCTCTTTATGTCAAATTATTCAGTGGTAATTGGATCGATATTAAGACAGATATTGAAGAATATGCAGAATCCTTGCAAAAAAGTATCGCTAATCGAGAATGTCCCAGATTTTTGGAGAAACCATCCCTAACAATTTTATCTGCTCTAGTTTACCTAGAAGATAACCCCAAAAAAAACCGTTACATTAATAATTGTATTGGTCAACTTTTTCAGGAGTATGTTCGCAATAACTCTAACTATAATTACTATCAAAAATCGACTATTAAAGATACCAATAAAGTTCTTAAAATTGGCTATATTGCCCATACATTATATAATCATTCTATCGGATTAATCTCTAGGTGGTTAATGAAGTATCATGACTATAATGAATTTCATGTCTCTTTATACCTAGTATCTCAAAAAGAAGATATGATCACTGAAAATGATTTTAAAAATAAGGTCAATGCTTGCTATAACTTACAGAAAAATTCTCTACTAATTGCTGAAAAAATTAGTCAAGATAACATTGATATTTTGGTAGATTTAGACAGCATCACTGATAATACAACTTGTCAAGTCATGGCACTAAAACCCGCACCAATACAAGTGACTTGGTTAGGTTTTGATGCGTCAGGAATTCCCGCAATTGATTACTATCTTGCTGATAATTACGTTTTACCAGCAGATGCACAGGAATATTACCGAGAAAAAATTTGGCGCTTACCCAATTCCTATATTTCCGTGGATGGTGTCGAGGTTGCTTACCCTTCTCTCCGAAGGGATGATTTAGGGATTCCCGAGGATGCAATTAATTACTTAACCGTACAAACGGGGGTAAAACGTAACCCTGAAACTATTCGACTTCAGCTACAAGTTTTAAAAGCAGTTCCTAATAGTTATTTGAGTATTCAAGGGTTAAGTGATGCTAAATCAGTGGAAAAATTATTTTTCAAAGTTGCCGAGGAAGAAGGAATTAATTATGAGAGATTAAAAATCTTACCCCTTTATCCCACAGGAATTTATCGGGCAAATTTAAGAATAGCTGATGTGGTTTTAGATACCTATCCTTTCACGGGAGGAATGACGACTTTAGATGTGCTGTGGATGGGGATTCCTTTAGTTACAAAAGTTGGTCAGCAATGGTCATCGAGAAATAGTTATACTTTAATGATTAATGCAGGAATTAGTGAGGGTATTGCTTGGAGTGATGAGGAGTATATCGATTGGGGAATAAAATTAGGAATGGATGAACAATTGAGACGCAAAGTTATCGCTAAATTAGATGAATCTAGAAAAACTTCACCGATTTGGAATGCACGTCAGTTTACTAAAAATGTAGAAATTGCCTATCGTCAAATGTGGCAAATATATTGTGAAAGTTAATTAAGGAGAATTAAACCATGTCTTGGCAAAATGAGGTAAAAACCGCTTTAGAAAACAATCAATATGATATTGTTAGTGAGTTTTACGAAGAACTGATAGAAAGAGAACCCCTAGAAGTTAATTATTATTGGTATTTAGGATTAGTCTATCTTTTGCAAGGAAGAGAAGAAGAAGCACAAACGATATGGTTATTCGTCCTCAGTCAAGGGGATGAACGGGAAGTGACTGAGTGGACAGCAGATTTAGTCAATATTTTGGATGGGGAAGCGCGCAGACAAGTTAAGCTAAAAAATTGGCAATTAAGCTGGGTAATTCGTCAGCATATCTACCAGATAAATCCAGATAACCTAAAAAATTTATTATATCTAGTTTTGTTAGAAATTAAGCTAGAATATTTTTATCCCCAAAAACTTAAAGATTGGCAAATAGTTAATTTAATTAATTCGGAAAAGTTAGAAACTTTCGATATAAGTTTACTCCTACACACAGTCTATAAACTCCTAGATTGGCCAGCGCAAGAAGTTTTAGATATTATCATAACCGTTTTAAAAATAGAGTCACAGCAATCGGCGATATTGGAAATTATCGAACAACATATTGAAAAGATTTATTATACCGATAAAACTAATGCTTTTATTTTGACTCTTAGCTGTCTAGATATTATACCTGATCGCTTACTACTTTTGTATAAAATTCATCAATACTATCTCGATACTGGTAACTTTGAGTTAGCCCTGGAAACTGCCAATAAAATCAAGAATTTATCCAATGATAAAGCTGCAAAGTTAGATAATATTTATTTGCTCCTCTATACAGAACTTTTAGCGGGTAATTGGTTAAATATTGACAATAAAACCCAAGAATATTATCAAGCAATTCAAAATAATTTAGAACAGTCTCAATGTCCCATGAGAAATGAATCTGAGGTTATTTCTCTCACTTCTCCCTTAGCTTATTTAAAAGATGACTTAGTAGGTAATCGCTGGTTAAGTAATCAGTTAGCTAAACTTTTTCAAGAGGCAGTTAAAAAAAGATTTAAGCAAGTTACTATCGATTCTCAGAGCCTTAAAGATGTAAATAAAAAGCTCAATATTGGCTATATTGCCCATACTTTACGGCGACATTCTGTCGGTTTTCTAAGTCGCTGGTTAATTCATTATCATCAACGAGATAACTTTAACATTCATCTCTATCTAGTCAATCAATTCGAGGACGATATTACGGAACAATGGTTTAAAAATAAAGCGCATAAGTATAATAATTTACCAGCAAATCACCAAATTATTGCTGAAAAAATTAATGAAGATAACATCGATATTTTAGTAGATTTAGATAGTATAACTCATGATACCACCTGTCGAGTTATGGCACTTAAACCCGCACCAATTCAAATAACATGGTTAGGATTAGATGCCACGGGAATACCTGCTATTGATTACTTCCTTGTAGATAATTTAGTTTTAGAAAAAAATGCTCAGGAGTTTTATCAAGAGAAGCTTTGGCGCTTACCTAATTGTTATCTTGCCGTGGATGGATTTGAAATCGGGACACCAACTCTAACCCGACAGGATTTAAACATACCAGCAGACGCAGTTACTTATTTAACTTTGCAAGTGGGATTAAAAAGAAATCCTGCCACAATTCGCTTACAAATGCAGATTATTAAAGCAGTACCCAACAGTCATTTACTAATCAAAGGTGCGGGGAGTGAAAAGCTTATCAAAGATTTATTTATCAGCATTGCTAAAGAGGAAGGAATCGATGAAAATAGATTGCGCTTTCTCTCAGGAGTTGCTAACGAAGAAATTCATCGCGCTAATCTCCAAATTGCCGATGTGGTACTCGATACCTATCCCTATAGTGGTGCAACTACTACTCTAGAAACTCTTTGGATGGGGATTCCTATAGTGACAAAAGTTGGACGACAATGGGCAAGTCGTAACAGTTATACTTTAATGGTTAATGCGGGAATTAGTGAGGGTATTGCTTGGAGTGATGAGGAGTATATCGATTGGGGAATAAAATTAGGAATGGATGAACAGTTGAGACGCAAAGTTATCGCTAAATTAGATGAATCTAGAAAAACTTCACCCCTTTGGAATGCCCGTCAGTTTACTAAAAATGTGGAAAATGCCTATCGTCAAATGTGGCAAATATATTGTGAAAGTTAATTAAGGAGAATTAAACCATGTCTTGGCAAAATGAAGTAAAATCAGCTTTAGAAAACAATCAATACGATATTGTTAGTCAGTTTTATGAAGAACTGATAGAAAAAGAACCCCTAGAAATTGGTCATTATTGGTATTTAGGATTAGCCTATCTTTTGCAAGGAAGAGAAGAAGAAGCGCAAACTACTTGGCTATTTGTTTTTACTCAAGGAGAAGAACAGGAAACCGAGTCATGGCTGCCAGAATTAAGCAATATTTTAGCTACCGAAGCTAACCGACAATTAGAGTTAGAAAATCTAGAAACCAGTTGGTTAATCCGTAAACATCTACAGGAAATTAATCCCAGTTATCTCGATAATTTACTGCATTTAACCCTCGTTGAAATTAAATTAAATAGATTTCATCCTCAACAACTGCAAGAATGGCAAATACTAGAATTAATTACTCAGGGTTCAGTTAACTCTGAATTATTGGAACAGGTAGTAATTGCCGTCATACCTTACGCTCATAAATATACCATAGAATTAGTTCGGTTAAGTTTACCCTATCTGTCGAATTCTTTAAAACTTCTGGATCATATTTTAAAAATTACTCGTCAGGTAGCTTTTCAAAAAAAACTGCCTCTTTATTCGGTAGATTTAACGGAAGCTTTTTTACCACTTTATCACGAAAATTGGTACTTAGAAGTTAATTTATTTTGGTTTTACATCTCTTTACCTGACTATGAAAAAGCAATAAATTTAGTCAATAAGTTGAAAGAGAAAAGTCAAACGATTGATTTAAAAATGTTTAGTCAATCTCTCCTTTTTAATGCTTCTTTGCGAGCCTCAAAATGGAATAACGTTCCTGGCATTTGTCAAGAGTATAAACACTTAATCAAAGAATTTTTAGAAAAAAAGCCCCAAGACATACATCCCTTAGTTAGAGAAGGTTTACTAACAGTTATGAACCCGATTTCTTACTATGAAGATAACCCGAAAGAGAATCGCATTCTTTTAAGTCAGATTGGCAGTTTTTTTCAAGAAAACTACAAAGAAATGCTGGGTTTTCAGGAGGAAAATTTTGACAAAACCAGAGAAAATAATCCCAATAAAAAACTTAAAATTGGTTACATTGCCCAAAGCTTAAAACGTCATCCCGTAGGTTTATTGAGTCGTTGGACTATTAATTATCACAATCGTGAGCAGTTCGATATTCACCTTTATATGGTGAGTCAACCTGTGGATGAAATAACTAAAAAATGGTTTTCTAATCCCGCAGATAAAATCTATCATGCTACTGCTGATTCCCTAGCAACCTACCGAAAAATTAAAGAAGATAACATCGATATTCTGGTGGACTTAGATAGTGGTACTGGGGCAATCGTTGCCCAAGTTATTGCATTAAAACCTGCCCCTATTCAAGTTAACTGGTTAGGTTTTGATGGTTCTGGTTTACCCGCAGTAGATTATCTTGTAGCGGATCCTTATGTATTGCCAGAAAATGCCCAAGAATATTATCAAGAAAAAATCTGGCGTTTACCTGATGCTTTTGTCGCTGTGGATGGTTTTGAAATAGCCGTTCCTACCCTACGAAGAGAGGATTTAGGTATTAATAATGATGCCGTTATTTACCTAAGTTCTCAAACAGCAATTAAGCGTAATCTGGCGATGATTCGCTTACAAATACAAATCATCAAATCCGTACCTAATAGTTATTTCCTGATTCAAGGAGTTGCTGATGATAATTCCCTCTTCGATTTATTCTGTCAAATTGCCGCAGAAGTTGGGGTAGAAACTAATCGAATTAAGATGCTTCCTCTCTATCAGACGGAAACCTACAGGGCAAATTTAGCCATCGCTGATGTGGTTTTGGACACCTATCCCTTTAATGGTGGTACAACCACCTTAGAAACCCTCTGGATGGGAATTCCTCTGGTGGTTAAAGTGGGGCAACAATGGTCATCACGCAACGGTTATACTTTAATGATGAACGCGGGAATAACTGAGGGTATAGCTTGGAGTGATGAGGAATATGTGCAGTGGGGAATTAAGTTAGGATTGGATAAAAATTTAAGAGAAGAAGTCCGTTGGAAACTCCGAAAGTCTCGTCATACATCTCCCCTCTGGAATGCCAAACAATTTACCAGAGATTTAGAAAATGCTTATCGGCAAATGTGGAATATTTATTGTCAATCTTAGCGGATAAAAACTATGCAATGGCATCAAGACGTACAAACCCACTTAAACGACAACAATTATCAACTGGTGGTGCAGTTTTATGAACAGTTAACTGAAAACAATTCTCCAGTAATTGAGGATTATTTTTATCTAGGATTAGCCTATCTTTTACAGGATAGAGAAGAAGAGGCACAAGCTACTTGGTTATTGGTGTTGAGTCAAGCAGCCGAATCAGAATTATCGGGGTGGATAGAAACTTTAACTCAAATCTTAGATGCCGAGGCAACCAGACAAGAAAATTCCCAAAGACTAGAGACAAGTTATCTAATTCGATTGCATCTACAAAATCTTAATCCTAGTTTTTTAAATAATCTCCTGCATCTGATGGAATTAGAAATACAATTCCAAATTTTTGCGATGGAAAAGTGCAATGATTTGTGTGTATTTGAACTGTTAGAGAATACAGCTACAGCAGCAATTAATCTTGATTTACTGCTGCGAGTGACGGAAAAAGTTTTAATCTACCCCTGTACTGATACCATCTACTTTTTAGAATTAGCAGCCTTACATATCAATAATCCAGCAATAATTGCAGCTAAAGTTATGTCAGCAATTGTCAATTATGGTTATCAACAAAAGCAAAGTGTATTTGCTATTAATTTAGTAGAACTTTGTTTGCGCTTTCTCCCAGAGGATTTATACCTACAAAGTAGTTTGTTTAATCTTTATAAAACCACCACTGTTGACTATAAAAAAGCTCTAGAAATTGCCGATAATTTTTATAAAAGTTGCCAGACAACTACTGAAAAGCTCTTGGGAATTTCTCTAGTTATTGGTATTTTACAAGCTAAGGGAGACTGGGGAAATTTACCTAAATTTATCGATCAATTAATACAACTAATTGATCGGCAAATTAAAGACAAACAATTTCATGCACGTCCTTTTATTATCGACTCTATTTTAGGAGTTACTAGCTGTCTTCCCTACTATCAAGATAATCCCAAAATTAATCGATATTTACAAAGTAAACTAGCGGAAATTTTTCAAGCAGATATAAGAAACCGCTACAACTATATTGCTCCTGTTTCTTCTCCAAAATCTCCAGCAAGAAAAATAAAAATTGGTTATATTGCCCATACTCTCCGTCGCCATTCTGTGGGTTGGTTAAGTCGCTGGTTATTTCACTATCATAATCGAGATAAATTTGAAATTTACACCTATTTTGTCAACCAAGCAGCGGACGAAATTACTGAAAAATGGTTTAAAAATAACTCAGATTATAGCTATAACTTGCCAGCAAAAATTGCACAAATAACCGCCCAAATTCGTCAAGATCACTTAGATATTTTAGTGGATATTGATAGCTTAACTAATAATACAACTTATCTAGTAATGGCTTTAAAACCCGCACCGATACAGGTAACTTGGTTAGGATTAGATGCGTCGGGAATCCCTGCTATTGATTATTTTATTGCCGATAACTACGTTTTACCCGAAAATGCTGAAGAAATTTATTCAGAACAAATCATCCGACTTCCTAACTCTTATTTATCCGTGGATGGTTTTGAAGTGGGTGTTCCCACTAGGAGAAGAACTGATTTAAATATTCCCGATGGTGCTATTATTTATCTGACCGTGCAATCGGGATTAAAACGCACCTTAAACATGATTTATCTGCAATTGCAGATTCTCCAACAGGTTCCTAATAGCTATCTTTTAATCAAAGGTTTTGCCGACAAAGAAACCATTCGAGAATTATTTCTCAAAAGTGCCGACGAATTGGGAATTAGTCAAGATAGATTAAGATTTTTGCCCAATGATTTGCATGAGGAAACCCATCGCGCTAATCTAGGAATTGCTGATCTAGTTCTCGATACCTATCCCTATAATGGTGCAACCACAACCCTAGAAACCCTCTGGATGGGAATTCCTTTAGTCACTAGGGTTGGTGAACAATTTGCAGCCCGCAATAGCTATACTTTTATGAAAAATGCTGGCATTAGTCAGGGTATAGCTTGGAGTGATGAAGAATATGTGCAGTGGGGAATTAAGTTAGGATTGGATAAAAATTTAAGAGAAGAAGTCCGTTGGAAACTCCGAAAGTCTCGTCATACATCTCCCCTCTGGAATGCCAGACAATTTACCAGAGATTTAGAAAATGCTTATCAACAAATGTGGAATATTTACAGCCTTTCTCATCAAGATGAAGTCTAACCTAATTTGCCATCGCCGACCGAGAACCGACTCCCTTCGGTTTGGTGGGTAAAATGTATTATAAGATACAGTGCTGCTGGCGGTCGCAACGCGCTCGCTACGCGAGACCGAGTGGAACGAACCACAAAGACACAAAGGACACCAAGATTGAGCGATCCTATATTAAGTTAAACTGATCACACAAAGAATAAGAGATCCGAAGACCGACTCCCCAAAAGGAAAACTTCCTACCTCACCATTAAGATAACTGCCATGGTTTGACTCCCTGTGGTCCTACTGGTGTGCGGCCCACCGATATCCTAATAGCTAAAGAAACTGCGCAATTAGATACCAAAGTCCCTCACAGATAGAAGATAATCAATATTTATCAGTATTGGAAGCCTTCAGCATGGTTCATTTAACGCCCAATCCTAGCTATAGTTTAAGTCTCAAGATAGAAATCCCCAATCAAGCGGGAACCTTCGCTTCTGTCCTCAATGCGATCGCCGATGTCGGGGGGAATTTAGGGCAGATTTCTCTGATCGAACGCAATTTAAAGATTAGCACCCGCGAGATTATGGTTGATGCCGCTAGTACCGACCAAGCGGAACAGATTATCGCCGCGGTTAAAGCTCTGCCGGATGTTAAACTGCTCAAAGTTTCCGATCGCACCTTCGATATCCATCGTCGGGGTAAAATCTCCATTGAAAGTCGTATTTCCCTCACCTCCCAAGATGACCTGGCCATGGCCTACACCCCCGGAGTTGGTCGCATCTGCACCGCTATCGCCCACCAACCTGAACAAGTGTACTCATTGACCATCAAGGGCAACACTGTTGCAGTAGTGACCGATGGTAGTGCGGTATTAGGATTGGGAAATCTCGGGCCAGAGGCTGCCCTACCAGTAATGGAAGGGAAAGCGATGTTATTCAAGGAATTCGCCGGAATTGATGCTTTTCCCATCTGTTTAGCCACCCAAGACCCCGAAGAAATCATCGCAACCGTCAAAAGAATCGCTCCGGTTTTTGGGGGTATTAACCTAGAGGATATCGGCGCGCCACGCTGTTTTGAAATCGAGAAACGTCTGCGAGAGGAGTTAAATATTCCCGTTTTCCACGATGATCAACACGGTACGGCGATCGTTTCCCTAGCTGCCCTGATTAATGCCCTCAAATTGGTCAAAAAATCGCTTGATACAGTCAAAATCGTCATTAATGGTGCGGGTGCGGCGGGAATCGCCATCGCTAATCTCTTTAAAACCGCAGGAGCTACAGATATAATCCTCTGTGATTCCCATGGTATCCTCTCCCAAAACCGGGACGATTTAACCCCAGAAAAACAAGCTTGGGCCGTGGCTGCCAGTGGTAAGCTAGGGGATGCTCTCAAAGGCGCTGATGTTTTCTTGGGGGTGAGCGCACCGGGGGTATTGACTCCCGAAATGGTCAAGGGAATGGGCAAAAATGCGATCGTGTTTGCCATGGCTAATCCGATTCCCGAAATTCAACCGGAATTAATCAATGATTTGGTGGCCGTGGTGGCTACCGGACGCAGTGATTATCCCAATCAGATTAATAATGTTCTCGCTTTCCCCGGATTATTTCGCGGGGCCTTGGACTGTCGCGCTAGGGCAATCACCGATAATATGTATCTGGAAGCGGCCAAAGCGATCGCTTCTTTGATCACTCCTGCTAATCTCGATCGAGAGAATATTATTCCCTCGGTTTTTGATAGTCGTGTAGTTACGGCTGTGGCCGCCGCCGTTCAACAGGCTGCTCGTCAAGATGGAGTGGCCGGGGAATAATGTAATTATCTTGGAGGAGGGTCAGTAAACCGTGAAACCGATCGATGATATTCCCGAAGCTTTGCGGGACAGCCAGTACAGAAAAACTACTAATCCTAATGGTCTCATAACGATCGCAAGCGGTTTACTTGCTCTGGTGGGAACTGGCCTAATTGCCATAGCAGTCTTGAATCGTCCCCCTGCTTCCGTAAAAAAACCGGTTATTAACCCCTCCCCCCTGATTAAAGCCACTCCTAGCCCCATTGAGAACATTCTAGGTCATTTACCCTATCAAGAGGCCCCAGAGACGGAATTAGCCCCTATTACTACGGATGGTGCTATGCGTTTAAGGAAAGCAGCAGCCAAAGCTTTTATCCAGATGCAGAGTGACGCGAGAAGGTCGGGGGTGATTTTAATGCCGATTTCCGCATTTCGATCAAAAGCAACCCAAGAAAAGCTCTTTTTTGAAGTTAAAAAACAACGCAATCAGCAAACCCGCAAACGAGCAGAAGTGAGCGCACCTCCAGGTTACAGCGAACATCATACCGGTTATGCGATCGATATTGGCGATGGTCGCACTCCCGCAACGAATTTAAGTAGCAGTTTTGCTAATACTGCGGCTTTTCGTTGGTTGCAAAATAACGCTGCCCAGTATAGTTTCGAGTTATCTTTCCCCGAAAATAATCTCCAGGGTATTAATTATGAACCTTGGCACTGGCGTTTTGTCGGGGATAGTCACAGTTTAGAAACTTTTTATAAGGCCCAACAATTAGGAAAACAAAAATAAACGTAGGGTGCGTTAGGCAATCCCTTGTTTTTAGGGAAAAAATCAAGGTCTAAATATTGCCGTAACGCACCAACTTTTTAGAAAACCCAACAATTAGAAAAACAAAAATAAGATAATCTTATCGGCGATCAATGGCATTTTCTGGAATTAATTACTAAAATAGGATTATATTGTATTGTGAGTGTTTCTAATAATAAATCTGGTTATTAAAAACGGCTCTACCGAACCTGTCATGTAAAACTATCAACAACTCACGCTTTAAAAGCTTATATACTAAGGCTTTGAGTTTTTATTAGATTGATATTTATCAACTTTAGAGCATTGCTGGGCAGAGAGGGAACTTGAGGAATTTTCTACAGTGTAAGTTCGGAAGAACCTTAAAAACTGATTATTTATTCCCCTTTGCCTTTTGCATGAGTAGAAAACGGGTTTCTCCGAGAAACCCGTTTTCTGTGCGTTACTCAACAGATTTAGTATTATCGGACTAGAAAGTCCTTTCATCTTCCCGCTTGCCGTAAAATTATATCTTTAACTAAATGGTGATCGCTAATTAATTATCGTAGTAAAGCTTGAAAACCTGCTTGAATAAAATGAACATCTGAAGTTAAAGCGTCGGTAATTTGATTTTCTTCCATAACAATAAAAGAAAAACAATCTACTAATCCCCAGCTTTTATCAGCTCTTGATTCGTAGAGCTTTAAGCCTTTTTGAAAAAGAGTAGAAGTGATAGTAACAACGAATAAATTATCGGTTTGATAGCATTGCTTGATAAAGGCAGAAACCTTAGGACGATTGTAATGACTAAGAGCATTACCAACCTCCATAAAAATGGCTTCAGTAACCCAAACTGCTGTTGCATTTTTTACATAGGGGAGGAACTGCATAGCAATTTGATGATATTGCTCATGAGGATTGAGAATTGCTTGGATAAAGACCGTATCTAAAAAAAGTTTGGACTTATTCATCGCTTATATTTCTTTTGGGAGTATCATATAAATAATGATCGTGTTCCCTTGACCAATCTTCTGGAGCTTCATAGGTGCCAGCCATTTCTTCTAACAGTTCCCAAGCATTTTTATGTTTATTTTCTAGTGGATCTTCCCGAGAAATAATTTGGATGATGTAATTGGTATTGGGTTCTAATTCAATCTTTTCTTCGGGACGGAAAACCATTCCATCATAACTAACTCGTAGATTTTTTATCATAATGGATTGTTGAGAAGTAATTCGAGTACGGCCTACACAGTGCCTTAAGGCTAGTGTAACACACCCTCTCAACTATAACTACCGCACGATCGCACCCTCTTCTAGATGCCGATATTCTGCTAAAGATGGGAAAATATCAGTCCTGTAGGGTCAAGGTCGATCCTCGTGGGTGGGGAAACGGAGGGAATTTTCGGCCATGGTGACAACAGTAATCGTTTTTCCCAACCTATCGAAAAATTCGACACTATACCCCGTTTCTAATCCCTCGATTTGATGTTTTTCTACCAATTTCCCACGTCTCCCGCCGATGGTTTTTCTTCGGTAATGTCTTTTAGTAGAATCACAATTGTTAAGATAGATCGAGGGGTTCATTAGGAATAATATACATTAAATTATTATTTTTAGACTTGTTTTCTTCTGGCTGTAGCTTAAGCCATTCATGAAAACTAATACCAAGTTTTGACAATGCTTTAACTTCGACTTCATAAGCTTCAAAACGGTAATTTGTCTCAATTATAGATTCCATATCTTCCATGATTATCGGTAATCGCTCGATTACGGCATTTCGTGTTTCCGACTCTATTCCCCAAAATCCCTTTTTGATTTCTGATTTTTCAATTATTGATGCTGGTAAAGACTCAATCCAACTATTGATCTGGCCATCGTCAATTAACGATTTACCGCCTATATCATCTCGAATAATTTCAAACACAGAATTTTCGTCTAAAATAGGACTTTTCCATTGATAAATTCTCGTTAGTCTTGATAAATCTATTTGTCCTTTTAGTTTAGGGTGCAAATACATCGAGGGATTAGAAGTTAGCAAGGTATCTACATATTTTTCGATTCTTGTATAGATTTGAATTTTACCCTCTTCAAACCGTCTTGCGGCAGTTTCAAATTCCTCTAATTCTAAATAACATCTAGCTTCGGCAATATAAGCGAGACATAAAGTTAACAAATACTCATCAGCTATCTGACTTTTTTGTTCCAACTCTTTATCAGCATAATCTAAGTATATATGTTGAGCTTCTAGAAATCTGTTTATAGCATTCACTGCGCTACTTATACGATTATCTCCCTTACTCATGGTAAAAGCATTAATCGCTAAGTCTAAGGCTGCTCGAAAATTGGCATAAAAACTCAAATCTATTTTTCTGTCAATTTTAATTAAAAACTCTTGAGCTTTTTGTAAACGTTTCTCTAGTTCTTTTAAACGATGCGCCATGAATGTAAAACTGATAACAGAAACACCAAGATTCAAAATACTTGCGGCTGAAGTTAGGGTTAAAACTCCTTGCATTAAGTCGAGTCTTTGATTAACAGCCTTGAAGCCATTAATCGAGACTCCCGCATTCACTCCCTCTACGACTAGATTAAAAACGCCGGTTACAGGATCAAAACTTGGAATGCCAGCCGTTGATATTGTATTAGTTGCTGTATCCCGAAGCCACATTACTACTTGTTTGGTTGAGGCATCGCGTACAACGCCGCCAACTCTTTCTAAAGTACCGTTTAATAAACCTTCTAGGATGTGAGCGGGCATATCAAATGTCAGTTTTAAGGGAGTCATACTGTGTGCCTAATAAACATAAATCTATCTTTAGTTTGCCCCAAAATCTCCCCTAAATTAACAAGGGGGCTTATTCAGCCCCCATTAAACCCTAACTACCGCCAATCCTTGCCACATCGCGGGCGTTGGCTTCAAAAGCGGCATCGAGAGCAGAATCGCCGGTTAAACCAGAATCTAACGCCTCTTTAATACACTGCAACATCCGCTTATAATCCTTGGGCATTACTTTAACAAACTTGGGCAACATTTCCGACCAATTTGCTAAAACCAGGGCTGCTTTTTGACTTTGGGTGTAATCAGCATGGCGTTGAATTAACTCGCGTAAATCGTCGATTTCTTCCCCTTCTAGCGCCTCTAAAGCTACCATTTGGGTATTGCAACGAGTGGCGAAATCCCCCGACTCATCGAGGACGTAGGCGACACCACCACTCATCCCGGCGGCGAAATTGCGACCGGTGGGACCTAAAACAACGACTTTACCCCCGGTCATATACTCACAGGCATGGTCGCCAACGGCCTCAACTACGGTATTAACTCCAGAATTGCGGACACAGAAACGTTCCCCAGCAACCCCAGAAATATACACCTCACCACTGGTTGCACCGTATAAAGCCACATTACCGATGATAATATTCTCCTCGGCCACAAAAGTGGAACCTTTGGGCGGATAAACGATGATTTTGCCACCGCTTAAACCCTTACCCACATAATCATTGGCATCCCCCTCTAACTCCAGTGTCACCCCTTTGGGAACAAAAGCACCGAAACTCTGCCCCGCGCTGCCCTGAAAATGGAGATGCACGGTATCTTCCGGTAAACCCTCCCAGTGACGTTTAGTGATTTCGTTGCCTAAAATCGTCCCCACCACGCGGTTAATATTTTTAATCGGTAGTGTCGCCTTAACTTTTTCGCCTTTTTCAATGGCATCCTTGCATAAATCAAGTAAAACGGTTATATCCAAGCACTTATCTAAACCGTGGTCCTGGGGAATCTGGCAATAGCGTCCTACCTCTGGATCCACCTCCGGTTGATAGAGAATTGGAGTTAGGTCAATTCCTTTCGCTTTCCAATGTTCTACCGCCTGTTTCGGCTCTAATACATCAGTTCGCCCCACCATTTCATTTAAGGTGCGGAATCCCAATTCGGCCATAATTTCCCGCACTTCCTGGGCGATAAATTTCATGAAATTCACCGTATATTCGGGATCCCCGATGAAATTCTTCCGTAATAACGGATCCTGAGTCGCTACCCCCGCCGGACAGGTATTAAGATGACAAACCCGCATCATAATACAGCCCAACGTCACCAGTGGCGCGGTCGAAAAACCGAATTCTTCGGCCCCCAATAGGGTCGCCACCACCACATCGCGCCCGGTTTTCATCTGGCCATCGGTTTCCACCGCAATGCGACTGCGAAGATTATTTAACACCAATGTTTGATGGGTTTCTGCTAGTCCCAACTCCCAGGGTAAACCCGCGTGTTTAATCGAGGTTTGGGGTGAGGCACCGGTCCCACCATCGAAACCAGAGATTAAAACCACGTCAGCGTGAGCTTTAGCGACTCCGGCGGCGATTGTGCCTACTCCCACCTCAGAAACCAGTTTTACGCTCACTCTGGCCGCACGATTGGCATTTTTTAGGTCATGAATCAACTCCGCTAGGTCTTCAATCGAGTAGATATCGTGGTGGGGTGGGGGAGAGATTAAACCAACTCCGGGGGTGGAGTGACGGACTTTGGCAATCCAAGGATAGACTTTTTTACCCGGTAATTGACCGCCTTCGCCCGGTTTTGCCCCCTGGGCCATTTTTATCTGCAATTCTCGCGCTTGGGAGAGGTAAAGACTGGTGACACCAAAACGGCCGGAAGCTACCTGTTTAATGGCACTATTTTTCGAGTCTCCCCGTTCATTTGTCCAAGTGTAGCGCTCGGAATCTTCGCCCCCTTCCCCCGTGTTCGACTTGCCACCGATGCGATTCATGGCAATAGCGAGGGATTCGTGGGCCTCTTTGGAAATGGAACCGTAACTCATGGCCCCAGTTTTAAAGCGTTTCATAATCGCTTCAATCGGTTCCACTTCTTCGATGGGGATACTTTCCCGGTTTTTAAAGGTTAATAGTCCCCGCAGGGTGAAGAATTTTTGATTTTGTTGGTTGACCAGTTGGGAATATTTCTTAAAGAGGTCGTATTTGCCCAATTTTACCGCTTGTTGCAGGGTGTGAATGGTTTCTGGGCTAAAAAGATGGGCTTCCCCGTCCTTACGCCATTGATATTCACCGCCAATATCGAGGGTATGCACATTAACATCCCGGTCGGGGAAAGCGTGGCCATGTCTGAGTAGGGATTCTTTGGCAATAATTTCTAAATCGGCCCCTTCAATGCGGGAAGCTGTCCAAGTAAAATAGCGATCAACTACCGATCGATTTAAGCCGATAGCCTCGAATATTTGCGCCCCACGGTAGCTTTGCAGGGTAGAAATGCCAATTTTAGAGGCCACTTTAATTACGCCCTTGGTGGCGGCTTTTATGTAGTTTTTACAGGCGGTCTGGTGGTCAACTCCCACCAATAATCCTTCCTCGATCATACTGCCGAGGGTGGCAAAGGCTAGATAGGGATTAATCGCACCGCAACCATAACCGAGGAGAAGGGCGTAGTGATGCACTTCCCGGGGTTCGCCGGATTCCAGGACAAGGCCGACTCTGGTGCGGGTTCCCTGCCGGATGAGGTGGTGGTGTAAACCAGCAATCGCCAGCAGTGAGGGAATCGGGGCGTGATTTTTATCGATACCTCGATCGCTTAAAATAATAATACTCGCGCCCGCTAAAATTGCCTCGTCCACCTCTTGACAAATTGCCTCAATTGTGCTACGCATCCCCTCGACTCCCGAAGTGGGATCGAAGAGAATGGGAATAGTCACGGTTTTAAATTCGCTATTGCCCTGTAAACGCGCTAATTGGGCGTTAGTGAGGATGGGAGAGTTAAGTTTAATCAGGTGACAGCTTTCTGGCTGGGGATCTAGGAGATTTCTCTCCGCACCGATAGTGGTAATGGGAGAGGTGATAATTTCTTCGCGAATCGAGTCAATCGGGGGGTTAGTGACTTGGGCGAATAACTGCTGAAAGTAATCATAAAGCAGTTTTGGGCGATCGGACAAGACGGCTAGGGGTGTATCGGAACCCATGGAACCCACTGCTTCCACTCCATCCCGGCCCATGGGGGCTAATAAAAGACGTAATTCTTCAAAAGTGTAACCGAAAGCGGTTTGCTGTTGAATTAGGGAAACAGCAGTTTCCGGTGGCGCAGTTTCAACGGCCGGTAAATCGTCTAAATTGACTAAATTTTCGTTTAACCACTGGCGATAGGGATGAGCTTTGGCAATACCTGCTTTTATCTCCTCATCGGCCACGATACGACCTTCTTTCATATCCACAAGGAACATCCGGCCGGGTTGCAGACGACCTTTGAAAGCGACGCGTTCCGGTTCAATGGGTAAAACTCCCGCTTCCGATGCCATAATTACTAGGTCATCCTTGGTGACGTAGTAACGGGAAGGACGTAAACCATTGCGGTCTAACACTGCTCCCATCATCGTACCATCGGTAAAAGCGATCGAGGCCGGACCATCCCAGGGTTCCATTAAACAGGAATGGTATTCATAAAAGGCTTTTTTCTCGTCACTCATCGATTCGTGGGCTGCCCAGGGTTCAGGAATCATCATCATGACAGCGTGAGGGAGAGAACGCCCCGATAAAACCATTAATTCTAGGGCATTATCAAAAATTAAGGAGTCACTACCCTCGATATTAATAACCGGCTGGATTTTTTTGATGTCTTCCGCGAACAAGGGTGAGGCAAACATCGACTGACGGGCGTGCATCCAGTTAATATTACCTCGCAGGGTATTAATTTCGCCATTGTGGGCAATATAACGGTAAGGGTGGGCGCGTTCCCAACTGGGGAAGGTATTGGTACTAAAACGAGAATGGACTAATCCTAAAGCACTTTGAAAGTCGGGGTCGTGTAAATCGGGGAAATAGTCACCCACCTGTACCGGCATTAATTGCCCTTTATAGACAATGGTACGACTAGAAATACTGCAAGGATACCAGTAACGATTAAAAGATTGACGATTGAGGTGGGAACGCTTGCGAATAACGTATAATTTGCGTTCAAAGGCCAGATCATCGCTTAAATTGGCATCGCGTTCGATGAAAACCTGTTCGATAAAGGGTTCGGTAGATCTGGCCGAATTGCCCAAACTAGAGTTATCCGTGGGAACATCACGCCAACCGAGAACTTTTAACCCCTCTTCGGCGGCGATTTTCTCGAATTCCTGGCGACTTTTCCCGCGAATTTCGGCATCAGGGGCCGTGTAGAGCATTCCTACCCCGTATTGTCCGGCTGCTGGCAAGGTAAAACCTAGATTACTGGTCACTTTCCGGAAAAATAGGTCAGGGATTTGGCATAAAATACCCGCCCCATCTCCGGTATTTTTTTCCGCACCGCACGCGCCACGGTGATCGAGGTTTAATAAAATTGTTAAGGCCTGTTCAACAATATCGTGGGACTTTTTACCCGTTTTATGAACGATAAAACCGACACCACAAGCATCATGTTCAAATTGGGGATCGTATAGTCCTTGTTTCCGTGGAGTTTGATTGTTATTCATCTTGTCTAATAGCCTAGCAGTCTGGAAGGGAAGGGCCTAGAGGGTGAGCCAGAGTAGCGATTCTAGGTATATCAATTCTGTATCCAGACTGGACCTTCGGTCTTATATCTTAAGGAAATGTTTCGATGTGACAAGGGTTCCTCTCGCTGCTTTCCCCCTCGATCGAGATCGCTTTTCCGATACAAGTTCGATCGCTCCTATAATCGAAGAAATACTCGATCGCTATCTCGATCCCGTTCGATTGGTTCTTTCTGCTCTTTCTCGCCATTTTTTTGAATTTTCTGTAATTACCTCGCCCATCGATCGGGCTTTTTCCGCCGCATCCCGCGCCATTTCCAGAATTTCCTCTAGTTCCCGTTCATTTAGTCCTGTTTCTTTTCCTTCCATCACCTTAAACCCTGCAAGCGATTTTTAACCTTATTTTAGTCTCTAAAATAGGTCCGAGCTATGATAGCTTGACTCTAGAGCTAAAGTAGAGATAGGGTTTAATTGGAGCCATGTATGGAAGCGATCGAATTTAGGACGGTTATTCATAAGGGTCGGGTGAGCGTTCCCCCCCGATATTCTTCTCGATGGGAAGGTAAGATGATACGGGTGATTGTTTTGGATGACTCGGAAATCATCCCCGAACCGAGCCAGAAAACTGAAAAAACGATGTTCGAGGCGATTTCTTTAAATACACGGGGATTTACATTCGATCGGGACGAGGCTAATGCCCGATAAAGTTTTTTTTGATAGTTTAATACTGGCCAGCGCTCTGGAAGCGGGCTGTCAAATTCTCTACAGTGAAGATTTACAAGATGGTCAGCGAATCGAGAATCAATTGATGATCGTTAATCCCTTTGGTTAAGTAGGTAGGTGTTAAAAGTTGTCAGGCACCCCCCTTATCAAGGGGGGACTAAGGGGGGATCAGTCGGTCAAAATTACCCTTCTAGTTTCCGTCCTTTGCACAATAAACCCACCCCAGCAACGGAGAGTAAACCGAGAACCGTCGCTGGTTCGGGAACGGTGGTAGGAACGGTGGGAGTGAAGGTTAGGGTTGTACTATTGAGATCGACGACACCACTGAATGCAGCTGCTGATCCCTGGACAGTGAATACACTCCCGATGGTGCCAGGGAAAAAATTTAGAGTCAAAGCTGCGCCACTATTCTGAGCGGCAAATGAACTCGCGGTAATCACCCCGCCACTGACCGTAAAACTATTACTCACTAAATTAGTAAGATTCGCCAGAACATCCAAGGGGAGTGTGTAGCCTAGGGCGGAGGGAGCGGAAGTCACGATCAGCGAAGTGGCGGCATTTGTCCCGTCTCCGTCCGGTAGGGTGAGCGTCCCCTGTACGGTTCCAGAGACCGGACCGGTTACGTTGCCGAAGGAGAAGTTAAAAGTGGCGGCACTGGCAACCGGTGCGAGGGTGGCGGTGGCTACCGTGGCGAGGGCGACGGTTAGGGGTTTGTTAAAAGATGCGACGGTGACTTTCATCGGTAAATCCTCCTATGTGGAGTTAGGTTAAGTAAAGTTAAGGTATGCAAAATTTCTTCACATATCTTATTTTTTTTTTTTTTGCCGACTTCTGCTAATTTTAATACAGTTTTTTTGACTTTTTTATGGTATAGGAGTTGGGTTTATTGCCTCGATAATTGCCCCGATTTAGGGTGAACTCTAACAGCCGATCGCTCTTGTCATTGGCCAAAGACAAACAAAATAATTAACCCCCTGTGCAACTATATTTTTAGTCTTGATTTACAAGGCTTTCAGAAATCAGCAGAGATCAAGTATCCTCGGAAACCCTGATTGTGTCGTTTTTAGTTGCACATCGCATTAATTAGCATTAAAATAGTGGCTCTCTTATTCTTTGTGTGATAAGTTTAACTTATATAGTAGCGATCAGTCTTTGTGTCCTTTGTGTCTGGAGTGGTTCGTTCCACTCACTACCCCAAGACTGTATCTTAGAATATATTTTACCCACCAAATCTAAGAGAGCCAAATAGTTATCGCTACAAGTAAGGGAGAGCCTTTTACTTTCAAAACTATGTCAGAAATAACCCTGCAAATTAACGGCAAAACTCAAACCTGTTTACCAGAAACTAAACTACCACAAATATTAGAAAATTTGGGCATGAATCCTCGGTTAGTTGCAGTGGAATATAACGGGGAAATCCTCCATCGTCAGTATTGGCAAAACACGGAAATCAAAGAGGGAGATAAATTAGAAATTGTTACTATTGTCGGAGGGGGATAAAATAATCAACAATCGACAGTTGAGGGAAAAAACTTGTTAGTTATCGGTTTAATGAGTGGCACATCGGTGGATGGCATCGATACCGCTTTAGTGGAGATTAGCGGTACAGTGGAATCTCCACAGGTGCAGTTATTAGCTGGGGAAACCTATCCCTATTCCCCCCGATTACGCGAGACAATTGTGCAAGTCTGTGGGGGAGAAAAGCTCTCTATTGAAGCTTTAGCCAGCTTAGATGATGATATCGCCGCAGAATTCGCCCAAGCCGTCTTAAATATCCAAAAAGAAGCCCCAAAAGCCCAATTAATCGGCAGTCACGGTCAAACCGTTTTTCATCGACCCCCCGCAAACGATCGCCTCGGTTACACGGTACAATTAGGACGGGGAGCAGCGATCGCAAAAATCACCCGTATCCCCACCATTAGTAATTTTCGCGCTGCCGATATCGCCCAAGCTGGTCACGGTGCGCCCCTAGTGCCGAAAATTGACGCTTATCTGCTTTCTCACCCCACCAAAGCCCGCTGCGTCCAAAATATCGGCGGTATTGGCAATTTAACCTATCTACCCCCCCGACAAACGGAAAATTGGCAGCAAAAAATTTGCGGTTGGGATACCGGCCCCGGCAATGTTCTCATCGATTTGGCCGTACAATTTTTGAGCCAAGGCCAACAAACCTACGACTATAACGGTCAATGGTCGGCCCAGGGTCAACCCTGCCCCGAATTAGTTCATAAATGGCTACAGGAGCCTTATTTTCACCAATATCCCCCCAAATCCACTGGCAGAGAGTTATTTAGTCCCGCCTATCTAGCCCAATTGCACGAGGATGCCCAAGCTTATTCCCTCAGTCATGCCGACTGGTTGGCTAGTTTAACCGATTTAACCGCCATTTCGATCACCCACAGCTATCAAACCTTTTTGCCAGAAATGCCCGCAGAAGTGCTGCTCTGCGGTGGTGGCGCTCGTAATGCCTACCTGCGCCAACGACTCCTAGCACATTTGGGGTCAAATGTCAAGCTTTTAACCACCGATGAGGTAGGATTAAATAGCGATTTTAAAGAAGCGATCGCTTTTGCCCTTTTGGCCTATTGGCGCTGGCACAATTTCCCCGGTAATTTACCGCAAGTCACGGGGGCAAAAGCAGCGGTTTTATTAGGAGAAATTTACCTATGAGCAGCAGCTATGAAATATTTTCAACAATTCAACGCCAAAGGGTCAGCGATGGGCAAATAGTGCCAATTTTAAGCGATTGTACTGACTACAAACGTCTTTTAATTCTTGTTTGGCCGCAATTGGGAGATTTTGACAGTCTCGAATACGCTTGGTGGTTAGAAAAAGAGGCGGCCCTTTGGCAAAATGCCGGGATAACCATTCGTGCCATCGGTATCGGTGATCGCAATTCGGGCTTAAAATTCTCTGAATATACGAAATTTCGGCAAGATTGGCTTTTTGTTGACCCCAAAGCTGAATTACATAATTTATTAGGACTTTATCGCGGTTTATCGCTAAAATTACCCGGATTTTCTCCTGGGCAAAATGCCTGGTTAAATCTAATTTTCATGTGTGCGGGTGTGGGTAGTCCGGGTACTCTGGCCGAAGTGCTGCGGGGTTATCTTGGCGATCGCAAAGCCCCGCAATTAATTGCCGAGGCGGAAACAATTCAAGCGCGGCCTTTACCACCTTTCCGGGGTTCCCTATTCAATCTTGCCGGGGGTCAAGGTTTTCAGCGACCTTTTGAATTAGCCACCCTGAGACTGCGTAATATGGGTCAAGTTTTGGGCAATTGGTCAACCTATGTTCCCGATAGTAGTTATCTAACCCAACGGGGAGGGACTTTTTTATTTGATAGTCAAGGAAATTTACTCTATGAGCATCGAGATAGAGGTATCTTGGGCTTTGCTGAGAATATGAGTTATCCCCTTGCTTTTTTGCCAGATTAAGCTTTTTTCTTCTCCATCTAGCCCAATCCCAACCCTGACCTTTAATCTTGTCCACCTACCTTATTACCCAAAGATTGATGAAATTATTTGACCATTGATCCGCAACTGTCGGGAGTTATTTACCCAAGAGATAAGTAAATATTATTTTAAGTTTATTTAAGGCTGTCATTACTAATGGTAAGTTGAGCCGGGTAAATTTTCCCGTAGTATCAAAAAGGAAACTGATTCGACCCGTTTCAGTCTAAACAGCGAGAGAAGGCATTTTGAGACTGCCGTTTTCACTGGATTGATTAAATTGATTAAGAGGAACAACCTATGGCAACTTATAAAGTCACCCTGAAAACACCCGATGGCGAGCATAAAATTGATGTTCCCGATGATGAATATATTCTCGATATAGCGGAAGAAAAAGGATTAGATCTACCCTCTTCTTGCCGTGCTGGTGCTTGCTCTGCTTGTGCTGGTAAAATCGAATCTGGTAGCGTTGATCAATCCGATCAATCCTTCTTAGATAACGATCAAATTGAGGCGGGTTATGTCCTCACCTGTGTCGCCCGTCCTACTTCTGACTGTGTGATCATCACCCACCAAGAAGAAGAGTTGTACTAATTTAACTCAATATTTGGGAGTTAGATGCTCCAACAATAATAGAGCGGGAACTGCAAGAGCGACAGTTCTCGCTTTGTTTGTATTTTTGCCCCTTGACTCGACAGTGAGATACAGCCCAAAAATTAATCCTGCCAGAGATATACTACCAATTTATAATTATATGGTAGTATAGTTATAAAGCTACATAAGGGGAGTCAGAGATCATGCTATTCCGTCAGATGTTCGATCCCGAAACCAGCACTTATACTTATTTGATTGCCGATCCCGTCAGCAAGGAAGCGGTATTGGTGGATCCAGTGTGGGAACAGGTGGAAAGGGATGATCGGCAATTACGGGAGCTAGGATTAACGCTAAAATATTGTTTAGAAACCCATATTCACGCCGATCACGTCACAGGAACTGGAAAATTAAGGCAAATCACAGGCTGTCTGGGTATAGTTCCCGAAAATGCTCAAGTAGCCTGTGCTGATCGCCATCTGGCGGATGGAGAGGAATTGTTACTAGGAAATATCACCATCAAAGCGATCACTACTCCCGGCCACACCGATAGTCATCTAGCCTATTTAGTCAATAACAGTCATATTTTGACAGGAGATGCCCTATTTATCCGGGGTTGTGGTCGTACCGACTTCCAAAGCGGCGATGCTGGTACTCTCTTTGATTCGGTTACGCAAAAACTTTTCACTCTCCCCGATAGTACCCTAGTTTATCCCGGCCACGACTATCGCGGTTTAACTGTCTCCACCATTGCCGAAGAAAAACAATACAATCCCCGTTTTGTCGGACGTAACCGCAGACAATTTATCGAGTTTATGAACAGTCTTAATTTACCCGATCCCAAAAAGATCATGGAGGCAGTTCCCGCTAACCAAGGCTGCGGCAATTTAGGAGTTGTTTTAGCTTAAATATCTATTCAGGAGATTAACGATGACCAATACCACAAATCAAGCAAAATTACTAGAATTTGATGCCCATACTTTAAAAAACTTAATTGAGCGCCGAGAAGTTTGCTTAATTGACGTGCGAGAACCGGGGGAGTACGCCAGCGATCGCATTCCAGGGGCGAAATTAGTACCACTTTCCAGTTTTAACCCCGATTCGATCGCTTTTGACCCCAATCAAACCCTAGTTCTCTATTGTAATTCCGGCAACAGGTCCACTGTAGCGGCACAAAAACTGATTGCGGCAGGATTTAGCCAAGTTGCCCAGCTTAAAAACGGCTTAAATACCTGGAAAAGTGCGGGTTATGCCACCGAAAAAGACAAAAATGCGCCAATTAGCCTATTTCGTCAGGTGCAGATCGTCGCTGGTTCCCTAGTTGTCCTCGGAACGGCATTAGGAGCCTTTCTCTCGCCTTGGTTCCTGATTTTAAGCGGTTTTGTCGGTTCTGGTCTGGTTTTTGCGGGGATTAGTAATACCTGTGCCTTAGCTATGCTTCTAGCCAAACTTCCCTATAATCAACCCCATCAGTAAGCAGTAATCAGTAATCAGTAATCAGTAACCAGTAAATAACTGATAACAAGGGCTGAATCTAAAACCTAAGATGTACTTAGTTTCTAGCCTTCTTTTTAGGTAGGAGAATTGTCAGACTCTTTACTTGGGGCCTGTTGTCTTCAGAAGCTGATAACTGATCACTGATCACTGATAACTGAAATGACTTGGTTAATTGGACATTTATTAGCCGTTTGTACGGGGATTAGTCTGGGATTGTTAGGAGGAGGAGGTTCTGTACTAGCATTACCGATTCTAGTCTATGTGATGGGAGTACCGACCAAATCGGCGATCGCTATGACGCTTCTAGTCATCGGTAGTGTCAGTTTACTCGGCACGATTCCCCACTGGAAAAAAGGCAACATTAACTTAAAAACCGCTTTTATCTTCGGTTCTGCGACGATGATGGGGGCTTTTTTGGGAGCAAGATTAGCCACATTACCCTTCGTCACTGCCACCTTCCAGATGCTCCTGTTTGCGACGCTAATGATCCTAGCGGCAGCCTTTATGATTGGTAGATCAACACAGATAGATAATCCTGATTATAAAGCCCGCGATCGGCAAAAAGATCTGACTCTCTACCCCCAACCAGTGTGCCGATATTGCTGGCTCTGGTTAATGAGCGAAGGAATCGCTGTGGGTGTCCTGACGGGATTAGTTGGGGTTGGGGGAGGCTTCGCTATCGTTCCCGCGCTGGTATTATTGGGTAAAATCCCCATGGTTCAAGCGATCGCCACTTCCTTGCTGATTATTTTCCTCAATTCTGTAGCCGGATTACTGGGTTATTTAGGTCATATTAGCCTCGATTGGCAGTTAACCCTATCCTTTGCTTTTGCGGCTGCCCTCGGTACTCTTATCGGTTCCTATCTGGGACAGTTTGTGTCCGCAAAACAGTTACAAAAAGGTTTTGGTTATTTTCTCCTAGCGATCGCAACTTTAGTTTTAATTCAAAATCGTCATATCCTGCACAATTTCCTAGCTCCGAAAAGCAATCCTATCATCCCAGCGGAGAATACTACCCACCAAACTGAAGTTAATTAGGGTTTGCTGACAAAGTTTTTCGTCTGGTGTAGGGTGGGTTAGATTTATTTAGCCAACCCTACTTAAGACAGATCACTGATTATCGTCCCACTTCAGCGAAAATCTCGGCTAAAATCTCTCCAGCACCAGCGTCGCGCACTTTATGGGCTAAATCTCGTCCTAAGACTTCCCCATGGCTAGGATCGCCGCTAACCGAGTCCTTAATCAGGCGCTTACCGTCGAGACTAGCCACCATACCCGTTAAAGTTAGGATACCATCCTCGATCGCCGTATTCACTCCGATGGGAACTTGACAGCCCCCCTCCAACTCGCGTAAAAAAGCGCGTTCAGCATAGCATCTATCGCGACTAGGGGCGTGTTCCAACACTTTTAGGACTTCCAAAACCTCCGGATCTCCATCGCGGCATTCTATCCCTAAAGCCCCCTGTCCCACCGCATGGAGAGAAATTTCCGCCGGAATAACCTGATGAACTCGATCGCCTAATCCTAACCTTTCCAGTCCCGCTACTGCCAGAATAATCGCGTCGTATTCTCCCGCGTCTAGTTTTGCCAGACGGGTGTTAACATTGCCGCGCACATCTTTAAAAGTCAGATGGGGATAATGGTAACGCAACTGGGCCAATCGCCGCAGGGAAGAAGTCCCCACCACCGCACCTTCCGGTAAAGTGTCTAATTGATAGTCTTGGTTTTGGCTATTTACCACCAAAGCATCGGCCGGATTAACTCTTTCCGTGACGCAACCCAAGATTAAGCCTTCGGGCAAATTAGTGGGCAGATCCTTGAGAGAATGGACGGCAAGATCGATCGATCGATCCAACATTCCCACTTCTAATTCTTTGGTAAATAAACCCTTATCACCGATTTTCGCCAGGGCCACATCGAGAATTTTATCGCCTTGGGTACTCATCGTCTCCACCTCAAACTGTTGATGGGGGTGGTGTTTACTCAATTCTGCCTGTACCCAATAGGTTTGTACTAGGGCTAACTGACTTTTACGGGAACCGATACGCAGGGAACGAGGAGGACTAGAAACGGACATATCTGAAGTAGGAATTTAACTAAACATCTATCTGACTGCTCGATCTAGACTATCCTGATCTCAGCCCTGTTGAGTAATCACTTTCTAGGTTAGGCATAAATAGTTACATCTCTTAATATTTTTCAGGAAATGGGGTGACTATTATTCCCTACTGACAGCAAAGCTGAAAGCCTAGATTAAAATAGAGGGACAAAGGTTGCAACAGCGTCTAACTAATGACATTACAACACCCTTGCTATAACAAAGAAGAATTTGTCCGACGTGGACAGGAAATCTATCAGTCTCGGCTGCGTCAGCAGGTTGAGAAGGACAATCATGGGAAGATTGTAGCTATTGATATCAAAACAGGTGCTTTTGAATTAGCCAAAGATATCCTCACAGTTTCCAACTCAACTTTTAACCCGATTGACCGATGCTCAAATTTGGTTCGTTAGAATCGGACATCGAGCAGTCGATCGAGTCGGTTTGATTGGGGCGAATTTGCTGCAATGATTATAGGTAATTTTAAATCGTGGAGTTATTATTATGCTAGACCAAATGATGAGGATGTTAGAAGGGCAACAAATAAACTCTTATCGTCTTAATAAGTTTCTCGGTGCGGGTGGTTTTGGTGGTGTATTTCATGCTAGTGAAATGGTCAGAAATACATCGGTTCAAGAAGTTGCCATTAAAGTTATCCCCGAAAGTAGCGATGATAAATTAATTGAGTTACAAAATGCCAGAAAGTTAGAACATTCTAATTTAATTAAGGCTTATTCGGTGGGGGAATTTACTTTTCTCAATACTGAAATGCTTTATTTAGTGATGGAATTGGCACAGGGTAGCTTAGAAAATCACATCGCCAAAGGCAGTTTGTCATCAAGTGAGATTAAAAATATTGCTGCTCAAGTCGCCCAGGGCTTAAATTATCTTCATGGACAAAATAAAGTCCATCGAGATTTAAAACCGGGTAATATCCTCAAGGTTAATCAACAATACAAGTTAGCAGATTTTGGCTTAATTAGAACTTTAAATAACAAAAGCCACACTCAAACAGTCCACAATACCGGTACAATTATTTATATGCCTCCCGAAGCCTTTAGGGGTGATATTTCCTCAGCTTGGGATCGGGAGCAAGTCAGTTTTGTCAGAACATAAATACTATTCAATAGCTAAAGACTGTTATTTAGGTAAGCACAGCGGTGTTTAAGCACTTGAGGGATATTTTCTTCATTCCACTGGGCTCCAGAAATTTT
>NZ_BJKP01000012.1 GCF_008974145.1 Microcystis aeruginosa NIES-4325 | reverse complement strand
GGGAACTTGGGAGGGTACTATTGACCGAGAAACGGCAATCTGGGCGAGATTTTATGACCCGGAAGGCAATTTAATCCCCTTGCCAGAAGAAGCAGCACAGGAGCAAGCGGCTGCAGCCCAGGAGCAAGCGGCTGCAGCACAGGAGCAATTAAATGCTACTCAGCAAGCTCTGGAAGAGGAAAGACAGCGTTCTCAACAGTTGGCGGCTCGTTTGCGAGAAATGGGGATAGAGCTATAGTATAGCTGTATTTGTTTAGGTGAGGAGGTAAACTACTGATGTTCCTCCTCGCTCAGAGTCGGTTAATTTCTCCTTTCACGGTTGAGGGAGCCTGCAATCCCAGTCTATTTGAAATCTAGCTCGACACCTGTTTGCTGCTGTGATTACCTTTTGGCCGGTGGGTAATTATTGATTAGAGTTTTCTTTTATTCTTCCTTAAACAGTAAAAAGTAAACAGTGAACTGAAAACTCAAATCTGATAACTGATACCTGTCTCGGAGTCTCAACTAGGAAATTTATTTGGCACGACTACTTATATGTCTAATCTATCTTTGGGCGCACAACCTCCTCTAGAATTTATCCCCCCTGACCTTAATCCCTTGCTTTTAAAGGGATGTCAAATCTTTTTACCTCTCTGGTTACAAACTAAAACCAACTTAAGAGAAATTTCCGCCGCAAATCTAGAAACTTTAATCACATTTTATCAAAAAAGTCAAGAGAAAAAAGTCCGTTTACTGCTCGCTTTTCGTCATCCCAGTATTAACGATCCCTACTGTATGGCCTATCTTTTGTGGAAATTAGTACCCAAAAAAGCCCAAGAGTTAGGAATAAAATTAAACAATCCAATTCACGCTCATTTTATGTACGATCGAGGGATTCCTTTATGGGCTGGAGAAAGGGTAGGATGGTTATATTCTAAGTTGGGTGGCACACCAATTCAACGGGGAAAAGCTGATTTAATCGGATTGCGATCGGCTCGTCGTTTATTATTAGAAGGAGATTATCCTTTAGCCGCTGCTCCAGAAGGGGCAACTAACGGACATAATGAGCTTGTTAGTGCTATTGAACCGGGTATTTCTCAATTGGCTTTTTGGGGTGTGGATGATGTCAGAAAATCTAAACAACAGCAGGAAGTAATTATTTTGCCTATTGGTATTCAGTATTTTTATATGACTCCAGTGTGGCAAGAAATCGAGCAAATTTTAACTAATTTAGAAACCGATAGCGGTTTAGAACCAATCCAGAATTTATCCCTAGGAGAAAAGGTTTTATACGAGCGTCTTTTTCGGTTAGGAGAAAGATTATTATCCTTAATGGAGGATTTTTATCGAGATTTCTACTATCAATCTTTGCCAGTAGTGCCTGCCAATGGTGATGATCCAAACGAAACCCTAGCCAAACGTTTAGCCAATTTATTAGATGTAGCCCTACAAACCGTAGAAAAGTATTTTAATATTTCTCCTAATGGTAATGTTATCGATCGCTGTCGTCGCTTGGAACAAGCAGGATGGGAACGCATTTATCGGGAAGAATTAAAACCAACTCATTCTATTTCTAACCTTGAATTAGGATTAGCTGATCGCCTGGCCGATGAAGCTAATTTAAAAATGTGGCACATGAGAATTGTCGAAAGTTTCGTGTCAGTAACTGGTTATTATGTCAAGGAAAAACCCACCGTAGAAAGATTTGCCGAGACAATTTTATTGCTCTGGGATTTAGTGACAAGAATTAAGGGAGGTAATCCCTTTTTTCGTCCCCAAATTGGTCAACAAAAAGCTATAATAACTATTGGTAACCCTATTTCCGTATCTGATCGCTATGCTGATTATAAAAGCGATCGACGCTCGGCCGTAGCCCAATTAACCCAAGATTTACAAACCAGTTTAGAAAGTTTAATTATTCATCAGTAGATAATTAGAGTTTGCTGAATAAGTTTGTAGGTGGAGTCAGTTATCAGTTATAATTCCCCATCTCCCTGCTCCCTCCTCCCCACTTCCCACTTCCCCGCTAAAAACCTTTTCACCTAGCTCTAGTATAGGAGATAGTACGGAAATCTGGAAAAACTCAATACCGAAAACCCTACCCCAGTCAGAGAGTCTTTTGTCTATCCTAAAGGTGTAGAGATAAACCAACATCTCTAGCGTTAAGAAAACTTCGGAGGTGACTTATATGGCACTTATACGTTGGGAACCTTTCAGAGAAGTAGAAAGCCTACAGAAAGAAATGAATCGCTTGTTTGACCGTCTTGTGCCGACTGATGTGGGCGATGGCGAAAAAATGGGGTTATCCTTCATCCCAGCGGCGGAAATGACCGAAACGCCAGAGGCAGTTCAGCTTAAACTGGAAATACCTGGTATGGAAGCCAAAGACCTCAACGTGGAAGTAACAGCCGATAGTCTGACCATTAATGGTGAAAGAAAATCGGAAATTAAAACCGAAGAAGAAGGATTTACCCGCACTGAATTCCGTTATGGTAAATTCCATCGGGTTATTCCTCTACCGGTTCAGGTTGATAACACTAACGTGACTGCTGAATACAAAGATGGTATTCTCAATCTCACCCTCCCGAAAGCGGAAGAAGAAAAAAATAAAGTGGTGAAAGTGTCCATCAATCCAGCCATTGCTCAATAGTGTAGCAATCACTGTCTGGTCTTGAGCGAAATGGTTAACCTAGTGTGATTAAACCGAAGCGGGAGTATGAAACTATACTCCCGCTTTTAGCTTCTTAACCCTTTAAAACTTCTAACACTGCTTGGGGTGATAATTTATCTTTAAACCAGATAACCTGAGCGGGTAGGTTTTGAAATTTAACTCCAGCTTTTTCTAGATTTAACCGTTCCGATACGGCTAAAATTAGATTGTTTGCTTGGGCTGATTTGACCTGTAAGAATTTCTTTTGTAGGTATTCTGGTCGCCAATAACCAACAATTTCGAGGAGAAAAACGCGACCATCGGGATGCACTAAACGGAAATCGGGAATCATCACTCCTCCAGGTAAAGGCACTAAATCCACTTCCCTTTCTAACTGCCATTCAGTTTTTAACTGTAACCAACGTTTAGCGAAAGATTCCTCTAACATACTATCGTAGGGTTTACCTGGAGAATAGTGGGACACCAGACCACAGTTATCCTCTAAATTAAACTGTTGTTTTTTAATAGTTCCCGTATAGGAATCTTTGTACTGTAATTGTGCCTTCAGATTCCAGTGAGTAACATGGAGTAAGGCAGGAATTAATTTAGCGATTTCAATGCCATAACGACTGTTAGCTTTAAATAAACTGGTGGGACCATCGATAGTAATAGTAAATCCCGTGTCAGCATCCCCTTCGATATAAGTCATTAAACGAAATAGTTTTAGATAGCGAAAGAGATATTTATATTCACCGGGATCGTTGCGGTGGACGTTGATAATTAAATAACTGGCTCGATAAAAAATACCTTGAATTTGTGAGAGGTTAAAACGATGAATTAATTTTTCGGGGGTGGGAGCATCAAATTGAGTGAGAATTTTATTTTCTGCTAAATCAGCATAGAGTCCTTTTTCTAGAGCTACTGGAAAAATTTCTTGATTTAATTCTTGGCTGAGTTGCTGGGCAATTTTCTCTAGAATTAGCGATCGATTTTGGGGAATAGGAACAAAGTTAGCCGCTTGTTCAAAAACTCTTTTTCTTAATTCCTGCGGCTCTAAGGGACTAATAATCTCAAAGGTGGCAAAATGATTGGTTAATAGGTGAGCAAATCCCCGTTTAATTTTATAATCGGGACTGTCTCCCTCCAAGATTAGGAGTTTTTGGCTTAATTCTCCCTTAGTTTCACCGATACTTTCCTGAAAACAGGTGATTTGTTCTTTAGCGATCGCCAGATAATCAGGAGCGATCGGTAAGCGTTTGGGAATAATTGTCTCGCCATTTTGACGGGAAATCAATAAATCGGTCGGCAACATGGCAAGCTAGAGAAGAATAATCAGACGGGGAAAGGTGGGACGACAAGGAAAGGTCGAAACCGAAAAAATCCCCCGATTCTAACTATTTTGGTCGAGATAACGCTCTAAATCTTCGATCACACGGGTTAATTCTGCTTCTGTGGTTAAGCGCAGGCGATCATCGCGAACCGTTAACAAAACTTTAGCAGAAAAAGGACTCGGATAAATATTGGGATTACAAAACACTTCCAGAAACACATCACCAGTGTGCTGATATTCCAGCGGTTTTTGGGGTTGGGGTTTACCCCCACTAGAGGCATTACTGGCGATCGCTTTCAGGCGATCAAGTAAAATATTAATTTCCCTTTGCAAATCTAGGGCAGCACTGGGACTGAAACGAAAAGTAACGGAACCTTGCAAGAGATTAAGAGTTAAAGGAATCATGGAAAAATTTGGTCTGAAACCCCGCCGTTTTAGGTTGGCTTTACTGTTAAATAGTAGCACATTGACACGATATCTGCTAGAATGAGAGCAGAGCTTACGCAAATATCACTCTAACACAGAACAAAATCAGCCTCATTTAAGTGGAAGCAAGTGTAGAGTTTTAACTCAGATTTAAAGGTTAACATCCTTGATTAAACCTCTTGCATAATTAATTTTCGAGGGTTCAAAAACGGCAAAAATAAGGATTAAATTGCCGAAAATATGTTCAAGATACCATTTAATTAATTATTATTCATTCTTAATTATCCTGACTACTGACTACTGGCTACTGACTCCTAACCCTAACAACAATTTTTGATTTTTACCAGAGGTCTATACTTTTAACTCTTTTTCTAACTATCTCTGGTAATTCGATAATCATTATTATCTCCTATTAACCCGAATAGCAATTATCTAAAATCCTTATTCATCCCCTAAATAAGCTTCAATCACCGCAGGATTCTCCCTGACTGTAGCTGGCTCTCCCAAGGCGATTAATTTACCGAAATCTAATACTGCTATACGATCGCATAATCCCATCACTAAAGGCACATGATGTTCGATTAACAGGACGGTTAAAGCTAAATTATCGCGTATTTGTCGAATTAGCTGACTTAATGACCCCTTTTCGCTAGGATTCATCCCGGCTGCCGGTTCATCGAGGAGTAATAACTGAGGTTGCAAAGCTAAAGCGCGGGCAATTTCCAAACGTCTTTGATCACCATAAGCTAAATTACAAGCTTTTCGATTACTTTGGTCGGTTAATCCGACTAAATCTAATAATTCCCCCGCTCTTTTATAGGTTTTTTCCTCCTCCCTTCTCGAAACTGGTAAACCCAAAATTCCTGTCCAAAGATTGGATCTATTGTGAAAATGACCAGCGATCGCCACATTTTCTAGGGCTGTTAATTCCCCAAATAAGCGCAAATTCTGGAAGGTACGGGCAATTCCTGCCTGAGCGATCTGGTGAGGGGCGAATTTCGCCAGACTGTTGCCTTGATAAATTAAATCACCACTCGATAGGGGGATTAAACCAGTGATCAGATTAAATAAGGTCGTTTTTCCCGCCCCATTGGGTCCAATTAAGCCAAATATCTCGCTTTTTTGTACCTGAAAGGAGACTCCATCGACAGCGACTAATCCCCCAAATCGACGGGTTGCCTCCCGCACTTCTAATAAATTTGCTTGCATCCTTGTTAATAGTTTAAATTACTCGATTCTACTCGATCAAGACTACTGGAAGTGAGCATTGCACTGGCCAAAAAAAGATATTTGTCAGCAGAGAAGATCAGTTAAAGGTTGATAAGCTGTTAAGCATTTAAATTGCTTGTTGAGACGAGGCAATAGGCAATAGGCTTCGGCCGTGAGCTTTTGCCGAACGGCAATAGGCAAAAGGGAAGAAAAATAGGTGTACCTCACTAGCTTAGGAAACGCTATAATTAACAATCGTCCTCGAAAAGCCTTGACTATCGTACCCCGAATGAGGTATCAATCAGCCCCAGCAGTGATGCAATATTGCCATTTGGCATTGTCCCACCTATCTTAGAACAGAGTTTCGTTAAAAATAACCTAATTTGGTATCGACTTTTGACTACAGCCTTAGCCACTCTGGAGAACTGGCAGCAATGTCTAACTTTTCTACCAGAAAAACAGTTATCACCAATCCCCCCCCCGTAAAATTACCCGATGGTAGTCCCCCCAAATCCTCCGTCCACAAAACCTGATGAATTATCTTAGTATTATCATTCCGACCCTGAACGAAGAGTCAAGGATTGCAGCAACATTAAAACAAATAGGCGCAGGAGTAGAAATTATTGTTGTCGATGGAGGAAGTACCGATAAAACCAGAGAAATAGCCGAACAATTGGGAGCGAAAGTAATTATTTCTTCTAGTAAAGGTCGTGCATTTCAGATGAATTTAGGAGCCAAAATAGCGAAAGGAGATATTTTGTTATTTCTGCACGGAGATACTTTACTTCCCCATGAATTTCAAGAACAAATTATCAATACTTTATCCCAATCTGGGATAGTAGCGGGGGCCTTTGAATTAAAAATTGATGGAGAGGAAAAACCCCTGCGTTTAGTGGAAAAATTAGTTAATTGGCGTTCTCGCTGGCTTTCCTTTCCCTACGGAGATCAAGGAATATTTTTAAAAGCCTCAATATTAGCCGATTTAGGCGGTTTTCCTGAGTTGCCAATTATGGAAGATTTTGAATTAATACAAAGATTGAAAAAAAGGGGTAAAATAGCCATAGTTGCTGCTGCGGTGATTACCTCGGCAAGACGTTGGCAAAAATTAGGAGTTGGCAAAACCACCTTAGTTAATCAATTAGTTATTATTGGTTATTATCTAAAAATTTCGCCGCATTTGTTGAAAAGTTTTTATCGTTTATGGTAATAAAATAAAGGCTGGTTTAAAAAGTATTTTAGGTCATTGTGCAATGTGGGGGCGCAACGCTTGCGCCCATAATGTGACATTGTGAACATTTTTCAGCCAATATCCAAGAGAGGCAAACACAATTATACAATTGAAGAAACCCTACCAAAGAAGAGGTTTCCATGGCCAAAACATTAACAAAAATTATCAAAAATGCGGGGGGGGGGTAACCATTGCTTATTGGTAGCAGGCAATACCAGTCTTTTGAAAAATACAATTATATAATCGAAGGAAACTTACCAAGGAAGAGTTTTCCATGACCAAAACATTAACAAAAATTATCAAAAATGCGGGGGGGGTAAGCATTGCTTATTGGTAGCGGGGGCAACTCTAGCCATCCTAACCCCTTTCCAAGCCGCCCAAGCTAGTGTTATCTTTAGCCAAGCTGCTAACTTCCCCGCTGGCGCCCCGTTCGCATCCCAAAATGATACTAATTTTTTCGGTTTAGGTAATTTTGCCACTGTTTACGACAACTTTAGTTTCTCCAGTGACAATTTAGTTGATGGTGTTGACTGGGTGGGGGGTTATTTTAGTGGTAGTCCTGCAGCCATCTCCTCCTTTGCCCTCTCTATTTTCGGTAATAACGCTGGTCAGCCGGGTTCTTTGCTTTTCTCGGAAACGATAACGGGGAATGCGGGGGAAACTTTTATCGGCACAGACAACAATGGCACTCCCACCTATAGCTATAGTGCGAACTTGACCAATACTTTCCTCGCCCAAGCGGGTGCAACCTATTGGCTGGCCATTGTTCCTAGTCTTGGTTTTCCGCCCCAGTGGGGATGGTACACCAGCAGTCAGGGCGATGGTGTTTCTTATGTAGACTTTTTCGGGAGCCGCATTCAACTTGGAACGGATTTTGCCTTTAGTCTGACCGGCCAACAGGTTCCCGAACCTTCGGCAATTTTAGGATTATTAGGTTTAGGACTTTTGGGCATCGGTTCTCAATTCAAACAAAAACGATAAATTGACAAGTGTGGGGATGGGATTTTTTCCATCTCCACTTGAGAAAAAACGCGCTCTAGAAACCTTCCAAATTTAACTCTTAATTTTAGGTAAACAAATTTTTTTAAATTCCCCGGCAATTACTCAAAAAATTTGACATCTTATAGCGGACAGGTAAAAATTAAAACTTTTCTCTGCCAAGGCACCGATCGATAGGATAATTAATAATCGGAACATCTGCTCTGAGAATATGTCTCTCGATCGCCGTCAATTTATCTATCTTTTAGGTGCTACCCTTGGCACAGCCACTCTTGCTGGTTTGAAGCCTGTCGCTTTTGCTGCTACTGGTCCATATAGTCTCATTGCCCTACCCTATAGCTATGATGCCCTAGAACCTTATATTGATAAGGAAACGATGCAATTTCATCATGATAAACACCATGCTGCCTACGTTAATAATCTCAACACGGCAGTGGCAAAATATCCAGAATTGCAGAAAAAAACAGTAGTAGAATTAATTAAAAATCTTGATTCTTTACCCGCCGATATTCGCACCACTATCCGCAATAATGGCGGCGGCGATCTTAATCATACGATGTTTTGGCAGATTATGTCCCCCGATGGCGGTGGCGAACCAAAAGGAGAAATAGGGGCGGCAATAATCGCTAAATTTGGCAGTTTCGAGGAATTTAAAAACGCTTTCAACCAAGCTGGTACTAAACTTTTTGGTAGTGGTTGGACATGGTTGGTTTTAAATAAGTCAGGAGAACTGGAAATTATCAGCACTCCTAACCAAGATAGCCCCCTAATGATGGGATTACAGCCAATTATGGGCAATGATGTCTGGGAACACGCCTATTACTTAAAATATCGTAATCAACGGGCTGAGTATTTAAAACAGTGGTGGAATGTGGTTAACTGGGAGGAGGTAAATCGCCGCTATCTTCAGGCAAAAGCTTAACCATGTCAACTTTTACGGTAACAGTTCCCGCTACCACTGCTAATATTGGGCCCGGCTTCGATTGTCTCGGAGCGGCCTTAACCCTATATAATCAGTTTACTTTTACCCTGCTGCCGGCAACGACAGCTAACCCTGTCAGCATTAGTGTCAAGGGAACTGAATCAGCTAAAGTTAGCCAAGGTGCTGATAATTTAATCTACACTTCTTTTTTGCAAGTTTATCAAAAAATAGGACAGAATCCGCCCCCGATCGCCATCGAGATCGGTTTAGGGGTTCCTCTGGCTAGAGGTTTAGGTAGTTCTGCCACTGCTATTATCGGTGGGTTAGTGGCTGCCAATCAATGCGCCGGAAATCCCTTATCTATGGGGGAAATCGAAGCATTAGCGATCGCCTTGGAGGGCCATCCAGATAATGTGGTGCCAGCTTTGCGGGGCAACTGTCAGCTATCGGCAGGAGATAGCACAAATTGGGCTATTTGTCAAGTATTTTGGCAAAAAAATCTCATTCCCGTCCTAGCGATTCCCGATTTTGAACTGGCTACGGAAAAAGCTAGGGCGGTTTTACCGGAAAAAATTAGCCGTCAGGAGGCTATTTTCAATATTTCCCGCTTGGGTTTATTATTGCGGGGATTAGAGACGGGTAACGGCGATTGGCTGAGAATTGCCCTAGAGGATAAACTGCATCAACCCTATCGGCAATCTTTGATCCCGGGTTACGAAAAGGTGAAAAAAGCCGCCATTAACGCGGGTGCTTACGGGATGGTAATTAGTGGCGCAGGTCCGAGCCTATTGGCTTTAACTAACCCCGACAATGCCCAAAAAACAGCCACAGAGATGACAAATGCTTGGGAGGAAGTGGGGATTAACTCCAGTGCCAAAATTTTGGCTTTAGATACCCTAGGGGCCCAGGTAAACTGTTAAGCCTCAAATTTACCAGTTAAGAGTCCCTGGCAGAAGGGAGAGGGGAGCATAAATAAAAATAATCTCCTAACTCCTGCCGACAGCCTCCTGACTGCTAAAACCGTTAGGATAAAAATGAATATAAATAATTATTAAGAAAATGACGCGAATTACCGTTATTGGTGCAGGGATTGGCGGACTAACGGCGGCGGCATTATTGGCGCGTCGAGGTTATCAAGTCACAGTATATGATCAGGCGCTCGTCCCCGGAGGTTGTGCCTCGACTTTTTCCCGTCGGGGTTTTACTTTTGACGTGGGGGCAACTCAAGTGGCAGGATTAGAAGTAGGTGGCATTCATCAGCGCATTTTTGCCGAATTAGGGATAGATTTACCCGATTCTGTCCCCTGCGATCCCGCTTGTGCCGTTTTTCTGCCGGGGGAAACCACTGCGATTAATGTCTGGCGCGATCGGCAAAAGTGGCAAGAGGAAAGACAAAAACAATTTCCGGGCAGCGAACCTTTTTGGCAATTATTACAAAAACTCTTTCAAGCAAGTTGGCGTTTTCAAAGTCGCGATCCAGTTTTACCCCCACGCAACTGGTGGGATTTAGGGCAATTAATCGCCGCTTTGCGTTTAGATACTGCCATTACCTTCCCCTTTACTTTGATGACTGTGGGCGATGCTCTGCGATTATACGGCTTAGAGACAGATAAACGCCTAAAAACCTTCCTTGATCTCCAGTTAAAGCTTTATTCCCAAGTTACTGCCGATGAAACCGCTTTACTTTATGCCGCCACCGCTTTAGCAGTTTCTCAGTCTCCCCAAGGTTTATCCCACCTTCAGGGTAGTATGCAGGTATTAAGCGATCGCCTAGTAGCAGCTTTGGAAAAATACGGCGGTAAATTGCAAATGCGCCACACAGTAGAAAAAATACTGACAGAAAAGGGAAAAGCCACGGGAATTATCGTCAGAAATCAAAAAAATGGTCAAATATATCCAGAAATGGCCGATGAGATTGTGGCTAATATCCCGATCCAAAATTTACCACAATTAATCGATCGCGAAGCCATTCCCAGTCTTTATCACCGGAGAATTGAAAAACTTCCCCCCGCATCCGGCGCTTTTGTGGTTTACTTAGGAGTCGATCGCGCTGCTATTCCCCCCGATTGTCCCCCCCATTTACAATTTCTCTACGATTACGATGGCATAATCGGCGAAAATAACTCTTTATTTGTTTCCGTGAGTAAAGAAGGGGATGGCCGCGCTCCAGTGGGAAAAGCGACGATTATTGCTTCTTCCTTCACCGATACCAGTCTTTGGTGGCGAAAAGGAGAAGATAATTATCAGCAATTAAAAGCAGCATACACCCAAGAGGCGATTGATCGTCTCGGTAATTATTTCCATCTTAGTCCTGATCACATCGTTCACATCGAATCAGCTACACCTCGTACTTTTGAGCGGTTTACGGGGCGAAATCAGGGCATTGTCGGCGGTATTGGTCAAAGATTGTCCACTTTTGGCCCTTTTGGAGTAGCGACGCGCACTCCGATCCCCCATCTTTGGTTAGTGGGAGATTCTACCCATCCGGGTGAAGGCACTGCCGGAGTCAGCTATTCGGCACTAACGGTAGTTAGACAGATTGAAAATAAATTAAGTAGTCGTGCAAAATAAATTTCCTAGTGAAGATAGGCAATAGGCAATAGGCAATAGGCAAAAGCTTTATCGAAATATGTAATTAATTTTGCTTAGGTACTTAGCTTCTAGTTAGCCGTAATTATGAATTATGAATTATGAATTGGGAAGAATAAATAAAAGCAATCTTCTGAATACTGATAACTGATAACTGATCACTGATAACTGTTAACTTACCCACTGATAACTGATAACTGATCACTGATAACTGTTATAAAGCGCCAGCTGCCGTGCGATCGAGTATTCCCGATCCCAGATGAGAGGTAATATTAACTGCTTGCAGGACCGGTTGAGAGTCAACTCCTTTGGGATAATCGATAACACTAACCGCGCCATTTCCCTGTTTAATATTCCAGAAATTGGCGGGTTTTAAACCAAATAAATAACAAAGAATCACCTTATTAATAGCATCGTGAGCTACTACCATAATTGTCTTAGGACTATCGCTATTACTATAGGTTTTAACGATTTGCCGCCAACAAGCGATCGCTCGATCCCAAACTTCCTGTAAATTCTCCCCTTCCGGCATTTGCACGGTTTCTGGGGCATTTTTCCAGTCTTCTAACATCCCGGGGAAACTTGCTTCAATTTCCTCCTCTAATTTACCTTCCCAAAGTCCGTGACAGATTTCCGTCAGATCCGCTTGGGTGTCTAAGGTGACATCGGGGTGATATTGCAGGATAATTTGGGCAGTTTCCTTGGGACGGGATAAAGGACTGGTGACAGCGTGATCGATCGCCGTTTCTCGCAGAAATTCGGCGGCTTTCTCTGCTTGGGCCTTGCCATTATCATTGAGAGGAATATCGCGCACACCTTGAAAACGTTTATCCCGATTCCATTGGGTTTCTCCGTGACGCACAAGCAGCAGCCTAGAACCTTGGAAAGGAGGACGCGGTGGGGGTAAAGCTATCCCTAGGTGTGCTGTTTGATTGAGGGATTCCACCTGGACAGGATCACCAAAATCACCCGTAAAATTGAGAACATTAACGCAACAGTTAGATTGTTGCAGGGAATGGTATAAGGAAACCGGAATACCGATGGCACTGAGGATTAAACAGCGATTAATGCCGTTATGGGCAACAATGAGGATAGTTTGGCCCTCGTGTTGGGGAATAATTTCTCGCCAAAAATCCTGCGCTTGTTGGTAGAGGGAGAGAACGGGATAATGTTCTTGACCATCGGGCAGTATCATCTTAAATTCATGCGGTTTTTGGTGCCAATCCCGATATTCTTGGGGGTATTGAGCTTTTACCTCCTCTTTGACCATATTTTCCCAGATAGGCAGATCGATTTCTAGTAACTGCGGAGTGGGTTGAATGAGGGGAGAGTTATTTAAACGAGACTGAATCACCTCAGCAGTAGATTTGGCTCTTTGAAGAGGACTACAGTAAAAAGCGGCGATATCGATTTGACTGAGGGCATTTCCTACTTTTTCCGCGTCCAGATGGCCTTTTTCCGTCAAAACCGAGCCATCACTGCGACCTTGTATTTTCTGCTCTGCGTTATAACTGCTTTGTCCATGACGAACAATAATCACACGAGTAGCCAAGCGGTTCAGTCTCCTTAACTAAAAGTCTCAATATCAGATTACAGGCGATCGGGATCGGAGTACAAATCAGTGATCAGTAATCAGTAATCAGTAATCAGTAATCAGTAATCAGTAATCAGTGTAGTGCATTTGTACTAAAATATCGCCTACAATTTCAAGGCAGCACAGCATATCAAAACTTCCTGATATAACAATCTCTTTGGGATCAAGGGTTTGGCGGTTTTATCAAGAAATCATGACAATGTACTTGGTCAAAATCGGAATCTTACTGTTTAATAGGTATTTATAACAAGCGATTCCCTTGATCCCCATCGAGTGGATTTCTCGTTCACAAAGCAATCGATGAGTAGTTAGAAGGATTACCCAGATCACTGCTTTTGCAAATGCCCAAAAACATTTGCCGTCGTAACTAATCGGAGAGTGTCAACTCATGGTCCCAGAATACCCCCCCTTAGATGAGATGACCTTGCGGCAACTACGACGAGTTGCCAGTCAATACAGCATCTCTCGTTACAGTCGGATGCGGAAGACGCAATTAATCGAGGCAATTACCCAAGCTATGGGAGTAAGCGGCAATTTTAAATCTACTATTAAAGAGGAAAAACCAGTGGAAGCAGCAAAATTTGAATTAGGTCAAGCTAACCCGATCGAAGATATCCTAGGTTCAGTGGATGATGGTTTAGGAGATCTGCCCGGGGGCTACGGTGAAAATCGCATTACCCTCCTACCTCGCGATCCTCAGTGGGCCTATGCTTACTGGGATATCCCCAACGAATCGAAAGAAGATCTACGTCGTCAAGGGGGACAACAGTTAGCCCTACGTCTTTATGATGTCACCGATATAGATCTCAATAGCCAAGGCGCGCATAGCGTCCAAGAATATCTCTGTGATGAATTAGCCCGGGAATGGTATTTACCGATTCCGGTCAGCGATCGAGATTATGTTATCGATATCGGTTATCGTTGTGCTGATGGTCGTTGGTTAGTTTTGGCCCGTTCTCCCTTAGTACGGATTCCTCCCGTCTATCCTTCCGACTGGATTGAAGATGTTTTTGTCACCGTTAACTGGGAAGAAGAACTGGTGGGCAAAACTGTTTACGAACTCGTTCCCCCCAGCAAACGCTACGGCAGCAGTGCCGGAAGCACGGGAACTAGCCCCATCTACGACCAAATTTTCGAGAGTGTCGGCGATATGGAGGCCCTACGGGTGGCCGGTTCCTTGTTTGGTTCCATGCAGCACGTCGCCGGTTCCGTACCGATGTCGGAAGTGATCAGTTCTTATGTATTCCCCTCTGGGGTTGGTATGTGGGCGGTTCCCACGGTATCGGGACTAACTGCGTCCGGTATCGGCATGACTGCGTCCGGTATCGGTATGGGTGCGTCGGAAACCCTACAACGTCCGCGCAAATTCTGGTTAGTAGCCGATGCCGAATTAATCGTCTATGGTGCCACCGAACCCGATGCCACGGTAACTATCGGTGGTCGTCCGATTAAACTCAATCCCGATGGAACTTTCCGCTATCAGATGTCCTTCCAAGATGGTTTAATCGATTATCCAATTATGGCCGTAGCCGCCGATGGGGAACAAAATCGTTCTATCCACATGAAATTTACCCGGGAAACCCCCTCTCGCAATACCAACACTAAAGATGAGGCGGTTCTAGAATGGTTGTTCTAGATCGGGTTTTCTAACGTTACCAAAGCCAAACCAATTACTTCCCCCTAACTAAATCTCAGTTAGGGGATTTTTTTTGAGAAGATAACGGCTTCTATTCCCAAATCTGACAGCTTAAATCGCCCGATTTTTGGGAAAGACGCAGATTTTCACCGTAATCGACGGGAACATCGATCACCGTAGGCACCTCTTGCTGGAAAGCCTCCTCTAGGATCGGGATCAAATCCTGGGCAGATTCCACCCGATAGCCTTTTAATCCCATACTTTCAGCAAATTTAACAAAATCGGGATTACCAAACTTAATAAAAGAAGATGTCCCAAAATAGTTAAACTGCTTCCATTCGATTAAACCGTAACCGCCATCATTAAAGATGAGAGTGACGAAGGGAGTCCCCACCCGCAAAGCTGTCTCCAATTCCTGACAATTCATCATAAAACCGCCGTCCCCCGTCACCGCCACAACGCGCTTATCGGGATGAACTAACTTAGCGGCGATCGCACCAGGGATAGCAATACCCATAGCGGCGAAACCGTTAGAAATAATGCAAGTATTGGGACAATCGGAGTGATACTGACGCGCCATCCACATTTTATGAGCGCCCACGTCAGAAATGACAATATCTTCTGGCCCCATCACCTGACGCAGATCGTAGATCAATTTTTGTGGCTTGATCGGAAAACCCGTATCATTGGCATAGGTTTCGTAATCGGCCCGAATTTCCGTCTTTAATCCTGCGGTGACAGGAGTTGGTTTATTCTGGCGATCGGCCCGTTTGAGGATATCGATGAGAGAATCGGTGATATCACCCACCACTTCCACCACCGGGGCATAACTGCTGTCAATTTCCGCCGGAGTCATGCCGATGTGAATAATCGGTAATTTCCCCTCTGGATTCCATTTTTTCGGGGAATACTCGATTAAATCGTAACCGACAGCGATAATTAAATCACTGCGATCGAAGGCACAACTAATCAAATCCCGTTGCTGTAATCCTACCGCCCAAAGAGCCAGAGGATGGGTATAGGGAATCACCCCCTTACCCATAAAAGTGTTAGCCACAGGGATATTCAAGGCCGTGGCGAATTCCGTTAAAGCCTCACTAGCATTAGCGCGAATTGCCCCATTTCCCGCCAAAATCAAGGGATTTTTCGCTTTAGAAATCACCGCCGCCGCCATATTCAAAGTCCGATAGGAAGCGTAAACTTTTTCCTGACTATCGAGGGGCAAAGGATGACCATCGGCAGGCATAGCGGCGATATTTTCGGGAAGATCGATATGAACTGCCCCCGGTTTCTCACTTTGGGCGGTTTTAAAGGCTCTCCGTACCACTTCCGGGGTGATACCTGGCCGGACGATCTGTTTATTCCATTTCGTCACTGGGGCGAACATGGCCACCAGATCCAGATATTGATGGGATTCAATGTGCATCCGGTCGGTTCCCACCTGGCCGGTGATGGCCACCAAGGGCGCCCCATCCAGGTTAGCATCGGCTACCCCTGTCATTAGGTTAGTCGCCCCCGGTCCTAAGGTGGAGAGACAAACCCCCGCTTTTCCCGTCAAGCGTCCATAGACATCGGCCATAAAAGCGGCGCCCTGTTCGTGACGGGTGGTGATAAATTTGATCGAGGAGTTTTTTAGGGCTTCCAAAACATCGAGGTTTTCTTCCCCGGGTAGCCCAAAAATATACTCGACCCCTTCATTCTCTAGACATTTAACTAGAAGTTCGGCTGTGTTTAATTCCCCCATAATTCCCTCCTGTAGAGCTTACTTCATCAGTAAAGTCTCTAGAGATAGTTCATCCCGGCGGATTGAGGTTGTTGCGCTCAACTCGTCGGGATGATATCAGTAGATTATATATACCAATGCAGCTGACTAAAATTTTGTTTAAGTCTATCCATATATCATTGTGACTTAGATCTTGACCCTTGGCAGATTATTTATTCGCACAATGGGGGAGAATTTTTTTTAGGCCGTTAATTCTTCGGCGGCGTGGGCCAGTTGGGCGGCGACTTTGGCTAAATAGGGACGACTTAACCACCAGATGAAGGGGGACAGCCAACCGCGCAGGGTGACAGAATAGGAAATATAACTACCACAGAGGGTTGATTCCACTTGGTAGGTCATTTTCTGTTCCATGCCGGGGATAGCGAGAACTCTGAGGCTGAGGAGTTCCCCGGGGCGGACATTTTCCACGAAAACCCGGATAGGAATGGGAGTCAGACGGGTGACAGCTTGATAGATTAACCCTGGTTTAGCGATTAAACCCAAGGGAACATCAGCCTTGGCAATCAAAGGATGCCAAGAGACATCGGCCACATTGATTAATTTTTGCCAGAGGACATCGACGGGGGCGCTACTGACCACCCGATAGGTTTTGTAGAGTGAAAACTTACAGAATAGTCTGCCTTTGGCCGCTACAATCCTTAAGGAAAAATTGAGAATCACCGATTGCCTCCCGCAAAAATAATCTAGGGAATCTTCTATTGTAAGGGCTGCATCCCCCATTTGCGGAAATACTGACAATCAGCAATTATCAGCGACTCTTAAATTGGTACAAAAAATCTGAACAATCGCGTGTAAGCATCTGAGAGTTAATCTAATGCGCGCTGGCGTTTGGGGGAGGAGAACCCTCAAAAAGTATGGATTGAGTGATAAAATCGCAAGTAACGCCCAATTTTAGCCGAGATTTTCCTCTTAAAAATCCCAACTTAGTAGATTGACAAAAATTAGATGCAGCCTTCGGTAAGTAAAACGACGAATGACTTGACGGGTTATAAAAATCTTCAGAGTTCATACTTTGATGGGCTAGTTCCTAATTGATGTTGGCTATGGTTTTGTTACTCATCTAACAGCGAAAGACATCCGATAAGGGTTTACTCTCGGCAGTCACGGTTAATTTGATTGAACTGAATAATCCCTATCCTCATCTGCGGTGAGGATGTCAATGTAGCTCATGATTGCAACCAACGCTATATACTAGACTGAAGGTAATCTTCAATTGAGCCACCTGGCACTATTTTTTATTTGCAAAAGATAATAATGATTAATACTTACCCCATAAAAAAAGAAACAGCTAGTTTGATTACCAGAGATGGAATTAGTTTAGCTGCTGATATTTATCGTCCCGATAGTAGAGAATCTTTTCCGATTTTACTCATGCGACAACCCTACGGAAAAGAGATCGCTTCTACGGTGGTTTATGCCCATCCCAGTTGGTATGCACGTCAGGGTTATATTGTGGTAATTCAGGATGTGCGGGGACGGGGAAACTCGACGGGAAATTTTAATTTATTTGCCCATGAAATTAGCGACGGATTAGAAACCATTGAATGGGTTTTAACTATTCCTAATAATACGGGTGTGGTGGGAATGTATGGTTTTTCTTATCAGGGAATGACTCAATTATACGCAGCTGCTAATGGTCATGCTGCTTTAAAAACTATTTGCCCAGCGATGATTGCTCACGATTTATATCGAGACTGGGGCTATGAAAATGAAGCATTTAATTTACAATATAATCTCGCTTGGGCAATACAATTATCGGCGGAAACAGCAAGATTAAAAGGGGACGAAACTGCCTATCAAAAACTCTGGTTAGCTTCTCGAAATTTACCCCTTTTTGATCCTATTGCAGCCTCTCCCCAAATTTTACAGGATTTAGCCGCCGATTCTTTTTATCACGATTGGATTACTCGTTATCTTCCCGATGACTACTGGCAAAATTTATCACCGCAACACCTTTTAAAAAATATCGATTTACCGATGTTACATATCGGAGGTTGGTTCGATCCTCATCTCCGGGGAACTTTGAGTTTATACCAAGAAATGCAAGCGCGTTCTATCTATCCCCAACAGCTAATTATTGGTGCTTGGACTCATCTACCCTGGGGGAGAAAAGTAGGAGAGATAGATTATGGTCAACAGGCAATTAGTCCTGTGGATAAAATGCAGCTGCAATGGTTTGATTATTTCTTAAAAGGTCAGGAAACGGAGTTATTTGAAAATCCTCCCCTGTATCTATTTCAAATGGGGTCTAACCAATGGCAATATCTGGATAAATTTCCAACAGAAAATCAGCAAATTTATTATCTTGCTAGTCAAGGTTTAGCCAATCTGCGCGAGGATGAGGGGAAATTAAGCGCGATTTTGTTAGAACCTGCGATCGAGGATACCATCGTTCACGATCCTTGGCGACCGGTCCCATCTTTAGGAGGTCATAGCGCCCTACCGGGCGGAATATTCGATCGCACCATGGTAGACTGTCGTAGTGATGTGATTACCTACACTTCTCCCCCCCTAGAGAAAGATTTAACGATTTTGGGTAGTCCCCGTCTGGATTGTTATTGTCAAGCAGACGCGGTTAGTTTCGATATCTGCGCGGTGGTTTCTCAAGTTACCCCCGCTGGTCGAGTTTTTAATATCACTCAGGGTTATAAACGGGTAAATAATCCCGAATTGCCCCTAAATATTGCCATGCAGGCCACTTTTATCACTATTCCTCAAGGTCATAGTTTGCGTTTAAGTCTTAGTGCCTCTTGCTTTCCCGCACATCCCGTCAACCCAGGGACTGGCAGCTATCCTCACCAGAGTCGAGCGATCGATTTTTCTACTATCACAATTAAGGTTTTTTGTCAAGGAAATTTTCCTGCAAAATTGCTATTACCTTTAGTCGGGGAAAGCTAAACCGCTGCGGGGATCGCGAATGTATAAACCTAGGACCAGCGAGGAGATAACCGTATCCCAGACAGGGGTGAATTTGTCCGCATCATCGACCCAATAATCCATAGTAATTAAACATTGAACCCCGGAACCGATGCCCACGGCAATGCGCGAATAAGCTGGCCGATTTTCTTGGGGGTCGATGAATTGAATTTGCACCCAAACAATGCGTGCGGTTTGGCGTTTTTCTTGGATAACTTCGCCGATTTCGTGAGGGATGCGGCTATCTTCACGAGCTAATTTTTTGACCATTCCTTTCAGGGGTAATTCTTTCCAATCTCCGGGAGGAAGTAAATTATAGGAAACCTCTAAACGACAATCATCATCGGGGGGTTTTCTATCCAAAAAACGAAAGGAATTATCATCGGGTTCAAAATGCCAATCTTGAGGAACTTCAAAGCGAACTGCACCGCGACCAGCTACAAAAATACTGTTACCCGGACTAGATTTCCAGTTATGATCTGGATTTAAATCGAGGGTTTCTTTGATCCATTGCAGATTGTGTTTTTTGGACTTAGCCATAGGTATAATCCTGCGGTAAGAATCGAACTATAGCTATCATTATACAGGCTTTTTCCTGAGAATTAAATAGGGTGCATCTAACTTTTGTCAATCTACTAAGTTGGGATTTTTAAGGAAAAATCTCGGCTAAAATCGGGCGTTACTCCCGATTTTATCACCCAATCTCAGCTTTCGGGGAGTAGAACCCGCCAACGCCACTTATAGATAGAAAAAAAGCCAAGTTTTATCGGGGATTTGCCAGAAATTGACCGGTAGATAATTCGGCATTAACTAAAGACTTCAACGGGATTAATTTGACAGCACAAGCTTTTAATTCTGGTTGCAGGGAAATCGGACAAGCGGCTGGATGGGTGAGACTATTAGCCTCAGCATTTTCTGCCCATAAAGCTCCCCAGTGCATCGGCACAAAGACACAATTAGGAGCAATTGCTTTGGTAATTAAAGCGGGAAAACGGGCAAAACCGCGACGAGAACGCACCTCCACCCATTCCCCAGCTTCTATGCCCAATTTTGCCGCGTCTTTGGGATGAATTTCCAGAAAAGGTGCGGGGTGCATTTTGACAATTTTCTCGATGCGGCCGGTGCGAGTTTGGGTGTGCCAGTGACCGTACAAACGCCCTACGGTCAACACTAGGGGATAATCATCGTCCGGGGGTTCCGCTAGACCTTTACTGTGGTAGGCGGCGAAAACAGCACGACCATCGGCAGTATTAAATTTACCATCGGTATAAAGGCGTTTTGCGGCTGTTTTTTGGCTTTTATGGTCATCTTTAACTAAATTCCCTAGTAATTCCCCGGAATTAGCGGTTTTAGGGGCGGGAATTTCATCCATGGAATCGGGCCACTGGAGGGGAGTTTCGGCCAGGCGATCATAATTAATCCCTGTCATATCACAAGGACGTTTATATGTCAAGCCGATAAACTCGGAATGTACCTCGGCCGAATCCTGAAAATTAAATTGTGCCTGAAAACCCAAACGGCGACCAACTTCGGCAAAAATTTGCCAGTCGGCCCTAGCTTGACCAACGGGAGGACGAAAAGCCTTATTTAAAGTCACCACGCGCTCAGAATTGGTCATTGTTCCCGTTTTTTCGCCCCATTGGGCTGCTGGCAGTAATAAATGGGCGTAGGCGCTGGTTTCCGTGGGATAGTAGGCATCCTGATGGACAGTAAAAGGTGATTTTAACAGGGCCGCCTTGGTACGTTCTAGATCAGGCATACTAACAGCCGGATTAGTGGCGGCAATCCAGAGAAGTTTGACATCTCCCGTCTCCAAACCGGTAATCATACTCCAAGCATCGCGACCGGGGATCGGAGAAATCCGACCAGCAGGTAAACCCCAAGCTTGTTCCACTTCGGCCCGGTGTTGGGGATTTTTGACGGAACGATAACCGGGGAGAAGATGGCAGAGGCCGCCGGCTTCCCGTCCCCCCATAGCGTTGGGTTGTCCGGTTAGGGAAAAAGGACCGGCCCCCGGCTTACCGATATTAGCCGTCATTAGGTGTAAATTGATTAAAGTGCGGGCTTTGGCCGTGCCTTCCCTAGATTGATTGATACCCATCGACCAGAGGGAAAGCACTCTTTTCGATTCGGCCCAGTAGCGGGCAGCCTGTTCTAAATCCTCGATGGGGATACCGCATTTAGGGGCGACTATTTCCGGGGGATAATGGCGGATAATTTCGGCGTATTTGGGGAAATCCCTGGTGCATTTATCGATAAAATAGGTATCGATCGCACCCCACCCCAGTAACAGGTAGGCAATACCGTTAAATAAGTCAATATCGGTCCCCGGGTTAATGGCTAGGTGGAGAGTAGCGGCCTCGGCGGTTTTGGTGCTGCGGGGATCAACGACGATTAATTTCGCTTCTTGGTTACGTTTGAGATACTTGTGCAGACGGTTAAAGATGATGGGGTGACATTCGGCCGTATTTGTCCCCACCAGAAAGGCACAATCGGTTAATTCTAGGTCATCGTAACAGCAGGGGGGACCATCGGATCCGAAACTGTCCCGATAAGCGGCCACGGCCGAAGACATACAGAGACGGGAATTAGCATCAAAGTTATTGACTCCCAGACAGCCCTTGACCAGTTTTTGGGCGATGTAGTAATCTTCGGTGTGAAATTGTCCCGAACCGTATAGACAGATACTTTCCTTTTCCCCCTGAGCGATTAGAGTCTGGATGCGGTTAACGATGCGATCAAGGGCCTCTTCCCAAGTACAAGGACGAAATTGCTCTTGGAGAGAATCGCGGATCATCGGGGTTTTGAGGCGATTTTTATCGATTGATTCCGCTACGGTGGCCCCTTTAACACAGACCATACCTTGACTGGAGGGGTGGGACTTGTCCCCGAAGACTTTCCATGCTTGTCCGGCCGACGCGGGGGGGGTGACTGTCAAACCACAACCTACTCCACAGTAAGGACATTGGGTTTTTGTCGATTCAGTCATAAGCAGTTGGTCTGATTAGTGGCGCTGTCTTTAGGCATACTTAAGATAGTCGGCAGATTTTCTCGGCAAAATTGTAGTTATTAATACAATTTATTAGATGTCTTGGCCAAATTGCCATTTTCGTGATGCAAATCGCGCATTAAACCTGTCTAGATAAAAAGCATACACTTGTTCTCGTGTTGAAAAAGAATCGGGATAGGATAATAGTAGTCTCTAGGGTGGGGAAAAAGTTTTCAGCCAGTCATGACCTACGAACCTCTACATCACAAGTATCGTCCCCAAACCTTTGCCGATTTGGTGGGACAATCAGCGATCGCCACGACCTTGAGTAACGCCTTAATCAGTGAGCGAATCGCTCCTGCATACCTATTTACTGGACCCAGAGGCACGGGGAAAACCTCCTCGGCGCGAATTTTAGCCAAATCCCTCAACTGTCTGTCTAGTGACCATCCGACGCCGATTCCCTGCGGTAAGTGTTCCGTCTGTCAAGCGATCGCCAATGGCTCCGCTTTAGACGTGATCGAAATTGATGCCGCTAGTAATACCGGTGTGGATAACATTCGGGAAATTATCGAGCGATCGCAATTTGCCCCCGTCCAATGTCGTTATAAAGTCTATGTCATCGATGAATGCCATATGCTCAGTACGGCGGCCTTTAATGCTTTGCTGAAAACTCTGGAAGAACCGCCGGATCGAGTGATTTTCGTGCTTGCTACCACTGATCCTCAGCGTGTCTTGCCTACCATCATCTCCCGTTGTCAACGCTTTGATTATCGCCGTATTGCTCTCGATGCGATGGTGGCACACCTGCAAAAAATCGCCCAAATAGAAGCAATCGATATTAACCTAGAAGCATTAACCCTGGTGGCTCAGATCGCTAACGGTGGTTTAAGGGATGCGGAAAGTCTTCTTGATCAATTAAGTTTACTCGCAGGAACGATTACGGCCGAGCGAGTCTGGGATTTAGTCGGTGCAGTCCCCGAAAGAGACCTCTTAACCCTACTTAAAGTCATTCATAGCAATATTCCCGATCAAGTTATCGAACAATGTCGCCATCTGATGAATCGCGGCAAGGAACCTTTAATCGTCCTGCAAAATCTAGCGGGATTCTATTTAAACCTACTTTTAGCCAAAACCGCCCCTAATCGTCCAGAAATGGTGGCTGTCACCGCTCCCACTTGGCAGGAATTATGTACGGAAGCGCGTACTTGGTCTTTAGAGGAAATTCTCCGCGGTCAACAACTGCTTAAAGACAGCGAAACGCAACTAAAAAACACCACTCAACCCCGTCTCTGGTTAGAAGTCACTCTATTAGGACTGTTACCGCAAGCACAGGTAATTCCTCTAGTTGCCACGGTAGTGCCTTCCCGTCCCCAAACCAGCGCCGAGAGGCCCCCTGAAGTGATCACAGCGCCGGTGCCGGTTAATCAACCGATCAAACCGGCAGTTATCACCCCGACAACTAGCGTCGCAGTGCCGAAAACTGAGGTTAAAACTGTTGCTAGTGATGATAATCATGAACAAATTTGGCAGCAGGTTTTAGAAGTAATGGAACCCCCCACTACTCGCACTCTCTTGCGTCAACATGGCAGTCTTTTTAGTATGGAAGAATCGAGTGCTTATTTAAGCATATCTTCGGAACAATTATTAAAAATGGCCCGGCTACGCTTGACTAATATTGAGTCAGCTTTTGAGGCAGTTTTTCAGCGCCGGATTAAAGTTCATTTACAGGTAGGTTCCGCCACTGCTGCCATGGCTGCGGAAGTTTCCCAATCCCCGGCGGCCAAGATGCAACCACCACCGGAAACCGCAGCAACTCCACCAATAACCCCCGAAAATAAAGTTATGACCGTGGTGGATATTTCCCCGATCAAAGAAGCAATTATCGAGAAAAAAGAAGCAAAGATCACTGCATCGGGAACCCCAAAAACTCCTAGCACAGAACTGTCCCCAAAAATCTTAAATTTTGATTCATCTTTAGAGACATTAGATCAGGATGTAGATGTTAGCGAAATTTTGGCAGCCGCTCAAAAGTTAGCGAAATCTTTTGATGGTGAACTGGTCAATATGGGTTATTCAGTGCCAGCAAATTCGGCCGTAGAAACTAAAGTTAATAAGTCTCTGGAAAATATGACTATCGTGCGCGGGAGACCTGATGTTAACGAAATTTTAGAGAGTTTGGAGGAGGACGAAGACCTGCCTTTTTAAAGCTATCCCAACGCCTTATGATAAACTGATAGGATATGCCACGTCTCAGGATTGGCTATTCTTGCTCAAATTCTAGCTACTAGACCTATGACACCCGAAACTAAGGACAGAATCGATCAATTAGTCCAGAATAACAAAGTTATTGTGTTCATGAAGGGCAATAAATTAATGCCTCAGTGTGGTTTCTCCAATAACGTCATACAAATTCTCAATATTCTGGGGGTTTCCTACGAAACTGTCGATATTCTGCAAGATCAGGAGTTAAGACAAGGAGTTAAGGAGTATTCCAATTGGCCGACCATTCCCCAAGTCTATATCAACGGTGAATTTATTGGCGGTTCCGACATTATGATCGAACTCTATCAAAATGGTGAACTACAACAAATAGTCGAGGTAGCCTTAGCTTCCTAAAAATTTTCTAGGTTAGGTTAGCTATCCTAACCTAGTTCCAACCTACCTAGCTTAGTCCTCGCAATTTTGGTCAAACTGGGCAGCCGCGATCTCTGGGTTATAATAATCTTGCGTTGGTCGAACCAGAGATTTTGGTAGAGGTGATGATTGTGACAATTCGAGAAACTGCAATTTCTAAGCTACATCAACTCCCTGAAGTCCTTGTTCAGGAAGTAAGCGACTTTATTGATCTTCTCGATCATAAATATCGAGTCAAAACCGTTGAAACTCAGCCTGATGGAAAACTGATAGAAAGATGGTTACAATGGTTTGAAGCCGTAGATGGCTTAACTGTCAATTCACCTGAACCAATAAACGACTACCAGCAACTGCTGCTCGAAAAATATCGGCAACAAGGACTAGAGCTATGATCCTGTGTGATGCAGGAGTGCTGCTTTGTTTGGTTGATCGCACCCAACCCCAACATAAAGCCTACAGAAATACAGTAATTCGTTTAGCAAAGCCTCTCGTCACAACTTGGTCATGCCTGACCGAAGCCATGTACCTTGCGCTGCATCGGGGTGGTTGGCAAATGCAAAAACAACTGGGACAACTTCTTTTAGACAAACTTTTGGTGGTTTACAATATTCAGGAAAGTGATTTTAGTCGCTTGTTGGCTTTAATGGAGCAATACTGTGATCGACCGATGGACTTGGCAGATGCAACCCTAGTTTTAGTAGCTGAAAAGACTGGGTATCGGCAAATTCTCACCCTCGATGCAGATTTCCTGTTTTATCGGATTCAAAACCAAGGCAGCTTTGATATTATTCAAGGGTAGTGATGGAAAATCTGCTTCCAACGGCCTATAATTCCACCGATAGAAAATGCTCCCCTTTAAAACTGTTCCTTGAATTGTTCTCTATCTTGTGCTATCAGGAAACTTTGTTGGGGGATACCGATGTGAATTCCCTTCTCCTCAAAAGCAATTTTTAGACGACGACGATACTCTCTTTCTATGTCCCATTGTCGTAATCTTTTGACGACAATTCTGAGCATAATTTCCATTCCTGTGTGAGAAACCCGACTGACACCAGCAACCTGCACGGGATTGATGATATCTTCTTGCCATTGTGGATCTACAGCCATATTTTCAGCGATGGCTGCCATTAAAGCGATCGCCACATCGGACTCAGTCTGATAGGCGACTTCGATGGTAAAATTGACTCGCGCCCAATCTTTACTGAGGTTGTGTGCGCTAATAATTTGGTTATGGGCAATAGTGATTAAACGTCCATCAGCAGCCCGCAATTGAGTCGCTCGCAAACTCATATTTTCCACCAAACCGATAAACTCCTGAAACTGGATCATATCACCAACAGTGTACTGATCTTCAAAGACAATCAGAAAACCGTTAATCCAATCTTTTAAAAGATCCTGAAAGGCAAAGGTAAGCAATGCTCCCACTAAACCGGCTCCCGTGAGTAAAAAGGCGAAAGAAAGACCCATCCAACTCAAAAAAATCAAAATTCCTAGAAAAATGGCGATAAATGTGATCATTTCTCGCCCAACTTCTAATAAAGTGGGAGCGCGCAGAATCCTCCTTTCCAAATTTTCCGAAAACACCGCTCCTTCCTCTACCCACTCCCGTAGCCGAAAATTAACGTAGAGATTAACCATATTGCTCACTGATGTCATCAGCAACCAGATAATAAAAATCTGTAAAGGAATACGAATTATCCCCCGTCCTTCTAGCCTAGTTTCGGGAAATACATACAAAATCGCCGCTATTCCGCCAAACCAGAGCAGTATCAGTCCAATAAGAGCCAGTCTTTTCCAGAGAATATTTAATGTCAGTTGTCGCTGAATATCAGCCTGTTGACGGAAATTAGAGGAATCTTCTAGAGCGGCTAAAATCGGCTCTTGGGAGCGATCTTTTCTGGGGGGGGAATTTATGGCTAAATTCCGATCAGATTGACTTTTAGCCTGTTTTTTGAGGAGATTAAAGCGATTTCTTAAACGTTTTTGCCACCAAATTGATACCCAGCTTAAGAAAATTAGCCCCAAAATAATTTTAGCGGCAGTCATTACCTGTTGCCGGCGAGCGGCGGGCTGACGTTCTTGCCAAGCTTGGAGCAAAGCTGTTTGGATGATTTGAACCCATTGGTCTGCTAAATCGTCAACCGAAGAAGAATCGATCAGGGCATCAACTTCTGTTACTGTCAAAATTACCTGTTGCGGTAACTTCTGGTTATCCTTGGCCACAATCACGGTTAAATTATTGAGCGTCGCCGTACTTACTTGCAGGGTTGTCGGATCGAAACCCCGATTGATAATATTATTTAAACCTCTTTCAATGCGCCTAGCCCGTCTTTCTACCGGGGAGAGTTCCCGGGCTTCAGAAGCGGTAAAATCTTGGGAGGCAATCTGAAATAAGGCAAATCCATCTAGATGGACGGAGGCATATTCTATATCCCCGGCTACAAAAATCCTTGTCCCCGTGGGAGATGCAAATGGAACCAGAAAATTTTGGGCCAGGGATGGCAGGGAATTAAGAACAAATATACTAATTAACAGGCAACTCGCCAATCTTTGAATGACCAGATTGAAAATTTTTCCCCGTTGCCGTCGTACCATTGCCCAAGTTTCCTTTTTGATTAACAATGATCTTGAGTCGCTTTCTCAGCTTATGACAGTTATCTTAAGGGTGAGATCAAAAGTTTTCGTTTTGGGGAGTCGGTCGTCTCTCTCCCTTCTCCCCTCTACCCACTGATAACTAATAACTGCAATCCCCAACCCCCAACATTAGTTAACTTCTCATGTCCAATATACCCCCACAGTGGCGCGAGGAAATTACGTCTTTACCCGCTTGGTTACGGCGTTCGCTCGGCAAATCTAGCGAAATTTCCACGGTTCAGCGCATTATCAAACAAAGGAACATTCATACTATCTGCGAGGAGGGTCGCTGTCCCAATCGCGGCGAATGTTATGCCCAAGGTACGGCGACTTTTTTGTTGATGGGTCCCACCTGTACCCGGTCCTGTGGTTTTTGTCAAGTGGATAAGGGTCATGCACCCATGCCTCTCGATGTGGAGGAACCGCAAAAAGTGGCGGAAGCGGTGCAATTGTTAAATTTAAGTTACGTTGTCTTGACGTCTGTGGCTAGAGATGATATAGAAGACGGCGGAGCCAGTTGGTTTGTGCGGACGATGACAGCCATTCGCGAACGCAATCCCCACACTTTAATTGAGGTGTTAACCCCAGATTTTGCTGGGGGTAAGGGAAGTCAACAGGAACGGGTGGCGACGGTGGTAGGGGCAAAACCTGCCTGTTACAATCACAATATCGAGACGGTGCGCCGTTTGCAAGGGCCGATTAGACGCGGGGCTAAATACGATCGCTCTTTGGCGGTTTTGCGTTATGTTAAGGAAATCGATCGCTCAATTCCGACGAAATCTGGCTTAATGGTCGGTCACGGTGAGACAAAAGAGGAAATTATCGAGACTTTGGCAGATTTACGGGCGATAGACTGCGATCGAGTTACTATTGGTCAATATATGCGTCCTTCTCTGGAACATTTGCTCGTACGGAAATATTGGACTCCCGCAGAATTTAGCGAGTTGGGAGAAATTGCCCAAAAAATGGGTTTTTCCCAAGTTAGATCTGGACCTCTAGTCCGCAGTTCCTATCATGCGGGAGAGTAAATCAGTGATCAGTGATCAGATGTAAGTTTTAAGTTAATTAGTTGGTTAGTTATCTTTATCTTTATCCCTATCTCTATCTCTATCTCTATCTTTATACCTGTTTACTGATTACTGTTTACTGATTACTGAAAAATCTTCCCCACTTCCCTGAGCAAAATGAATTTAGAGGCAATCATCCTAGAGGAAATTAAACAATCAGATGCGTGTCGAATTAGCTTCGATCGCTGGATGGATTTAGCTCTCTATCACCCCGATTATGGCTATTACACCTCTGGAAAAGTAGAAATTGGCTCAAAAGGCGATTTTTTTACTTCCTCGTCCCTAGGGGCAGATTTTGGCCAATTGTTGGCAGAGCAATTTGTCGAGATGGCGGAATTTTTGAGCAATTCGCGAGGATTTACTTTAGTGGAAGTGGGAGCAGGTTCGGGAATTTTAGCGAAAGATATCCTTGATTATTTGAGTGATAGCTATGCTGATTTTTATCAAAATCTCAGTTATATAATTATCGAACAATCTCAGAAACTCAGGGAAAGACAACGGGCAACTTTAGCGGGATATTCCCCAGTATCTTGGCGAAGTTGGTCAAATTTAGCCGATAATTCCCTTGTGGGTTGTGTGTTTAGTAATGAGTTAATCGATGCTTTTCCTGTCCATCGAGTTGTGATCGAGTCGGGGGAATTACGAGAAATTTATCTAGGATTGGGGGAACCTTTTCAGGAGATTATCGCAGATTTATCCACCAACAGCATCAAAGACTATTTTGATTTAGTCGGGATAAATATTCCTTCCCCACTTTATCCGGAGGGTTATCAAACCGAGGTAAACTTATTAGCTTTAGACTGGTTAGAAACGGTTAATCGCAAACTCGATCGAGGTTATATCTTAACCATAGATTACGGTTACACTGCCGAAAAATATTATCATCCCCAAAGAAGTCAAGGAACCCTACAATGTTATCGACAACATCAGCGTCATGATCATCCTTATTTGTGGGTGGGAGAACAAGATATTACCACTCATGTGGATTTTACAGCTTTACAACGTCAAGGGGAGAAATTAGGCTTAAAAAATCTCGGTTTTACTCAGCAAGGATTATTTTTAATGGCTTTGGGATTAGGGGATAGATTAAAGGAACTTTCTCAAGGAAAAATCGATATATTAACTATATTTCAGCGTCGAGATGCCTTACATCAATTAATCAATCCCACCGGTTTAGGAGGATTTGGAGTGTTAATACAGGGGAAAGGAGTAGAGGAAAGAATACTTCAGGGATTAAGTAAATAACTAAAAAAAAGGGCTGAATGCTGTTAACTTTCAGCCCCAAGAAATAATTAAGCTCCTACGGATTCTTTAGCGGCATACATTACCTCTAAAGTTATTTCACCAATACCTCGATCGCGGGCAAATTTTTCGGTATTTCGTTTGACTTTCCCTCGCACAAAACCGGGGATTTTCTGCAATTCTACCGTAGCTTCCTTATTCCAATTTAGGTCAGAATCTGCCGAAATACCTTTAGTAATTACCTCTTTAGTATCATGACCACCAAATATCTCTAATAGGTGATCTTCCATACCCAAAGTAAAGGAATTATAGACCAAATCGGCGATCTGATTAGTGCCTTCGTAACCTAAGAAAGGTTTATAACCGAGGGGGAAATTTTGGATATGAATAGGTGCGGCAATTACTCCACAGGGAATATCTAAACGTTTGCCCACATGACGTTCCATTTGAGTACCAAATATCGCCGCCGGTTCCAAGCGAGCAATAGCATCTCCGATCGCCCCATTATCATCGCTAATTAACACTTCATCGCAATATTCACTCACTTGTTCCCGGAACCAATCGGCATCATACTTACAATAAGTCCCCGCTAAAACCACATTAATTCCCATCTCCCGGGCGAGAATTTTTGTCATAGCGGCTGCGTGGGTATTATCACCAAAAACCACCGCTTTTTTCCCGGTTAAATTCTGACAGTCAATGGAACGAGAAAACCAAGCAGCTTGGGAGATATGCAGAGTTTGTTCATTGATAAAATCTTCGTAATCTACTGCCGCACCTTGGGTATTAATTACCTCTTGAATTTGGCGAATACAGCGGGCTGTTTCCACCACTCCCATGGGGGTAATATCAACGTAGGGCATAGCGAATTCACTTTCGAGATATTTGGCTGTCATTAATCCCACTTCTCGATAGGGAACCAGATTAAACCAAGCGCGGGGCAGATTTTTTAAGTTGTCCACCGAGGCAGCTTCGGGGATAATTTCGTTAACTTCAATGTCCAAATCTGCCATTAACCGCTTTAATTCCGTGCGATCATGTTGGTTATGGAAACCGAGGGTGGTAATACCGATAATATTAACCGAAGGTTTGGGGGTTTTCTCCGAGACAATTTCCCCTCTTCTCTGGGCCTTATCGAGATAATATTTGATAATTTGATAGAGGGTTTTATCGGCCGCTTGTAGTTCATTATAGCGATAGTGGTTGACATCGGCCAGCAGCACATCTCCTTCGGCATCCTGTCGCGCTCTTTCGACAAAGTTTTGTAAATCCTCTTGGAGAATACTGGAGGTACAGGTGGGGGTTAAAACGATTAAATCGGGACTTTCTTCGCGATCTTTGCGAACAATATTATCGACGACTTTTTCTTGGGAACCCCGGGCTAAAACATTACGATCGACAATACTAGCAGTGACGGGGGTAAAATTACGCTCCCTTTCCAACATCGAGCGCATGACGTTAAAATAATCGTCTCCCAGAGGAGCGTGCATGATAGCATGAACATTTTTAAAGGAACTGGCGATCCTTAAAGTGCCAATATGAGCGGGACCCGCATACATCCAATAGGCCAATTTCATAGAGGTTTCTCCTACAGTCAGACTTTTTTGATTGTCTCAGACTTTACGGATTTAGGAGTGAACGCTTAACGGAAGATTACAAAAAGTCCCCATGCAGATTAAGTATCTTTTTAGGGAAAAATGACACAAATATTAATATTAACTTTTTTAACAATTTATGTCATGAGGGCAAAAATTTCTTTACCGACCGCTTGGTAACAAAGCCAACCGAAATTGGCCCGGGGGTCGGGATAATCTTTGACGATGACTCCCTTTTCGGCTGCTCGTTCAAAAGCAACTAAACGGGGAATTTCTCGCTTAAATAGCGGTAATTTTGCTTCTTCTAGAGCTTTCCGAGCTTCTCGTCCTGTTTTTGTCCGTGAATCCACTTGGGTTAAAAGAACTCGATAATTATCGGTCATCTTGGACAGCAATTCTGCCGCTTTAATGGTGACATCGATATCGAGATGATTGGGAGTGGTGGGTAAGATTAATAAATCGCTGCCCTGGGCCAAATCTTTTAACTCGTCTGGCTCCGGCCGGGCTTGGGTATCGACGATAATATGAGTGTATTGTTTCACCAGTCCAGTTGCTCCAGCTTGGGACGCTACCATAAAAGGAAGGGTATCTTCCCGGGACCAATGGAGAGCCGAACGATTTTTATCCGCATCAATCAATAGGGTGGGCGCTTTTTCTTGAAAATAGGCGGCCAGATGAATCGATGTGGTGGTTTTCCCGACCCCTCCCTTCAGTGCTACGACGGAAATAATCATGAACGGCTCGAATAAATGGGTATTTTCTAGTGTACTCCCAGACGGACTGAAAACCGTCTAAGTTTCCCGCAGAAAGGCTATCAGTCAGGATTCTTGATTTTTGAGCGTGGCTCTCTCGACCTTATGGTGTAAAGTGTTCCTTAATGTTAGATTTTGGGCTTATGCCCTCCTGATCGATCACTTTTTCTGCTCACCACAACTACGGGAGTGTCTTCAATGTTGAAGCAATTCTTAGCAATAGCGATCGCTTTCATGATTGGGTTAACTGGGGAATTAGCCTTATCTTTGCCCGCTACTCGTTTATCCGATCGAGAAATCTCTCAACAATTACAGACTATCCCCGGCTGGCAGTTACGAGATCAACGGATTGAAAAAACTTTTAAATTTAACAATTTTATCGAGGCGATCGCTTTTGTTAATCGTTTAGTTACTCCAGCCGAATCCCTAGGCCATCATCCTGATATTACCATCAATTACAATCGCGTCACTCTTTCCCTCACTACCCATGACGTGGGAGGTTTAAGTAACTTAGATTTTGATTTAGCTCAACAAATCGATCGCCTGATTCCCTAGTTTTAAATTAGCTTTAACGCACACATTTATTATCTTGGCGAATATCCCAACTACCATCAACGCGGAATAAAAATAAACAGCGTTTGTCGGGTGTACCTGGAGCAACTAAAGTAATTCTGCCTAACTGTCCCCAAGAACCGCCTAAACCCCCCTTTGTATCGGCCCAACTAGCGCGATAAATTGTACCTTGATTACCCGCAAGTCCACTAACTCGGCGTAGGGTAGAATTATCGGTATCGATGCTAACGCCGCGAGTGATGGGAGTCCAATCGGTGACATTTTCACAGCGGTCTCCTTGCACTTTTGCAATTTTTATCTGTTCGGGTTCACTTTCTGTCATGCACAAAGATAGGGGATAAGAACCTCCTCCCATGGCTTGATAACGGGTATTTTTCCACTGTTGTGATATTTCAAAGGTGGCGATATTTAAGCGAATCCAAGCTATTAAACGCTGATAAACAGAAAGGGCAATGGTTAAGAGAATTCCTAATAAAATTATGGTAACTAACATCTCGACTTGAGTTAAGCCAGAGGTGGGTTTTTGCCGATTAAAAAGCTGTAAATTGCGAAAAGTATTGGGAGAAAGGTCGAAGACATTCATGAGCCTAATCTTGCCTTTTTATTTTCAACAAATTATGGGATTAGAAAGCAGCAACAATTAATTTGCGCTAAGATAATCCACATAATTTCTTGCTGTTATTACGGACAAGATTGATGGCAATCACAATTTTTCGTGATATAAGCAAAAATAAGCTAAATAAAAGCAATTTTCTATTTTTTTTGCTCAATTTAGTTTATTTGCTCTGTTTATAGCGTTTCCTGTTTGCAAGAGGTACATTACTGGTGATTAAAAGCTTAATCAACGAAGGTTTAACTGTGCCACATAGGTGTGAGAAACGCTATATATAGCCAAATGTCCCACTAACGAATAAATCCCAATTGTCGTCTGGCCTCGAATAATCCGATCGCCACACTAACGGAAAGATTTAAACTTCTCACCCCCGGTTCTGCCATGGGAATATAAACCGTGTCATCGCACTTATTTAATAAATCTGCTGGAATACCGTCGGTTTCACTGCCAAAAAGTAGCCAATCTCCGCTTTGATAGCTGTATTCCACATAACTACTGCTGCCGCGCACTGTAAACCCGATCGCCCTTCCGCCGCTCTTTTGCTGATATGCACAGAAGTCATCGATTGTCAAGTGGTACATAAGTTTTACATGAGGCCAATAATCTAAGCCGGCCCGCTTCAGATAGCGATCGCTAATTTCAAAACCCAAGGGACCAACTAAATGCAATTCCGTCTTGGTTGCGGCGCAAGTACGGGCAATATTCCCTGTATTTGGCGGAATTTGCGGATTGATTAAAACCACTCGTAAAATCGCTTCAGTCATCAGTAATCAGTTATCGGTTATCGGTTATCAGTTCACTGTTCACGGCAAAAAAACTCCCCACCTCTCAATTCCCACTTCCCATCTCCGTTGGGTGAGGACTAACTATACTGGATTCTGCCTCACCCTAGTCAAACTTATTTTAATTTAATTGGCATAACTATCCATACTCAACGGGACTAAATCGCCATGGATGGTCAAACCTAACAACATTGTTTCATTAGCTGGGATTAACTTGCCTGTAAGAGCGCAAATCTCATTTTTTATAGCTGTAGCGTTAAATACTGCCCTTATATCGCCAGCACAAAACTGAGGTCGATAATCCCCTGATTTTTGCTGAACGAAATTCCATAAGACATCGCGAATGAGTGCTTGATAACCTTGATTGCCGGAAATCTCTTTCAGCTTGTCCTTAAGTACTCTTTCCAGACGAATGCTGGTGACTTCCATATCGGTAGTGGTGGTGCGTGTGATTGTCCGCATAATTTTTCTCTCCCGAATACTAAACCTATTGGTGTTACAAGTGTAGTATAGGGAAGATACCTTTAACAAGCACAACCGGCGAGACCATCACCTCTGCTGCTCTTTTATTGTTACCTCATGGCTATTTTTCCCATTTTTGAACTCTCGAAAATTAATTATGCAACAAATCCAGTTAATCCAGTTAGAGTCGAGCCTAAACAGCGCTCGCATCGATTGAATAATAACTATTCTTGATATACCAAAACCCCTAGAAAAAAATTGCTATTTTTCCTCAGATTGACAATAACTCTAATTGTTTTCCCTGTAGGTCTTTAACCCTGATATTTTCTTGAGAATCTCTGGATAAATCTAAAGCTTTAATCACCTCTTTTGCCACCGCTTTTACCACGGGAATAGCCACAGAATTACCGAACTGTTTATAAGCTTGGACATCGCTGACAACAATCTGAAAACTATCGGGAAATCCCTGTAATCTTGCCCATTCTCTGGGGGTCATTCTGCGGACGAATAATTTATTTACCTCTCCCTTAATGCGAGTAACGGGGGTAAAATTAGTCAGTCTTTGATCGATAACTAAATTTCTTTCTTTTCCCATACCTCCCACCACAATAGCATTAGCGATACCATCGGGAGAAATAATCTCATAACCGAAACCATTACCTTTATGTTGGTGTCTAGCTTTGTGTTTAAACAAAGTTTCTAAATACTGATTAGAGAGATAATATTTAACGCTGACTTCCTTTTCTTCTAGAATATCTTTGAGACAAGTTTCTTGATGAGTTGGTTGAGGATAGGAAAAATGGTAAATATTCAAATCCTCTCGAAAACCGACGATAAAAATTCGGGGACGGTTTTGAGGAACCCCAAAATATCTGGCATTTAAAATCTGGGGACTAGGGACAAAATAATGCAAATCCTTTTCTAGTATATCTAAAATAGTTTTTAAAGTTTTACCTCGATCATGGTGGACTAAACCCTGGACATTTTCTAAGATAAAAGCTTTCGGTTTCTTTTCGTGTAGGATCCGGGCAACTTCAAAAAATAAGGTTCCGCGTGCATCTTCAAAACCGTGTTTTCTGCCAGCGATACTAAACGCTTGACAGGGAAACCCGCCACAGAGTATATCATGATCGGGGACAGTTTTTGCCTCTAGTTTTCTGATGTCTTGATTATCGGGTAAATGACCATAGTTAGCCAAGTAAACCTTTTGGGAGTGAGGATCGATTTCCGAGGAAAAAACGCATTGACAACCGAGATTTTCTAGGGCGATTCTAAATCCTCCTATACCGGCAAATAAATCAATAAAAGTCCACATATTTTATCTATTCTAAGCTTCCGTTTTGATCCCTGAGACGATATTATACTAAATCTTGTTATTAAAGACTGATTATTTATTCCTCTTTTTGCATGAGTGCATGAGTAGAAAACGGGTTTCTCCGAGAAACCCGTTTTCTGTGCGTATTAAACCAGCTATCTTAGATTGTAGTATAAATGCTCGAATCTTTTTCCTCGCCAAAAAAAATCAGGAGTAGAATTCCTACTCCCGATAAGCTATTAACTTTAGACTTGCCAATTTATTGGAAGATGCTGGCAACCTTGGCGCTCACGTCCGGTTGAGTTTCAGCGTAGATATTTTGACGAGTGGCGGCGATTTCTGTGTAAGCTTGACGCACTTCCGAGTTAACTGCCACCGTTTTCACATCGTAGATACGGGTAGCCAATTGGGGATAGAAACCGATAGCGACAATCAAAGCGAGGAAAGAGACAGCGATAAAGATTTCTCTGGGTTTAGCGTCACTATATTCTGATTCGTGAGGAAGGACACAGCTAGTACCGAAACAAACTGCTTGTTCGTTGTTTTTGTTGGGCAGAATGTTAGTAATATCGCAGGAAGAACCATCTCCGTAGAAAACTTGACGGAGCATGGAGAGTAGATAAATCGGGGTGAGGATTAAACCAACGGAAGCGAGGAAGACAGTCACAACCCGGAAGGTTTGGCTATAAACGTCACTGCTAGTGACACCGATGAATACAGTAATTTCGCTGGCAAAACCGCTCATTCCGGGTAACGCTAGGGAAGCCATGGCACCGGCAGTAAAGAGAGCGAAGACTTTCGGCATCGCTTGGGCAATCCCACCCATCTCGTTTAAAGCTAAGGTATGGGTGCGGTCGTAGGTGACACCAGCAAGGAAGAATAAGACGGCGGCGATTAAACCGTGGGAGAGCATTTGTAACATAGCGCCGCTAATACCCACATCGGTAAAGGAAGCAATCCCTAAAAGGACGAATCCCATGTGTGAAACCGAGGAATAAGCGAGACGGCGTTTCATGTTTTGTTGACCGAAGGAAGCGAAAGCACCGTAGATAATATTGACGACACCGAGAATCGCTAGAATCGGAGCAAAGTAGATGTGTGCATCGGGGAGAAGCTCCATGTTAAGGCGGATTAAACCATAACCACCCATTTTAAGGAGAACACCAGCAAGAATCATCGATACAGGTGCAGAAGCTTCACCGTGAGCATCGGGGAGCCAAGTATGGAGGGGGAAGATGGCGAGTTTGACTCCGAAAGCGATTAATAAACCGGCGTAAAGGACTAATTCTAAAGCGAGGGGATAATCTTTAAATCCTAATTCCGCCATATCAAAGGTCATCGCACCACCACCGTAAAGGGCCATGGCTAGACCGGCAACGAGGATGAAGATAGAAGCGGCGGCGGTGTAGAGTAGGAATTTAGTGGCGGCATAACGACGTTTTTGACCACCCCAGATGGAAACGAGCAGATAAACGGGAATTAACTCGATTTCCCACATTAAGAAGAATAATAATAAGTCTTGGGCAACGAAAACACCAATCTGAGCGGCGTAGAGCAACAGCATCAGGAAGTAGAATAAACGGGGTTTGCGGTCTACTTGCCACGCGGCCAGGATAGAAAGGGTTGTCACTAATCCTGCTAATAAAACTAATGGTGCCGAGATACCATCCACCGACACCGCCCAACTTAGACCGATTTGGGGAACCCAATCGATTTTTTCTACTAATTGTAGGTTGGGGTTGCTTAAATCATATTTTTGTAAAAAGACGTAACACATTAATATAAAGTCTGCTAGTCCAACTCCAAGAGCGAACCAACGAACGGTTTTTCCTTCTTTGTCGGGGATTACAGGGACTAGGAAGGAGGAAAGCAAGGGGAGCAAAATGATGGCAGTGAGCCAGGGGAAGTTAGCCGTTAGCATGGCAGTAAGAAAAAATACCTATTTCGTTATGTGTTCATTTTATGCGACTTTGTAAAATTTTGTGAATATTTTTTCTCCTACCTTTACTATAGGGTTTTATCTATAGTTGCCGCATCATCATCGATTAACCCAAATAAGCTTGTTTGACCCGCTCATCCCTGAGTAAATCCTTGGCTTCTCCTGCGATGGTCAAGCGCCCCGCTGCCAAAACATAGCCGCGATTGGCAGTTTCTAGGGCTAAATTGGCGTTTTGTTCCACTAACAGGATAGTTACTCCCGATTCATTTAATTTACGGATAATACTGAAGATTTCTCGCACTATCTGCGGCGCTAGTCCTAAACTGGGTTCGTCTAGTAACAATAACTTGGGACGACTCATTAAAGCTCTTGCGATCGCCAGCATCTGCTGTTCCCCACCGCTTAGGGTTCCCGCTAACTGCTCTCGGCGCTCCGATAGTCGGGGAAAAAGTTGCAACTGCTCTTCGATATCGCTTTTTACTCCTAGGCGATCGCTTCTCGTGTAAGCACCTAACTGCAAATTTGTCAAGACTGTTTGACGCGCTAAGATTCTTCTCCCTTCTGGACTATGGGCAATTCCCCGTTTAACGATTTCATGGGGCGGTAAATGAGTAATATCTTGACCCTGATAGATTATTCGCCCCGTCTTTGCCGTTAAAATCCGAGAGATCGTCTTTAGAGTCGTCGTTTTTCCTGCTCCGTTCGCTCCAATCAGGGTGACAATTTCCCCCGTTTCTACCCTGAAACTAACCTGCTGTAATGCCTTTATTCCGCCATAATTAACCGATAAATCGCTAATTTCTAACATAAACCCCGTCAAATCCCCATAGGATCACTATAGCAGTGATCAGTTACCAGTTATCAGTGATCAGTTATCAGTGATCACTGATCAGTTATCAGTGATCACTGATCAGTTACCAGTTACCAGTTACCACTGATCAGATGTGAGTTTTTAGTCAGTCCCGATGAAAAAATTTTCACCACCAGAGATGAAAGAGGTTTCCTTCCCTACACCCCACACCCTACACCCTACACCCTCTTTCAAGTCAGAGATAAGGAAGAAGTTTGAGCATTTGTACTAAATTTTCCCAGACACAAATTAACAGTGCTGTCTTTTCACTGCTTACTGTTTACTGATAACTGTTTACTGATAACTGATAACTGATTATCTGCCTAAAACTTCCAAGACCACTGGGGCAACTCCCGATTGGAAGACACCGATAATCGCTGCCGCCCCTCTGGAGAGGTCGATAACGCGACCACCGCTAAACGGACCGCGATCGTTAATTCGCACCACCACCGAGCGCCCGTTACGCAGATTAGTTACCCTAACCCTAGTGCCGAAAGGTAGATAGCGATGAGCGGCAGTTAAACCACTAGAGTTAAAAGTCTCACCACTAGCGGTGCGACGACCGTGGAAACCGGGACCATACCAGGAGGCCATTCCCCGTTTACGGGGGCGACTGCTGGTTTTTGTCTCTTGGGTTGTTTTCGGCTTCTCTGTCGGTGTGACTGAGGCAGGATTGCTGGCCGGGGACGGCTTGACTTGATTGGGTGGTGATTGGGGTTGTACCTTCGGCGGAATGGCCTCTTGGGTCTTGGGTGTAACGCTTGCTGGGACGGTATTTTCTTTGTCCACTAGGGACTCCAAAGTTTTTAGAATTTCGTTAGCATTATCTTGAACCGAACGTGATACTTTAATGTCCTGATCAGTTGTTCGACTATTAGAAAAAGCCGGCAGAACGGTTTGAGAAGTGGACTCGATAACAGTTTGACGATCTAGGGTAATGTCCGTCAGGCTGTTGCTTTGTCCTGCTGTCTGGGAACAAATTATCGAGGCTGTAGTCCCCAATACGGTGAGGGCAGTTATGGCTTGTAGTTTGTTCAGCAGTTGTTTATTCATAGACTTTCTTATTGTGCGTTAGCAAGTTCCCAATGCAAAGCTGAAGGAATTTGCTAACATTCCTTTGTGCTTGCAGAGCTAACTTGGTTTCGTTCTGTTCAACCGTATCACGGAAAATCGGTTGGTCATTACGAGAATTTATATCGTTATCGGGAAAGAGAATAAAAAATTTAAATAAATGGTTGACGTGCGCTAAAAATCAAGTTATCATGAAGGGTTGGAAATTTTTTGTGTCCTATAGGGGATCAAGGTTGGGAAAACTGAGGGAATTAGTGAAATTTTGAGAGGGAATAAGGCTAGTATTGACAAGGCTTTCAATGATTATCAGCCCTCCTCGATTTCTCTCTATGGATGCAGATAATAGTTAATAAAACTGTTATCTTCGCTACAAAAAAACAGATTTTTAATATCAACGTTAAATCGGACTAAGGGTCAAAGATTAAAAATTATAATAGGGGCTTGACAAAGAACTAAAAATAAGCTGTTATTAGGCAAACTTAACTATAGAATCAGAAATATTAATACAGGCTAATACTAAATCCTGTTTAAAAGGGATAGGGAAGTGGGGGATTGGGGAGAAGCAAAGTTTTTCAGCAGCCCCTATATATATAGATGACTGAGAAACCGGTGTCTTTTCAGCGATCGCCGAACAATTAACGGGTTTTGCGTCTTCGGATGACATTATTAGAATAACGAGAAGGTTTTGGCCGGGGTTCTTTTCCCCCTCCTAATTCGCGACTAACTTGCTGAAAAATATCCCGTCGCAGCATAGGATATTCTCCTATCCACTGGTTGAGTTGGGGAAGGTGAACATCAGAAAGCTGATTGATATCGCCTAAATCGGGATCTCGAGACATTAACAAAGCCTCGGCCACCATCCCGGGACGGATTGATTTATGAATGCGTTTGAGGGGAGCGCTAACGATCGCCGAAAAGCCCGTTTGATCACCGATTTCTAGATTAATACAGCGTTGGCGATTTTCGATAATCTCTAATTCCCCGCGTTTATTGACCCTTTCTTCTTCCCCGATTAATTCCTCGGTAACAAAAGCATCGAAAACGCGACCGCGCCAAAACCCCCCGTAGGGAAGACGACGATAGGTATTATTGCGAACACTGGCCCAATAAACTGGACCCCAGAGCCAATATAAACCAGCGATAATGTCGAAAATCAGTTTAATCGTTAAACCACCGGGGCCGAATAAATTACCGATTAACCAAGCTGCGGTGAGAGCGATGACAGAAATGAATAAACGTCGCAGAAAATCAGACCATTTACCCCAATAGTGAGCGTACTGGGGACCTGTGGCGATAATCGGGACAATTTGCTCGATCGATTGACGGGTAAGGGGAACCAACATTATCAGTTATCAGTTATTATTGACTCTTGTATTCCATCTGTCGCCGAAACTCATAAAACCCGATATCTGCTATGGCTTTGGCTAATTGTTGCTCTACAGGGGGAGACCCTAAGACCGCACTGCCTCAAGTATTGCACATCAGCTTTTAGCTGACAAGACAAACCTGAACCTCTAGGCCTGTTTACCTAAAATGTCGGATGAATGCCCCGCCGCTCTTCTCGACTTTGTGTGATAATTTTTGCCTAGGGAATTGTGAAGTCCTTATTTGGCAAAACTTTTAGGACTATTTCGCCGAAGAAACTATGAGTATAGACCTCGTTTTCACAGAGAAACCAGAAGAGCCAAGTCATCATCAAGCTAAAGGTTTAAAGACTGATTTTTTACCCACTTCTACTATCAAATTATTACCAAAATTACCGATCAAATTATCGAATTTAAGTCCCCTTTGTCAGGGGGATGTAGGGATAGTAAACATTTGTAGTCAGATTTGGGAGAATTGCTATAATTTGTCGAAGTTCACAGAAATTATTATGGAAACCCTGAAGATTTTTTAGCGACTTCTAGTATAGTTATGTTTGTACGGGAGCAAGCACTCGATTTATGAAGAAAATTTTACAGTTAGTGGGACTAGGTTGCCTATTACCTATGTTCCTCGCTAGTGCAAGTTTAGCGGAAACAGTGGTGGAAAAAGTGGCTCGCACGGGATTTTTGACCGTAGGAACCCGTTTTGATGCGATTCCCTACTCTTACATCAATGATAAGGGGGAATTAGTCGGCTATTCTATGGATGTGTTGGAACGAATTAGAAAACGATTGGAAACTCGTCTCGGTCGTCCCGTCACCCTGCAAATGATTGAAGCTAACCAACCCGGAGAGACAATTAACCTCATTCGTAGCGGGGACATCGATATCGCTTGTAGTACGGCTTTTACTTGGGAAAGGGCGAAAGTTGTCGATTTTTCCACCAGTTACAGCATTTCTGGGATTAGGATTTTAGCCAAAAAAGGTAGCAATCTCTCCACCCCTCAATCCCTAATTGGTAAACGCATCGCCTTGGTTCCCACTTCTGCGGCCGTGGATGTGATTAAATTAGTACAACCGCAAGCGAAGATTGTTACCACCTACAGCACCGTAGAAGAAGCCCTCGAAGCTTTAAAAACTGGTAAAATTGACGCGATAGCGGGGGATGGCATCTCTTTAGCGGGAACAATCCTCAGAGATAACCCTCAAGCTTACGAAATAGTCCCCGAAGAAGCTCTAGCTAATTTTGGCATTGCTTGCATGGTTCCCGAAAATAACTCTACTTTTTTGGATGATGTCAACTATGCCATTCTTAAAATGATGCAGGATTACATCACCAATGATACGGCCACCGTTAGTCAAATTGATCGCTGGTTCGGTAGTCAAGGCATAGTTCCCATGCCCCCAGAATTATTAAAGGGGTTTTTTGCCTTCAAAGTTATCGAACACGCCCAAATTAATCCCCAAGAAGCCAAATAGGAGCATCAATTCAGGTGAATATCAGCAATAAAACCGGTTTAGTCGGCTTTCTTCTCGCTTTATCTGCTTTCGGTCTGACTAGCACTGCCCAGGCCGCCTCAGAGGAGGCTAACCCCATTGAAGTGCGTTTAAGTCGTCTATCTAGCGCTGTACGCGAACGAGTTAACCAACTGCCGGAAGGTAGTGCCGATCCTAGGTTACAAGCTTTAGGCTGGGGAGATGGTCGCGGTCGCGGTTGGGTGAATAGTCGTGTCGGTGGTTGGGGAGATGGTCGCGGTGGTAGTTTCGTTAATGCGCGGCCTTGGCGCAATGGTTGGTCTGACGGTGGTGGTTTCTTTAATTCCCGACCAAGTTGGGGTAATGGTGGCAGTTTCTTAAATCGTTGGTAAGTTAAGGTTGGGTGAGGCAATAACTTTATCCTCGTCCCAACCCTGGTTTGACGATGAAATCTAGGGTTTATAGCCGGGAGAATCGATGTAAATTGCAATTATTTAATTTTCCTAACCTGAAAAAATACCAGGCCTTTTCACATTTCATTTAGGGGCGGTATAGTTAAAAGCCTATTATTTTACCATTGTTTCTATTGCGCAATCACTATCACCGAAGTGCCGATTTGTACCTTTTCAAATAAAGCTTTTATATCTCGATCGCGCATCCTGACGCAACCGTGGGAGACGGCCTGGCCGATAAGATTTTCTTGGGGTGTACCGTGAAAACCGATAAAATTTGCGCCATCAGTCCAAAATCCAATCCAACGCGCCCCTAAAGGGTTGTTTTTTCCCGATAGCACCAGTTGACCGGTGAAAGGATGTTCCCAGACTGGTTCCCGCACCATCTGAATCACCCTAAATTGTCCCGTCGGGGTTTCCCAACCCGGACGACCGATCGCCACAGGGTAAGAAGCAATTATTTTCTGTCCATGGTAAACAAAAACCCGTCTTTTTTTTAAATTTAGCAGCAAACGGGTTTCCGTTTGGGTTGCCGTGGTTGCGGGAAGGGAATTGCCTAGACTAATGGGGGGATTGAGGAAAAATTCCCCTATTCCTAGACATAAACAGAGAATCGGCAGCAAAACTCCCATCTGATACCAGCAAAGTCAAGATTTTTTATCTGTATTCTAATCTGATTGTGACGATGTCAAACCGCAGTCGATCGGATGATCCCGAGGGAGAGCGGATAAAATCGCAGTCGAGTTGGGCTAATTCGGTTACACTAATCCATAGCTGGAATATTAACTTTTGTAACTATGACCGCCGCTATTGCTCTCGATCGCGTTTCTAAAATCTATAACAATCTGCCAGTAGTTAACGAGCTTTCCTTTGCCATCGAAAAAGGGGAAATCTTTGGTTTACTCGGTCCCAATGGTGCGGGAAAATCGACGACAATCCGCATGATTATCACCCTAACCGAAGCAAGTCAAGGAGAAATCGAAGTGGCGGGGTATGATGTGAAAAAATGCCGCGATCAGGTCAAAAAAAATATTGGGGTAGTCTTACAACAGATTAGCGTTGATGGGGAATTAACCGTCTGGGAAAATATGGAATTTCACGGCCGGATGCACCATATCCCCAATCCCCAGAGACAGGAATTAATCGATCGCTATTTAGATTATGTCAGTTTAAGCGATCGAAAATCTGCCCTGGCCAAAACTCTTTCCGGAGGGATGAAAAGACGTTTACAGATTGCTCGCGCGCTTCTTCACGAACCAAAAATTCTCTTTCTCGATGAACCGACAGTGGGTTTAGACCCCCAAAATCGTCGTCGTTTGTGGGAAGTAATTCGCGATTTAAACCGGCAAGGAATGACAATTTTGTTAACCACTCACTACATGGAAGAAGTGGAATTTCTCTGTCAGGATAATGCCACAGGAAAAACGGGCAGAATTGGCATTATGGATGCGGGCAAATTAATCGAATTAGGAACTCTCACTGATTTTCGCACTAAGTATGGCGAGGGATTAGTTATCAAACAAGTTGGCGATAAAATCGATTATAAATTCTTCCCCACCGTCGCTGATGCTAATGCCTATCTTGACAGTTTGAGCGATAAAACTGGGGTAATGTGTCGCCCTTCCAACCTCGAAGATATCTTTGTGGAACTGACGGGACATCAATTAGATTAAATTCTTGGTTTGTCCGTTAGGAAGTTGTTCAGTTATCGGTTTTTGACTCCAGTTTTTCTGAGATTAGCTGTGTTTAAATCGGCATTTCTTGGCTTTGATCTGGTGTCAATTTTATGGGGCAACCTGATAAGCTAAGACACATTTTAACTGCCTATCCTTAGATTAGCTGAATTTCCCCCAATCCCTTTACTGTTGCCTCTTGCCGTTCGGACCTCGGCGTGAGACTTCGGCGTGAGCTTTTGTCGAACGCTCGGTCGAACGCTGATCTCACAGCCGAAGCCTGTTGCCTCTTGCCTCATCTCAACAAGCAATTTAAATACTTAACAGCTTAGAGTCTAGGTCAATTAGCTGAGGCTGTGCCTAAAAAGCGAATTCAAACCTAAAAAAAGAGGCTTTTAGCGGTTTTTAAGCTTTTTGGGTCAGATAAATGGCCCAAGAAGGGAACTTTTTCCCTAGAGGGAGAGTCGTCGGGGACTGGATAAAAACTAGAGTCCTCCCTCGATCAATAGACAAAATTGACGGTAATCGTTTAGAATGAACCACTGAATACTGACGAGATGACAATTATACCCATGACCGATCTCCAGGCAAAAACTAGATGGTCAACAGCGCGGCGATATTACGAATTGCTTAGTGTTTTAGTGGAACGTAATCTCAAGGGACGCTATCGGGGTTCTTTTCTGGGGGTTTACTGGTCTTTGTTAAATCCCCTGATTATGACTGCACTATACACGGCAATTTTCGGCACGGTCTTCGCCTCTTATTTTGATAATTCTATAGTTAACTATGTCCTAGCTGCTTTCACCGGTTTAGTAGTAATAAATTTCTTTAATGCTTCTACTAACCAAGCTTTACCTAGCATCGTTGGTAATGGCAGTATTTTAAATAAAATTCGTCTGCCAGTGAGCATTTTTCCCGTTTCCATGGTAGTAGCAAATATTTTTCAATTTGCTATTAGTATCTTTCCCCTTTTGGCTATAGTAACTCTCTGGAAATCTCAAAGTTTACTTAATGTAATTGCTCTGATTTTTCCCGTTATCGGTCTTTCTTTGGTTTGCACGGGAGTGGGTTTCTTTGTTAGTACCCTCTACGTTTTCTTCAGAGACTTACCCTATTTTTACGAAATTGTTTGTTTTGTCGCTTGGATTAGCAGCCCGATTTTCTATCCCCCAGAAATTATTCCTCCTTCCGTACAACCATTCCTCCTACTAAACCCATTATTACCGGTAATTGAAAGTATTCGCCAATTGTCCCTTTCCCCCGGATTACCGGATTTTAGTTTGATTTTTCAATCTCTCCTCGGTGGGATCATCATCCTAGGAATTGGTTGGACTTGCTTCCGACTATGGCGACATTTATTTATGGATTTATTATAAATGACAGAAGTAATTCGACTCGATCAAGTGTCTCTCGAAAGACGCACTCAGGAAGAATTTTCCTACGATCTAAAAAGGACAATCTTCTCTATTCTTGAAGGTAAATATCGTCAACCAGCAAAAAAATTAGTTCTAGATGATATAGATCTAGTCATTAATTCTGGATCGAAATTAGGTATCATTGGAGCTAATGGCGCAGGAAAATCTACTCTCTTAAAAGTTATTTGTGGTATTCTAGAACCGACGAGGGGACAGGTGAGAGTCAGGGGACAAATTGCCTCTCTAATTGAATTAGGAGCAGGTTTTGATCCAGATTTACCAGTAAAAGATAATATTATTCTCTATGGGGTAATGCTGGGATTTTCCCGTCAGGAAATGAAGGAAAAAACCAAAGATATCCTCGAATTTGCTGAGTTAGAAGAATATATGGGGGCGCCAGTGAAATCTCTTTCTTCCGGGATGGTGGCTCGTTTAGGATTTGCGATCGCAACAGAGGTTCACCCCGATATTCTTATTCTTGATGAAGTCCTTTCCGTCGGGGATGAAAGTTTTAAAAATAAGTGTAAACGACGGTTAAAAAAATTCTGGAATTCTAACGCTACCATTTTAGTAGTTTCCCACGATTTGACTTTAATTCAAGAGTCCTGTGACCAAGCAATTTGGCTAAATAAAGGCCAGTTGCAATGTCAGGGTACATCAGAAGATGTAATCAGGTTTTATTTGGATTCCGTGCATCAAAACGAAGTTAATGTTTAATTAAGTAGGTAATCTCAATTAATTTATCTCGTTTGGCTCTCTTGGGTTTGGCGGGTAAAATATATTCTAAGATACAGTCTTGCGGCAGTGAGTGGAAAAAACCACAGAGACACAGAGGACACAAAGACCGATCGCTCTTACATAATTTAAACTTATCACACAAAGTCGAGAAGAGTCGAAAACGCTGTAACCAAATAAAAAACCTCGGTGTCCAGCCGAGGTAGCGCTAAGTTATGTAGGAGAACTCAAGCAAATCTGTCAAGGGGGCAAACCCAAACCCCGAAAACTTTTTTAAGCTAGTAAGCCTAGTTTTTTGCCGTTGTCTGGAGCTAAACGAATCATATTATGTCTGATACTGCTCAAAACAATGCTGAACTGGCTTGGTGTCTTGGCTGTTTTGCCTTAACTTTTGCCTTATGTAAATAAATGTAACAAAATTTTTACGAATTGTAAAGAAGAATTGACATAATAAAACTTATGTGTTCCATAAGCTAAGTTAATATTTTTCGCCGATTGAAACGAGGGAGGTAATAATAGAGAGATTGGTTCACTAGCGTGACAAGGTGTACCCAGAATGTCCTATTTGTTTTTGTTACCACTGTTCACAGCTGCCTTGGCTGCCTATTTCTGGCAGAAGTCCAGCGATGAGATCGCTTATCTCGCCAGTGCCGCCACGGTAATTAGTTTAGTGTTGAGTCTGGTTTTAGCTCCTTGGCAGATTCAGCTATTAATTCTCTTGACAGTTGTGATTGTCGTCACCTTTTTATGGCAAGGACGAGAAGAACAAAAGAGTGTCCCCGTCCCCACTCCAGAAACTGCCAGCGAGAAAAAGTATCGTGGCGCTACCTATATCGAGCCAACAGTCGCCGAGTCTCCTGTCAAGAAGCTAGGGGGCAAATATCGCGGTGCGGAGGTTAAAATCACCAATAATCCCACGGTGGCTAACCCAATTCGCTCCTCATCTCTCAAATATCGCGGAGCTAGTTCAGCAAACAAAGACCAGTAATCAGTAATCAGTTATCAGTTACTGAAGACAAGGAGCTTGGTCCGTGAGACTTCGGCGTGAGATCAGTCGCACGGCCCATGCCCAAAACCTAACCCCAATCTCCCTTTTAAGCCGGTTGTCACCCCTTGAGAAGTAGGAATCAGATTAAATTAGTTTATCTTTTCTTGATGAAAAATTAAGAAAAGATAAACTATTGTAAATACTTGTTTTCTTTGAAAAACTTAGCTAGACTTTTATTAGGTCAAACGAATAGTTATTAGAAATCTTAAGGTTTTTTTAAGCTTTCTTTTGACCTCAACATAGTACACAAAACTAACGCTGGACAATTTATGATGACGAAAAACAAATTAACTAAAACCTTTGCTTCTGGTGCTCTTACCATCGGCGTTCTCGCTGGCTCAGTGCTTACCGCTACCAGTGCCAGTGCAGCATCTTTATCGTGGGCTGCCTTCAAGGCTGGTGGGGTTCTTGTGGAAGGTGATAAAAAAGTCACCTACGTCAGTGATACATTTACTAATCTAGGGGCCGATACCTTCGTTTCCTTTAACCAGGCCGGACCGGAGTACACAGTTGCATTCACTGCACTGTCAATGACTAATGAGGCTGCGTCTTTCACGTACGAAATTGAGATCGTAGATCCCCAATTTCATTTTACAGGGGTTCAAGTGGATTCAGACGTAACTGTTAACAACCCCATCGGCTACGGGGACGTGGACACATTCCTTGCGGAACCCAATCTCACCTTAACATCAGAAAATGGCTGGCCTGACCCTCAAGCTACTGCTACTTTCCTTCCTATTCCTGGTTCTCTCACCAAGCTCACGGTCACGAATACACTTAAACCTAATGCTGGTGGAGCTCTGATGTCTTCGTCGAATAAATTCACACAAGGTACTAAAGTACCCGAACCGGGTACTATTCTCGGACTGCTCACCGTTGGCGGTTTAGGATTAGTTTCCCGCTTCAAGAGATAAAAATAACGGCTGCCAGTATGGGCAAGACATTAACAGCTAAAGGTTAGATGCCCTCGCAGGGTTTCTGACTTTTAGCTTTTTCTTCGGTATTGATGCTAACGCAAGCCAAGACCTAATTTTTGTTTTTAAGGGTCGTTAGCGGGTTTTGGGTTTTAGACAGGGATAATGAAGCCCTGGCGATATCATGGCTATATAATTAGGCTTTGGGTAATTTGTCCCACCATAATTTCTTGACCGCAAAAAACTGATGTCCTCTTTACTCTCCGCTATTCCCCTCGACGCGATCGCTTATAATGCCCAGGGTTTAGTACCAGCGATCGCTCAAGACTATCTTGATGCTACAGTGTTAATGATGGCTTGGATGAATCGGGAATCCCTCGAAAAAACCCTCACCACTGGGGAAGCGTGGTATTGGAGTCGTTCCCGTCAAGAATTATGGCACAAAGGAGCCACCTCCGGCCATATCCAAAAAGTGCGTCAAATTCGCTACGATTGCGATAGTGATGCTATCTTACTGACTATTGAGCAAATCGGTGATATTGCCTGTCATACTGGCGAAAGAAGCTGTTTTCACCAAGCAGACCAGCAAAAATCAGACCCAGCGGCCGATACTCTCTCGGAATTGTTTAAGGTAATTTGCGATCGCAGAGACAATCCTCATCCGGAATCCTACACCTGTAAACTTTTGGCCGGGGGAGATAACAAAATTCTCAAGAAAATCGGCGAAGAATCGGCAGAAGTGGTCATGGCCTGCAAAGATAAGGATCCCGATGCTATTACCGCAGAAGTGGCCGATCTTTTTTATCATACCCTCGTCGCGCTCGCCTATCACCAAGTCCCTCTGCGAGATGTCTATAAAAAACTGCAAGACCGGCGCCGGTAGTCAGTTATAAGTGATCAGTTATCAGTTATCAGTGATCAGATTTGAGTTTTTAGTGTTAAGTTTCCGACTCCTGAATACCGTCTCCTGATTCCTGACTCCTGACTTGAAAGAGGGTGTGGGGTGTGGGGTGTGGGGTGTGGGGGGATGGGGAGAATAAATAAAACCTGTCTCCTGATTCCTGACTCCTGAATACCGACTCCTGAATACCGACTCCTGAATTCTGTCTCCTGACTTCTACTTTATATTTGTGGTTTACGACTTAGTAATTATTGGTGCCACTCCTGCGGGGATAAAAGCGGCTTTGTTGGCTGTTCACCTCAAAAAAAGGGTGGCTTTAGTGCAACAGCCTTCTAGTGGCAATTTAGTGGCATCTGAGGACATTTTTAGCAAGGGTTACAGCGAAATTATCCATCTCTATAAACTGCTGAATCATTGGCAAGAAACGGCCATTTATCCCCCATGGCAACGGTTGCGGCAATGGCTAGAGGAAGTGGATAAAACTATTAATAAACATCATTCTTTAGCGAGATTAGCCGCGGAAGGAATAGACGTGATCCCGGGTGGGGGGGAATTTGTCCGGCTGCCCCGTTTAGGATTCGTAGTTAACGGTCGGCAATTGTTGGCTAAACACTATCTTATCGCCCCAGGTTTTTATCCGCAAGTCCCGAAAATTTTCGGCTTAGATGATGTTAATTATTTTACCACTCAAACCCTTTGGCAAGAGCCAAATTTAGACAAGTTGGGACAACATTTAGCCATTATTGGCAACAGCAGCATGGCTGTGAGTTTAGCGCAAATTCTCCGACGTTTGGGGAAAGAAATTAGCTTAATTATCGAGGATAATTATCTACTGCCGGATGTTGATCGGGAAATCTGCCATTTAGTTACTGCCATTTTAGAAGCGGAAGGAATTAAGATTTTACCCGGCCATTGTCCTAGTCAAGTGAAAGCGATCGAGGGTCAAAAATGGCTACAATTAGGTAATCGTGTTATCGAAGTTGATGATCTCATTTTTGCTGGTAATTATCAAGTCGATGAACGGGGATTAAATTTGGCTGGGGTGGGAGTTAAACTAGAGCAAGGATTAATCAGGGTTAATCAGCAATTACAAACCGATAATTCCCGCATTTATGCCCTAAATTTGCTCAGCAATAATTATCCCGATCCTACTTTAAATTACCGGGCCGCTTTTGGGTTAGTCAAGCATCTGCTCACGGGAGAAAAATTTAACTTTAATCCCCAGCAAATTCCCTCATTTATTGCTTTCGATCCTGCCATTGCTTGGGTGGGTTTAACTGGAAAAGCAGCCCAAGACAACTATGGTGAGGAGGTAAAGATGATCAACTATCCCATCAAAAATATAGTGGCACAGCAAATCTGGGGAGAAACCACGGGATTTTGTCAATTAATCTACCAACAAGATGGTAAAATACTAGGAGCGCAAATAGTGGGTAATCAAGCAGCAGAAATGATTAACATCATCAGTTTAGCTTTACAAGAAAATTTAACCATACAATCCCTGAATAAAAATATTTATACTTGGGGAAGTATGGGAGAGATTATCGGAGAAATGACGCAATTAATCCCCCAGAAAAAATCTTGGTTAACTTGGTTAAAACAATTATTCAGATAATTATATCTAGAAAAAAGATTAAATTATGAAACCGAAATTTATTGTCTTTGAAGGTATTGATGGATCGGGAACAAGTACCCAAGCAAAACTCCTACAAGAATATTTTTTAAAGGGAGGAGAAAAAGCAGTTTTAAGTCCGGAACCTTCCGAGGGAGTCATCGGTCGTTTGATTCGAGAAATAATGCAAACTAATCTTATTTCTATCAAAGATCAAAATAAATTTGACCAACAAATGGCCTATTTATTTGCAGCTGATCGCCATTATCACTTATATAATGATCACGATGGCGTTTTTAAACTTATTCACCAAGAACAAACCCACGTTATCACTACTCGTTATTATTTTTCTTCCCTGGCCTACAATTGCAATAATCCCGAAGAATTGGCTTTTGTTCGGCAGTTAAATCAACATTTTCCCAATCCCGATTTAGTTATTTATATCGATGTTCTTCCCGATATTTCTCTAGCAAGAATTAAAAACCGAGCCATCACAGAAGTGTACGAAAAACAAGAAAAATTAATGAAAGTTCGTCAGATGTTTCTCCAGATATTTAAAGAATATAAAGATAATTGTTTACAATTAGATGGCAATGATACAATAGAACAGCTTCACCAAAATATTATTAATTATCTTGAACAATTAATTTAAATCCATGCTTAGTATAGAAACCACCACTAAATTCACCTACCAACCCCACTATAAACCCAATCAATTAATCTGCGGTCACGGCCAAACGGCAATTATCACGGGATGGACAGTAAAACAGTCCATTGCTAAACATTTAAATCCCGACCAATACGCAGTGATTGGTAATCTTTATAGTCCCACCAGAGGGATTAGTCCCCTGCTAAGAAACTTAATTGCCAATCCCCACGTTAGATATTTAGTTATTCTCAACGCTACAAAAGAAGATAAAAACTCTGGTAGTTGTCAATGTTTGCTAGATTTTTTTAGTCAAGGATTCCAGTTAGGAAAAAGTGACACAGGTAGAGAATGTTGGCTAATTAATTCTCCTATCACGGGATATATTGATAAAGAAATTGACCGAGAAACCCTCGAAAAATTGCGTCAATCAATTCAATATCAACTGGTTCAATCCCTTCCAGAAGCGATTGAAAAAGTCAAAAATTATGCAGAACAATCTCCCTTACCAACTTGGGGAGAACCCTTAATCTTTCCCCTCTTAGAAAATCTTCCTTCTCTGCTACCCGGGACAAGATACGGTCATCGCATTGAAGGCAAAACTATTGGCGAAACTTGGGTAAAAATCCTCCAAAAGATTAAAACCACCGGCACAATTAGACCGACAGGATATGATGGTAAATGGCAAGAATTAATTGACTTAATGGCCGTTGTCACCGATGAACCCCCAGACTTTTACTTTCCCGAACCTAATTATTTGCCTATAGATAGACCTTTTCTCACCGAATATATCGGACAAATTCTCGATGATTCCCCTATACAGCAAGGAGTTAAATACACCTACGGTCAAAGATTACGCTCTTGGTTTGGCCGAGACCAAATTGCCCAGGTTATCAATAAATTAATCTCAGAAATTGACGCTGCCAGTGCAGTTATGTCCCTTTGGGATGTGAAAGACCACGAAAAGGGAGGCAGTCCCTGTTTAAATCATATTTGGGTGCGAGTGGTGGAAAATGAATTATCTCTCACTGCTATATTTAGAAGTAATGATATGTTTGCCGCTTGGCCGGCAAATGCCATGGGATTGCGCGCTTTACAGCAACATATTAGAGATGAGATTAGCAAGCACTCTGACTACAATTTATCAATGGGTCCATTAATTACTATTAGTCAATCTGCTCACATATACGATGATACTTGGGAGAATGTCGAACGATTAATCGCCACCCAGTACGATAAAATTATCAATCAGCGCAATTTTTTTGACCCTAGCGGTAACTTTCTGATTTCCGTAGAGGAAGAACAAATTCTTATCCAACAAACTACCCCCGGCAGTGGGGAAATTGTCGCCTGTTATCGAGGCAAAAATCCCCTCAAATTAATCCGCGAGCTTGCCGCTACCAATCCGGCAATTATTCCCGAACATATAGGTTATCTGGGAATCGAGTTACAAAAGGCATATAATTGTCTCAAGAATAATCAACCGTATATGCAAGACCAGTAGATAAGTGGGAATTGGGAGGGAAAGTCAAAGGTGAGTCAGTGAAAACGCACTCTCAGCCAAATAAGCTGTTCGTAATTTAAATTGCTTGTTGAGACGAGGCAAGAGGCAAGAGGCTTCGGCCGTGAGCTCAGCCGAACGGCAAGAGGCAACAGTAAAGGGATTGGGGGAGATTCGGCTAATCTTAAGAATAAGCACTTTAAATGCGTCTTAGCTTATCTCGGCTCTCTTGGGTTTGGGGGGTAATACTAAATCTGGTTATTAAAAACTGATTATTGATTCTCCCCTTTGCATAAGTGCCTCTCCTCATAACTAGCCTATACTAAACGGATTTGGTATAAAACCTGAAAACTTTCTAAGGATTTATTGATTAAAAACAAAAATTAGCCCTTGACTTGTGTTATAGTCAACACCTAAAGGAAAGCTAAAAGCTAGAAAACCAAACAGGGCATCTAACCTTTAGCTATTCTTGTTCAACGTCACAGTTATCAATGTGTGCAAGACATTGGTAACTGTTATTTTTGTTTTTTGAAGCGGGACACCAATCCTAAACCACCCACAGTCAGAAGTCCGAGAATAGTACCCGGTTCGGGAACTTTGTGGGTGCTTTGGGTGAAGTCGTTATCAAGACCCCGCAGGAAACCGCCACTAGAGGTTAAAATATCGACCACCTTGATGGTTTTGAGGTTCTCTCCTAGAATAGACCCGCTATCCTGACTGCCATTTATGGATTTTAAAGTAAGAACTGGATTCAGCAAATCATCAAGAGCATATACATTTTTTGTCCCCAGATAACCGATGGGACCAGCTGTTTCCGTATCAAAATCGATTTGATCGAAATAGAGGTTAGCCGTAGCTTCATTAATGGGTGTTGAGGGATCGTCAATTATATGGACGTCGTACTCAATAGTACCATTCAAAAGACCATCCAACCCTTGATGATCGTATTCAAAAACCCAAGAACCACCTACTTCGAATATATCGATTCCATCTCCAGGTAGAACATCGCCTGTTCCTGTTCCAGTATTAAAATTGAAGTTATAGAATGCCTTGTCACCTACCTCAATGCGATCATATATAGTGCCATTAGCATCTCTTACGGTAGAATTGTCATTGATAACACCTTCGAAGTTACCGACAAAGGTTAATGCTCTTGCTGAAGGTGCTAGTAACATCGAGCCAGCAACAGAGGAGACGGCAGCGATGCTGAGGGTGGCTAAGCCAGAAGCAAAGGTTTTGGTTAATTTGTTGGTTGTCATCATAACTGAATTATCCAGCTTTAATTGTGTGTAGTAATAGCCATCAGAAGAAGTTAAGCGAGCTTAAGGCTCGCTAATGACTTTTGGCTTGACAGAAGCATAACAAACTTTTCCAAAAAAAAACAAGTGTTTGAGAAAATTATTTTCGGCAACATTTCTTTATTTTTTTTTCCAATTTACAGCAGTTTTTCTTGAAGATAACTACCTAAAAATATACAAATATACCCAAGCTTTTCCAGTCAAAGTTGGACAAACAAACAAGCTCTACTTTTTAAAAATTTCTCTGATAGTTACAAAACTTAATCAAGAGAGAGAAAATATATAAAACTTAATAGTTTTGACCGTTAAAACTGGAGTTCCATAATAATCAATTCCCTCAAGGGGTAAATGGGCGAAGGCAATTCATCCCTACAGTAAGGTCTTTTTGCTTTGCTACTATAAAAGTGTCACCGGTGCGACCCTGAAACAAACTCAGGTTTGAAAAAGAGACAAAATCCTGTTTCATATATTTGTCTCAAGGGTTATTATTAATGTTTATTAATGACCGACAATCACCAGTAGGAGCTAATCACAGGATGAAAATGGACAACTATTTGTATAAAATTGGACAATTCTACCCTATAAATTTTTTAAATTGAAAACCGATTCTTGTATATAGCGGTAAGCGCTTGAGTGAGATACAAACCAAGCTTTGCCTAGCATGGTTTATAGCTCGTGACACTGTACCTCATACGACTGCACACCGCTATATGTATAATTAATTACTCCTGGAAAAGCTTCGGATTGGTTTGGGGTTAGCATTAGAACTCTCCAGCCTTTGCAAAAACAGGGTAAAATTACCTCAATTCGTACCCCCGGTGGTCATGGGTTGAAAGTGAACAAATACCTATCCAAAGTTGGACAATTCTAACCAAATAAATTTTCTTAATTTAAAACCGAGTTATATCTATGGATAACCTAATCACTATTCGAGAAGCCTCGGATTTGCTGGGAGTTAGCATTAAAACTCTCCGACGCTGGGAACAACAGGGTAAAATTACCTCAATTCGTACCCCCGGCGGTCATCGCCGCTATCGACGGCAAGACATCTTACAATCTGTCCAAGCAACCCGCTCCATTATTGGCTATGCTCGTGTTAATCGACCTGAACAAAAACCACAATTAGAAACCCAGATAAAAGCGTTAGAAGAATTTTGTAGTCAGCAGGGTCAACCCTTTGAAATTCTCACCGATATCGGCAACGGAGTCAGCCACAATCATCCTAATCTTATGCGTGTAGTGGAGATGATTTGTAACGGTGGGTTGGAATGTCTAGTTTTAACCCATCAGGAAAGTGTTGGCCGCTTTTGTCATGATTTTATTTGGGGTTTGTGCGGTTTCTTTAAAATCCAAGTCATTCTCCTCAATCAATCCCATGAATCCATTGCAGCTGAGGATTTAATGGAGGATCTGCAAGCCCTCGTCACCATCTGTTACAATCGTCTCTACCCGCTACATCACCCAGATCATCGGCAATTACTGGAATACCTAGCGGCGCTTAAGAATGTCCCTGTGGGTTAAAATTACCGAAAACTTGGGTTTCTCATCCCTCTTTTTGGTTGTCTGGTGCTGCCCCTACTATTCCCCGAACACAGGCCAAGAATAGTAATATTTTAGCTGACAGCTAATGGCTATAATAACTCCACATTGACGGCAAATGAAACTAGAAACTACGGCGATTAAACGGATTCTTGATGCTAACCTTGACCGGGCCAGAGAAGGACTGCGAATTATCGAAGAATGGTGTCGTTTTGGCTTAGATAATCCGGATTTAGCCCAAGAATGTAAAGAAATGCGCCATCAGTTGGCTAGTTGGCACTCGATCGATCTGAAACGACATCGAGACACGGCCGGGGATATCGGCAGGGATTTAAGCCATCCCAGGGAGGAAATCCGGGAGACTATCGAGGGACTGCTGCAGGCCAATCTCGCCCGCGTACAGGAGGCTTTTCGGGTTTTAGAAGAATACGGTAAACTTTATGATCTAGAGCTAGGCATAGCCTGTAAACAGCTGCGCTATCGGGTTTATCAGCTAGAGAGTAAACTATTAATCTCTCCACCCCTAGAAAAACTGCAAGCATCTCCCCTCTATCTAGTCACTTCTCCCGCCGAAAATCTGTTAGAAATCGTTGAATTAGCTCTAAAAGGGGGGTTAAAATTGGTGCAGTACCGCCATAAAACCGCCGCTGATACGATTCGTTTAGAAGAGGCGGCTAAACTGTGTGAGTTATGCCACCGTTACGATGCTTTATTTATTATGAACGATCGCGTCGATATTGCTAAGGCCATTCATGCCGATGGTGTTCATCTCGGTCAACAGGATGTACCGATTTCCCTAGCGCGGCAATTTCTCGGCCCTGGGGCAATTATCGGTCGGTCCACCACTAATCCCCAAGAGATGGCCAAAGCAATCCAAGAAAAGGCCGATTATGTGGGAGTCGGTCCGGTTTATGCCACCCCCACCAAAGCAGGGAAAACCCCGGCAGGATTGGAATACGTCCGTTATGCGCGGGAAAATTGCCCTTTACCCTGGTTTGCGATCGGTGGTATTGATAGTAATAACATTAAAGAGGTTTTAACGGCAGGAGCGCAACGGGTAGCTGTAGTCCGGGCGATCATGGAAGCGCAGCATCCCGATGTGGTAACACAAGAATTATTAAACCAATTAGGGCTGGCTGAATAAATCTTATCCACGAGAATAATCCTTTCTTGGCAAGAAGTTAAAAAACGGTTTTTTTGACGCTCCCATCGCTAAAAGCGAGGGATTCCCTGTTCAACCAGTTACCTTATCTAACAAGCTTTCACCTGTTAGACAGTGGGTAGTCTGTCCGAGGGCTTGAATTTCTGTCCGCCCGACAGTATTTGCTTTATGAAGTATGTTTATAGCGGCGTTTTCATCCCGGTCTAAAACGCAACCACAAGAACAAATATGTGTCCTTATCGATAATGTTTTCTTGACGATATTGCCACAATCAGAGCATTGTTGGCTAGTGTATTGGGGGTTTACCGCTATGACAAACTTCCCGTGAATTTTTCCAAAATAGTCTAACCAATTGGTGAACATTGACCAACTCGCATCTTGAATTGATTTAGCAAGTTTTCGGTTTTTCACCATATTAGAAACCTTCAAGTCCTCGTAGACTACCAAATCGTTAGATTGGATCAACGCTTTTGCTGTCTTAACGGCAAAATCTTTACGTTGTCTAGAAACTTTTAAATGAAGGCGGGCTACTCTAGATTTCTGCTTTAACCTTTTTTGGCTTCCCTTTTTCTTTTTTGAGAGTTTACGTTGAGCCTTTTTTAGTCTTTTTTCAGACTTACGAAGAAACCGTGGGTTATCAATTTTATCCCCATTAGAGTCAGTCAAGAAATGGTTTAAACCTAAATCAATCCCTACTTCTTTTCCTGTAGAGTCAAGCGGTTCCACTCTCTCAATGTCTAAAACAAATTGACAATAAAAGCCGTCTGCCTTTTTAATAAGCCTGACTCTTTTGATTGTGGTTTTGTCTAAGAGTTGACGGTTAAAAGTCCCGATGAGTTTTAGCTTCCCAATCCCTGTTTTATCCGTGATGTGAATAAACTTTTTATCTTCCGTTAATTTCCAACCAGAAGATTTGTACTCTACAGACCTTGAGAACTTTTTGAATTTAGGATAGCCTTTTTTCGCCAAACCCTTCTTGCTCCGTCCGCTCGCCGAATTCGATTCGGCGCGGGCGGTGCGCTTTTTACAATTGTTGTAGAAACGGGATATAGAAAACCAAGCTCTTTCAACACTCGCCTGACGAGCCATAGAGTTAAGTTTACCCACAAAAGGGAACTCAGGATTTTGTGTTAAATCTGTGACTAATCGGCACAAAGTAGCATAGTTTACTTTGTCTTCTTTGGTAGAGTCCATCCAAAATCTTAAACACTTATTCCTGATGAACTGTCCCACCCTGATAGCTTCTTGAATGGCTATTTCTTGGTGAGAATTGGTCTTTAACTTAAACTCTATGACTCGCATTGACTCGACCTCTCAATGTGCTACGCTATGATTATAGCAATCCACCGTACAAAGTGTCAAGGGCATGAAAGTTAATTATTTTAAGACTCGTAGGGCTACCTTTAATCTCACTGTACATATAGTCCTCGTGACAAAATATCGTAGGAAGGTGTTTCAAAAGGAGCATTTGGAGTTTTTGAAGGTAGCTTTTAACTCTATTGCCGCTAAATGGGATGCGGAAGTAGTCGAGATTAACGGAGAATCAGACCATGTACACATTCTTCTTACTTACCCACCCCACAAGCTGTTAAGCGGGTTAATAGCCAACCTGAAGTCAATCTCTTGTAAGCTATTGTGGGACAACTACCCTGACCACTTAAAAAAGATATATGGTCAAGACAAGCGAGTTTTGTGGACGGGGGCTTATTTTGTGGCTAGTTGTGGCGGTGTCACAATAGACCAACTCAAAAAATATGTCGAAAATCAAGACAGTCCTGATTTTTAATCGTGCTTCGCTGTTCTATATTGGTCGGCTTTTCATCTCATCGGTAAAACCGAGAGCCTTCAAGCCGACATTTTAGGTAAGTGAGCTATCAAGTCTTTGTTCAAGACCCACCCCCGCCCATTTTGTCAAGGTTTTTGTTATTTATATTTCTTATGCTTTATCTAGCTATTGATTACTCGATTGGGGATTGAGGGCGATCTCCCAGAGATGCGCGAAGGGGTGCGCTTTTCTGGGGTGCGGGAGGCGATCGGTCAAATTGACATATACTATAATTATTAGAGTGATCAATGTTTATCTGGGTTAAAGAGAACAATAAAACTAGCGATCGATGCGCGTGATCAGTAAAGTCAAATTACGAGAGTTTTGGCAACGCCACTCGGACGCGGAAGACGCTCTTAGCGATTGGTATAACTTCGCTAGTAAGGCTAACTGGAAAAATTTAGTAGAGGTTCAAGGTCGCTACCCGAAAGCGGAGGCGGTGGGAAATTTTACAGTTTTTAATATCAAGGGAAACAAATACCGTTTAATCGCTGACATCAATTATTCTCGTCAAACCATTTTCGTTAAATATATTCTAAGTCACGCTGAATACAATAAGGAGAACTGGAAAAATGATCCCTACTTCTAATCCATTAACCTATGGTGATTTACTCTTGCAGTATCAACCGAAACCGATTAATAACTCGCAAGAATACGAGCGATTTTTAAGCATAATTGAAGGGATGATGTCACGGGAGTTAAGCAATGACGAAGGACTATTATTTGATTTATTGGTGTTATTAGTGGAAGAATACGAGCGGAAACATTATCCGATCGCCCGAACAAATCCTACCGCTACGTTAGAATCTTTACTGCATGAATTCGATATCGATAGGGAGTGTCTTATCGATATTTTCGGTGATCGGGATAGGGTAGAATCGGTGATGCTGGGGAAACAGGCGATCGCTCCCCCTCAAGCCGAGTCTCTAGCCGAATTTTTTAATCGTTTAAGTGCGAAACTGGCGTTAAGCGCCCGTGATTTTCTCTTGTAGCCTCGCTTTTCCTTCGGGGACTGAGGGGGGAAGACCATATAACAAATCCTTACTTTCTTCATAACTTTAGATTAATTAAGGTAATGTTACAAAACTTTATGAAAAAGCCGTAGTATGATAATTTACGCCAGTAAAGCGAACACAATAAGGAGCAACACCCATAATGCAGTCGGCCGAGATGTTGCTGACAGTCCCCAAAGAGTATTTAAAAGCACCGGGGGGCTTCAACCCAAACGTTACCATGTTTTTTAGTGCCTTGAGCCTAATAACCCTATCTACCTGTGGCTATTGGCTATGGTCCTGGCCCGACTGGATTTGTTTTAGTGCTAATGTCCTCGCTTTACATTTATCGGGGACAGTTATCCATGATGCCTCTCATAATTCTGCCCATAGCAATCGGGTATTTAATGCTATTTTAGGTCATGGCAGTGCTTTAATGCTCGGTTTTGCCTTTCCCGTCTTCACAAGAGTCCATCTACAGCACCATGCTCACGTTAACGATCCCGAAAATGATCCGGATCATTTTGTCTCCACTGGTGGACCGTTGTGGATGATTGCGGCCAGATTTTTTTATCACGAAATCTTCTTTTTTAAGCGGCAACTCTGGCGAAAATATGAACTGCTGGAATGGTTCCTCAGTCGTCTTTTTGTTGCTACCATAGTCATCGTCGCCTGTCAATACGGTTTTATTGGCTATGTGATGAATTTTTGGTTTGTTCCCGCTTTAGTGGTGGGAATTGCCCTCGGTTTATTTTTTGATTATCTCCCCCATCGTCCTTTCCAAGAGCGCGATCGTTGGAAAAATGCCCGCGTTTACCCCAGTCCCCTGTTAAATCTGCTGATTTTAGGGCAGAATTATCATCTCGTGCATCATCTCTGGCCCTCGATTCCCTGGTACAAATACCAACCGGCATACTATGCCACTAAACCGCTTTTAGACGCAAAAGAGTGTGAACAGTCTTTAGGTTTACTGCAAGGTAAGAATTTCTGGAGTTTCCTCTACGATGTCTTCCTAGGTATTCGCTTTCACTCCCATTCTTCTAAAACTTCTTGATCTCACTTATCGTAATGATGAGGTACAAAGTTTTCATTTTAGGGAGTCAGTGGTCGATTTTATGAGAAACTCTCTATCTGTAGATGAGGTACAAAGTTTTCATTTTAGGGAGTCATTGGTCGATTTTATGAGAAACTCTCTATCTGTAGGGGTTTCGTTGTCAACCTGATTTTTTGAAGGAGGATTTTATGGGTAAACATTGGGGAAAAGCCTTAATTTTAACAACAACTTTCTTGACAATTAACATCGATTATGCTAAGTCTTTAACCTTTGGTGAGGCTGTTGGTATTGGAGCGGGGGCCTTGTTAATCAATCGAGTGGTACAGGATAATAGACAACGTTATCGATTTGTGCCACCAGAACAAGAATTTCAGCGCGGACTAGAGGACGGTTTTAACTTTGCCCGCTATGATAATCCGCGCAATTCCAGAGACTACGATGACGGTTTTATCGAGGGACGAAGACGGCGGGAGTCGGGTTGGTCTAGTCCTAACCAGAGAAACTAATTATTTTTTTGGTCTGCGTCCCACTTCGGCGGTTTCTTGAATGGAAAAGATCCTCAATTTGCCGTCGATGGGAGCGACTTTAGCGACTGCTGCCGATGCCACTATATAGTTATCACCCTCGGTGTTGGTAATATTGACTACCCGCTCGCGAGTGATAATCGCCATCTCGTCATTAGCAAGAATATCCACGTCCCAATTCTCAGAAAGAACCTCTATACTTTTAATATTTTTGTAGGATTCCTCTAAAAATCTTTTATGTTCCGTGATGCCTTCTAACTCAAAAATTTCGGTACTAGCATCGGTTTTAATGGTCAATTGCGAGGAAATAAACGGGGCATAGTGTTTGAGGATTAGGGCGATATTTTTATCTTTAATAGCGGTTTCAATGTCTTGAATCATTGCTTTAATTTCCGCTTCACTGATTTTTTGTCCCCCATCGCGATTACTCGATTGTTTCACTGGCACTATCGAGGGATTAGCATGGACAAAAGGGGGAGAGATGCCGGGGAGAAGGGATAAACCGAGCAATAGAACAATTAATTGGGGAGAACGCATAATTTAATAAACTTGGTAAATTCAACCCGAATCATAGCATTTTCTCGTTACTGAATAAATCCTCAAGGTGAAAGTCCCTAGTTAGGGAAGCTAAGAGAGCAAAATTCTGGCTGTGCAAAGTCTAGGTTGATCCTTTAGCTATTTTTGCTTGATATTTCCAGAATCACAGGGGTATGATCGCTGGGTTTTTCTTGTTTTCTGGGTTCTCGATCGATTAGACAATTAACGGCCTTTTCGTATAGCTGAGGAGTTAAATAAAGATGATCGATTCGCCAACCTCGGTTACGAGTAAAACCACCGCTGCGATAATCCCACCAACTATAATGTCCCGCTGCTGAGGTGAATTTTCTAAAGGCATCTTGTAAACCAATTTCTAAGACTTTTTCTAAAGCTTCTCTTTCTTTAGCTGAAGACATAATATGATTTTCTTTGCCTTTGGGATCATAAATATCTTTATCTTCTAAGGCAATATTAAAATCACCACAGATACATAATTCTTGGGGTTGAGAATTAATTATTCTATCTAGATATTTCCTGAGAGTTGCTAACCATTTAAGCTTATAAATATACTTGTCACTCTCTAGAGAAGAACCATTAGGAACATAGAGATTAATAATCCTAATATCGTCGATTACTCCAGTAATTAGCCGTTTTTGTTCGTCTAGTTCTCCCGTTACATTTTCACCGATAATGGGACTAAATCCCATAGTGATATCGTCCATGGGTTTTTGGCTAAAAATCGCTACACCATTATAGGCTTTTTGTCCAGAAATATAGAGATGATAACCCAAAGATTCAAAAGCTTCTCTGGGAAAATCTCGATCGATTACCTTGGTTTCTTGCAAGCACAAAACCTCAACGGGATTGAGTTGTAACCAGTTAATTACCTGCTCTTGTCGGCTGCGAATCGAGTTGACATTCCATGTGGCGATTTTCATAGCTAAAAACCGAGAATTTTTCTCACACTTCCTCAGCAAAACTACTGCGACGCACAAACTCAAAGGGACCGGCGATCGAACCCCAGACTAATTGATCGGTTTCCGTATCTAAACCGCGATCAACGCTAATCAATCCCTGTTCACTAATTTCAAAACTATTATCTAAATAAGTCATTTTATCTTTGCGAAAGACTAAACATTGTTTCCCCGGTTTCACCACCCCTTTAAAACTGTTACCTGTCCAGGTGACATTCATATCACAACCCGGCATCGGTTCTAATAGATCTGATCTGAGATTTTTGAGACGCTGGGGTTCTCTAGAAGCACCAAAAAAGTTAGCTTCCTCTTTTACTTTAAAGTTTTCTAGTTCAATATGATCATCGACTACCGACAATTTAAATACTCGTAAACGATAGGGAGTATTGAGCATAAAATCGTAGGCCTGCTCTAAAAATAAACTGGTTCCCTTGAGTAATTCATCGGGTAAAGGACGCATACACACGCGAATATGGGCAAAAAAAGGCGGATTAGCAAAAGCTTGTTCTTGATTACTAAAATCCGCCGCCATCCAGCGTGCTAGGGTTTTTATATCCGTGGAATGAGTCATAGTTTTTGAGATATGAATGGCTATTAGCTATCAGCCATCAGCTAGTTAATGGCTCTGATAAGTTTTCACTGATTACTGATAACTATGGCCCAATAATTGTTATTGTGCAATTACTTTAATTTCGATATCGGCACTAACTTCGGGATGGAGTTTGACTTGTACTTTATAGACTCCCAATTGACCGATATCGGGGACGGTAATACCACGGCGATCAATTTCTAATTTAGCATTTTCTAGAATAACCGTAGCTACATCTTGACTGGTGACAGTACCGAAAATTGCCTCGTTTTCACCCACCTGTTTAGGGATGCTGTAGGGACTGCGTTTTTCGATCGCAGTTTTTCTGGTTTCCGCTTCTTGTTTTTCAGCGAGGAGACGTTGACGCTCTTTTTCTTTCCTAAATTCTGCCTGTTTCATCGCGCCTTTGGTGGCTAAAACGGCGACACCTTGGGGGATAAGGTAATTGCGTGCATAACCGGGGGCCACTTCCACCACATCGCCATTTTCACCTAATTTGCTGACTTTTTGATTGAGGATAACCTGCATTCGTTTCGCCATGATCTTGACCTAAAACAATAGTTCCAAAACCTCTATCATACCATGGAATCGTCAAATCTTGATCACAAGTTAGTTATTGCCGGCGGCAATGATCTGGGTTAATAGGGGACCGATTGCCTGAAAGGCCGAGGGTAAAACCGCTACGGTGGCGGCTGCGATAATAATGGTCGTGGCTAATCTCAGCACTTTCTCGGAGGCTTTTTCGTAGGTGTCAAATTTATAGTCGAGTTTGTCTAATCTTTGGTCTATTTCCTGAAAGCGTTGCCCCATAGCATCAAAACGTTGGTCTATTTCCTGAAAGCGTTGCCCCATAGCATCAAAACGTTGGTCTATTTCCTCAAAACGTTGGTCTATAGCTTCAAAACGTTGATTTACTGCTGTTTGGAAGCTTTTCAATTCGTTGAGAACATCGGTTAGGGTGGGTTCTTGAGTGGACATGGTGACACCTAGGGGAATTTGATCGCCTAGCACAATTATAACCTTAAGTCAAGCTTTTTTGATAAAAATTAACTTTTTTGTCGGTAATATTTTGACCTTGTTCCGGTGTTGGAGACAACCAGTATTTCTATTCTAATAAGGTCTCTTTAATTGTTGTTAAAACTTTGCTATCTTTGACCATCCAAGCATGAAGCAATACGGGAATGGAAATTTCTTTGCCCACCGATAAACGGGAACTATGGGCAGGAAATATCATTAAATCGTAGGGAGTCCAGATAATTGTGGTTTTAATTTTATTTAAAATTTGTTGACAATCTTGATTTAAATCCTCTAGAAATTGACTACCCGGCTGCATTTGTCTAATCCCATCTAAGGGTAAACTATACGCGGTTAAAGTGCCTCGATTCGGGGCAGAAATATTTAGGTAACGTTGCACTCTTGCCACTCCTCCCAATCTTTGCAGGTAGTAGCGGGTAATTAGTCCTCCCATACTAAACCCAATCAGATCTACTTTCTGCTCTTTAGCAAAGTTTTTTTCGATATAATTGTCCACCTGACCCGCTAAAACTTCTAACTTTTCGTAACCATGATTGGGAATTAGATTAAAACTATGAACCTGCCAACCATAATAGTTTAAATACTCACTCATCGGTTTAAAAACAGCAGTAGTGTCCAGAAAACCATGCACCAAAACAACGGGATTCATAGATGAGGTTTTATCCTTGAATTCTGAATCTATTCTAACGGATGATCGGGGTAATGAGCGAAATTTTTTGGGGAGAGCCTATCTACTAGGTACGGCTACCGGCAGCTTCTAAGGATTAGGGAAAAAACCAAAAAGTTTAGCGGCACCTCCTAAAATAGCGACTACCAATGCTATCAGAATCCCTCGATTGGTGAATTCCTGATAGGCAACCCTTGCAGTTAATCCCTCGATTTTTGTGCTTAGTCGTTCATCCAGAGCTTTGATTTCTCCCTTGAGTTCGGCCTGTCCTATTTCTACTTTAGTTAACCGGTCTTCTATCTTGTCAAATCTCTCATCAATACGTTGTTCAAGAGAGTCGATTTTCTCGTCAAGGCGTTTTTCCAGAGAGTCGATTTTCCCCTCAATCCTTGTCAGGACAGCTTCTAGGGAATAAGTGACAGTTTCGTTAGACATTTTAAGCAACTCCAAAAGTCAAATCTTCAGGGCTAAATGCTGGAGGCTATATCTTACCGAAAAATCAGGAGTCTATAGGCGGACACGGACTACCATTATAATAAAATTATAATTCAAGACTTGAGTTTTTGTCAAGCTTTTTGTGACGGCAATCAATGGCCAGAATTTCGGAGAATTATTTAGCCACCGATTCCTAAACGTCCTGCTAAACTAGGGCTTAAAGGAATCAGAGTTGCTAACATTAAAAAGAGCAGTAATAAACCCCAACCGGCGCGGGTGTCATCGGGTTCAGTTAACTCGTTTAAACTAGGTCTTTCCAACTCTCTTTGTAAAAAAGCGACTAAAATTGTCCAATAGAGAGGAATGGGATTGCTAGAATTAACTAAGGAAATAATGCCCAAAATGACCAAAGTGGCCACAGTGGTACGGCGGGCAATTTTGCGACCATAAATAGCCTGAACAATTCTGCCACCATCTAACTGTCCTGCGGGCAGTAAATTAAGGGCAGTAATCACCAATCCTAACCAACCGATAACAGTTAAAGGATGGACGTAGATAACCGCATTTTGTAACTCGTCACCCAAAACTATCCGCGCTAAAGAACCCACTAAAATTGAACTTTGGAAAAAGGTACTAGGGATTTGAAAAAGGCTGGCAGAATTAGATAAAGTCAGTCCAACAATTAACAGGATTAAAGAAACCAAACCTCCCAAAGCGGGGCCAGCGAAAGCTATATCAAATAGGATACTGCGGTTAGGCAATAAAGATTCAAAACGAGTAATCGCCCCAAAAGAACCAATCTGCCAAGTGGGAAGAAAATAGGGTAAGCTGAGACGAACATTATGGCGTTTAGCGATAATTAGATGACCAATTTCGTGGGCAATTAATACCGACCATAAACCCAAACTCAGGGGAATTGCTTCTCTATATCTCTGCCAATTACTAAACAAATCAAAACCCAATAAAATTCCCGCCGCTTCTAAGCTGGTGACAATGGTGGCTACTAACAAAACTAAAGAGAGATTTTTTTGAGCAAGAGTCGCAGGACTAGGATCATTAGTTTTGGGAAGGATAATTACCACCGGTTTTTCCTCGGTTCCTTCCACTAGAAATAAACGATATTTATCGCCAAAATTATCACTTAATTTCTGGGTTAAGCGAGAGTGAACTATATCTGGTTCTCCCCGTAAATTGCCTTTAAAAATTGCCCCTTCCTGAAAAGAAATAGTCTCGGTGGCAAAAAAAGTATCTATCCCAAAAATACTCTGAATAACTTTTAAATCCTGTTCGGAAATTGGCATCACATCCGGCACAATTGCTGTCACCGCTGCCGGGGTTTCTAGAGGAGTAACGGACTGGCTAACTGCTGGGTTAACTTTCGGTTCAATTATCTGATTAGTTTTCAGTAAGCGTAAACGGTTGCCTAAATAAATATAGATAATTGTGGCGGCAACCAGTAAAAAGAGAATTACCGCTAGATTGAGATCAATTCCCGCAGCAAATAGGCCGAAAAAAATTAACCAAGGAGCGATTAGTACCAAGGATTGTAACCAAGCTAAAATTCCCTGTTGGCCGTAGGGTTTAGACCGATAAAAACTCCAAGTCAAGATAGCACCAGCGACGAGGAAAATAACAGCGATTGCAGCAATTTCCAAAGAAATATTAACCATAGGAAAGTCAAAATCAATAGGTTTTTATCAATCAATTTGATTATAAGCTTGCAGAGCGGCCTGTAATTGACCCCGATGCTTTTGTAACAATTCTTGTCCTGCGGCCGCCGAAAGTCCCGTTTTCTGCATTAACAAAGCCAGTTTAACCCGGCGGCCACTTTTTTCCAGTAAAATTGCCGCCTCTTCGCGACTAATATCGCTAAGGTTGCAGATAATCCGCAGGGCGCGGTCATGGAGTTTATGATTAGTAACAGCCACATCGACCATCTGGTTGCCATAAACCTTGCCTAACATTACCATTGTCCCTGTGGAAAGGATATTTAAAGCCATTTTCGTCACCGTTCCCGCTTTCAGTCGGGTGGAGCCGGCCAGAAGTTCTGGTCCAGTCAATAAGCGGATATCCACATCCACAGGGATATCCACTTGTTCGGCGGGGACACAACTAATGGCAATCGTCGTCGCACCTCGCTGTTTTGCCGCCTGTAAAGCCCCGTGAACGTAGGGGGTTGTTCCCCCGGCGGTAATCCCCACTACCACGTCTAATTCGTGAATTTCTCGCTGGGCAATAATCGCCGCCCCATCTTCCGCTTTATCCTCCAAATCTTCGGAACTACGCACCAGTGCCGCTGCCCCACCGGCAATAATTCCCTGTACCAATTCCGGGGGAGTGCAGAAGGTGGGAGGACATTCGGCTGCGTCCAAAACCCCCAGCCGGCCACTGGTTCCCGCCCCAATGTAAAAGAGCCTACCACCTTTAGCCAAGGCTTGACCGGTCAGGGAGATCGCCAGAGCTAATTCTTGTCGGGCCATGGCGATCGCTTTTAGGGTTTGGGCATCCTCGCGATTGAAGAGATCCACCAATTCGAGCGGGTTTAATTGGTCTAAATTTAGGCTGTTTGGGTTAATTTGTTCGGTTAACAGGTGTCCTCTGCTTTCCCACTGTTCCATAACGGTTTAATTGAGCTTTTCGTAAGATTATTTTTAGTATATAGCGAATCGGTGGGCTAAAAGCTTGACAATTGCCACCCGAATATTAGATGATAGTGAATTGTGTCAATTCCTGCTCGGATCAGGTGAAGACATTAGCACAAAAGCTGGAATTTTTTTCAGCTACCTGTACGGCAAAACGAGCGCAGAAAATTCATGAGTTACGCAATTATTGAGACCGGTGGCAAACAGATTCGGGTAGAACCCGGTCGCTATTACGATATCGAACTTCTTCCCGTCGATGAACAAAGTACCCATACCATCGACAAAGTGCTATTAATCCATGATGAGGATGATATTAGCATCGGTCAGCCCTTTATCGAAGGAGCCACCGTGGAAGGGACTGTCATGCAACATCGTCGGGGCAAAAAAGTTATTGTCTATAAAATGCGCCCGAAAAAGAAAACCCGTAAAAAACGCGGTCATCGTCAAGAAATTACCCGTTTTATGATTGATTCAATCAATTATAACGGTAAGACCCTAACTGCTGCCGCTGTTACCTCCGGCGCTGAAGTTGTGGAAGATAGTAGCGACGAAGAAGAATAACTTTTAGAATCAAAAAAGCATTTGGAGAGAAATTATGGCTCATAAGAAAGGTACGGGTAGTACCCGCAACGGACGCGATTCTCGTTCCCAACGCCTAGGCGTTAAGCGCTACGGTGGTCAAGTAGTAAAAGCGGGAAATATTCTCATCCGTCAACGGGGTACTAAAGTTCATCCGGGTAAAAATGTTGGTCGTGGTGGCGATGATACTTTATTCGCTTTAATTGATGGTGTGGTCAAATTTGAATACAAGGATAAAAGTCGCCGTCAAGTTAGCGTTTATCCCGCTGAAGTTAGTGCTAGTTAATCCCATCAACCCTGGTTAATTTTTTACCTATAACCTCCTAATTCATCCTAGGGGGTTTTTAAGATAATTTATATCTGTTGACAGCTTAAATCGATCGCTCATGGATTAAAATAGTCCGAAAGTAGCTCGGAAAAGATGAACTCACCATGATTCTTAAAATTGCCGATATCTTAAAAAATTTGCCCTGGTCTTTCGATTCTACTGCCGAATTACCCTGGTTGGATCGATCGCGAGCCGAAAAATCCCTGCAAAAAGCTCGTCAACAACAGCGAATTTCCGCACGAGAATATCAACTCCTTGACCATTGGCGAGAATTGGGTTATTGTATTGTCAAAGATTTAATTCCCCCAACAGCGATCGATAATTTAGTAGCGGAATTAGCCAATTTATTTTTCCTAGAATCGGCGATTCCTGGATTAAGAATTGAAGGCATTCAAGCAGAAAATCTACCGGCGAGTTTGAATCACGAGCAAGTTTTAGCTCTAGATATGGAGCAAAGAAAAGCCTTAGTTAATTCTATTTGGCGACTCCATGCCTTTCATGAGATTTCCACCGCAGCTCAAGCAATTTTTGACAATCAAAATCTGAGAGATTTAGTTAATTTAATTATTGGCAAATCCTGCGAACCGAGATATTCTATTAACTTTCTGCACGGCACAGAGCAAGGACTGCACGAGGATATGGCAGTTTTTTATGTTCATCCTGCTAATCATTTAGTCGGTGTTTGGATTGCATTGGAAGATATTTCCGCAGATGCTGGCCCACTAATTTTTTATCCTAAATCTCATAAAAATATCAAAGTAACTGACTTTTTTCCAGACTATCCCGCCATCAATCTTAAAAATATTACTCCCGATAAAATTCCCCAATACCAAGATTATGTTAACCAACGCGCCCAGAATTATGACTGTCAATCATTTACTGCTAAAAAAGGAGAGATTCTTCTCTGGCACGGAATGTTAATTCACGGTGGTGGGAAGATTAATAATACCCTGCTAACCCGTAAATCGATGGTCATTCATTTTATTGCCGAAGGTGGCGATTACAACGATCGGGCTTTAGGGCCTTTTAATTGGTAAGATTAATTTACCACTCCTTCTAAAAAGGAAAAAGAGAGCCAACCAGGTGCCACGGATGCCACTTATTCCTAGGCATAACACCCGTGGATGCCATTGCACTTTTGCCCGGGAAAAATCGGGGAAATACGACGTTGGCTAAAACCGATCCGGAAGAAGACCGATCCCGATTAAATCGATTGAAGCTCTAGTTAATTGTCGCAGGATTAGGGTTGCCCTGGTATTTCCAACCAGACTAGAATATTTTTACTGGTTGAAATTGTTCGCCTTCGTCCAGTTGCCAAGCTTGTAAATCGATCGCTCGTCCTGAAACTACGGAGACAATTAAATAAGTATATCCTGACCAGGCTAATTGGCGATCGATTTCCGAGGGAATGGCGGCATGATCGGGATGGGAATGATAGATACCAATAATTTCTAGCTGATTTTCCCGCGCCGATTTTTGAGCTTGTAAAAGCACTTTTGGGGCAATACTAAAGCGGTTTCTCCTATTACCTGACCAATTATTTTCTGTGGCTTGGATGCTGATAACTTCGGCTGCTGTCTCGGTCATTTTTCCCAAGAGTAACCCACAACATTCTTCGGGATAGGTGGATTCTGCGTGGGTAAAAATAGACTGGTAAATTTGGTCTGTAATCAGGATCATAATCGAAAATACCAAACCTATTGATGTTAGTTTGTTTTGGCTATAGGGAACTTTAAAACTAGACCTAGAAGCAATTGTATCTCAATCCCTGAAAATCAATTACTTGCCCAGACTCCGAGGAGAAAAAACGTGAATACAGTATTTATAGCGTTTCCTAAGCTAGTGAGGTACACCTATTTTTCTTCCCTTTTGCCTTTTGCCTCTTGCCTTTTGCCTAAAACCCATAACTTTTGTACCTCAGCAGACTGAAAAACGCTATATCTGATTATGATATAGCGTTTCTGATTCACACGAGGTACATTCTCGATCCTGAACAGCTTAATCAGCAAAGGTTTAAGTGTGCCGCACAGATGGGAGAACCGCTATCAATATCGTAACTCCCTAACGGACGCTAAAACAGGATTCACCTATGGGGATTTTGGGGATGATGGCTAAAGTCCACTTATCCCCTATAATTAGCACCTTTTTTTGCTTCTAGCTGGCTATTTTGTCACCCGCCAACTGAGTTTAAGATTAACCCAAAAGTTCCAAACCGTGACGATAGCAATGGCAATAAAGTTAGCTAGATAGCGATTGATTCCTAAACCATTAAAGAGAAGGTTGAGCAGCAAGACGTTTAAGATTAAACCGGCTAAACAGATCAAATTGAACTTGAAAAATCTTTTCCAGCGTTTATTCCAACCCCGTTGACGAGCGGATAAATCGCCAAAAGTCCAGAGATCATTCCAGATAAAATTATTAATAATTGCTAATTCGGCGGCGATGATTTTACTGCGGGTTAATCCCCAACCCAAAGCGGCGGGATCACTGAGAAGATAGAGAAAGGCCATATCGACAAAAACCCCGGTTAATCCCACTAAACCGAAGCGAATAAATCTATCTAAAGGTAGATTGACAATTGCATCTAAAAACCTTAATGGCTTTTGAGAGCGCAAACGCAGCAGATGGAAGATATATTCTAGCCATTGTTTCCAAGTTACCTTACTTTCCCCCTCCTGTCGCTCTTGGAAGACATAACCCACTTCTCCGATGGTTTCAATGCGGCCTTTGCCGATGACTTCTAGTAAAATTTTGTAACCGGTGGGATTGAGAATCGGACCGGCGATCGCTTGACGGCGGACCATAAAGTAACCGCTCATGGGATCGGAGACGCGACCGACCACCTCTGGCAGTAGAATTAAACCAAGAATTTGGGCGCCGCGGGAGAGAAATCGTCGTAGCAGACTCCACTCGCTCACTCCTCCCCCTTCAACGTGACGACTAGCAAGAGCTAAATCGGCTCCTTTTTCGATAGTTTCGAGGAGATTATAGAGAATTTCGGGAGGATGTTGCAAATCTCCATCGATTACTCCTAGTATCTCACCCCTTGACCCTTGCCAACCCCGCACCACTGCCGACGCTAATCCTTTTTCTCCCTGACGACGCATCACCCGTAGTTGCGGGTAATCCGAGGTTAATTTGCCGGCTAATTCCCACGTGCGATCGGGACTGTCATCATCGACGATAATTAGTTCATACTGATCGGGAATTTTTCGATCGAGTAATTGACTGAGATTCTCGACTAGGGGAATAACGTTATCTCGCTCGTTATAAGTGGGAATAACTAGAGATAATTTGAGTAAGTGGGGTTCATCCTTGAAAATATAACTATTATTGCTAATAATTCCTTCAATTTGCTCTAAAAAAGGAATTTGCAAAGAGCCGACGGGGGTGGTTAAAAAGGGATAGGGTGGAGAGTTGGTCACTCGCTTACACTCACAGACTAAAACAGGTTTAGAGACGCACAATTCACCGGCAAAGTTGTTGAAACCAGAATTTTGAGCTAACTACTGGCGATGCGGAATCCTAATACACTATAGCGATTATCGGGGCTAAATTGGCCCCGACTAGCGGAGCGACATTCCCTCAATTCTGTCCCCCAACCACCTCCGCGCAGGACGCGATAACGATTGCCGGTGGTATCAGGATCGGCCGGCCATACTTGGTCATCGCTGGGAGCATTGTTATAATTGCGATGCCAAGGATCGGCACACCATTCGTATAAACCGCCGTGTAAATCGTATAATCCGAAGGCATTTGGGGGAAAACTGCCGACAGGGGTGGTTTTAGCTCGAAATTCGCTCTCTCTTTCCACTGCGTAGGGAAATTTAAGGGCATAGTAGTTAGCGAATTCACTGGTAAGGGTGGCACCAAAATAAAAGGGTGTGGTAGTGCCGGCACGACAAGCATATTCCCATTGTGCCTCGCTTGGGAGTCGATAGTTTCTCCCGGTGGCCTTGGCAAGTCGATCGCAAAACTCGATCGCATCATACCAAGAGATGCTATCGACGGGTAAGTTATCTCCTTGGAAGTGGGAGGGATTGGGGTTTAAATCGCGGTTAATTTTGGGCAGATTAGCGACAATTTGCCATTGTTTTTGGGTTATCGGGTATTTACTCAGGTAAAAACTGTTCACCTTGACTGAGCGCTGGGGTTTATCACTACCGGTAAAGTCTCCTTTTTCTCCGTCCGGTGTCCCCATGATAAAAGTGCCAGCAGGGATAGCAATCATCTCTAATCCCGCCAGGGTTTCGCTGTAGTATTCGGCACTGCGGGAATTGCGCTCGATCACGAAACCGTTAGGATCGAGAGTGACGGTTTCAAAGGAAAAGCTTTGTCGGGGGGGGAAAGAGGAATTTTGGGGAGGTTGCGGGGGGATGATTGCTGTAGCGGTGGAGGGGGAAAAAATATTTTTTCTGTCTAGAATCGCTGCCAGGCCGACTCCTGCACCGATCAGACTGATCCACTGGCCAAATTTACGTCTGTTTACTTTAATCATCCCGATTTTTCTGTCATTATCACCCCATCTATTATACCATAAAATTCTGACTCTTATTTGGTCACTGCCACTTATCCTTAATAATCGATGCCCAGCTTTTTGACTGTCCATAAATATTGGTTGATTGCAGCAATTATCACCTGCTTAGGTGCTTTTTTGCGAATCTATAATTATGATTCTTTGCCTCCGGATAATTGGACTGCTGACGAATATGCTTTTGCTTGGAGTGGCATGAGTTTATTACAAACGGGTATCCCCACCAGTTGGTCATGGTTGAGTCCGACGGATAATTTTCCTACGGTGGTTTGGGAAGCGAAAAATCTCCGTTATCGTTTGGTAACTCCCTGGTTTGATCATCCTCCTTTATTTGGTTTATTGGTGGGTTTATTTGCTCTTTTAGGAGGAGCAAAGACTTTTTTTGATTGCAGTTTAACTATTATTAGAGTCCCTTCTTTACTCTTAGGTATTGCCTCGATAGTTTTAGTATATTTACTGGCTCTGAAGTTGAGTAATTTATCGATCGCTATTATCGCTAGTTTAATTTATGCCACCAATCCCAATACAGTTTTTCTCTCTCGGTTAGCTATTAGTGAAAATTTAATGATTGTTTTATGCTTGTTGGTCGTCTTACTTTATTGGCAATACTATCAAACTAAGCAGAAAAAATATCTATACATCGCCGCTTGTTTAGCTGGTTTAGCCTGTTTAGTCAAGGTAACGGCTATTTATTTAGTAGTATTATTAATTGTCCTCTTGATTTACGAAAAGCAAGGACGAGAGGCCATTTATGTGACTGTGATCGGTGCTTTCTTTTTTTCTCTCTATTTTCTCTACGGTGCTATCTATGACTACGATTTCTTTCGTAAAATATTTCAAGAACAATCCCTGCGCTTCGAGGACTTTAACTTTGTCAAATATCTAATCACTCCCACGGTATTTTTTGAGGATGGTTGGTTAATTTTTAGCTGGTTAACCCTCTTACCCTTTCTCAGAAAAAATCCCGCTAGTCCCCAAGTTAGATTACTCGCTTTACCAGTAATCCTCTACACCTTAATTTTAGTTTCCACAGGAGCGCAAAGTCACTTTTTTACTTGGTATATGATTCCTTTTTATCCGTTTATGTTTATTATTTTAGGCATCTTTCTCGATGATTTTCGCCAAGAAACGGACGGATTAACTGCCTCAATTATTTTTATCTTTCTGGGAGTTTGGTCGATTCATCTCAATCTGACAGCATGGATTTTAGCCTCTCCCTACGGTCGCTATTATTTTATGATCGGTACGGCAGCCATTCTGGGAGTATTCTATCTCAAGGATATCTTTGGTCTCTTTAAAAAATTCTGGATCGATCGCTTTACTTTCCTGCTCTTCTTGGCCCTGCTGGCAGCTAATATTAATGTGGTATTAACCTATAAGTTTTCTGGTTAAAACTTAGCAATAAGGGAACCGGAAAAGGGATAAATTGGACTGGGAATCGAGAGTAAACTTAACTAGGATCACTGAATCAGGAATAACTTATTCTTGGCCAGTTCCGGTCAATGTTAAATTTATTAATAGACTCTTTAACTTATTGTCCCCTAACCTTTGCACTGAACTGATAAATGTCGATCGATTTTCGCAATCTTAATACACTTTGGGGTTCTATTTTAGTCGAAACATTAGCCCGTTTGGGATTGAAGATAGGGGTGGTTTCTCCCGGATCGCGATCGACTCCTTTAACGGTAGCCTTGGCAAGACATCCCCAGATTGAAGCTATTCCCATCCTAGACGAGCGCTCGGCCGCCTTTTTTGCCCTAGGATTAGCCAAACAATTATATCAACCGGTGGTTTTAGTCTGCACTTCTGGGACCGCCACGGCTAATTTTTATCCCGCAGTCATTGAAGCAAAAGAAAGTCATGTCCCCTTATTAATTCTAACCGCCGATCGCCCCCCAGAATTGCGTCATGCTCATGCCGGCCAAACGATCGATCAAGTCAAACTCTACGGTAATTATCCCAACTGGCAAGCGGAAATTAGCTGTCCTAGTGCCAATATCGAGCGTTTACGCTATCTACGTCAAACCATCATCCACGCGTGGTTGCGCTGTCTCGATCCTGTCCCCGGAGTGGTGCATCTCAACTTACCATTTCGGGATCCCCTCGCACCAACTCCCGATCTAGAAATCAGCAATTTAGAGGCTAATTTTGACCAAGAGGCTTTTTTTAGCCATATATATCGGCAAAATATCTCAATTAACCCCTCAATTCTCGAAATTCCTTCTTTACCCTGCCAAGGAATTATCATCGCCGGATTAGCTTCCCCGCAAAACCCCGAAAGTTACTGTCAGGCGATCGCTAACTTAGCTCGATCGCAACAATATCCCGTCTTAGCGGAAGCTTTATCTCCTCTGCGAAACTATGCAGGCTTAAATCCCCATCTCATCACCACCTATGATTTATTATTGCGGAATCCTGCCCTTAGAACCCAATTAACCCCCGATGTTGTCCTGCAAATTGGGGAATTACCCACCAGCAAAGAATTACGGACCTGGTTAGAAGAAATCGACTGTCCGCGCTGGATTATCGATCCCCATCCCGATAATTACGATCCTCTACAGGGAAAAACCAGACATCTCAGGGGAAATATCGAGCAATTAGGGCATTTATTCCCAGAAAACACCGATAATAACCAAGAATATCGGCAATTATGGCAAAAATTTGACCAGCAAGCTAGATTAACCATCGATCGCCTTTTGGCAGCAGAAACTAAACTGATTGAAGGAAAAATCCCCTGGCTGCTCTCCCAATACCTCCCCCCCCGCACCCCGATCTTTATCTCTAATAGTATGCCTGTTCGCTATGCCGAATTTTTTAACCCGCCTAGCGATCGTCAAATTCGTCCCTATTTTAATCGCGGGGCCAATGGCATCGACGGCAACCTCTCCACTGCCATGGGAATAGCTTATAAAAATCTCCCCAGTCTGCTATTAACGGGAGATTTAGCCCTATTACACGATACAAATGGTTTTTTAATCAAAAAATATTTTGTTGGCTCCTTGACCATAATTTTAATCAATAACAAGGGGGGAGGCATTTTCCAGATGTTGCCGATCGCCAAATTTGACCCTCCCTTTGAAGAATTTTTTGCCACTCCCCAAAATATCGACTTTTGCCAACTCTGTCACACCTACGGTATCGATTACCATTTAATCAGCGATTGGACTGATTTTCAGCAAAAAATCGCAGTTTTACCGGAATCAGGACTAAGATTACTAGAAATATCCTGCGATCGAGCTTTTAATACTCAATGGTTCCTCAGTAATTATGTGTAGAGTGTGGGGTTTTGTGGAACGAACCACAAAAACACAAAGGACACAAAGATTGATCGCTCCTATATAAGTTAAACTGATCGCACAAAGAATAAGAGAGTCCTAAATTTTTCCCCCGACCACTCCAAGGGTCGGTATTTTTTGATTTCCCAAAAGTCTAAAGGTCTTATCCAACAAAGTTTTTAGATTTATTTAGCGGGCCCTAGTTAATTCCCTTTTTCGAGAAAGTGAATACAATGGGTGGAAAGAGTTAAAAGAGTCCGATGAATCGACAAAGACGGCAAAAATTAAGACAATTTTCTTCCCCCAGATATTCTATCTTTCCCCGGGAGCAATGGCGATGGGGAGTGACTTCTCTGGTGATTAGTTTGGTCTTGTCCCTACTGATTTTAAAACTGAATACCTCTAGTCTCTCCACTACAACCATAAATATTTTTAATCCCTCCACTGTCCGGGAGAATTTAGCCGATAAGAGTCTAGATGAGTTAGAAAACCAGAAAATAAATATTTTTAATCCCTCCACTGTGGGGGAGAATTTAGCAGGTAAGAGCCTAGATGAGTTAGAAAACCAGAAAATCGCCGAATTTTTGCAAATTGCTCCGCCAGAAACCCCATTAAACCTCGATCGCACTCCTTTGTTTATTCTCCACGATACAGCTTGGAGTATGACTGCGGGTAACATCGAGGAACAGAAAAAATATGCTCGCGGTCCGATGAAATTGGGTCCCAATGTTTACATCCCCCGCAAACCCCATTCCAGGGATAGAGATATTTTAGACTCGATCGCCCGGCCTTTTTTTGAGCGTCACCGTCCCACGGCCACTTTTTACGAACAAGCGGCCGAAATGCTGCCCGCAGACACCAGGGATCAATTAGTGCGTCAACTGTGGCAAATTACCCCAGAAACTGTCCGCATCAAGGGTTTTGCACTTGCTTTAGAGGGTGTTCCCTTGAGTACGCGATCAGCCCCTGAGTTAGAAAAAAGAGCGAGAATTTGGTTAAATACGCCTTCAGAAGCCGTTTTTAGGCGTTTAGTGAAAAAATATCCCACAAATTACTTTGATGGGGCAAAAAGCACCGCATTATGGGCAACGGAAGCGATTTGTCAGCAGCTATCTCACCCTAATTGCGATCGCTTGCAGCCGGTTTTTGCCGAAAGAAATCGTCGGGTCATCTCCAGTGTTAACATTGAACTGGTACAAGCACCGGGATCCCACTGTTTGACCAAAGGACGCTTGCAACCCCTCCCCGGTTACAGCGATTTTCAATACCAACAAACGGCGAAATATTATCTCCTCGCAGCCCTACAAACGGGACAATTACCGCAAATTGTCAGCCATTTTGCCGTCGATAGTTTTCTGATTAATCAAGGAAAATACCCCCATTGTGACCCCCGGGGTTTTGATCTACAACGTCTCTACAATCTAATCAGTGAAGCTTTAGGTTATGACCCCGGCACTGTTTATGGTATCGTTCCCCGTTACGGTACAAATATTATAGCTGGTGATAATATTTGGTGGCATAATCGAGTTTTTGAGGCGGCCAATTTACCCACAACTTTAAATTAGACCTTATCATTTAAAAATATCCACTTCTCCCAAAGCTTCTAGATAGGCGATCGCCGCTTCTAAAGGAGAATCGTAGCCATAGGAAAACTCCTCAAACCAGCGTCCTTCCTCCGATTTAGCATCCAACTTATCTAACCATTGCTTTGCCTTTCTAGTTAAAGCTTCTCGCTTACGCTGCTTTTTTAATGCCGCCGCTTTTTCTTTTTCCGCTGCCTCCTGTTGTTCCCTTTCTTGGTTTTCTAAGGCTAAAGCTTTTAAAAGCGCATCGGTAGAAGAATCGCCAGCATAATTAACCTTAAATTCGTCTGGGGAACGATCTTTTTCTTGGCGAGAAGAAGGGGACGGCATCGGTTTTTCCTGATCCCGTTTCTGGTATTCTGCCTTCATTTGTGCCAGTAAATCTTCTATTTCTCCCATAATGATCAAGTTAGAAAGTAAAAAGTCAAAAAGCGGGTTCCCTTATTTTTCCAAACGGACCACATACCATTGTAGATAACCCTCCTCACCCAGGTCTAACTCGCAATAATTATCGCGCAGATAGAGAGCTTTTTCCTCAAAACTAGAGAATTTCGTCAATTGTCGGGGACAAATCTCCGGTTTTGCGGTGATTAAATCTTTTAACTTATCCCGTAACTGGTCGGGAGTCTGGAATTGTTCAGGTTGATCGACCTCAAGGACAAGAAAATAGTCCCCTTGATACATAATAGAATCGGGCATCGCTGTTTGATTGTCTCAGTAGGAAAATTTTTTGGCTATCTTTATCACATTATCGCCTCAAAGCTCGATCGACACCACCACTATGACAGACCATCTCACCAATCCCTTTCTCAGTCTCCCTTACGAAAGCGCCATGCAGGACTTGGGGGACCAATACTATGATCAAGTTGCGGCTGCGGATTTTCCCCGTTATACTCTTCGTTTTCGCAATAATGCTTTATTACCTTTGGTGGGAATCCAGCCAGAATTAACCTTAGATGAGCATTTTATCGAGGCTTTTGGTAAATTTCAATCCCTGACCCCTTTTTTAGCCCTGCGTTACCACGGTTATCAATTTGGCGAGTATAATCCTTTCTTGGGAGATGGTCGCGGTTTTCTCTACGGTCAAGTTAGGGGTATTGATGGCAAATTATACGATTTTGGTACGAAAGGATCGGGACGGACCCCCTATTCTCGTCATGCGGACGGTAGGTTAACTCTCAAGGGTGGAGTTAGAGAAGTCTTAGCTGGGGAAGCTTTACGCAGTTTAGGGGTGAATACCTCTCGCTGTCTCAGTTTGGTGGAAACGGGGGAATCCCTCTGGCGCGGTGATGAACCTTCCCCGACGCGATCTTCGGTGATGATTCGAGTTAGTAATTCTCATATTCGTTTCGGGACTTTTGAGCGTTTATTTCATATTAAACGTAGTGATTTAATTAAAAGACTCCTCGATCATGTGATTATTTATTATTATCCTGAAATCGACCCTCAAGATAGCGAGCGCTATTTAAAATTTTACGCCGCTTTGATTGAAAGAACCGCTAAATTAGCAGCCCAATGGATGGCCGCAGGTTTTTGTCATGGGGTTCTCAATACCGATAATATGTCAATTACTGGGGAAAGTTTCGATTATGGTCCCTACGCTTTTATTCCTTCCTATAATCCCCAATTTACGGCGGCTTATTTCGACTACGGCGGCCGTTATAGTTATGGTAATCAGCCTTTTATCTGTCGTTTAAATCTAGAGTTACTGCAATCTCCCCTAGCCATGGTTGTCTCCTTGTTAGAGTTAGATATGGCTTTGGCTAACTATGACCAGCATTACAATTTTTATTATCAAAAAATGATGCTTAAAAAGTTAGGTTTTGAGGATATTTTTACTCCCGAATCTGCTTTACTGGTCAGCAAAACCGTGGAAGTTCTCCAAGAAACTGGCCTCGGTTATCACGAATTTTTCTATCAATTCAGTGAACAATTTAATTACGGTTGGCGAGAAAATAGTTCTCTAATTATTGAAAATATGGATTTACCGAAAGCTGATTGGCAACGTTGGCGAGAATTATATAGTTTGGTCTTAAATCAATTACCCTCAGATTCTTTGGCTCAAATTGGCGATACCTTAACGCATTATAATCCTAAGACCGCTTTACTTAGACCGCTAATCGAATCGGTTTGGGAAGCCATTACATATAAAGACGATTGGCAACCTTTCCACGAATTAGTGATAAAATTACAAAATAGACAGTAATTAAGTAATAAGTAGTGGTGCAAAATTAATTTCTTGGTTAGAATAGGCAACAGGTCGTTAAATATGTGTAATTAATTATGTCTAGCTACTTATTTAGGTCGTTTCCTGAAATGCGTTGGACAAAAATTGACCAGACTTCGCGATCAATGTTTCCCTTCTAACCATTAAGAGTGTCAAAATAATAGTAAAATTTTGTGACAAAGTGCAGTCATATCTAAGAATCTTTGCTAAAATTCTGGAAGGATTCTGTGATCAGTATCCTTAAAGGAGGCTGTTTGCAGTAAGCTAATCTGGCTAACAGGTTTTTGGGCGTAATATAGGGAAAGTTTCTGGCGATTGCGCCTAAATAGAGTGACATACAAAAAGTTGACCCATATCGTTACCCCAGAGAGTGTTATATAGAAAGTTTCCGTGTAATCAATAGTTGTGCTGCTTAGGTTAAGGGTAGCGTTTAGCCAATTGAAAACCTGCCGAATATGATTAATCACGTCAGCCCAAAATCTTGCTCTGTATAAAATCCATGTCCAGTATTTACGACAATATCGAGCAACCCATCCTGCCTGAGTTGCAACATTACCTGAAGCAAGCCTACCGTGCTGATTTCTGTGTGGGCTATTTTAATTTGCGGGGATGGCGACAAATTGATGCCGATATTGAGCGGTTTGAGGGTAGTGAGGGGCAGGCTTGTCGATTGCTGGTGGGGATGTACCGTTTGCCGAAGGAGGAATTACGGCAAGCGGTAGCAATCGGGGTTGAGTCAGATCGGATTGATCAGGGGCAGGCGATTCGGTTACAAACCTTGATGGCACAGGAGTTCCGCGAGCAACTAACCTATGGTGCTCCCAGTGCCGCTGATGAGGAGGGTTTGCATCGGTTGCGATCGCAACTCTTCGCCCACAAATTGCAGGTCAAGTTGTTTTTGCGGCATCCCCTCCATGCCAAGCTGTATCTGATTTATCGCCGAGATCGCGCCACGCCCATCATTGGCTATGTGGGCAGCAGTAATTTGACCCTTTCTGGACTGAGATCTCAGGGTGAGCTAAATGTGGAAGTGGTGGATCGGGATGATACAAGTAAGCTGGAGCAGTGGTTTGAAGAGCGTTGGGATGATCGCTTTTGCTTGGATATTACGGAGCAATTAGCGGAAATTATCGATGAAAGCTGGGCTGGGCGATCGCTCAAACCCTATTTGGTCTATCTAAAAATGGCGTATCACCTGTCCCAGGAAGCACGAGATGGGTTGAGTCAGTATCGCGCTCCTGCCAGTTTTGGACTTTTGCCCTTTCAGGAAGCGGCAGTGCAGATTGCGGCACACCATGTCAGTAAGCGGAATGGGGTGATCATTGGCGATGTGGTGGGGTTGGGTAAAACCTTGGTGGGAACCGCAATCGCCCATCTCTGCGAGGAAGACTACGGCACCAGTACGCTGATTATCTGCCCCAAGAACCTGGAAAAAATGTGGCAGGGTTACATCGATCGCTACGGGTTGCGGGGTAAGGTGGTTCCCATAAGCCGCGTTGAAAAAGAATTGCCCAATGTCCCAGCGCGGTTTCGGTTGGTGTTGATTGATGAAAGTCACAATCTGCGAAACAAAGAGGGCAAGCGGTATCAAGCCATCAAGGATTACATTGAGCAGAGCGGCAGTCGATGTATTTTGTTGACAGCAACCCCCTACAACAAGACCTATCTGGACTTGTCGGCTCAGTTGCAGTTATTTTTGCGTCCCGATGCCGATTTAGGCATTAAGCCAGAAGCTTACATTCGCAGCATTGGCGGTGAGATGCAGTTTCGCCGCAGGCATAACACCAGCCCGGTGCGATCGCTCTTGGCATTTGAGCAAAGTCCAGAGCCGGAGGACTGGCAGCAGTTGATGAGTCGCTACATGGTGCGGCGAACCCGCAGTTTTATCAAAAATACCTATGCCAGACAGGATGGGGAACGGTACTATCTGGAATTTGCCGATGGGCGGCGATCCTATTTCCCGAACCGTCGTCCTCAGACGGTTCGATTCATCATTGGAGAACCCCAGAGCGATCCCTATGCCAGGCTATATGCCGATCGCGTGGTGGATATCATCAACGCTCTCAATTTGCCCCGCTATGGATTGGGGTTATACATTGCGCCCCTAGCCAGTCCGATTGCTAGTGCTGAGGAAGAGCAATTGTTAGCCAATCTTTCCCATGCGGGGCAGCGATTGATGGGCTTTTGCCGCACGAATTTGTTCAAGCGATTAGAGAGTAGCGGTGCTGCCTTTATCCAGTCGTTGGAACGACACATTCTGCGGAATTATGTCTATCTCCATGCGATCGCCCACGATCTTCCTCTGCCGATTGGCACCCAAGATGCCGCATTGCTGGACGAGGTGGGAAACGATGAAGAGGTCGATTCGCTCCTGAATCAGGACTGGGAAAGTTCTGAAGAGACAACTGAGGCTGTGGATGAAGAAGACATTGACCCGCAGCAGAGTTTTACTCAACGGGCAGCGGAGATCTATCGCTTATACCGAGATCAATACCCGCGTCGGTTTAAGTGGATTCGTGCCAATCTGTTTAGTCCAGAGTTGCAGCAGCATCTTGCTGAAGATGCTGCTGCTTTGATTGGAATTTTGCAACTGGCGGGTAGTTGGAACCCAGTTGAGGATGGCAAGCTGGTAGCATTGGTGGATTTGCTTCAACAGCAACATCCTACAGATAAGGTGCTAATTTTCACTCAGTTTGCCGATACCGCTCGGTATCTGGCAAAAGCGCTCGAAGACCAGGGCATTCAGCAAGTGGGCTTAGCAACGGGACAATCGGTTGACCCGACGGCTCTGGCTTGGCGGTTTAGTCCCATCAGTAATGAAAAATCCATCCCAGCAGCCGAGCAATTACGGGTGTTGGTGGCGACGGATGTGTTGAGTGAGGGGCAAAACTTGCAAGATTGTGCCATCATTCTCAACTACGACTTGCCCTGGGCGATTATTCGTCTGATTCAGCGGGCAGGACGGGTAGACCGGATTGGGCAGCAGGCGGACGAAATTCTCTGCTATTCGTTTTTGCCTGCGGAGGGGGTGGAACGGCTGATTAACCTGCGGGGACGTTTGCGCGATCGCCTGAACGAAAATCAAGAAGTGGTAGGCACCGATGAAGCCTTTTTTGAGGATGAACAAGCGCGGGAGATGCTGCTAAATCTTTATAATGAGCGATCGGGGGTGCTGGATGAAGCCGATGAAGGGGAGGTGGATCTAACCTCCGAGGCGTTGCAGATCTGGCAAAGTGCGATCGATGCCAACCCTGCCCTGAAAGGGATGATCGAAAAACTGCCCGATGTGGTGTACTCCACACGGGAGCATGAATCTACAGTATCTGATCCAGAGGGTGTGTTGTTGTACCTCCGCACGGATAGCGGCACCGATGCTTTGGCATGGGTAGACAAAGACGGCAACAGTGTTACCCAGTCGCAAATGCGAATCTTGCGTATGGCGCGATGCAGCATTGATACTCCGCCTTTGCCCCGCCATCCCCAGCACCATGAACTCGTGACACGGGGGGCGGAACTGATCGCGGAGCAAACCAAAACGGTGGCGGGTACTTTGGGCAATAAGCGCAGTGCAGCGGCACGGACTTATGATCGCCTGATGGCCTACACCCAACGGATCCGTGAAACCACGCCTCTACTGGCCATGGGGACGGAATGGGAAAACCGGTCACGGGCGATCGAAGAAATCAACCAGCATCCGTTAAAGCAAAATGCGGTCGCAACGCGCTCGCTACGCGAGATCGCTCGCCTCAACAGGGAACTTAAAGCAGGCATCAGTGATGAGCAGTTGGCAAAACTGGTGACATTTCTGCGGGAGCATGATGCTTTGTGTGTGATCAACCCGGAGGAACGGCAAGACGGAGCACGAATTATCTGTTCGATGGGATTATTTAGAGGCTAAAGTAGAGGCAGGTTCCCAGTATTTCCCCCTGTTGAGAAAACAACCTATGACTGAAACTAAGTAGCTGGTTATAATTAAATTAAAAATGGATTTTGCCTTTAATCCCCCCTTGATCCCCCCTTGATAAGGGGGGTGCCGATCCCCCCTTAGTCCCCCCTTTAATCCCCCCTTAATAAGGGGGGCATCTGACAACTTTTAACGCCTACCTACTTAGGAGAAGAAACAATGCAATCCAACCTCTATGAAACAGATTTTTATGCTTGGACTTTGGAGCAATCTAAGTTACTCCAAATAAGCGATTTTAAGGGATTAGATATTGTGAATTTGGTCGAGGAAATTGAATCTTTGGGTAAACAACAGCGGCAAGAATTAGAGAACCGTTTAGCAATCTTGCTTGGTCATCTTCTTAAGTGGGACTACCAGCCCGAACGCCGTAGCAAAAGCTGGAAAGCTACTATTCGTGAACAACGACGAGCGATTCAAAGACTGATGCAAGCAAACCCTAGCCTCAAGCCTTATCTAGAAGAGGCGATCGCCTACGCTTATCAATCTGGGATTGATCTAGTGGTGCGCGAAACGCCCTTGGACGATCAAGATTTACCCGCCGATTGTCAGTACACACCAGAGCAAATTTTCGACCCTAATTTTCCTCAGACTTTGAACTAGGCTTGACATCATTCATATTTCCAGATGTATTGCTGATTAATTCTCCAAGCCCTTAACTCTATGCCACTGAATCGCCAACGCGCCCAAAAGTATCTCCAGAAGTTTGATTTTGAGTCTCTGTTCATTGAAGAATTGGGCTGGGATACGGTCGATCGCGTCACGTTACCGTTTGAGGTGGATGGCGAACCCTTTGAGGTGGTTTCTATTACTCAAAAGCGCGGCTTCACTGTATTCAAGTGCATCACCCCAGAAATTCCAACCCGTCCAATCCGGGTGAAGCTCGATCGCCAACTGACGGACTACAGCAAATCCCACCTGTTGGTATTTGGTGATGAGGGCAAAACCCAACAAATTTGGATGTGGGTGCGGCAAGAACTGGGAAAACCCCTCGCCCCTCGATTTGAGCAATATCAGGTGGGACAGTCGGCGGAGCGGTTGTTGCAGAAGTTAGAGGCGTTGGCGATCGCCTTTGCGGAAGAGGAAAAGCTAACTCTGGTGGAAGTTGCCCAGCGAGTCAAAAAAGCTTTTGATGTCGAGAAAGTCACCAAGAAATTTTTTACCCGATTTGAAAAGGAACACGGGAAATTTCTTCAATTTATTCAAGGTATTCAGTCAGAATTTGGTCGCACCTGGTATGCTTCGCTGATGCTCAATCGGCTGATGTTTGTTTATTTCATCCAAAAGAAAAACTTTCTGGATGGCGATATTAATTATTTGCGAAATCGGCTCAAGCGGTGTCAGGCAGAATGGGGAACGGATACGTTTCATTCGTTTTATCGACAGTTTTTGCTGAAGCTGTTCCATGAGGGGTTAGGCAAGCCCGATCGCAATCCTGAATTAGAGAAACTCTTGGGCAAAATTCCCTATCTAAATGGCGGCTTGTTTGAAGTCCATCAGTTGGAGGAAAAGTATGACAGCACCCTGCAAATTCCCGATGCAGCGTTTGAGCAGGTCTTTAGTTTTTTTGATGAGTACGACTGGCATTTAGACGACAGACCGCTTCGCAACCAAAACGAAATTAACCCGGATGTACTGGGCTACATCTTTGAGAAGTACATCAACCAGAAGCAAATGGGGGCGTACTACACCAAGGAAGACATCACCGAATACATCAGCAAGAACACGATTCTTCCCTTTTTATTTGATCAGGCAGAGAAGGGCTGTCAGGTTGCGTTTGAGCCAGAAGGGGCGGTATGGGCGTTGCTGCGGGAAAATCCTGACCATTACATCTATCCTGCGGTTCGTCAGGGTGTAGATATCGAACTCCCGACTGAGATTGCCGCTGGTATTGAGGATGTCTCGCAACGAGGCGGCTGGAATAAGCCTGCCGCCGATGGATTTGCCCTACCCACAGAAACCTGGCGGGAGTATGTGGCGCGGCGCAAACGCTGCTTGGAATTGCGGCAAAAACTGGCTGCAGGAGAAGTTACCCAGATCAATGACCTGATTACCTACAACCTAGATATTCGTCAGTTTGCCCAGGATGTGATCACCAGTTGCGAAAGTTCGGATTTGCTGAAGGCATTGTATCAAGCGATCGAGCAGGTTTCAGTGCTTGATCCGACCTGTGGATCGGGGGCGTTTTTGTTTGCGGCGTTGAATATTCTGGAGCCACTCTATACAGCTTGTTTGGAACGGATGCAGGGGTTTGTCGATGAGGATGATCTGAGGCTCTCACAGGAACCAGAGGCAAAACCGCGTTATGAATACTTCCGCAAGGTGTTGGCGGAGATGGCAAAACACCCCAACCCGCGCTATTTTGTGCTGAAGTCGATCATGCTCAACAACCTCTATGGTGTGGACATCATGGAGGAAGCGACGGAAATCTGTAAGCTGCGGCTATTCCTGAAGCTGGTGGCGCAGATGGAACCGCAACCCAAGAAGCAAAACTTTGGACTGGAACCGTTGCCGGATATTGATTTTAATATTCGGCCGGGTAATACGTTGGTGGGGTTTGCGTCGCTGAATGAAGTTTGCGAGGCGATGGCCAGGGATACCCAAACCGGGCAAGGTCGTTTAATTTTTGATGATGGGGTGTTGAATCGGATTGTGCAGGGTGCGGTGGCGGCGGATATGGAGTTTAAGCGGTTTAAGTCGCTGCAAGTGCAAGATTCTATTGCGGGTGCGGATGTTGCAGAATCTAAGCGGTTATTAAAGGCGGCTTTGGCACAATTGCGGGAGGAGTTGGATCGCTATTTAGCGGAAGAATATGAGTTGGGTTTGTCGAAAAAGTCAGGGGCTTTTCAGAAATGGAAGGAAAGTCATCAGCTGTTTCATTGGTTTGTGGAGTTTTACAGCATCATTAATCGCGGTGGCTTTGATGTGATTATCGGTAATCCACCTTATGTTGAGTACAAAAATGTACAGAATACTTACAGGGTTCGAGAGTTTAAGACTATAGACTGCTCGGATTTATATGCATTTACGATCGAGCGTTCTTTAAGTCTTTTATTCAAGAAAGGGCGGATCGGTATGATTGTTCCCATATCTATCGTAAGTACCGATGGATTTGACTCCTTACGAAAGCTCCTTAAGGGGCAGAAATATATATCATGGAACCTGAATTTTGCAGAACGCCCTTCCAAATTATTTACTGGAGTTGAGAAACGTTTGACTATATGGCTTACAAGTAAAATTAGTGAAGAAATACAAACATTATCTTATCTCGAAGGATACAAGCGATGGCTTGCAGAGGAAAGAGACAATCTTTTTGCTCAAATTAAATTTGTAAAGCACAATTATTTATTACATTTAGTCAGTACATCAATCCCTAAAATATCTTCAGCTATAGAGGCTAATATACTGACACGATTGTCTGAACAAAAGCCATTAAAGGCATTCTTTTCAAAGGGTAATCGAAGTATTATTTATTATACAAGAAAACTTCGATACTTTGTTCAATTTTGTGATTTTGTACCCAGAATCGTTAATAGTCAGGGTGAAGTAGTTGAACCATCAGAATTAAAGATGCTCTCTTTTTCATCTAATGTATTAAGGGATGTTGCGATTGCTGCCTTGAATTCCAGCCTGTTCTTCTGGTTTTTTAATTGCTACTCTGACGTTAGGAACGTTAACCGAAGAGAAATTGAAGAATTCAGGCTATCAATGAATGAAATTGAATCTGAGTTGGTACCAACTCTTAGTAGTCTTGCAAATGAATTAATGCAGGATTTTCAGATAAATTCTCAAGACCTAACAAATAATTATGGTAAATATGGTGTTTTGACTATCCAGTCTTTTCAGCCAAGACTCTCAAAACCCATAATTGACGAAATCGATCGCATCCTTGCCCAACACTACGGATTCACCGAGGAAGAACTCGACTTCATCATCAACTACGACATTAAGTACAGAATGGGTCGCGATAGCGGAGGAGAGGATTAGTATCTATGCCAGCCAAAGATATTTATCACGACAACTGCAAACAAGCTCTGATTAAGGATGGTTGGATCATCACCCACGATCCCTACAACCTAAAAATTGGCAGAAAAGATCTGTTCATCGATCTAGCAGGTGAAAAACTCATCACTGCTGAAAAAGACACCCAAAAGATAGCTGTCGAGATCAAAAGCTTTATCAGTCCTTCTGAAATTCGCGATCTTGAAACGGCTCTCGGTCAGTACGTCTTATATCAAAACATTCTGAGCCGAATTGACCCTGAACGCACCCTCTACCTAGCCATCCGTGATGCCAGCTTCTTAAAATTATTTGAACAAGAAGTCGGACAAATTCTTTTAGAGAATCAAGTTTTAAAGCTGTTTACATTTAACCCTGATCAGGAGGTTATCACTCGATGGATCGCTTAAATACTTATCGGCAAATTATCCGTAATGTTCTCAAACCTTACGCTGACATTACCTATGCCAACGTCAACGTCAAAAATCGTGCTGCCTTTGATCCTGAAACTGACCAGTATATTATTTTGTCTGAAGGTTGGGATCACCAGCGCCATTTGCATAGTATTTTACTGCACCTTGAAATTGCCAATGGAAAAGTTTGGGTGCAATATGATGGCACCGAGGATGGTATTACCGATGAACTCCTTAAAGCAGGCATTCCCAAAGAAGATATCGTGCTTGGTTTCCATGAACCCGAAGTTCGACTTCATACGGGGTTTGCAATTGCCTAAACTTAGAATCGATCGCATCCTTGCCCAACACCCAAAAACTGATTGGGGCTTCACCGACGAAGAACAAGGGCGACCTCATCAACTACGACATCAAATACCGCATGGGCAGAGATAGTGAAAGTTAAATGTAACAAGGTAAAAGGTAAAACTATGAGAAAGTTGGATGCACTCAAGCTAGTTAAATCTCACCAAGAGGAGCTACAAAAGTTAGGAGTTAAGTCGCTCAATCTTTTTGGCTCCGTTGCCCGTGATCAAGCCAACTCTCAAAGTGATGTAGATATTTTAGTGGAACTAGATGAATCTATTGGCTTCTTTGATTTTTTTCGCATCAAACATTATCTGGAAGATCTTTTTCAATGTCCTGTTGACTTAGGGACAGTTGACGCTCTCAAGGAACATCTCAGGCAACCGATTTTGGAGGAAGCCATTCATGTCTTCTAGAGCTGCAAAAGAACGAATTCAAGATATTCTCAACGCCATTGATAGCATTCAAAGCCGGACTGCTGACATGAGTTTTAATCAATTTAGTCAAGATGAAACCATCGTTAAAGCCGTGCTTTATGACCTAATTGTTATTGGTGAAGCCGCGATTAATATTCCTGCTGACGTTCAAGCCTTAGCCCCTGAACTTCCCTGGCGGCTAATGAGTGACATGAGAAATATCATGGCTCACGAATATTTTCAAGTAAATCTACGAATTACCTGGTCAACGATTCAAAATAACCTTTCTCCCCTGATGAAACCATTACAACAATTACAAGCAAGTTTATGAATCCATCTATAGCGTTTCCTAAGCTAGTGAGGTACACCTATTTTTCTTCCCTTTTGCCTTTTGCCTCTTGCCTTTTGCCTAAAACCCATAACTTTTGTACCTCAGCAGACTGAAAAACGCTATATATTTTTTCAAAGCCTCTCAAAACCCATTATTGACAAAATCGTTGGCGCAGCCTCTCCTGTGGAGAATCGCGTCCTTGCCCAACACTACTGCTTCACCGACGAAGAACTCGACCTCATCATCAACTACGACATCAAATACCGCATGGGCAGAGACTCAGGGGGTGATGACTGATGAGTAAATTTGAAGTCCTTACTCCCCTCAACTTCACCGTCCGTACCTCAGAAGAATATTGGCAAAAACTAATCGTCAAACATCCAGACATTGCCGACCTCGAAGCCGAAGTCAGACAAGCGCTGAACAGTCCCGATGAAATTCGTCGCAGTAGCCGCGATCCAAACCTGTTGCTATTTTACCTAACTTTGAAGGAAAAGCGATGGGTCGTTGCCGTCGCCCGACGCTTAAATGGAGATGGATTTCTAATCACAGCCTATCAAACCGATGCAATCAAAGAAGGAGAAACCCTATGGCACAGGTAAAAATCTACTACGAACCCGAAATGGAATTGTTAACCGTTTTCTGGCAACCTCCGCGAAAAAATCAAATTGCCACAGAACTGGGTGATGGCGTGATTTTAATTAAAGATGAAACAACAGGCGAACCCATTGGCATGGAACTTTTATCCTATCGTCCTAGCGATAACCGTTTTGATACTGTCAGCGTCGAAATAGGTCGGCAGGCAGCAATATTATGATCGCGTCCTCGAAATTAAAAAACATTGGAGGAACCCATGAAAATCAAATATGACCCCGAAGTAGATGTGATTCGGATTACCCTCAAGGATGTGGAGATTGACGAGAGTGATGAAGAAACCCCCGGCATTATCCTGGACTTTGACTCTAACCGAAATGTCGTTGGCATCGAAATTCTTCAGACTCCCAAACGGATTGATAACCCGCAAGCCATTGACTATATGATTGCTCAAGCGGCGATCGCATCCTGATAAGCTGCCCGCGCATTTAAATTGCTTGTTGAGACGAGGCAAGAGGCAAGAGGCAAGAGGCAACAGTAAAGGGATTGGGGGAGATTCGGCTAATCTTAAGAATAAGTGCTTTAAATGCGTCTTAGCTTATGATTTACCAAACTGATGCAATCAAAGAAGGAGAAACCCTATGGCACAAGTAACAATCTACTACGAACCCGAAATGGAATTGTTAACCGTCTTTTGGCAACCACCGCGAAAAAATCAAAACAACAATACTTAAAAAAAGGCTTAAAGATGATCAGTAACAAGGGTAAAAAAACAAGTCACCCCTGGTGTTTTGCCCGACGATATTGCAGATTATAATTAATGAAACAGGTTTTGTTGCTATGGGGATTAGTTTTGACAAGCCATTACCTATAAAGACGATTGGCAGCCTTGCCAAGAATTAGTGATAAAATTACCAAATAAACAGTAATTTTTCCCCTAACCCTAATCCCTCACCCCCAATAAAATTATGATGCACGGTTTTATTCCCCCTCATCGTTATTTTCCCTATCTTACTTGGACTGATATAGATTCAATGCCAGATAAGGAAAATGTGGTAATTATTCAGCCCATCGGTGCGATCGAACAACACGGACCCCATCTCCCTATTGCCGTCGATGCTGCCATTAGTTTAGGGGTTTTAGGCAAAGCTTTCGAGAAGTTAGATGATAATATTCCTGCCTTTGCTTTACCCTGTCTCTACTACGGAAAATCTAACGAACATTGGTCTTTCCCTGGCACGATTACCCTCTCGGCAGCCACCTTATTAACCCTCATTCAAGATATAGCTGAAAGTCTCTATCGTTCGGGTTTTCGCAAGTTAGTATTAATGAACTCTCACGGCGGACAACCGCAAGTTATGGAAATTGCCGCTAGGGATATTCATCAACAATATCCCGATTTTTTAGTATTTCCTTTTTTCACTTGGCGAGTTCCCCACAACGCAGCTGAATTATTCTCGGAATATGAATTAGAATACGGTATTCACGCAGGAGATGTGGAAACTAGCATTATGTTATCATTACTGCCAGAACAGGTAAAAATTGAGCGCGCCGTCCGAGAATATCCCCAAGGTTTGCCAGAAAATAGTTTGTTAACTATGGAAGGAAAATTACCCTTTGCTTGGTTAACTAAGGAATTAACTAAAAGTGGAGTGATGGGAGATGCTACTAATGCAAGTAAAGCAAAAGGCGATCGATTATTAGAATCCGTTGCTAATGGTTGGGTACAGGCGATCGCTGATGTTTATCAATTCCGTCAACCGAAGTTATAGCAAATTGAACATTCCGACAGCAAAAATTAATTTTTCTCAAGCAAGATCCCAAACCTGTTGATAGCAGTTATCTTAATGATCAGGTAGGAAGTTTTCGTTTTCGGGAGTCGGTCTTCGATACCAAATTAGGTTACACTTCATCTTTAGGAGAAACACTGTAACACACAGAAATTAGCTGTTTCAGTCTACCAGGGCTGCTGACTTAGAAACAATTGCCTGAGAATTAATTAAAGAAATATTACAAGTAATTGACAAAAATGAGCAGACACGATAGGGAAACATCTCCTTACAGCTAGACGGATCTAATTCTCAGGAGCGTTTCCCTGCTTTAGCCGAGTTTTTATTTGCGGTTGAATTTGCGCTTGAGCAAGGAACCGACACCAATAGCGACACCAGCACCAATAAGGGCAGAAAGATTGGAAGGTTCGGGAACTGTAGATGTCCGAGTTATGTAAACCCCAGCCCAACTATCTTCGTCGTTAGCCATACTAGCAGCGAGCGTCAGCCAACCATTACGAAGACCATCCCGTTCGATACCGAGAGAAGTAATGGGCAAACCCGCCGCTTCGGGGTCTAATACCGAGCCATCCATTCCCGTTTCGGCAATAGTCACGATGGGAGTGCCGTCACCAAGTTGAAGATAGATACCATCGGATAAGGGTTGCAAAAATCCCAGATTATCGATTGAACCCTTCGTAGCTTTAAATAAGGTATTGAAACCGTCCACAGCCACAAAAGCGGCGCTGCGCCAGCGCGCTAATTCACCTTCCTCTTCTTCTCCGGGGGCGCGTCCCGAAAAATTCCAAGAGAGAAAGGTAACAAACTCAGGGCCAGTTTGAGCGATTAAGCGAGTTTCCAGAGTTTCAGTATCGGTAACAAAAAAGCCTTGATTGCTGAGAATCTCAAATTTAAATTGACCATTACCGATCGCGTTAGGATTGTTGGGGTTGTTAGACTCCCCTAAACAAAAATTTAGCAGTTCTGGATTACCTTCCTCTGGACAGGAAACAATCTGGGAGAAGGTTTCTGTCCCCCAAGCCCCCCAGTAGGAAACATTTCTGCCATCAAAAGAGAGAGCCTCGCCAATCGCTTTTAGTCCCCCGGGGCCAACTATACTTGATAAACCACCGATACTGACCACATTTTCCAGTTCCGTTGGGTTGTTCAGGAGAGAAGATAAATAAATACCGCCAACAGTGGGACTTCCTTCATTATCGACTCCGAGAAAAACCGCCTTTCCGCCGGCGGCACTTGGAGGAGCGGTAGAACCAAATTTGACAACTTCGCCAGGAATGAGAGTATTGCTATCGGCGATTAATTGTACGGGGGCATTGCCACCATTGGCCACCAGATCACGGAAGTAAACCCCTGTTCTACTTTGCTCTCCTACAGGGGCAGTTAAATCCGTCCAATTACCTTTAAAAACGATGATATTGCCATTCGTTGGCGAGGGCGCGCCGGGAAACTGATCGAATCGGGTTTGAGTGGGCGCACCGGGTACTTGAAAGTATTCAAACCCGGGTACATTCCCCAATTGACTGGCCCCGGTGATTAGCTGACCGTTGGGATTAGTATAAATACCCGCCGTACCAACTCTAGTGTCAACTCCGTTAAGGGAAAATTCCCAAACCGGCCGCGATTGTCCTCTAGTAGCAGCAGTATCGGAGTTGATATCGATGCGCGGAAAGGAAGGGAATTCGTTGAAAATTGCTCCTGTATTATTGGGATTGGGAACAATGCTCCCACGAGTTGTCAGGGAGAAAATTGGGCCAGGATTGACTAAATCAGCCATATCTCTGGTGAAAATTCCTGTGATCGGTTGTCCTTGCCCTCCTTGACTGCGGGCGCGAAATACTACCAATCCATCACTATTGACAGAGGGCTGGTTATAACTATTAAAATTTCGATTTGAATCAGGTATGAGATCCCCATTATTAGCAACCGTGGTGAAGCTAAATATGCTGGATGCTGTTGCTGTTGTTGTTCCTATCGTTCCCAAAAGTAAAACAACAGTGGAAGAAATTTTTACTAGGTTATTTATTGACATTTGTGTTTTTCCTCTTTCTTTATAGATGAGTTGGTTCATGTCGTTAAGTCAACCACATAATTCAATTTATCCTAATCAATCTATCTTTGAACCGAGATTAAGCACATCTTTATATATTTTTACATCCCCCAAAAACTTTTATTTTAGAAAATACCATTGAGAACATTTTTGATACCAGAAAAAACTTGGACATTAAAATTTTTACTGGGAATAATTGTCCATATTTTTGATTTTTAATCGGGATTTTTGGGTAACTTTAGCTCAAAAAAAATTACTCAGATGTTACGCGGAAGACATAAAATCTCCCCAAGAGGATAACTACTTTCCCCACTCTCGTTTCTGAATTGCCAAGAATTGCGTTAGAATTAAAGAAATATTACAAGTAGTTGACAAAAATGAGTAAGCCTGATATAGAAGCGATTGCCCTCCAGCTAGAAAGCAGCAACTCTAAAGACCGTCTGCTGGCCTTGGCATCCCTGCGCGAAGTGACCCCGGAGGAAGCTGTACCCTTGATCAAAAAAGTCCTTTATGATGAAATGCTGCCGGTGCGATCGATGGCTGTCTTTGCTTTGGGGGTCAAACAAACCGAGGAATGCTTTCCTATCCTGGTGGAATTGTTAGCCAATGATGCCGATTATGGCATTCGCGCCGATGCTGCGGGGGCTTTAGGTTATTTAGAAGATATTCGCGCTTTTGAACCCCTACAACGGGCTTTTTACGAAGACACGCAATGGTTAGTCCGCTTCAGTGCTGCCGTCGCTTTGGGCAATTTGCGCGATATTCGGGCTAAACAGGTGTTATTATCGGCTCTCGATAGTAACGAAGCGGTTATTCAACAGGCCGCTATTGCCGCCCTTGGCGAAATCAAAGCAGTGGAAACCGTCGAGAAGCTTTTAACCTTTGTTAACTCCGATGACTGGTTAATCCGGCAGCGATTAGCGGAAGCTTTAGGTCATCTTCCGGCGGAAAAAACGATCGCAGCCTTAAAATTTTTGGTCAAGGACGAACATCCACAAGTGCGCGAAGCTGCCCGTTTATCCTTGCAAAAATTGGCCAACGTCTAGGGATAGGATAGAATAAATAATCTAGTCTTCCAGAGCGATCGATCTTTGCCTACAGCCATTCATGGACATTCAAGAATTTATTAATCTCTGTGCGGGTAAATGGTTTTCCCAGCGCACCAGTTATCAATTAGCCGCCCAAAAAGTTGCCAATAATAAAGCAGAAATCACCATCGATTTGCTGGCTGCCGATGCCGCCGATGTGGTGCAATTATGTTTAGAAAATAACTGTCAGTCCCACACCAGTCTAGGGGGATGGAAAGCGACTTGGGATAATTCTGTGGACTATGGACAACCGAAAAAAATCGGTTCTAGCTATTTAGTTTGGCTACCCTCACAGAATGCTTGGCAAGGAAAATTGATCACATCGGACGGTAAATCGGCATCGCTGGGAGAATATCATCTCAGAAGCGATCAAGCTTTAACTTTGACCATCGAGGACAATCACCATCGTATCGAGGAAAGAATCTGGTTTGCTAGTCCTAATCTGAGATTGCGTACCAGTATTATCCAGTCAGCGTCTGGCGATCGCCAGACGGTTTTCTATTCGGAAATTCGCAAAATGGTTGCTTCTAAGTAGTTGTCATCTCCAATGTCTGAGGTGGGGAAGACAGGGTTAATCTTCCACCACTCCAGTCAAATCCTGCTAACGTCGGCCGCGTCTGCTGCTGCCAAAACCACTGCGAGTAGGGGTACGACGGGAACCGGAGGAACCGAAACTAGGAGAACGTTTGACATTATCAGATTTACCCGAATTCTTCAGGGTACTGGAACCATAACCGGAACCACTGGGTTTTGTGGTGGTGGTGGTACTGCGATTGGGACTAGAGGGAGTATTGCTAGGATAACGACGTAAATTGCCGGTAGAACGGAGAGTTTGCTGATTTTTGACTGCCGGAGGTGGGCTATTATGTTTAGTCTGGTATTGATCTACTGCCTGATTATAGGTGGAACCGTAACCACCAAAACCGGTCATCACACCACCCGGAGTATAGAGGGGAGGAACGTAGTATTGAGGACGAAAAAGCAAACTACCCAAAGCTTGACCAGCAACAGCACCAAAAAAAGGACTCCAAAAACTCGATTCTTGTCGAATCACCACGGTTTCCTGTTGTCCAGTTTGGGGATTGTTCCGCACTTCCGTGACATTATGGACATACTCAATTTTAAAATCTTCGGTCATGTACAGGGTAGCCTGATCGCCGTTGATTTCCACCGCGGTTTTTTCCCCTTTAGCGATAGCTTCATCGCTTAATCTAGCCATTTGCAGGTTAGTGGTGCGAAAGAGGGGAGAAGTTCCCCCAGGGGTGTTTAACAGCATTAGGGTATAAGTGCCATCTCCATCATCGTAGGTAGCTTGTTGTACCTCGTAGCGACCGCTACTAACCTGATTGGATTCTTGTCTTACACTACTGTTATTAGCTGACGGTGACTGAGTTTGATTTGACGAGGAACCACAGGCCACCGTTGTGTAACAAAGGGTAAGAATTAAAAAGATTGTCGTTACTTGGCGCAGCATAAGGGCAAAATTAAGACTATAAAGGCAGCAATTCTGGGAAATTGAGTAATAGTTGCTCATTGGTTAATTCATCTCCCAATTGAGCAGGAGAAAAATGTACCTGAATTGCCCGCAGCCGACCTTGGTAGTGGAGGTTAATTATTGATTTTAAACCATCTTCTAGGGCCTCTCGATCGGCTAGGCTAGTTTCTAAAGCAGCACTCTCACCCTCGAATGCTATTGTGATCATAACAACTAAGTTATCGGTGACGGGTAAAGTTAAGGGTTCTTTTTCCCCCACGTCCGGAGACACCGATTCACTTAGATATCTGGCTGCAGAATCGGTAAACAGTTCGTTAACGTAGTCTCCCGCTTCCCCCTCATTCCAAAAAACATCGCCCTCATTAGCTACAGAAAACCAATAGAGGTTCATCTGCAGCAGATTTTGACAAATTTCTACTAAACCCTCTCCCATGACCTCTAAATCGCCTTCGGAATCGATCGCATCCCGGCCGGTACGATTAAGAATACCGATCAGGGGTGCGATTTCTTGGCCGTAGAGATGCAAAAATAAGCGACAGACCACATAGCGAGTTTTACCCGCAAATTTCTTAAAGCGATCGCCTAAAGAACTCATAATAGACCTCTGGTAAAAATCAAAAATTGTCGTTAAGGTTAGGAGTCAGTAGTCTTGGAGCCATTAGCTGGATCAAGGTGATAATGGCTCATTAAGTGGGATAAATAAAAGCTGATAGCTAAAAAGACTGATCACTGATAGGACTTAATCAGGCAAGGGGTTTAATCTATCCGATAATCAAGTAAACAGCCAAAAAAGCCCTCAGCTTTTATTTATCTTGCCATCTTCTAGGCTCCTATGCCTTGATGCCCTGCTAACAGTCTATAATGACTTAAAATCCTATTGGTGTGAGCAAAAAATGGCTGTCCAACTACAACAAGCTTTAGTGGTTGCTTCCTATATCTTGAAACAGCGTCTAGCAGGAAAAAAGCGTTTTCCTTTAGTTTTAATGCTAGAACCGCTATTTCGCTGTAATTTAGCCTGTACTGGCTGCGGTAAGATTCAACATCCTCCAGAAATCCTCCGCAATCATCTTACCCCAGCAGAATGTTTCGCAGCGGTGGAAGAATGCGGGGTTCCCGTGGTTTCCATCCCCGGGGGCGAGCCGCTTTTACATCCACAAATTGATGAAATTGTCAAGGGGTTAGTGGACAGAAAAAAATTCGTCTATCTCTGCACCAATGCCCTGTTATTGGAAAAAAGCCTAGATAAATTTACTCCTTCCCCCTATCTTACCTTTAGTGTCCATCTGGACGGGTTAAAAGCACATCACGATCGCTGTGTGGATCGGGAGGGAGTATTCGATAAGGCAGTACAAGGGATTAAAGCAGCGAAAGCGAGAGGTTTTCGGGTTACTACTAATACCACGGTTTTTGAAGGCACAGATCCGCGAGAAATGCAGGAATTTTTCGATTTTCTCGCTACTTTGGGTATCGATGGTATGATGATTTCCCCCGGTTATAGTTATGAGTGGGCCCCGGATCAAGATAGTTTCTTAAAACGGGAGCAAACCAGAGCTTTATTCCGAGAAATTCTCTCACCTTGGAAATCAGGTCAGAAAAAGTGGAATTTTAACCATAATCCTCTCTTTCTCGATTTTCTCATCGGTGAACAGGACTATGAATGCACTCCTTGGGGTAGTCCTAGTTATAGTCTTTTAGGATGGCAAAAACCCTGTTATCTGCTCAACGAAGGACATTACAAAAGCTTTCGGGAACTTTTAGAAGAAACCAATTGGGATAACTACGGTCAGGCCAGTGGCAATCCTCAATGTGCCGATTGTATGGTACATTGCGGCTATGAACCGACCGCGGCCATGGCCGCTTTTAAACCGGCTAATATGGGACGTGCCATGCAGAGTTTAATCGGAGTCTAGTCCTAAACTGATTCTAACCAGACGGCGGGGACTTGACTAGGGCGATCGGGTAATTGCATCCATCCCATTTCGCACAGACGAATTACCGAACTTAATTTTTCTACCAAAGCGGGATCGAAACGAATCCCGCTATAATTTTGACAACGCTCTAGAGACTCTCCTAAATCTAGAGCTAGTCGATCGCCTCGCGGTTGAGTTAATTCCTGAAAATAGGCTGATAATCCCAAAATTCTCGACTCTAGGCTGATTTCTTCTCCTTTTAAACCATTGGGAACCCCGCTACCATCCCAGTATTCAAACTCATGGTAAATAATCTGTTGAATTGGAGCTAATTCGGGCATAGTGGCGAGTAATTGTGCGCCTAGCACCGATCGATCCCGCCAAAATAACGCATTTGCTCCCTCTAACTGACTGGCACGCTGTCTAAAAACTTCGATCGGAGCCTCCGCTAGACCGATGCGGTATAATAAACCGGCTAATCGTAAGCGTCGTAATCTCAGGGTGGGTAAATCGAGGAATTGTCCCAACATTTCCGCTAAAGCGGCCACCTGTAGGGAAGCAAGGGGATTATCAATATCTCTTTCATCGACTTTTTGAGCCATTCTTAGAAAAGCTTGCAGTTTATTAGCGGCTAAATTTTTATTTAAACGGGATGCTTGTCCTTCTAAGTCGCTTAATTCCCGCGTTTGTCTGCTGACGGTGACTAACTGCTGTTGACTGGTTTGCAGATAGGTGACAATGCGAGAGACTACTCCGGTTAAATCCGTGGCAATGGGATTAATATTTTGACTAATTTCTTGCTGTTGTCTGCTTAAATCGGCCGCTAGACTGGGATTATAGGGATGGAGACGCTCAATTAATATCCTAGCGGCTTTTTCGACTAAATCGCGATCAAATGTCCATAAACCGTAGAATTTTCGCTCCGTGTCTATTTGGGGTTGACTATCAGACCGGTATTCTTCCGGGGATAACTCATGACAGAGTACCATGGAGGCGTAATCGGGGGAAAGAATGATTAAATTCCACTCATTAACCAAACTATCGCTATTATCTAAGTTCACTAGCGAAACATTCTCTAAACTGCCGGTTTTATGCTCAGAAAAACCGCTATCGGCCACAGCAGCGATCGCAATGTGACGAGAAGAGCGAGCGATATCTAAATAGCGCTCAGCTTCCTGTAAATACCATTTACCCTGTTGAAAGGTGACTAAGACCAGTGGTTTATTTGTACTGTCTGGGCTGCTAGTTTGCAAGATATGATCTTCAAGAGCATGACAGAGAGCCACCAGGGTATTCTTAAAATAGACCCCGTAACTGCTGGGTAATCGTCCCGATGAAGCTCTTTTTAATTGTTGTAAGCTGGATTCTACGGTCATAGGTGGCAAGATTAGGGGAAGTGGGATGTGGGAAGTGGGGAGATGGGGAAGTGGGATGTGGGAAGTGGGGAGATGGGGAAGTGGGGAGATGGGGAAGTGGGGAAGTGGAGCATTTGGATGAAATTTCCCTATCTCCCCAAAACCCTATCACCCCAAAACCCTATCACCCTATCTCCTGACGACCGGCTCCTCATTGCTTTTTACTTAATTTTATGACCTTAGTGATTTGTCCGGGTTTTCATGATTCTAGATTGACGGAGGATTTTTTAGGACACCTGGAGAGCAAATCGGTCAAATTAAGTCCCTATATTATTATTTCTCCTTTTTCTTGCTTAAATGAAGCTTTTTCACCCGGAGAAAACCTAACCTTAATTGGGTTTAGTGCGGGGGTGGTAAATGCGATCGCTTTAGCTCATTATTGGCAAGCTCAAGGGGCAAAAATTGCAGCTTTAATTGCTCTGGACGGGTGGGGAGTGCCATTAATCGGTAATTTTCCCATTTATCGCCTTAGTCACGATTATTTTACCCATTGGAGTTCCTGTTTATTGGGTAGCGGTCAAGAAAATTTTTATGCAGATCCCCCTGTAGATCATCTTAGCCTCTGGTCGTCCCCCGATCGAGTAAATGGTTGGTCTATAAATGGTAATTTTGTCCAACGCACCACAGCGTTAACTTTTTTATCAAATCGGTTAGGCAAGAATCAATTAAGTATAATTAGCTAGTACCCTCCCTATCTTTCCTATTTCTTTACCGCTGCCAACTCATGAGTACATCCGTTACGAGTTCTTCGATTCTCTTGGTGGGAATTGAGGAGAATATCGCTAAACTAGCTAGTGCGGACTTGAAAGAAGCAGGTTATCGTCCCCTGATTGTGCCTAGCATTGATATCGCTTTCCCAGAAGTGAAAAGTTGGCAGCCCGCGATGATTATACTCGATCGCCTCCTCGCAGCGGAGGCCGGTGTGATTTTTTGTCGTCGTTTACGTTCCGAGGGAAGTCGTGTTTATATTATTTTGTTAGTATCTCAAGAAACCCTAGAAGAACGTCTCGCCTGTTTGGAAGCGGGAGCCGACGATTATTTTCTCAAACCCTATAATTCGCAATCTTTTCTTAAATTAATCCGTTTTTACCTGCAACCTCTGGAAACTATCCCCGAACAATTGTGCTTCGGTGACTTAGTATTAGATTTAGCCACTCGTCGTCTCTCCTATAAAAACAAAAATATTGAGTTGACGATGAAGGAATTTGAACTGCTCCGCTACCTCATGATTCACCCGAAAGAAGTATTATCAAGGGATCAAATTCTCGAAAATGTCTGGGGAGATGAATTTCAAGGAGAATCAAACGTTATTGAGGTGTATATTCGTTATTTACGCCTGAAGATGGAAGCTGGTGGTCAAAAACGTCTCATTCATACCGTGCGCGGTGTCGGCTACGTTTTACGGGAATCTTAACAGGAGATAGGAGTCAGGAGACAGTATTCAGGAGACAGTATTCAGGAGACAGGGTGATAGGGATTTAGGGGTTTAGGGAAATTTCAGCCAAATGCTCCACTTCCCCACACCCCACACCCCACCATCCTAGTCAAGGGCTGCTATTCGATCTGGATGGAGGTGGGGGAATCTATAGGAGGGGTGGAACTGCCAGGGGTGATAGTTTGACGGTATTGACTATAAAGACGATCGCGCCAAGCAAAAAAGCCCTCGTAGGCGCTATTATCGGCTAACCCTGGAATCCCCTTGCCCTGCAATTCCCTGGGTAAGTTGAGATAGGAACCCTGGGGAAACTGAAGCAGTACACTTAATCCCGCCACGGCTAAATCGGCTAAAGTGGGCTGATCTCCGACTAAATAGGGACGATTGGTTAAAATGAGGTTTAAAGCCTCTAAGTCTTGTTGTAGCCCCTTTTTTGCGGTATTGATAGCATCTTTTCCCAGACCTACACCCGTCCCCAAAATATCAATTAATTCCCCGGGCAAGGAACCCAGCAACAAGCGCATAAAATCGGGAGTTTCCCGGGGTAAAAAAGCGGTACGAAAGTTTTGATTTTGGGCAAAAGCGCCGAGAAAAGCGGTTCTTCCTTTTAATCCCAAGGATTCATCGGCCCATTCTTCGATTAATAAACATTGACCCCGTTGGAGGGGATCTGTGGGTATAATTGGTTTTTCAGGATACTTGCGATCGAGATAAAAAGCAATCTCCGTCGAGTCAGCGATATAAGTATCACCATCCTTGAGGACGGGAACCTGTCGCTGTCCAGAAAGACGGAATAATTCCAATTGTCCCACTCCCGGCACCACGTCCCTTTTTTTATAGGCAAGTCCTTTATAGTCGAGGATGAGACGGACTTTCTCACAATAGGCGGATAATTCAAATTGGTAAAGCTCTAGCATGGGATGATATGGCCTCTTGATAAATCAGTTTCTATCTGATTACTCTAACCCTATCGGGCATCGATCGCCTAAACTTAAAGACTTTACTCCGATTGTATTCATACATTTGTACTAAAAACGAGAAAGGCGAAAAAATAATCTTGTGCTAATTTTAGGAGTTGGACTGGCTACTCTTAGGGAAGATGGACTAGATTTAGCCCTCCCAACTGAATAGTGCCACGCTTTTAGATTAGAATATCTTCAGGCACCACAAGCCAAGAACAACTTATATTATATTCCTGCAAGCTGACTGGCTAGAGACTAATGGCATACAGCTATAATCATAATAGACGCGTGCGAGGGCGGGCTACTTTCTCGGCTCAGAGGTTACTATGCAATTATCCATCGACATTTTTAATGACGTAGTTCGTTATCTCGACAATCATAAAGAAAAATTACGGATCAAAAAATTAATCTTTTGTATCTGTAAAAAACGTTGGGAAAATGATCCTAATATTTTAAACACTGTGTCGATGCAAGACTTGGTAGAGGAGTTAGTGCAACTCAAACCCAATAAAGAACAATTAACTTTTTCCGTTTATCAATCAGTTAAAAACCTCAATCGGCCTAAAGTTTATGCCGGCGTAGCCACAGTGATTATCGAGCAAATCAGTAAATTATATAGTAATATTGCTGCCGACCAAGACCCCCAATCATTATCAGGAGAACCAGAAGTTAACACCAGCTTTGCTGCCGTTAATAAGCCTGTCAACAACGACGAAGATGATTTATTAAGACAGGTGGTTAGTAGCCTAGAAAATCATCGAGAGACGGCGAGAATTCAAAAATTAATGTTTGCCGCTTCTAAAAATCGTTGGGAAAACGATCAGGGGGTGATTAATAGTTATGGCTTAAAAAATATTATTTTAGAACTACAGCAAAACAATCCTAGTTTCTTGGGCTTGCGACAAAATCTCAACCAGGTTGCCAAAAATATTAATAAAAAAGCTCTGTACCTAGCCCTAGCCGATATTATTCTTACCCAGCTAGAGCCTCTCTACGATACTGATAACGATGACAAAGAGCAGGATAAGGCGTCAAAAACTCAAATCTTGAACAGTCAAATGGTTCATCTGAATAATGATTGTGATTCTGCGGCTGAAACCCCATCTTTCTCCCCCTCTAGAAGTGAAACCGCGGATTTGCCTGCTTCGATCATCGATTTAAATGAACCGCAATTAGTCATAGAATTGCCCTTTGACGAGCCAGCTTCCTTAAATGACAACCCCAGTAATTCCCCACAAATTCCTGCCTACGACCCCTTTGAAATTCGTTTAGAAATTTTCCAGTATGCTAATCCTTTACGAGTCAAAATATTGATTTTCTCGCTACTATTTCATCCTTGGTGTGAGAGCGATGAAGATTGGTCAACCCTGCGACGTTATACCCTAGAAGATTTACTACAAAAACTCATCCAAAGTGGGAAATCTCTCAAGGATATCGAAAGTCAACTGTACAATATTGCTCAAACCCAAATGGATGCAGATGCTAACGTTCAAACTGCCAGTATTCTGGTGCAAGCTTTACAAAGAGTTCTCTAATTTTTTAACCAAATTTATCTGGATATTCTACCTATGAAACCCGCCGAATTAATCGAACGTTATGCCGCAGGAGAAACTCAATTTAGTGGCTTAAGATTATCTGGAGTTAATTTAGTTGGTGCTGACTTAGTTGGCATTGTTTTAAATGAAGCGGATCTGCACGGAGCTAATCTTATCTTTACCTATCTTAACCGGGCTAATCTCGCTCAAGCTAATCTCGTGGCAGCTAATTTAAGCGGTGCTAGTCTCAACCAAGCTGACTTAAATAGGGCAGATTTACGCAGTGCCAATTTACACGGAGCGCTGCTACAAGGGGCTAATCTTCGTGATACCGATATAACCCTAGGTATTTTACTTGATGCTAACTTAATCGGGGCGGATTTACGGGGGGCGGATTTAAGTGGGGCTAACCTCACTGGTGCTTGTTTGCGGGGAACAAATATGCGTCAGGAAACGAAAAATAATAAAACTAAATTACAAACGGCTAATCTCTATCGCGCCGACCTGCAAGGAGCTAATATGAAAGGGGTTGAACTGCTGCGTGCTAATTTAAAGGAGGCTAATTTAAAGGAGGCTAATTTGTGCAATGTTGACCTCAGAAAAGCAGATTTAACTAATGCTAATCTGCAAGGTGCTTTACTTACTGATGCTAATTTAATCGGGGCGCGTTTAGTGGGGGCAAATCTAGCGGGAGCCAATTTAGTGCGGTCAAAAATGAGCGATACGGAAGCAATGGGGGCAAATTTCCATAGTGCAATTATGAATCAAATAAAATTCGATCGAGCTAATCTTAGTCAAGCCAATTTTCAAGCGGCAAGAATGAATCATGCTGACTTAAGAAGGGCTAATCTTTCAGAAGTTAATCTCAGGGAAGCGGATTTAATCGATGCTTTCTTGGCTAGAGCAAATCTTACCGGTGCTGATTTAAGTAATGCTAATCTAACTCGTGCCGAGTTAATGAGTGCTAATCTGATAGGAGTTAACTTCCTCGGTGCAATTATGCCCGATGGCCGGATTAATAATTAAAATTACTGGACAAATTTGTTGGCAATTGTTCTGGTATAATTAGAGGTAGAATTGAGGGTAATATTATGGTTGATCCAGCAATTATTACAGAAGATATGGGCAAAATCTACACCAGCATTACAGTTATCAATCGCGCCGATCAAATTTTAGCAGCAGCGGCTGTAATCTCTCCCGATCAAATTCGCTCTCTTACCCTAGAAAATGTCTTGGTGGATACGGGAGCAACCACTCTTTGTCTGGTGCCAGAAGTCATCTCCCACTTGGGTTTACAGCTTTTAAAAGAAGTAGATGTGGCCACGGCTAAAGGCATAGGAAAAGCGAGAATTTTTCGCGATGCCACCTTGATTATCGCGGGACGGGAGGGAACTTTTGAATGTTTGGAATTACCCGGAGGACAAAACAATTTATTAGGGGTAATTCCCTTAGAAGCTTTGGGATTAGAACCAGATCTTCACAGCCAAAAGTTGCGAGTTTTACCCACGGAATCCCACGAGACTTATTTAACAATTTTATCGAACAAAATAGCTCTATAAAATCACTTTTTGTCTGACTGTTCCGGCTCTTTCAGCTATAGCAATAACCTCGATTTCTTGACCAGAAACTCCCTTAATTACCCATTCCACCGTACAGCGATAATCTAAACCGTGAGCGAGACTACTATATACTTTGTTTGATCGCCCTTCTAAGTGACCGATTTCCTGATCTAATTTTCCCACTATTAAACTCACCTCATCGGCTAAATTTAACTTGACTTGAATGGGACAAACGATCTTTCTTTCCAGTGCTTTTTTACTGGTATAAGTTGGTAAAAATCCCTGATTTTCTAACTGTAAAACCAGATGATAAATACCATTTCCCTCCGACTTAAGATCGAGACGAGAGATAGCTAAAAGAGGTGACATTAAAGCATGGGCAATAGTAAACTGACATTGTTTCTCACATAAATCTGGTAAATACTTGTCGGGGGCATTTTGCCAGACATTTTTAAAGTCCCAACCGCCAATTTCCACCTCTCCCAATTGGGGATGATCAAAACCTTGCCAATTGATAAAACCCTTTCCCGCTAAATTCTCATCATTCCAACGCTGTAATTTCAATTCATCTTCAAAAGGATGCCAGCGAAACCATTGAATATAATCATCTTTTTTCACTCCCGCTTGGGTGGGTGCATCCCATAACTCCACTGTAAAACCATACCAACCAAAATGATCGTAACCATAATCATCCATGGCACCGTTAGTCACTTCTTTGGGATGATAACGAAAATCGTGATAGACAGAAACGCATTCATAACCAGTCATTGCTTTTCCTTTATCAGCAATATATTTATACATTTCTAAGTCTTCCACGGGGAAATATTCATCGGGATGGGTGCTATAGGGACGCAACATTACTGCCGAATAGGTATGATAGGTAACGAAGCCATTAATATTGGTGTTATTTGCCCAAAATTCGGCTTCTGCACGGGTTTCTGGCTCTGAAAATGGAAAATCTCCAGCTCCCTGTTGTTCCCCTTCAGGAACCCAATAAACGGGATAATTGCGGTTAAAATCTAAGCCTTCTAGGGTGGGGGCAGTGGTAAAATTATAGCCATCGTAATCGCGGATTAAACCTTCGGTGAGCAAAGTGTAAAAAGTTCCCTCGAATTCCTCTGGTTCGCGACGCACCATAATGCGAGGATCTTGTTCAGAAATTTTCCAAGCACCACAGGTATCTTTTTGGCGCATTTGTAGGATTAAACCATCGCCGTTAATATCTTCAGGATATAGCCCCGGTTTCTCATCCGTGTGGGGATAGGGGCGAATACTCGATCGTAACAGATAGGGAGTGGTGAGATATTTTTCCGCTCCATCCACGGCTAATCGCGGCAAAATATAGACAGTGTAATGGTCAAGAAGTCTGGTAATTTGGGAATTATGACCGTATTGGCGCAAAAGATGGGAGATAGTGTAGAGAGCTACGGCAGAGCCTGTTACTTCCCCCGCATGGGTGTTAGCATCGATCCAATAGGCAGGTTTTTCTAAATAGGGGCCTGTGGCTTGATTTGTGAGGGTAGTTAACCATATATCTCGATTTTCGTAGCTTTTACCGATCGAGGTGAGGCTAATTAAATTAGGATAGGATGAAGCTAGGTTTTTCAGGAAAGAAACTAATTCTTGGTAGGGGTAATAGTGACTAAAATCAAACATAATCTTCTGCAACTAAAAAAAGGAGTCTCGGGTTAATTTGACGAAATATGGGATAATAGGAGTTACTTAGTCCAAAAATTAAGGATAAACCACAGAGGCACAAAGAACACAGAGAGGAAGACAGATTCGATTCCGGCGTTCCCTAAAAAACTATGAATAGTCAAGATATTGCTCGCTATATTGAAGAAACTAACGGTATTTCTAAGCCTTGGCTGTTGGTGCAATTACGTCTCAAAAAACTGCAAGAACGTCGCGCCAGTCTTTCCCAACAGGAATATATCCAAGAATTGGATGATATTCAGCAAGACTTAATGAAATTGGGCGAATGGTGGCGAGGAATCGAGTCAGAAGTCTTTAAACCCTAAGCGGTGGCGATAATCTGTAATACTCGCGGTAAATCCTCAAATTCGCCGATGATGCGTTTCACCGGTTGCGGCCAAACCCGGACTAAAGTGGGAATAGCAGAGACATGATTGGATTCTGCTTGTTCTGGATGCTTAGAGATATCGATCACTTTCAGGGTATAGGGATGGTGTAATTCTCGTTCTAGAAGCTGATGGATCGATTCTAGGGTGTGCTTAGTATTGGCATTATTACCAGAGACAAATAACCGCAAAACATAACCCTTAGGACTAGGATTGGTATAGTCAGAGTCAGCAGTAATCACTGAAGTAGTTGCGGGGTGCTCCTGATAACGGAGAATCAGATCGTGGGATTGCCAAAGTTGGGGAAACTGCTGACGATAGGTTTCTAAGATAGTGGGATTAGAGGATTGTTCCTGCCAAGGCACAGTAAACCAAGCTCGATCATCCGTGCCGAAAATAGCATTTAATAACGGCTGATAGCGACGGACAAGGGGATAGACTTCGGCGCTGGTATGAATACGGTGACTGTAGGAATCTCGCCAGCGATCGATGGTAGCGGTAAAACTAGGAACTAAAAAATGGGGAGGTTCTGGCAATCCTAAAGCAGACTGGAGAGCAGTGCAGAGATTCAGATGCCAATGAGTTTGTTTATCAGGATCGATACAGTAGATCAGGTCGCCCCCGGGAGTAAACAGGGCGATGCCTTTAAAAATATCGGGCAACACAATCGCGGAAGTAGCCACTTGAGGGGTTCCCGTAGAGAAAAAATAGGAGCTTCTATTGTTCTAGACTACTAAACTCTTGACCCCTCAAGAATTTCCTTCAGGGTTTTTCTAGATTCTACCCCGCAGCATCATCTCCATTTCATTGGGAACTGGGGACATTTCTAGGGCGACCTCCCTGGTAATCCGTCCCTCTTGATAGAGGTTAAATAGAGATTGATTAGTGGTAATCATGCCATAGTATTCGCCATCTTTCATTAATTCGAGAATTTCGTCATTTTTGCCGCTGCGAATGCAATCTTTGACGGTTTCTGTGTTGATGAGAATATCGTGAAAAGCAGCCCGTTTATTGTCGGTGGTACGACATAAACCCTGGGAAATAATACAAACCAAGGATTCTGCGATCGCAACTTGCATCGATTCCCGTTCCTCGGCGGTATAAAGAGTTAAAATCCGCTCCAGGGTTTTTACGGCGCTGTTGGTGTGCAGGGTTCCCATAACTAAGTGACCAGTTTGGGCAGCTTTCAGGGCAGTATTAACGGTGGATTTGTCCCGCATCTCCCCCACCAGAATAATATCTGGGTCTTCCCGCAAAGAGGCTTTTAGGGCATTATCGAACTCGTGGGTGTGCATTCCCACTTCCCGTTGTTTGATCAAACTGCGACGACTTTGATGGACAAATTCGATCGGGTCTTCGATGGTGATAATATGTTTGGGGTGTTCTTTATTGATGTAATCGATCATGGCTGCGAGGGTGGTGGATTTCCCTGAACCCGTCGGACCAGTGATTAAAATCAATCCCTTATGCACATCGCACACATCCCGGAACACCTCTGGTAAGCGCAATTGTTCCATTGTGAGGATTTTCATGGGAATCAGACGCAAAACCATTCCCGGACCGCGCAGACTTTCAAAGATGTTAATCCGCACCCTAGCGAATTCGTACTGAGTTGCACCGTCAAATTCTAGGTCTTTTTGAAAGCGAAGGATTTCTTCTTCACCGAGAATTTCCCGTAACCAACTATAAAAAGTGTTGATGTCAATTTCGGGATAGTCGAGAATAATCATTTCACCACGATCCCGCATCCGGGTTTTTTCTCCAACTCCCAGGTGAACGTCCGAATAACCCCGATCAAAGGCCATCCGGATCAAATGTTCTAAGGTGGGTTGATTGGGATCGCGACCCGGCCGGGGTGGGGTTTGGGGAGAAGCAGCCTGACTGGGAGCGCGATTTTGGGGAGAACTTCGGGCTGGAATTTGACCATTTTGCCGCATATTTGGAGCTTGTTTGGTCTGTATCGCCACTTGTTGGTTTATTTCTTGAGTTATCTCCGTGCTGGTTCCCTTGATTAACTCTGAGGGAGATATCGGGATGGAGGGAACCGGCAGCGGTTGCAGTGGTCGCGAGGAAGAATTGGGATTTTGACTCATGAGAAATAGGGGTTTTTCTTTTACTATTCCCCGATTGTACTAACATCTCATCAAATTATCCTCAATTTCTCAATTGCTGACAGACGTTAGATTGAGTAATAAGCATTCAGTAGTCTCCGAGTCACGAGAATTAAGAGTGAAGGGTAATTAATCTATAGAGATTTTGCCGCTTCCCCCGTTCCCGCAATGCTACCAGTAGATTTTTTATTGATTCTTTAACTAATGCTTCGGTAAACGTAAACCATCCGATCGCATGGGGATTAAAATCTGAGTTAAACTGCGTAATTGTTCGGCCGTTCCCATACAAATTAATAAATCCCCGGCCATTAATTCCGTATCGCCATTCGGTCCCCCTATTAGCGTACCATCAGCGCGACGTATAGCCAAAACTAACGCCCCCGATCGAGATCTTAAATGTGCTTGACTAAGACTTAAACCCACACAGGGACAAGTCCTCGGATCGATTAAAAATTCTTCCATATAAAACGATCGATCGGTTCCTGTTAAAATACCATCAACAAAATCCATAACCTGGGGTCGTAGGGCTGCAGCCGCTAATCTTCTACCACCGGTAATATAGGGAGATACCACCGCGTCGGCCCCGGCCCGTTGTAATTTTTGTACTGCTTCCTCGGTACTGGCCCTAGCAATAGCGCGGATTTTCGGATTAAGAGTTTTAGCAGACAAAACTGTATATAAATTCTCCGCATCGGAAGTTAAAGCGGCCACAATACAAGTAGCGCGTTCAATTCCTGCCATTTGTAAAGATTTATCTAAGGTGGCATCTCCTTGAACAACAATATAATTTAATTCTTTGGCCCGATTTACCTGTAGGGGGTCTGTATCAATAACTACAAAAGGAATATTTTCCGCGTAAAATTCGATCGCTACCTGTCTGCCTGTGCGACCTAAACCACAGATGATATAGTGTTCTGATAGTCGATCGATCAAGCGTTTCTCCTGTCTCTGTTTGAGTCCCTCTTGAAAATAGCCTTGAATTAAAGCTTCGGTCAAGCGATTAACAATATAACCGATGCTGACTACTCCCATCACGATCAAAACCATTGTAAACAGTCGTCCCCGTTCACCTAGGGGATTAATTTCGCCAAAACCGACGGTAGCGAGGGTACTAATCGTCATATAGGCCGAATCTAGCCAACTCCAACCCTCGATCAGATGATACCAAAGCGTACCCAGCAAAAATACCACGATCAGGGCAAAAATTCCCCCGATTAATTCCTGACGCAGACGACGATATTTATCTTCACTGATAGACAAGCAAAATTCACCCCTAAGACTGTCTAGTAAATTACAATAAAATCAGTTTTTAATCTAAATAACCCGTCCTTCTCAGACGGATTTGATTATAATTTCCCCTATGTCTAATCGCGCAGGAGTTCCCCAGTGAGTCCAGAAACCCTTTTAGAACCAACCCTAGTTGATCCCACTTCCAATTTAAACCCGAATCAGACCTTCGATCGAGATAGTTTTAACAGCTATGTGATGAATACTTATGGTCGTTTTCCCATTGCGATCGCCAAGGGATTGGGGTGTCTTCTCTGGGATACTTCCGGTAAACAATACCTTGATTTTGTCGCGGGAATTGCCACCTGTACCCTCGGTCACGCGCATCCCGCTTTAATTGAAGTGGTTAGCCAGCAAATCCAAAAACTCCATCATGTCTCGAATTTATACTATATTCCCGAACAAGGGGAACTAGCTAAATGGATTGTCGATCATTCCTGCGCTGATAAGGTCTTTTTCTGTAATTCTGGTGCGGAAGCGAACGAAGCGGCGATTAAATTAGTACGAAAATATGCCCATACGGTGCTAGATTTCCTCGAACAGCCGGTTATTTTAACCGCTCACGCTAGTTTTCACGGTCGGACTTTAGCTACCATCACCGCAACCGGTCAACCAAAGTATCAAAAAGACTTTGAACCCCTGATGCCGGGGTTTGCCTATATTCCCTATAATGATATCGAAGCGGTGGAAAATGCGATCGCTGATATCGATGAGGGTAATCGTCGGGTGGCCGCGATTATGTTGGAACCGCTGCAGGGTGAAGGGGGAGTTCGTCCGGGAGATATCGAATATTTCCAACGTTTACGGCAAATTTGCGACGAAAATAACATTTTGCTTGTCTTTGATGAAGTACAGGTGGGAGTCGGAAGAACTGGTAAACTCTGGGGTTATGAGAATTTAGGAGTAGAACCAGATATCTTCACTTCTGCCAAGGGTTTAGCGGGGGGTATTCCCATCGGTGCGATGATGTGCAGAAAATTCTGTGATGTGTTTGAACCGGGGAGTCATGCGAGTACCTTTGGGGGTAATCCTTTCGCTTGTGCCTCAGCTTTAACAGTATTACAAACCATTGAACGGGATCATCTTCTCGAAAATGTTCAGCAGCGAGGGGAACAATTACGCAGCCGTTTACGGGTGATTGCTTCTCAATATCCCCATCTATTTGTCGATGTGCGCGGTTGGGGTTTAATTAATGGTCTGGAAATTAATTCAGAAAGTGAGTTGGTTTCATCTACTATTGTTAATGCAGCCTTGACTGAGGGTTTATTAATTGCTCCCGCAGGTCCGAAGGTTCTCCGTTTTGTACCGCCTTTAATTGTCTCGGAAACAGAAGTAGATGAGGCTATGGATAAGCTAGAAGTTGCTATCGCTAAAGTGGTTTAATTTCAGTTATCAGTTATCAGTGATCAGTTATCAGTTATGAGTCAATTCTTTTTGAGCTTTATTCCCCTAACTGTCACTTTTTCACTGATTACTGGTTACTGTTTACTGATAACTGATTTATGTGGCATCCTGACGCTTATCAAGCTTTAATTGCCGAAGATTATCCTCAAGTTGCGGCAATCTACGAGGAACTAATCGATAACAATCCTGAAAGTATTTCTTACTATTGGTACTTGGGAGTTGCCTATCTTCTGCAAAATTTAGAAGCAGAGGCACAGGTGATGTGGCAAAATGTTTTCAGGGGAGGTAATCCGGAAGAAGTTAAGCAATGGCAAGCAGAATTAGAAGCGGTTTTAGACGCGGAAGCGCAACGACAACAAAGAAAAGGTGATCTGGCAGCTGTAGAATATTTTCGCTATCATCTACAGGAAATTGTTCCCAAGTCAATTAATAATTTATTAGCTTTATTCGACTTAGCTTTAGATTTAGAAATATTCGATCCAGGAGAACTACTTAATTATCCTATTCAAGACAATCTCAGATATAATCCTGATCGAGAATTGCTTTTAAATGTAGTTCTCAAAAGTCTTTTATATCCCCACGAATTAACTTTAGATTTAGCTCAAGCAAGTTTACCCTACCTAGAGGAATTAGCCGATAGTTTTATCCCGCAAGCTTTTCAGATAGCAGCACGAGTCACCAACGAGCAACAAAGTCCCGCTTTTGGAGTAGAAATTATTAAACTTTGTCTGCAATTAAGACCAAATGATCTGAGTCTTTTGGAACAGTTAGTTAACCTCTATATTTTAGCCGAAGACTTTGATAATTCTTTAAAAACTGCCTATCAATTGCGAGAATTTTGTCTAACTTCAACTCTAAAATTATACAGCAATTATCTAATTTTGTCAATACTTTTGCGCTGGGGAGTCTGGCAAGAAATTGATCATATTTATCAAGAATATCAGAATTTATTGCAAGAATTAACCCGTCAGAAAAATATTACTTTAGAACCGATTATTAAAACTAGCTTTCTCAATATTTCTAGTCCCCTACCCTACCTAGGCGATCAAGCCTTAGCCAACCGACAATTAACTAATCGCATCACCGAAATTTTCCTTGATAATAATAGTTTACAAACTCCTTTTATTACTATCAAAAAAGTCCCAGAAAAACTTACGATTGGTTATCTTGCCAGTACCTTAAAACATCATTCTGTTGGTTGGTTAAGTCGTTGGTTAATTCACCATCACGATCGAGAAAAATTGCAAATAGCCATCTATACTATTAACCAAGAAGAAGATGAAATTACCCGTCAATGGTTTCGGGATAGCCGAGATATTATCCGTCATTTTCCCTACGCTCAAAATCCCCTAGAAGTTGCCAAACAAATTCAACAAGATCATATAGATATTCTGGTAGATTTAGACAGTTTAACCCATAATCTTACCAATCAGATTATGGCACTGAAACCCGCAGCAAAACAAGTTACTTGGTTAGGTTGGGATGCTTCTGGATTAGCAACTATTGATTACTATATCGCCGATCCCTACGTTTTACCCCAGCAAGCTGAGGAATATTATCGAGAAAAAATCTATCGTTTACCAGAGACATATTTAGCAGTGGATGGTTTTGAAATCGGCACTCCCAATCTACGTCGAGAAGATTTAGAAATTCCCCCCGATGCTACCATCTATTTTTCCGTACAAAGTGGCATGAAACGCCATCCTGATACTATTAAACTTCAGATGAAAATTCTCGCACAAGTACCCAATAGTTATTTTCTGATTAAGGGAGTTGGTAAGACTGAAAAAATTCAAGAATTATTTACTGAAATAGCAATTCAGGAGGGAGTTAATCCCCAAAGATTGCGATTTTTACCGAGAGATATAGATGAATATACCCATCGCGCTAATTTACAGATTGCCGATGTGGTGTTAGATACCTATCCCTACAATGGCGCTACCACCACCTTAGAAGTTTTATGGCAAGGAATCCCTTTAGTGACACTGGTAGGAGAACAATTTTCCGCGCGCAATAGTTATACTTTTATGATTAATGCCGGTATTGAAGCTGGAATTGGCTGGAATGAGGCAGAATATATCCACTGGGGAGTAAAATTAGGACTTGATCGCTCCCTTCGTCAAGAGATCAGCCATCAACTGTTAGGAAATCGTGACACAGCCCCCCTCTGGCAAGGGAAAAAATTCGCTGAAAATATGGAAAATGCCTATCTAAAAATCTGGGAGGGAAGTTGATAATGAGAAAGTTATCCGCAATCAATAAAGTATCGAATCGGGTCCAGAAAAATTCAGCTAATAGGAGTTTAACTGATGACAGCCGCCACTGAAAAAGATTTAAAAAGATTGGAGGATTTAATTATCGGCATTGCCAACGTACAGAAGGCGATCGAAAACCGACTAATACCAAATTTCTAAATCCATGACAGACATCCACGCTCGAATGCTTGCCAAGCCTGCATTCGTTGTGACGCAAATAAAGAAAAATGGTATAACTGTTCCTCCCTACTTAATGTTTCCCCATGACGGATTTAATTCTACAAAATCGTTACAAAGTCTTGCGATTAATTGCCGATGGTGGTTTCGGAGAGACTTTTTTGGCAGAAGATAGCCAAATGCCCTCAAAACGGCTCTGTCTGGTTAAACAGCTAAAACCGATTAATGATAATCCCCAGGTTCACAATCTTGTCAAAGAAAGATTTGATCGAGAAGCCGCTATCCTGGAAAAATTGAGCGAAAATAGTCCTCAAATTCCCAAACTATACGCTTATTTTGAGGAAAATAATCAATTTTATTTAGTCGAGGAATTTATCGAGGGAGAAACTCTCAGCCAAAGAATACAGAGTAAAGGAGTTTTTACCGATGATCAAGTCAAAGAGATTTTAGTTAGTATTCTACAGGTTTTAATTTATGTTCACGGACAAAAAATTATCCATCGAGATATAAAACCCGATAATATCATCCTACGGATTTATGATAATTTACCGATCCTAATTGATTTCGGTGCGGTTAAAGAAACTATGGGAACGGTGGTTTCTAATTCGGGCCATTCTCTTAATTCTATTGTTATCGGTACTCCCGGTTTTATGCCATCAGAACAGGCGATCGGTCGTCCGGTTTATAGTAGTGATCTCTACGCTTTAGGATTGACAGCTATTTATCTACTAACCGGCAAAACTCCTGAAATGTTAGAGAGCGATCCGATGACAGGAAAAATTTATTGGCGGCAGTTCGCTTTAAATACTAATATCAGTTTAGCAGCCGTGCTAGATAAAACTATTTCACTGCGCTCTAACGAACGTTATTTAACTGCAAAAGAGATGTTAGAGGCGCTACAAACTCCCCCATCAATTGTAGCAACAAATATCGTTCTCCCCACTCCTCCCGCTCCTACTCAGGTAATTTCTCCTGTAACTTCAAAACCTGTTTCTAATCCCCGCACTTGGGAGCAAGTCAAAGCTGAAGAACAAATAAACTACTTGACAAAAGCATCAATTGGGTATGGGATAGAGAAAAGAGTAGGGAAAAGACAAAAATGACTCCAGAGCAACAACAAGAACTTAACCAACAT
>NZ_BJKP01000011.1:22960-120274 GCF_008974145.1 Microcystis aeruginosa NIES-4325 | reverse complement strand
AGCCTTTAGTCAGATTACATTGCGAGACATCCATCACTGGTTTACCCATTGTTGCTATTGCGATACCCCTTTTAAAGAGCCTACCTAGTCATCCATGCTGTACCTCATTCAACTGAAACCCGCTATAATGAATTTACTTGTTGAATAAAAAATCATTAACTGTAACAATATTGATAGACAGAAAAGGATGTAAAATGAGTAAATCTTGATCTCCTGTAATGATCGATTCTGCTTGACCATTAACGGCTAATTCTAAATATTTATTATCCTTAGGATCTCGGCAAATATCCGTTCTGAATTCCATATTTAAAATAAATTCCACAGTTTCAGAAAAGTCTAAGAAAAATTGTTGACGCTCTTCAAGACTAATATAGCGGCCAAATTTTGGTCGCGATAAGACACTTTCCAGTTCTTGCCAAGTGGCAGGGGACACGATGATGATTCCTAATTGTTGCGCTTTTTAAAAAGCAGTATTGGGTTTACTCTTGGGCGATAAAACAGAACTGATAATAATATTGGTATCGATAACAAAGCGTCTAGTCATCTTCATTTAAGAGAGATTCTAAAATTTCAGGGTTTAATCCTCTCTCTTGTGCTTTTTGTCCAATAGTATCCATCGTTTTATATAATTTGTCCAGAGATTCTTTTCTAGATAAATTTGAAGATTGAACATAAAAAGCGATTTTTTTTCTATTTTTTGACGCTCTTCTTCCGTTGCATTCCAATAAGTTTCAGCAACATCTAAAGGGACTTTGATTTGGATTTCTGTTTGATAGTTTGTCATAATTATATTTTCTTGGTTTAGTGGGTGGGTGGAATTAAATATAAGATGAACGTAGGTTGGGCTTCGGCCGTGAGCTTTTGCCGAACGGTTGAAGCATGAAACCCAACGCCCCGATGGGTTACGCTACCGCTAACCTATCCTACAAATAATTGTGCCTCCCTACTTAAATTGCTGGCTGAGAATTATCGGTAGTCGGACAAAAATAAAGTTAACTGTGCAGACAAGGCAACAGTAAGGGTTTCGGACTTGATTACATTTCTTAACATAGTCTTGTTCATAGCCTTTCTCATCAAGATGAAGTGTAACCTAATTTGCTATTGGAGTCAGGTTTGTCTAGAAAACGGGTTTCTTAAAGAAACCCGTTTTCTGTTATTTAGGATTTGCTGAAAAACTTTTTGCCGCAAACCCTAACTATAGGCTCAAGCTCACTTTTTCACTAGCTTGGGCAACTCTCGAAAACGTTGGCGTAAACTCTCGATATTAGCCGATTTCCCGCCATAACGCCAATCAACGTAGGCGCAAGCAATCTCCTCGATAATATTCGCCACTGGCGGCGGTTGGACGCTGCGGGCGGCGGCGGCGTATTCTAAAGGGGTTTGAGCGGGATGTTTGCCATAACCAGCTTCTGTTAAGATTCCTAACATTTGCTGGTATAAACGCTCGATCGGTGGTAGTTTAGACAACTTGCGACCCCGACGCCAACGATGGAACTGTCCCCATCCTAACCAACCAGCGTAAGCGAAGACGACCCCCACTAAACCGCCGAGAATTCCCCCGAAAAGACTGCCGGAAATAAAGCGCCATAACCAGGCCAATAACTGACCGATAGTAACGATAACATTTTCCCAAATCAGACCGAGAAAACCCGTGACTGGGGAGGGCAACCATCCCGCTACCCATTGCCAAAATTGCTTGAGGACGCTAAAAGGTTCCGCTTCCTCAAAGGATGGGGGAATTAATTCGTGGCCCGGGATAGGATCGAAAGCATACCAACCGTAACCAGGGAAAAACACCTCTGTGATGGCGTAAGCGTCCGTATTTTGGACAACATAAAAGCCAGTGAAAGGATTAAACTGGCCAGGAGCAAAACCGGTGGCTAATCGGGCAGGAATACCGATCGAGCGTAACATAATCGTTAACACGGTGGAAAAATGATCGGCGTAACCCCCCTGAAAACGAAACAAAAAGGCCGAGACTAAATCCTCATTTTCGGCTAAAAAGGGCAAATCGGCTTTTAATTCGTAGTTTTGCTTTAATGCTTGGGCCAAATAGAGGGCCTTCTCGTAGGGAGAGGTTAAAGGTTTGGGAGATTTGGCCAGCAATTCCTCGGTTTTTCGGCGGACTTTCGGGGCAATTTCAGCAGGAATTTGCAAATAATAGTTGAGAATAGCCTTAGGATAAGTTTCTGGGGCCGATCGCAATTGGCTGCGATTGCGTTCCGGCACTTGTGAGATTACAGTATAAGTTAGCCCTTCCGCTAATCCCCCTGGCGACCTTAAGCTATTTTCTCGGTCTAAAGATACCTGTCGGGTAGGAAAAAAGAGAAACTGAGGCGAAGTAAGAGCAGGGATAATATTCGGTAAACTGGAGACAATGCTATAACTTTGGACTACCTGATGGGTTTTGGCCTGGGTTGCGGGCAGCGGCAGAAAAAAGCGATAGGACCAACGATTGCGATTTAAATCCTCTACTTCTTGATCTCGCGAGATTTGCCACCCTTGACCAGTATAGCGATCGAACGCCATGGCGCGCCAGAATCCGGGGGCTTGAGAACGTACCCGCATGACTATCTGGGGAGTCATACTTCCCCGCAAATTTTGGTTCATTTGGCTGTTAAAACCGTAATAAAAGGTAGGATCTAGCTGTCCTGACCCTGTAGTGGGACTATTACCGCTATTTACGCCACCATTCCCCGTTTCACCCTCGCGCACATAGCCAGGGTTAACGATTTGTCTGTCTCCCTGTTCAAAATCCTGATTTTCCATACCTCCTGGACTATTGACGGGAAAAGATTGAATTTGATAACCCGGAAAACGTGGCATCAGAGCAAAAATTGTCAATCCCAAGAGGAGAATTGTCAGAAAGAAAATCCCAAAACGTCTGGGAGAAAGGGGGGAATTTTGCGGGGAAACTAATTTTTTTGTGGCTAGACGCAGGGGTTTCCTTGGGAAGAAAGGGAGACTCTGATTGAGATTATCTAAACCTAAACGAGAACGATAGTCTAAAACTAGGGTAGGTAGGGCTAAAAGCAGAAAGATGATTAACCAAGGCGCAAAAGCGAGGGTTTGGGAGATTGTCCCAGCGACTCCCAAGAGAATTAAACCGATTACCATAGAATACCCTAAATCTTTGCGTCGGGGCAGGTCAAAACTATGGAGAATTTGCAGTTGAATTAATAATTGTGTTAAGGCAATGCGACTATCCTGCATCGCAACGATATTACCCAAGAATAGCGCCAACACTACCAACATTCCGATCGCTATACAAAATTTTGCCCCAATATTGCGCTTTTTCCTGCGTCGCCAACTCCAGATTCCGCCGATAATACTGAGAGGAACCGCCCAAATACTGGTATAACTATCGGTAGCCACATCGGTGGCGATAATACCCACGATTACTAAAGCTTGCACCAGAATTCTTAAAATAATCGATTCCTCGGTTTCTGGCAAGGGAGAAGACTCTATCTTTTGCCAGAGGGTTTTTAAGGAAGGTCTTGGACGAGTGGCACTGCTAACCATAGGGTAAATTGAAAGAAGGACAAAGAAGTTAATTTTATATTTCCCAGTTCTAATCTCGATCGCTGCATGGGGTAAAGTGGATTTGATACATCGGTCGTCAGGGTTCGACGGTGAGACTGCGGACGTTCGGTGAGCTTTTGTCGAACGCTCAGTCGAACCGCCGAACCGCCGAACGGCAAAAGGGGAAATAAATAATCAGTTTTTAATAACCGGATTTAGTATTATTAGAATAGGACACCACTAGAGCAATCGCTCCTAAAGAAGATTAGGAGATCGCAACATAGCAAAATATAGGAGTTTAGCTCGTGTCTAACGAAACCGTGACTTATTCCCTAGAAGCTGTTCTGACAAGGATCGAGGGGAAAATAGACTCTCTACAAAGGGATGTTAACAAGCTAGAGATAGGACAATCGGAGTTAAAAGGGGAGATTAAAGCCCTAGATGAGCGACTAACCACAGAAATTAAAGGATTAACTGCAAGAGTCGCTAATCAGGAATTTACCAATCGAGGGATTCTAATCGCTTTGGTTGTTGCCATTTTAGGAGGGGCAGCTAAACTTTTTGGTTTTCTTCCCAATCCCTAACAGCGATCTAATTAGGAAGTTGTCGTTTTCTTTTCACTAATAACTGAAAAATCCCCACCCTACCCAATCACCTCATGTAAATCCGTCGGTGCGAGATTAGGATAAACCACTTCACCATCTTTAAACCAAATAATGCGCCCAGAATGACGCGCCACATCGGCCTCATGAGTTACCATGACGATAGTAATTCCACTGTTATTCAATTCCGAGAAAATAGCCATCACCTCTTGGGTAGTTTTCGAGTCTAGCGCCCCCGTCGGTTCATCGGCAAGTAATAATATGGGTTGATTGACAATTGCCCTAGCAATAGCGACGCGCTGCTGTTGTCCCCCCGATAATTGATTGGGTTTATTGTGCAGTCGATTATCCAATTTTACCTTCGTTAAAGCAGCGATCGCTCTTTCCTTTCTTTCCTGGGGAGGAACCCCACCATAAATCATCGGTAACATGACATTTTCCAGCGCACTCATCTGGGGTAAAAGATGGAATTGCTGGAAAACAAAGCCGATTTTACGATTGCGAATCTGAGCTAAATCCCCATCCGGCAGCGTGGAAACGTCGAGATTTTCTAGATAATAGGACCCCGAGGTGGGACGATCAAGACAGCCGATAATATTCATGGCCGTGGATTTTCCCGAACCCGAAGCCCCCATAATAGCGCAATATTCCCCTTTTTTTAGGCTTAAATTGACGTTATTGAGTGCTTTAACCATGGTTTCGCCACTGCCGTAGATTTTAGACACATTTTCGAGGCGAATAATTACTTGCTGATAGACTTCGGCTTTATCGTTGCGTTCGCTGAGAGAGGAAGTATCAAAACTCATGAAATAAATAGGGTTTGCGGCAAAAAGTTTGTTGGTGCGGTTAGGAGTCAGTAGCCGGTCGTTTCAGGCTTTGTCGCCCTCGTACCAATTTATGTACTACAAGAAGGATAATGCAAGGTTTTTGAGATTCCCAATCCGATTTTCGCAGCATGAACATCGGATTCTAACAGGTCAAAAGCCTTATTTTAAAAGGGTTTTACCATTATTCAGCCAGCCCTAAATAGAGATAAAACCAATAAATGCAGCTATTCTAACCTGAGCAATTCTCCATTCAAGCAACATCCTTGAGAAAACCGACCAGAGGCAAGAAAACCGGTGCTAAATTCGATCGAGCCACGGCTAAACAGGGATAGGATTGATCACTATAATTTTCCCCCACCTGTAAGGGAAAAATCTTTTCTCCTAAAGAGATAAATACCCCGTCTGCGGCCTGTAGAATTGCCCAAACTGCGGCAATATCCCAGACTTTTGGGGTTGCTTCCACTCCTCCCAAGACAGTGCCATCGGCCACCAAAAGCAGATTATAACTAGCTACTCCTATCATCCGCACTTTGCAGGGAAAGGGGTTTTTGAATACATCTGTACTACGAGCGCAGAGATTAAACAGATGATTTTTGCTGGGAAAATCGTCGCTGGTGTGAATCGGTTGACCGTTGCAGTAGGCCCCCTCTGGACCGGTTAAACCCGTCTCACCGTACCAATAACCATAATAGGCCTGTTTCAGGCAGGGGAAATAAACAAATCCGAACACGGGAGTCCCCCGGTAGAGAAGTCCCAGGGAAATGCCCCAGATGGGAATACCGCGAGTAAAATTAGTCGTGCCGTCGATCGGATCCACGACCCAACACCATTCTTGATCCGGGAAAATATGGGTAGTTTCCTCGGTTAAGACTCCATGATCCTGGAAAGTGCGGGCAATTAGCGATCGCAATTCGCCATCGGACCAACGGTCGGCAGCCGTCACTAAAGTCCCGTCTGCTTTGTTGGTGGCCTGTAATTTGCCAAAATCAGCCAGTAAGCGATCGCCCACTTGGCCGGTAGCCTGATAACAAAAGTCTAAAACCTGACTCCAAAAAGTTTCCATAATTTTCTCGTTCGTCTTCTAGTAAAATATTAACTTAGTGTCTAAACTTAGGTAGTCGAGATTGAGCGCGGAAGCCCACCAGGAGATCAGACTAGCTACCCGTCTAGAAGCGATACTTTACCTAAAAGGGCAGCCTGTCCCCTTAACCGAGATGGTGACATTAACCAACAGCGATCGCTTGACGGTGGAAGATGCTATGATCGAGTTAATGTCGGATTATGCCCACCGGGATAGTGCCTTGGAAGTGGTGGAAACCCCCCTCGGTTATAGTTTACAATTGCGGTCAGCTTATCAGAATTTGATCGAAGACCTGATCCCGGCCGAATTAGGCACAGGAACCCTCCGCACTTTAGCAGCGATCGCAATAAAAGAACCGATTTTGCAAGCGGATTTAATTAATTTACGGGGCAGTACGGCCTATCAACAGGTTCAGGACTTGGTAGAACGAGGATTTGTGAGAAAACGCAAGCAAAACGAAGGTAGATCGTACTGGTTAGAAGTAACCGACAAATTTCATCAATATTTCGAGGTTGACAATCTTAGAGAACAGGGTATTCTGGAACCTACTGATCAGGAATAAGGAGAGAGAGAGTATATAGCGTTTCCTGTTCCCAAAAGGTACATTATCGATGTTGAAAAGCTTAATCAGCAAAGGTTTAAGTGTGCCACACAGATGTGAGAAACGCTATATTAAGGGTAAATGTTTCTGATTACTGAGCTAAACTTGAAGAAGATGGGGGGACTTCAGGCAATCAAGAAGAGCGATTTGTTAACCTAAACCCAATAACCACTACAGCGTGGGAGTTCTGATGACTTTTAATCCTGATTTTTTTCCCTGGGAAACCGAAGAACAAAATGATAACTGTCTGATGCAGTATCTCCAGCAGCAGCGTCCTGAAACCCTTGAGAGAATAGCCCAATCGGTCAGTAGCGAAATTAAAGATATTATCTCGCAAAACGTCAGGGGATTGGTGGGAATGTTGCCATCAGAGGATTTTGCGGTACAAATTACCACCGACCGCGAGAATTTGGCTAATCTTCTCGCTTCAGCGATGATGACAGGTTATTTCCTCGGTCAAGTGGAGAAGCGCCATCATTTAGAATCAATTTTGTTAGCTACAGAATCAATTAAATTAGGCAAAAAAACAAAAATAGATTAATCTTCACCCCAAAAAGATAGAGACACTTTCATCGGTGTCTCTATCGGTTTTTAGCCCCCTTTGGCAAAACTCACCATCACCAAAATCGAGAGCAGGATACCAGGGACAAGTAAACCCGCTAATAATCCAAATTCAGTCAGCGTCATAGGAAAATATGCCCAAAATTCCATCACTCCCCACTCTAAACCCCTCTTCTGGCTACCCCAACAAAGCTTAAGGAAAATTTAAAGCCTTTTACCAGTTTTTCTCCTATCACACTAAATCCAGTTATTAAAAACTGATTATTTATTTCCCCTCTTGCCTTTTGCCTGTCCTTATAAGTAGCCTATACTTAACGGATTTAGTATCAGTTGTCCGACTAGACAAACCAAAGAGAATCTTTTTGATGTTGCCAAGCAGTTTATAATTCTTTTTTCAGTGCCCCGTATAAAGCTGAATAATCTTGCTCTGCGAATCCCATTTCTAAAGCTTTTTCCAGAAGGCGCTGTACTCCTGTTAGGGGAAAACTGGTTAAATCTAACTTCTCCGATTCCTCTAAAAAGAGATTAACATCTTTGAGTAAATGTTTAGTGGGAAAGTTAGGGTTAGCATAATTTTCTTCTAACATTCTGGTTAATTTTTTGTCAAAAGTAGGCGCATATAAGGCACTTTGACGCAGGATAGTCATGAACTTTTCTATATCTACTCCTTGTTGGGATAAAAAAGCTAAACTCAAAGCAAAAGCACTGGTTAGAGAAGCAATTAATTGATTTAAAGCTAATTTTAACGCCGCAGCGGTTCCCACTGCCCCGATTAACATCGGTTCTTGACCAAAATTGGCTAATAAATTTGACCATTGATGGAACTGTTTTTCCGTTGCTCCCACCATAACTAAAAGAGTCCCATTTTTAGCTTCGGGAATACTTCCTAACACGGGTGCTTCTAGATATTCTCCCCCTTTAGCCACAATTTGATCTCGCAGTTGTTTACTTTCAGAAGGAGCAATAGTTCCCATCTGGATAATAGTCCGATTATTGAAGTTAGATTGCTCGTAATTTAATCCTAAAACCTCTTGAATAGCGGCAGCATTAGTTAACATTAAAATTAGACAATCTGCCTCTTGAATAACTTGTTCAGGGCAGCTAACTGTTTTGGCTCCTAACTGCTGTAAAGGTGTCAATTTTTCCAATGTGCGATTATAGGCAATAACAGGAATTTTCTGATTTAATAATCTTTCTATCATTGGCGTTCCCATTAATCCTGTTCCCAAAAATCCAACTTTCATAACTCAATTTTTCCTGATTTAGTGATTAATTTTTACTTGTTTTTATAGCTGTCCAATGACGTTCGGAAGACTGATAAGTTTTAACATTTTTTAATCCCGATTGCTGGATTAAATCGGCGATTTCTGCTAGGGTAAAAGCGGCATGGAGAGAATCTTTAAATAGTTGCGCTTGTCGGGGAGAAAAATTAGGATCGATTTCTCTCACCATCCCCTTAATTATTTCCTCGGAATCGGGACGGAATAAATCTCTTAAAAATATGCCACCATTGGGTTTTAAAACTCGCTTAATTTCCTGTAAAAAAGGTAGAGGATTTTCGAGATGATGGATTAAACTATTAGAAATAACTAAATCAAATTGCTCGGATTGGTAGGGAAGATTTTTTCCATCAACTTTCTCCAATTTGATTTGTTCTTGACAGTTAGCATTAAGGATATTTTTTTGACCAATTTCTAACATAGAATCGGCCAGATCAATAGCGATAATTTGCCATTGGGGACGTAGTTGACTGAGCATAATCGGAATGCGCGCGGTACCAGTTCCCACATCTAACACCCTAGCATTAATACCAGCCAATTGTACGGCTTCTTTAGCAAAATTAGTATTAACTTCCGTGAAGTCCATGGCATCATATTCGATCGCTTCTTCCCGATCATCCATCACTTCTGGTTCTAAAATTCTTTCCATAGAAAGGCTATCTTTAAGGATTACAATATTCACAATACATCGGATCGGCGGTTTTTTCACCGTTGGGAAAGAGTTTTTCCTCTCGATAATCACAGCTTTGACAACCGTATAGTTCCAGTTTCATCAAAGAGGTGGGAAAGTGACATAAACCACAGGGTAAACCCGCTTTTCTTTCGATAATATCAAACCCCGGACAACCACAATTAGGACATAATTGATTGAGTTTTTGAACCAGATTTGCTGTCGCTGCTGCAATTGCTTTCATCCGCGTGGGATTGTGCATAGCGCGCATATCGGTTTCTAGGTGTACTTTGCCGTTTTTGTCAAGAATATCTTCAACAATTTTAACGAAATTTTTCTCGTCAGTAATTCCCTTAAAAATCTGCTCGGAGTCGAAAGAATTTTTATCAAACATCACCACTAACCCATGACTAGGAAACCCGATTTTTTCGGCAAATTCTAAAGCAGCTGCTAGATTAGTTACGGTTTGGTGAGCGTGATTGGTTTCCGTGACTATTGCTTGACCAATTATTTCTAGATTATGGACTCGATCGAGCAATAAAATCAATTCACGATTACAGGAAACTAACGGCAAGTTGGGATAGGGATAAAAACTACCCTCACTGGCAATTCCGAGATCGTATCCCGAAAGCTCGATCGCTTCTTGTGCTTTCCTGCGAGCGGTTTCAATTTGTGTTCCGATGCGCTTAATATTTCGGGTAAAAGTGCCAAAGCGATCGGTATTAAAATTATCGGATACAATCACCTTGAGACCTATTTTTTCCTCTAAAATCGGCGCTATTACCCGCTCTTTTCCGTGCATAGTCCCTAAAATTGCTATCCGATCTTGAAACATCTTTGTCAAGTAAAAAGGAGACGATCAACAGGAGACAAATATAACTGATGACTGATGGTGGGTTACGGCGAATACTAAATAGGTGGTAAAACATCTAAATTATTGTCGCCTAACCCACCCTACACTAACTTTCTGGGGTTTTTTCCTGAGCTTGTTTTAATCTTTCTGCTGCTGTTTCCATGACTTCTGCAAAGTTTTCGAGAATTTCCCCGGGGTGCGCTTCGAGGATTTTCGTAGATAGGGAAATGCGGTTTTTATATTCGTCAATTTCCGCAACTACCACTTGAATTGGTTGACCAACTTTAAAGAAAGTCATAGGAGAATTAAAAGAGGCTCCCGTCACCTGTTTAGCATGGAGTAATCCCGTCACTCCACCGCAATCGACAAAAACACCGTAGGGTTGTAATTTAACCACGGTGCCACTTAATAATTTACCCACAGCTAACTGACTGATAGCGTTAGCGCGAGCAATTTCTCGTTGAGATAAAACTAATTTATTATTTTCTTGATCGATTTGAATAAAAGTTGCGGTTAAAAGTTGTCCGATCAGGGAATCTAAATCGTTTTTTTCGATTAAATGGGAGCGAGGGATAAATCCTTTTAATCCTTCCACCTCTCCCGTCACCCCTCCCTTATTCACTCCCGTGACGCGCAGCTGCACCGACTTGCCACTTTCAGAAATTTCCCTGACATTTTCCCAAGCTTTTTGTAGTAATAATTGCCGCAGAGAGAGGGTAACTTGTCCTTCCGCATCCTGTCCACGGGTAATCAGAAAATCGAATTCTGCACCTATGGGTAAAGCTTCAGCAATAGAAGTAACATTTTCCAGGGAAATTTCTCTTAAAGGAATAAAAGCGGAGGATTTGCCGCCAATATCGATGTATGCTCCATCGGAGGTGTGTTGATCGACTCTCCCGCGCACGATCTGCCCTTTTTCAAATTGATAATCGTATTGATCAAGAGCTTTGGCAAAATCGTCCATGGAAAAGGCTGGGTTCGGTGTCATGATAAATAGAATGGTTACAAGTGTGATTTTGAGCTGCTTCCAGTGTAAGCTGAAGCTTGAGGGGTCAGACCATTAAGATTTAAGAAGGCTAAATAACTCTAGCACATGACCCCAGGCAGATTTGGCCGCCTTAGCATTATAACTAGCTCTTTGGTCGCAGAAAAAGCCATGGTCGGCGTTTTCATAGCGGAAAACTCGATGGGGGATTTGATAACGGGTTAATGCGTTTTCTATCTCATCCACTTGCTTTTGAGGAATACTGGCATCTAACATCCCGAAAAATGCGTAGATTGTCCCTTTGATTTGGGGAGTCACCTTCACTGTCGCTTGGCCACCCCCAGGGGTTGCCGTGGTGATTCCCGCACCGTAAAAAGAGGCAGTAACTTTGATATCCTCTAGAGTGGAGACAACATAAACCACATGACCACCAAAACAAAAACCGATCGTGCCGACACCAGTTTTTTGCACCTGTGGCAAACTATAAAGATAATCGATGGTGGCTTGGATATCGCTGATTAATTCGGCTGCTTTGGTTTGTTCTTTGTACTGACGACCGATTTCGATATCTGCCATACTGTACCCCGTTTCAAAACCTGGAGCAAATCGCTGATAAATAGCAGGAGCGATCGCTATATAGCCTTCTTGGGCAATTCTGCGGGTGACATCGCGAATATGGTCGTTTACGCCGAATATTTCCTGAATCACGATAATTGCCGGATAAATTCCCACTCGATCGGGAATGGCTAAATAAGCATCTATGTCAATATCCTTGTTGGAAATCGTAACAGTTTGCGTATTAATAGTCATAATTTTCTCGGTGAAAAGCGAATTGGTGTTAGGGTGTCGGGGTGTTAGGGCTGTAGGATTGTAGGGTGTTAGGGTTTTAGTTAAAATTCCCGCACTTCCCCATTCCCGCACTTCCCCATTCCTCAAATTAAAACAAACTTTGCCAAGGCCGCGGCCACCCCATTTGAGTCTACACTGGGGGCAACCCAATCGGCTTGCTCCTTAACACCTTGGGGAGCATTACCCATGGCGACACCGACACCTGCGTAGGTGAGCATAGAAACATCATTAAAATTATCACCGATCGCCATGACGTTTTGCGGTTGTAATCCTAGGATATCTTCGGCCAAAAATTTGGCAGCGCTTCCCTTGGTAGCCTCAACGTGGGTAACTTCAAAAAAAGTCGGACTCGATTGAGTAAAGTATAAATCTTGATTTTGATAGCGTTGCTGTAAATGCTGCCAAATCTCGGCGATAAATTGCTTATCTTCCCCCATGGCCAGGATTTTAGTGGTTTTGTGGGCTACTTTGCGTAAATCTCCCACTGCTTCGGCAATAATACCCGATCGCTGGCGATAGAATTCCGTTTCCGCGTTCAATTGCCGCACATAAAGCACATCGTCCATATAAAAATTAAGGGAGATTTTCTCTTTCCATTGGGGTTGTTCGAGATAATCTAAAAGATTGATCGCCAAGTCGGGGGAAATGGGGGTATGTCGATGGTGAACTTGGGAAACAGGATCTTGAATCCAAGCGCCATTGTAAGCAATTATAGGTAAAGTGGATTTAAGGCGTTGATGAAAGCGTAAAGCCGAGCGGTACATCCTACCAGTGCCAATAGCGACGGGAATCCCTTTTTTTTGGACGGCCGAGACAGCTTGCACCACAGCCGGATTAACCTGATTGTTATCACCGGCGATCGTTCCATCCACATCGACAACGATTAAGCGAATATCCACAGTCTTTTCCCATTCAACGGTAACAGTTAATAGTTTGCCACTTCCCCCATCAAAAAGGGTAAGAATTAAGTAGTCTGTTAAGTATCGGGTAAATCTTGGTATTCAGCCAAAGCATTGATAAAAAAGAAGTCTCCCCAAATTAAACCCGTATCATAGACTTGGCTGGGTCGGATCGATGCGGGATGATGATAACAGCCATGACGTAATAGACTCATCTCTGGGGCGGTTTCGTCAGGAAAATACTCAAAAGAAGTCAAATTCAAGAGAGTATTATCGATCGCCTCTCGATAGGTTCCATAACTAGGATCGCTGCTGGGTAAAGCTTTTAATAAGCGAATCATACCCGCCACAGCGATCGCTGCTGCCGAAGAATCCTTTTCCGTAGCGGCATTTTTTTGCAAGGCATAATCGAAGTCCCAAGGGGGGATAAAATCTCCGGCGCGTCTTTGCTCACCGGGCCAGCGATCGGGCAAATTTTCCAGATAATAATTAATGGCATCCTTGGCAATGGTTAACATTTCTGGATCGCTGGTGTAAACATAGGCCGTCGTGGCAGCATAAATAAACCAAGCTTGACCCCTGGACCAAGTGCTATCATCGCGCCAGCCCTGTTTTCCTTCATTAAATAAGAAATTTCTATAGGTGGGAGAGTTGACATTTTGATCAAAATACCCTCTTTGCCAAGTTCCCGTTTTACCCGGGCGGCGGTTAGCCCCAAAGGTGCGGCTAATGGTGCGGATGTGGGAAAGGGCCTTTTCTTGCCAATCTTTTGCTTCCTTGGGGTCAGGATTGTGGAGACTTGGCCAGAGCAGTTGTTCTATATTGATCGTATGATCCATAAAAACCTGCCAATGTTCTTGCTGATCGGTGCGATCGGCCTTGCGTAACCAGCCAAAAGTCCCGATATCGGTGTGATAACTCTGCGTTAGTTGTCTGGCTCCCTGTAAAGTTATCTCTAAGGCTGCCTGTTTTTCTTGGCCTTGTCCCGACTCAAACCAAGGAGCAAACACCAGTACATTATTAAGAGCGATGTCTTTGTTCTTCAAACTCGCTTCTTTTAAGGGATCGCTCCATTTTTTCGCAGCAGTAGCCCAAACGGCCGCATCCACAGGGTTTGATTCTAAATCAGCCATTTTCCATAATAAAGCAGGAAAAGCCCCTGCTGCCCAAAAATTGGCCTTTGCTAACTTCCAAGTGCCAGGGGTGGGACTATTCCCCCTCCGTAGCCAATTGAAGAAGTTAAAACCCGATGGCTCTGGATGGGTAAGATAGGGATAGAGAATTCTTCGACGGGCATAACGATCAACATAGTCGATCGTGGTAGCTAGTTTAATCTTAGCCAGATCGAGACAGAGCTTAATTCTTTCAGCCAGGGGCATTTTAGCCCGCAATTCCGTCGCCGATTCGGGACGACGGATAATCAGGGCGGCCACCGTACCGATCGCCGCCCCTGTACCTATAATAATTAACGTGCGTCGCTTCAAATTCCTGACTCCTAAGCTGGATAGATGCGAATACGGCGATTCGGTTCCTCTCCGAAGCTATCGGATTGGAGACGGTAATGTTCCACTAATTCGTGCTGCATTTTCCGCACTTTCGCCGATCGGGGCAGTAACTCCACCGGTTGGCCAGTGGGAATAACGATTTGTTCCACCGCTAACCGGGCCTCCTCCAAAGCTTCGATCTCGTCATCACTACCGCTGCGGGCAAATAAACGCAGATCCGCGCCTTCCTGATTCATCGGGTCATCAACGCCCAAAATCCGCTTTAAACCGCGAGAAATTTGGGGCAGGGTGTTGGATTTGATGCCGTGGATGGGAATTTGTCTTACTTTGGCAATTTGACGCAATTTTGACTGATTTTTAACGTGGGAACGCAGGGCCAGCACCGCGTCGGCCGCCTGTAAATCTTTGGTTAACACGATCGGCAAATCTAGGGCCTGTACTACCTGTTCGATCGGGGCGCGACTAACTCCGTAGGGATAGACATAAACCGGCCAATCTTCGCCATTGGGACCAGGGACGCGGACTTTTTCCGTTTCCGGTTCTTCCTGTAGCCAAGATTGTTCGAGGAGGCGATCAAAATCGTTTTCCCGGTTGAGGGGGCCCGCACCAAAACGGTCCACGGGAGTCATCCGGCCATCGGCCCGCCATCCCTTGGGTTTATCCATTTCCGGCAGATAATTGCCGCGCAAAGGGGTGAGGTTTTCCGGTTTTGGTTCTTCCTGAGTGACTTGTACTTTTCCCTCCTCATCTACCCAACGGATTTGGGCAATTGCTTCCCGTCCCCGCAGCAGTTGGTCGATCGTGGTGGATACGTCCTCGTGGATGACCCAGCGCTGACGTTCCAACATTTCGATGGCAATGTCAAAGGTGGGCGGTGCTTTGCGTTCTAAAACGGTCTTCTGGGAACCCCGGCGGCGTGCTTCTTCGTCTCCGAGAGTTACTGCCTGAATTCCCCCGACTAAATCCGATAAGGTCGGGTTTTTAATTAAATTTTCTAATTGATTGCCGTGAGCGGTTCCCACTAACTGCACTCCTCTTTCGGCGATCGTGCGAGCGGCCAGAGCTTCTAATTCCGTACCGATCTCATCAATCACGATCACCTCTGGCATATGGTTTTCCACCGCTTCGATCATGACTTGATGCTGCAATTCCGGACGGGCTACCTGCATCCGACGAGCGCGACCGATGGCCGGATGGGGAATATCTCCATCCCCGGCGATTTCGTTGGAGGTGTCGATAATCACTACCCGTTTATTGAGATCGTCGGCTAAAACTCGGGCTATTTCCCGTAAGGCCGTGGTTTTCCCTACCCCTGGACGACCGAGCAGCAGCAGGGACTTTCCCGTTTCCACTAGGTCGTTAATCAGGGTGATCGTACCGAAAACGGCCCGACCGATACGACAGGTTAAACCGATAATTTCCCCGTCTCGATTGCGAATGGCACTGATGCGGTGTAGGGTGCGTTCAATCCCGGCGCGATTATCGCCGCTAAAACTGCCCACCCGGGCGATCGAATACTGGATTTCTTCTTTTGAGATCGGTTCGTCCCCCAGATCGATCGCCCCATCGGGAAAACGGGCTTCTGGTATGCGTCCCAAATCCATAACTACTTCGATCAGTTGATGCTGCCGCGGCTGTTCCTCGATTTTGCCGCGAATCCGCGCTGGTAGAATTGCCAAGAGTTTGTTTAAATCGTCGGTCACTGGCATCCGAGAGGAGGGTAGGGTTTCTGGCATTAATAATAAAAGGTTTTGACGATAATTGGCTGTTTTTATGTCCGAGATTTTCTTGGGGTCTAACACATTTAAGGGTTAGTTGTCAATTAAAAAAATATTATAGTTTTTTGACCAAGGCTAGGCTTTTAATTGAGCAACCACCATAGAAGCGGCTTTAACGGCTTTTGAGTAGGCTTGCGGGTCATTTTCAAGGTTAGGCTGGTCTAAATGCTCTAAAATTGGCAAAATCAATGAACGGGCGTAACTTCCATAGGCAATACCAGCGATTTTTTCTCTCAGTCCCAGTTGTTCTAATTTGGTCACGGTGTGGTCATTGGTTCCCCCAGCTAACTGGACAAATCCAGCTAGATTGTCGGAGAGGACTTTTTTGGCCATATTAATCGCCGGGTGGGTGGTTCCTTTGCCGATATCGCCGCTCATCGGTCGGCCGTCCGTCTGCCAAATCAGAGGACAGCTTAGGGGTGAAATGGTTTCTCGCAGATAGTGGAGGTAATCAATGATATACTCATGATCTTGGCAACTTATGGCCAGGATTTTTAAGTTTTTAGTTAAAGGTGCGATCGCTTGCCAGAGTCGAGCAAATTCCTCCCCATGACCGACTTGGGTATGAATTTCGATCGCATCTACTCCCATTTCGATAATTAAGGGGATAATTTCTGCGGGTTGACAGACACGGGATCTGGTCTCGATTATTTGCGGGGGACAAACGGGTAAGCAACGACCGCAACCATAACAGCGCTGTTCAATCACTCCCCCTTCATCAATAGCATAAGCGGGACAGATTTTTTCGCAGGGACGGGGACAATCGACCGGACAGAGTTGCGGGTTAAAGACAGCTTTACGAAAGTGGGGATCTTCCCCGTCATTGAGACTGACCATTAACCAAGGTCGTCGATTTTGCGAGAATCCGGCAATTTTTTCGGCAGTTTCGATGCCTTCTTTGGCCGCAAGGATCACCGATCGATCGGCGGCCACATCAATACAATCGGCCCCGGCGATAGTATAGGTCAAAGCGAGGTTGCGAATCGTGGGCAAATCTTGGTAACTAGCTCCACAGATGAGCTTGAACCAGTGACCCGCAACTAAGGACTGCAAGGGAGAGGAGTTTTTATCTAGCACTTTTTTATCCTATCGCAGCCACCCCCTAAACGTCAGCCTTGTGCTGCTCTGATTCTGACTAAAGACTGATTATTGATTCTTCTTGGACGCACTAAGTCAGAAACGGTAAGTAAAACCGATTTATTCAACAACTTCATTGTTTTGTTAGCAGCAAGTCAGCGATCGCACTGATAGGCCTTGGGGCAGTCGCTTTTCCCATACCTTTGGCATATAATGATAGTTATATAATGTCAACAGTATTTTTAGATGATTTTTGAGATATAGTGACTGATAGGGAACTAGGACAGCGTATGCAGAAATTACGGGAGAACGCTGGGTTAACTCAAAGAAAACTAGCGGAACGGTTAGGTGTGACAGTGCAAACCGTAAGCAATTGGGAAACAGGCTACAGGGAACCGAGAATGAACCCATCTCAAACATTAAAGCTATGTCAATCCCTTAACTGCTCACTTGCACAACTAGCTGGAGCGATCGCACCATGCCAAGACAACTGACATATTTAGGTATCCCCAATCTCACCAGCGATCGCAATTAAAGCAAATATAGGAGACAGAAAATGGCTAACGAAACCGTTACTTATTCCCTAGAAGCTGTTCTGACAAGGATCGAGGGGAAAATAGACTCCCTACAAAGAGATGTCAATCAAAAATTCGACAAAATCGATGAACGGTTAACCAAAGTAGAAATAGGACAATCGGAGATCAGAGGGGACATTAAAGCTTTAGATGAGCGACTAACTACGGAAATTAAAGGACTAACGACACGGGTTGCTTATCAGGAATTTACCAACCGGGGAATTTTTATCGCCCTAGTTGTCGCCATTTTAGGAGGGGCTGCTAAACTTTTTTGTTTTTTTCCCAATCCCTGACAGCGATCGCCATCGGTTAGTCCGAGGTTGACACTAAAGACTTAATGTAAATTCTAAAATCCAGTTCCTTGCTTTTAGGTCTTCAAGGGTTAAGGCGAGCGGTTTTCTTCCCCCGACCGATATAGTGTAAAAAGGTGATTCTGGTACATTAGGTACGGAAAATTTAAATGTGCAAGTCCACAACGAAGAATCTTGACTTTGATTAAATCTCCCTTCTCCTAGTTTACCGATCGCCACGATGGTATCGTTAGCATTTCTAATCACGACTGACTGCCCATCATAGATATCTTTAAAAGCTCGATCAGTTGCACAAAGATTACCGTATTGCCAGCGTTGACCAGAAGGCACAGAAGTAAGCACTCGCAACCCTTCCCAAACCTCGATCGATCCTGTTAATGTGTAAGGTTGGGAGACAGCACTAGGCGCGATCGCTGTTAGTTGTGCGGCAATCAGGACAGTCGATGATAAAAATTTAATCATACGTTTTTAAATGTAAGCGGTCATTTTTTATCCTATTGATTCTTTTTGGACGAATGCCATCGGCCTCTACATTCAACTATAAACCCAAACGCTGCTTTTGACGGGCTTTATAGGAAGCTAACAGCCAAATAGAGCCAGAAATCAAAGAAGGAGCAAGGACAAAAAAAGTGGCCATGGTCACGGGATGTTCCCGGCCCCAGCCCCAATAAATCATCACGGCAAAAATCAAGCCACAGTAAGCTAGTCCTAGAAAGGGGATGCCAATGACCAAAATGGCGAATCGAGTATCTTTATCCATAAAATATCGGGATGGCAGCGAAAATTTAGCTGATGGGTTCCGCTTGTCCCTATCTTTACTTATAATCTTCCTTCTGGGATTGCTTGGGGAAAAATAAGGTATTTTTTAGAATTAGGCGCTGATTATTGGGAGGCCTTCCTTGCCGAAACAAAGATTAGATTTATTATTAGTAGCCAAAAATCTCTGTGATTCCCGTCAACAGGCACAGCGATTAATTCGCGCTGGAGAAGTGAAAGTCAATCATCAAATCATCGATAAACCGGCCACAGAAATCGATCCAGAAGCGGCGATCGAGATTAAGCAGAAACTGCCCTATTTGTCAAGGGGGGGCGAAAAATTAGCCAAGGCCTTAGAATTGTTTGCCATCGATGTCAGCGATCGCATTTGTTTAGATGGAGGCATTTCCACGGGGGGATTTACCGATTGTCTCTTGCAAAAAGGGGCAAAACGGGTTTATGGGGTCGATGTGGGTTATGGACAAGTAGCCTGGAGTTTACGGCAGGATAAACGAGTTATTTTACTAGAAAGAACTAATTTTCGCTATTTAAACCCAGAAAAGTTATATGGACAGGAAAAACCCGCCGATTTAGCGGTCATGGATCTGTCTTTTATTTCTCTGACCAAAGTTTTGCCGACCCTGTGGACGCTATTAAATCCACCGCGAGAGGCGATTTTATTGGTCAAACCCCAATTCGAGGTGGGACGGGAAAAAGTCGGCAAAAAAGGGGTAGTTCGCGACCATCAAGACCAAGCATCGGCAATTTTTCAGGTTTTACAGGCCGCCGAAGTCTTAGGATGGTTCTATCGGGGTTTAACTTGGTCTCCCATTACCGGACCTGCGGGTAACGTCGAGTATCTTCTCTGGTTATCCACCGATAACGGCCAAGTTAGTCCCAGTTTAGCAGCGATCGCAGAAATTACTCAAGCAGCGATCAAACAGTTTTAAACTAGGTATTTTCTCAAGGAAGTGGGGAGAGGGGGAGATTTTCAGAAAACCCTTGACAAATGGCGAGACTTGCTTTATAGTTTATGTATGATGGGAATCCGTGCGCCCATATATATAGGGTTTTTCAAGGAAGATAAGAGAGAAAAAAATAGACTCAAAAAACGGGTTGGGTAGGAAGAGGATAAAGGTATGAAGACGGAAATTCTCTCTCCCCGACAAGCATTAAACAAAGCATTATCTTTGTCAGGTAGAGAAGTTTCAGGTATTCTCACATACAAAAACGATGATCGAGGAGTTCAATGTATTGGAAAATGGGAGAGATAACCCGAAAAATTCTTGTTAAATCATGTTAAGTCCCGTAGATACGATTAAAATTCTCGAAAATCATCCCGATCGCACTTTTCCAGCTGGTGAAGTTATTTTTGCCGATGGCACGGAAGGGGAGTTAATGTACGGTATTCTTAGCGGAGAAGTGGAGATGTATATCAAGGAACAATTGATAGAAACTCTAGAAAAAGGGGATGTATTCGGAGCAGGAGCGCTCCTGCACCCAGATAAACTGCGAGAATCCACAGCTATCGCCAAAACTGATTGTAAATTAGCCTATCTCAATCAACCGCAGTTTTTATTTGCCGTGCAGGAAACTCCCATGTTTGCGATCGAAGTATTAAGAAGTTATTCCGATCGCTTTCGCAAGTTGAAAAAAATCTTCGCCGGTGAAGCATAGAGGAGCAAAGGAAAGCCATCCACCGAAAACTATTGACCGAAAATCTCACCGACAGTTAAACGGGAACCATTGACTAAATCCGCACCAGAACGCGGTGGTTTTCCCGATAATTGCACTTCTTTTAATAATAGTAAACCCGCTCCCGTCTGCACCACCGGCCCGAAATTTTTCCAGAGAGCCACGATCGATCCCACTTCTCCGCTTAAAGGAGAAAGGTCTTTTGTCTGTAGTTCTCCAGGCAGTTGACTAGGATCGTCTAGGGGAATAGTGGCCATCACTTTTAGGGGTTGTCCCCGGAAAGTGGTCAGCGCATTAGGATAAAAACCCCGGACTCGATCGTGAATTGTCCGGCCCGAATCTTGCCAGTGGATTAGATAGTCAGATTTTTGAATTAAAGGGGCATAGGTGGCATCGTCGTTATTTTGAGGAATTGGGGTAATTTCTGCTCGATCGAGCTTAGAGAGGGTTTCTAGGAGCAAATCCGCCCCCATTTGTCCTAGGGTTGCTCCCACCTGTTCGGCATTGTCAAAAAGAGCGATCGGGCTGTAGGCTTTCAGTAGCATCGGTCCGGTGTCCATGCCCGCATCCATTAACATGGTGGTAATGCCGGTTTCTTTTTCTCCCCTAGCGATGCACCACTGCACGGGGGCTGCTCCCCGATATTTCGGTAAAATTGAGCCATGAACGTTAATACAGCCTAATCTCGGCATCTCTAGAATTTCTGGGGAGAGAATTTGTCCGTAGGCAACCACCACAAAGGCATCCGCCCGCGATTGTCTGAGAAAATCTAAGGTTTTAGCGTTTTTTTTCACACTTTTGGGCTGCCAAACCGGTATTTGCTGTTCTATAGCTATTTGTTTCACCGGTGAGGGGATTAATTGATTACCCCTTCCCCGGCGCTTGTCCGGTTGGGTAACGACGGCAATTACTTCTATATCAGGATTGGCTAATAATTTTTTGAGGGTGGGAACGGCAAAAGTCGGGGTTCCGAAAAAAACAATACGCATGGGAGAAGGGGGTATTTTTCAGTTATCAGTGTGCAGTAATCAGTTATCAGTTATCAGTTATCAGTTATCAGTGAAAAGAAAGGGCGAATTCTTGAGTGAAAATGTCCACCCAGTTATTAACGACTAACTATGCCAGACCATTGGATTTTTTTGGCTTTTTCCCGACGATAGGAGAAAAAATGATCCTCTTGTTGATAGGTACAAAAAGGAGCGATCGCAATTTGTTCATCCCTAATTCCTAACTGTTGTAGTTGATGATAAATCACCCGTCGCACGTCTAAGCGTACTTTTCCTTTTTCCTCGTCAGCAAATAAGGGGGAGGGGGACAGGTTAAATAAATTCGCCAGAATTTGGTCGGGATTGGTTTCTTGGGGAAATAAACTTAAACCCACTTCTGCGGCAACTTCTGTCTCTACTTGATACACTTCCCCAGCAATTGCCGGCCCCAGGGCCAGCACTAAGTTATCTAAACAACTACCGGAGTTTAATAACTGCTTAACTGCTTTGGCAACTATCCCCTTAGCTGTCCCTCTCCATCCAGAATGAATTGCCACCCCAACACCAGTAGAGTGATCGCCTATTAGTACAGGCGTACAATCAGCACTGGCCACCCAAATCCCTTGACCGGAAGCATCGGTGATAATTCCATCCGCTTCGACAATTTCCGGGTTAGTAATCCCTTGGGGATTTAATAAGCGATCGCCATGTACCTGTTTGACCCGATAAACTGGTACATTTGCACCTAAAGCCTCTGTAAAAGCTTCCGGGGTTTGGGGGTAATAATGACGGGTAAAAAAGCCGTGAGACCAATCCCCTAGAAGATTACAGGTAAGATAGGGCAATCCTTGCCATGTTTGCCATTGCCACAGAGAAGTCTCGGTTAATCGGACATCGATCGCTACATTGGTCACAGTATAAGCCTCTCTTGCTGCATTAATGCCTCGTTCCCTCCTATCCTAGTTCTGAGCTTGGCAAACGGCAACCAGAAGATTATTACTCTGTGTGGAAATGCGGGGAGAGGAGAGCCTTCCAATAGCAACTTCAAAAGTCACTAGCTAAAGCAGAAAGAAACAAAAATCGGCCAACTATTGTACGCTGTACGCTGATCCTCTACTGTGACAGTTAAGAACGTCTGAACAATAGTGTGCTAATTTGCCCAGATGTGAGCCTAGTTCTGGAGAAAATGGCACAAGTATTGTTAAATACCACTCCCCACTGATTACTGATTACTGAATAAAGCCTAACTTTCGGCAAAAATCCTGTTTGTGTCCCCTCTTAGGGATAAAATTTCTACATCTCTACTGCTGAAAAGCATAAGTTTTGTAAAGTAAAATTAAGAAGGGAGACAAATTTAAGATAGCCAACCTATGGAAGTAACTTTTACCGCTGCCGAATCCCTAGAAATTGTTGTTGCTGAACAAACTATCCCAATTCAGCATTATCTACGCCAACCGCAAAGATTAGTACAGTCCATTGTTGAGACTAGCTTAACAGAACACTTGTCTGAGAATCGGTTTTGCCTGAAAATGCGTCCCCTCAACTTCTTAGATCTGTACTATTTTCAGCCCACGGTCATTCTCAATGTCTGGGCCACCTCTGGGGGGACGATATTTTTGCAGTCAGAAGACTGTCAGATCAAAGGTATTGATTATATTAATGATCGCTTTAGCCTCGATGTTAAAGGCAAACTCGCTCCTGTCCAGAAAAATAATCAAACCTATCTAGCGGGGAAAGCCAATCTTGAGGTGAAAGTCGCCCTGCCACCGCCATTATGGTTAACCCCGCGTCCGTTGTTAGAAATCACTGGCAATAGCCTCTTAAAAGGGGTTTTATTGCGGATTAAACAGCGTTTAATGACTCAATTGTTGCAAGATTACCAACAATGGGCTAAACAGGATATTATTGCCCAAAATTACCCCGAAACGATTCTCGATCTCTCCCTTGGTTAAATAAAAATATGAGTTGGACAAAAGTATTATCTGTAGATTCCCTTGCCCCTGGCGCCCGTCAAGTGGTAAAAGTGGGGGACAGTTCCATTCTCTTGATTAACAATAACGGTCAATTCCATGCCGTCGGCAACCGTTGTCCTCATTTAAAATTATCAATGACGAAAGGCAAAATTAGCGACGATGGTGCGATCGTTTGTCCCTGGCATCGTAGTTCTTTTGATCTATGTAGTGGTGCTGTCAAAGACTGGATTACCTGGCCCCCTGTGGTTAACAAAGCGATGGCGGCAGTTTCTCAACCCCAAGCTTTACCCGTTTATCCCCTTCGTATCGAAGACGGCAGCATCTGGATAGACGCATAAGTAATAGGACAAAATTAACTTCTTGGGTGGTGATTTGGTAGTAGTGATGGGGGCTTAATCCTTTGCTTTGTTGTGCATTGTAGTCATGGATAAAATGCCCAAGGACTCCCCAACGTGATTCTCCATTTTTTTAGAGAAAGATAGACTCTGTCTCACCAACCGATAAATCCTTTGTCGAAAGGTATTATTAAGTTTTGCAATAGGACTTAGTTTGACCAGTTTCTTTTCCTACTGCTCGATGACGTTTACTCGGAATTACTGTCTTATAGGATTTCCAAAAGTCTGTATAAGTAACAGCACACTGTCGGTAAACACCTGGTAAACTTGTCCTAAAACCAGAGACTTCCTACCTGACCAGGAAGATAACTGTTATATAGCGTTTCCTAAGCTAGTGAGGTACACCTATTTTTCTTCCCTTTTGCCTTTTGCCTTTTGCCTAAAACCCATAACTTTTGTACCTCAGCAGACTGAAAAACGCTATAGTTGAGGTCAAACCACCTTGACAGGGCTGGAATGTAAATTTAATTTTGTCCAACTACTTATGAGTAAATCTAAGGAAAAAAACCGGATTGCCTACCAGGAATGGGGAGATAAAAGTAATTCTCAAGCTTTTGAACGTTCCATTCCTGAATTACCCCCGAATCAGCAGAATTTACGAGTACAAACCTCCCGCTCTGGTCGGGCAGGAAAAACCGTTACCATAGTTACAGGTTTTCAATGTCAAACCGAAACTCTGACTAAATTATTAAAACAGTTAAAAAGCGCTTGCGGAACGGGTGGTACAGTTAAAGAAAATACCATTGAGATACAAGGAGATCATCGCCAAAAAATTCGACAAATTCTCATTGAATCGGGTTACAAAGCCAAAATTAGCGGAGGATAACTTAAAATCATGATTCCCTCTTGGTTGCTTATCGGTGTCGTGGGATTTTTGGTGGCGTTAGCCGGGGGATTACTCAATTCTCGCGATGTCCGTTGGTTTGCGCGCCTGCGTCGTCCCGATTGGTTAACCTTTGAAAGATTAATCCCTCTTATCTGGACAATTATCTATATTTGTGGGGCAATTTCTGCTTATTTAGTCTGGGAAGCTCAACCGGCTAATAAGTGGTTTTTGATGGCTTTTTATCTGTTGGTGGAATTAACTATTACTGCCTATACTCCTGTCACCTGTAAACTACGCAGTCTCAAAGCGGGAACGATTATCGGAGGTACGGGTTTTTTCTTGGGTTGTCTTCTGGCACTATTGGTTTTCCCTGTTTCTTCTTGGGCAGGAGCCCTACTTCTACCCTACCTGATCTGGAGTCCGATCGGTACCTATGTGACTTGGGAAATGGTCAATCTCAATCCTCGGGATGTCTAGACAGATAAAGTGGGATGGGTTAAAAATCAAGTTTGTTACTTATAGGTAGCATCTCTTAACTTACAACCCCACACCCTGTCCCCAGAAAAAACTTTTTCAGCACACCCTATACATTTTATCGTTCACAACCGACGACAGAAGCAGTGTAGGTATTACCAATGTGCTGAATACCATTGACAAAAAGATTGACTAAAAAAGGTTGATCATTTGCCCGTACTGTGGCAGTAATTGTTAAGGGTTTATCGGGTTCGATTCGTACTCCATTAGTATTAAAAAATTCCTCGTTAGTTTGATCGCTATACTTGAGAAACAGCCGGAGATCAAAGGAAGCAGCCCGCGGGACAGAAATCGTAACGATAAACCTCTGAAAACTTCTAGCCCCTGGAACTGCCCAATCGGTATTCCAATTATTACGAGTTATCGTGACACCGAAAGGACCTGGAACAGTGGGTTGTGAGACAGTTTTGGTAACTTCACTACCTTCACCCCCTAATAAAGAAAGTGGCCGACAATTTTGCGATGCTGCCGGTAGATGTGAGCTTAATAATACCGCCGATAGACTCAATAACCCAGTGATAGAGGTTAATTTTATCATTGATTTTGTCTCCAATTAACAGATAGAACCTATCTAAAAATTATAGATGATCATGACGGCAAAAAACGGCGATCTAGCTTAATTGAGGTAAATTACCGCAAAAATGCTGATCATCAACCTTAATTGTCAAAAACTGGTTTAAAATTGATTCATAATTTCCATATAAATATGTTCTAACTGTACGGTCTGACGGGCGAGAGAATCAATATTAATGCCGTCGAATGCCCGAATAATCTCGCTTAATTCTAGATGTTCATCTAACCAAAAAGCTAAATCTTTACCATAAAATTTGGGAGTAAATCCTAATTGTTTACCCCGATTTATTGCCGCTTCTTGATCCTGGGTATCTATGATAATAATTTCTTTCGCAGGAATGTGCTGACGCAGCTGATTTAAATTACCTTCGGCAATAATACGACCTTGTTTTAAAATTCCGATACGTTGACAGAGACGCTGTGCTTCATCGAGGAGATGGGTAGTTAATAAAATTGTCATTCCCTGGCGCCGTAATTCTCCGATTAAATCCCAAATTTCATAGCGAGATTCGATGTCTAAACCAGTAGTTGGTTCATCGAGAATTAATAATTTTGGCTGATGAACAATAGCCACGGCAATATTCATCCGGCGCTGCATTCCACCGCTTAAAGTTTCCACAGGACTACGGGCGCGATCAAGCAAATTTACTGCCGATAAACTGGCTTTAATCCGATGACGACGCTGGAAGCGATCGAGTCCATAAATCTGAGCAAAAAAGTTGAGATTTTCCTCGCAAGTAAGGGATTTGTACAATAAATTTTCTTGCGGGGCAACCCCAATTAATTCTTTAGTAACTCTGGAAATTGGTAAATAATTAAAGGTAATTTCTCCCGATGAGGGTTTTAATAAATTACAAATTAAATTAATCGTGGTGGTTTTTCCTGCACCATTGGGACCGAGTAAACCGTAAATTTCCCCCGCTTCAATATGAAAGTTTAATTGATCTAATACTAAGCGTCTTCCGTAATTTTTTTTGACATTATTAATAGTCAGCATTTTTAATAAAGTAACAATGATAGTCAGAAGTCAGGAGGCAGGATACAGGATTAGGGAGTGGAAGATATGGGAAGACAAATTCATAAATACTCTTGCCTTTTTTAACTGATAACTGATCACTGATTTACAGTCGGCGTTCAAGGTTTAACATTTGTCCATAGGTAAGCCAACCACCTGCTACCATAGCTAAAGCAAAAAGACAGAGAAAGCGAAAATGAGAGCTAATATCTTGCAGATTTTCGCCCTTTGCCCAAACAGCAATTAAGGCTTCATTCATGTGGTAGATCGGGTTATATTTAGCTAGAGATAGAATATTGTCGGGGAATAAAGCAGTCGGTAGAAAAACGCCGCCTAAAATTAATAAAGGAACCCCAAAAGTTCCCACCAAAGCATTAACATCTTCTGTTCTTTTCGCCAGTTGAGTACCGAGGATAAACCCTAAACCCACATAGGCGGTGATACTAAGGAAAATAATTAATAATTCTAGAGGAATTGAGCCTTTAAAAGTGGCTCCATACTGTTTAGCAATAGAATAAACTAAAATTGTCTGACAGGCGGCGATCACACAATGGGCGAGAAAAATGCCGATAAAATAGGAAACACCACTTAAAGGCGATAAAAATAACCGTTTAATCGTTTGTTGTTCCCTTTCTGCCACTACCGTCGCCACGGTTCCCCCCAAACAACTAAAGAAAAGTGCCGCCCCGACGAGAGTGGGAGGAGTAGCCAGAGCCATTGCCTCGGCAATCTCAATTTTGCCTTTTTCTGCCATAATATAGCCATTTAAGAGCAGGACAAGGATCGGGAAAATGCCCCAGAGGATTAAGCTACGCCCGCGCCGGATTAATTCCACTAAAATTCGTTGAGCGATCGCTAAAATTTCCTGCCAATATTTCATAGAATGTTAGTGTAATTGTTTCTCCCTATAGAGAAATGAGTTTTTCTACTTTGTGACTTAGGGTTATTGTAAGTGTTCCAGAGCTTGATCGGCGCGCAATCTTACCACTATTTCCGCTTCTGTCTCCCGAATCTGTCCTAAAAGTTCTCGAATCGCCCCGCAAAATGCCGCCGCCGCTGTTCCTAATCCCTGCAATCCGACAATCGCAGCATATCTAACCACCCACTCTGGATCTCCTTGCGAAAGTTTCTCTAGTGCCACAAAAACTGCCTTCTGAGCCTCAGAAACCTGACTTTCCTCCAAATCAGACCAAATTATATTTCCCAAGCCTCTAGCCGCCCCTCGCCGCACGCTAAAGGAAAAATCACTCACCGCCGCATCAAGTAATAAGTCCAATCCTCGCACGTCGCCAATTCCTGCTAGGGCGCGGGTTGCCCAAGCTCTCGCCCCATAATTATAACCGTCTAGGTTGGCCAGTAAATGGGGAACCGCCGCTTTGCCGATGGCGATTAAACCATCCACGGCTGCCACGGAGGCACCGGGGTTATTATATCTGAGGACATCGGTGAGGGTGGGTATTGCCGCTTCATTTTTGGCGGCGGCTAAGTTTTCCACAGCGGTTAGTAACCCATTGGCTGAGTCGGCTTTTTCAACGGCGATAATTAAAGTCTCAACGGTGGGAAGCATTGGTTATTAGTAGAGGGGATGAGGGGTTAGGGGTTGGGGTGTGGGGAAGTGGGGAAGTGGGAGAAGGGGAGAATAAATAAAAATAATCTCCTGAATAAGTAGTCGTGCAAAATTAATTTCCTAGTGAAGATAGGCAAGAGGCAAGAGGCAAGAGGCAAGAGGTGGTTAGATATGTGTAATTAATTTTGCTTAGGTACTTACTGACTCGGAGAATACTGACTCCTAACTCCTATATCCTAACCCCACCAACAAACTTTTAAAGATAATTTTATCGCCAAACTTTTTTCTGTAAAATCTGACTAATTTCTGGGGGAAAAGGACAATCATCGGGAAAGTTAAAAGATTGATAATCGGGGTTATCTCGCAAGCCTTTTAAAGCCTTGGGATAGCAATCTAAAAATACTTGCTCCCAGTAGGGTTTTAAACTAGGAGAATCGGTCAAAAGTTCCTCTAGTTCCCGTTGACTGCGCCTCATAGTTTCTTGCCAACCTCGATAATCCTCAACGTAGTCAGTATAGCAAAGTTTGAGGCAGTGTTCTAAGATGGTGGTTAACTGGTTGCGGAGTTCACGTTTTTGACTTCTGCCCAAACTTTCTATCTCCTCGATCAAGTTTTCCCAGTCAACTTTATCAAAGTTTTTTTGTCTTAACAGAGTGATTGTTTCGTTTAGCCACCCAACATAATCGGTTTGAATTAGCATAATAACTCTGGATTTTATGAGTTTGAATTTAGATAAAAACTAACCAATTATTAATTACAATAAACCATCCATTAAAGTGAGAATTTCGGAGATATTTTCGCTACCAGAATTAGTTTTTAGATAGTTTTCTAAAAGTTCCTTGAGAGCAACCAGTTTCAGACTATTTTCCGCCAAAGTATTAGCGATCGCAGGGGCAGCTGGCAGATAACCCGTAGCGCCCAAATCCATTAAAGCAGAACGACGCAGCTGTAATTCTTCCCCTTGCAAAGCCTTAATCAGAATATCGCCATAGTGGGGGTTAGTCGTGAGTTGATAGAGGGCGCGAGCAGCCGCATAACGCACTTTTTCGACGAAATGCTTTAAAAACGGTTCGATCAGGGGAATCGCTTCCCTCGCTTGCAGGGTTCCCAAGGCTTCGATAATCGCTTCGTAGGGTTGGACTAAATGGGGTTTTCCCGCCACTAAAACAGCCACTTCGATGCCACCCTCTAATAGTTTCTTTAAAGGTGGGATCGCGCTTCGATCCTGAAGCATTTCCAATGCTTGGGCCGCCGATTCGCGCACATAATAATCTTCGCAGTCGAGACAGGCAATCAAAGCGGGAACACAACCGAGATCATCTAATTTCCCTAAAGCACTGGCAGCGTTGCGTCGTAGGGGATAACCACCGTCAGGGGTGCGATCGCTTTCGTCCTCTAAAGCGGCAATTAACGCCGAAATCGCCTCCGGTTGACGAACACGAAATCTACCCAACCACCAAGCGGCATAATAACGCGCTCCTAGGTCTTCTCTTTGCTGGATATTAGCGATCGCTTGTTGAACAGTATAGGCTGGATTATCGACGGCAGCGGAGTAAGAATCGCTCATAGACAAGTGAAAATGGGTGTGGGGTGTGGGGGGATGGGGAGAATAAATAAAACCTGTCTCCTGTCTCCTGACTCGGAGAATACTGATAACTGACTCAGTTTTTCATAGTTGCCGCGCCATTGCCAATACCAGAATAAATCAAACCCCGTTGAGCATCGAGACTAATGATCACCCCTTCGCGGATAATTTTAGTGGCATTTTTAACCCCGACAATAACAGGAATACCCAATTTTAAACCGATAGTAGCGGCGTGATTGTTCATGGCAGTATCTTCGGTGATAATTCCGCCAGCTTTCCGCATCATATCCACATATTCGGCGCTGGTGGTGGGGACGACTAAAATCTCCCCGTTACTAAAACTACCCACTTCCCGGGCATTATGGGCCACTCGCGCCCGGCCACTAGCCACCCCCTGGCCGATACCCGTACCTTTACCCAAAAGGGATTTTACCACTTCCACCTTAATTAAATCCGTGGAACCGGCCACCCCTTGCAGAGTTCCCGCCGTCATCACCACTAAATCACCATCTGCGAGGAGGTTATTTTCCTGGGCAAGATTCATCGCCACTTGAAAAGTTTGGCTAGTGGAGGGTAAATCGAGTAATAACATCGGTTTTACGCCCCAAACTAGCTGTAACTGCTGTGCCACTTCTCGATGGGGAGTAACGGCTAAAATCGGGGTTTTTGGGCGAAATCGGGAGACATTACGGGCAGTAGAGCCTGTTTTTGTCAGGGTAATAATTGCCGCTGCCCCCAATTGTTCGGCAATTTGACTGACTGCTGAGGAAATAGCGTTAGGAATCGATTGTTTATTATTAGAGCGAGCGGCACTATTGATCTGTTCCCGTTCGATCCTTTCGGCAATGCGGGCCATGGTTGCCACCGCTTCGATGGGATAATGACCCACAGCCGTTTCATTGGAAAGCATGACCGCATCAGTGCCATCTAAAATCGCATTAGCCACGTCCGAAACCTCGGCGCGGGTGGGACGAGGATTACTGGCCATACTGTCAAGCATTTGAGTGGCGGTAATAATCGGGATACCTAGCTGATTAGCGGTATTAATCAGACGTTTTTGCAGGATTGGCACGTCTTCGGCCGGTAATTCTACTCCTAAATCTCCCCTAGCCACCATCACACCATCACAGAGGGATAAAATTTCCTCCATTTCCTCGATCGCTTCGTGTTTTTCAATTTTAGCGATCACGGGGATAGATTTACCCGCACTGGCGATTAATTCTTTAATTTCGAGGATATCTTGGGGATTACGCACAAAACTGAGAGCAATCCAATCCACATCCCACAGCAGTCCGAACATTAAGTCTTTTTTGTCCTTATCGGTTAAAGCTTTTACCGACAGATAAACGTTGGGAAAATTTACCCCTTTATTGCTGGATAAGACACCCCCAACCACTACGCGACAGGAAAGATCACCTTTCAAACGATCCACCGCTTCCACCCGCATTTCGACCTTACCATCATCGAGGAGAATTCTCGAACCTTCTGGGACTTCTTGGGCCAGAGAGGGATAGCTAATGGAACTGATTTCCTGATTACATTCCACATCCCTAGAAGTAAGGATAAAGGGTTCCCCCGGTTTTAGGGTAATCGACCCACAGGCAAATTTACCTAAACGAATTTTTGGCCCCTGTAGATCCTGAAGGATGCCAATCGGTTGATTGAGTTCAAAGGCTAACTGACGGATCAGGTTAATGCTGTGACGATGGTAATCGTGATCGCCATGGGAAAAGTTTAATCTAAATGTCGTCGCCCCCGCCTTGATCATCTGACGTAATGTTTCCTTATTTTGCGAGGCAGGGCCGATCGTGGCCACAATTTTAGTGCGACGGGGGAAAGACGGAGAGTGCATAGATAAGCAACTAAATAGGCGAAGTAAATATAGCAGCGTTTGGGACGCTCCGATCATCTTCTCATAAATCGTTATACCCAGTGAAAAGTTAAAAGTAAAAAAACGGTGAGATATATAAATCCCACCGTTTTTATTTATCGACTCCGTCAACTCAGCTTAGAAGCGGAAAGTTGTCCGGAGAACACCAACATAGACAGTATCGCTGTCACTGTTGTTGGGGTTGAAGATCGCATAGGCACCAGGAGTGATCAGGATGTTTTTGGTGACTGGGAACTTATACTGAGCTTCCACCATGTAGGAAGTACCACTTTCCTTGTCCGAACGGGGTACTTGACCACCTCCAAAAGAAAGGGCTGCACCTTCGGCAAAGAGATCGAGAACGGAAAGGTTAAGGTTCCAAGACCAGATGCTAGTGTTATCATCTCCGATCGCATTATTAACACCAGTGGCCGAGGCACTGGCATAACCCCCCCATGCCGCTAGATTTAAGACTCCCGGTATAACCTGGGCGCTCGCTTGAAGACCGAAACGGTCAGCAGTAGTACCAACGTTGCCGAAGGGACGCTCAGTCAGAGGGCTGCTGACGTTACCGAATAAACCAGAACGAATATCCGTAGCGGTTTGATAACTGCGAACGTAAACGAAGTTAATATCGGCGAATTTGATAAAGGAGAAACCTACTTGCGCACCAGCACTGTAGGAACCATTAAACAAACCGTTTCCTTCATTAGGATTAGCGGCACCACTGCCCGCTAGATAAGCTCCTGTAACTTGGAAAACATCACCGATCTTGAATCGAACCCCTGCACCTGTGCCAGAAGGACCGCGGAAGACGATGTTATTGTAGCGTTGACCGCGAGATAAAGCACCCGTGCCGCTATCGGCGAGGAAGGGGTTAGCAGTGGTGAAAACGTCGTCTAAGTCCAAACCGTTAGCACCAACCCAAACGGTGATGTTACCGAAGGGAGTGCCGATGGGAGCGCGGTAGAATAGGTCATTGATGGTGACATCGTTGTCACGACCGTCATCGTAGGACAGACGGCTCATGTTGGTTCCCGTCGGACCGCTCTGGTTGAAGGTAGAACCAAAGTTACCCGCTTGTAAACGGGTTCTTAACATATCTTTACCAGTGAAGCTGGTTTCAAAGTTGAGACGAACCCGATTGTTGAATACAGCCTGCGCGCCACCAGGAGTACCACCAGCGGAGACAGTTCCGTTAGTATTCGTGACATCAGACCGACCGCCAAACCCATCGGCGATACTGAAGATTACCTCGCCTCTAAGTTTGGTGGTGGTAGAAAATTGATTATTTTCCAAGAAAGCAACGCGCTGTTCTAGGTTATCTACTCTAGCTCCTAAAGCCGCTAGTTCGGTTTCAAATTCTTGAACAAGACGTTTTAACTTATCGATGTCTTCTCTGAGTACACCAACACCATCTTGAATTAAACGTTCCATGACGTTTAAGCAAGCGTTTAAGCCGGCGGCAAATTCCCAACGAGTGGTGGCGCGATCACCCCGGAAGGTACGGTCGGGATAACCAACGATACAACCGTAACGTTCCACAAGGCTTCTTAAGGCCTCGTAAGCCCAAGCGGTGGGAGATACGTCCCGCAGTTGGTTAACGCTGGTCACCTGGGACATGGAACCCTGATAAACACCCGTATTAATCTGCTGACTACTTTGGGCGCGTTGAATGCGATCGATTTGTTGTTGTGCAGCTGGATCAATTTTAAGTTGAGATGTACCAGGCATAGTTTGAGCCACTGCGCTGCCAGCAGCCGCCACGGAAGCACCTAGTACTAAAGGAGTTACCTTTACTAAACTCTTGAATAGTTTTGACATGGGGTCAATCCTCACACCTTATTCTATGGATTGAATGGACTACGAATACAAACAGACTATATGTTTAGCCTGTATTATACCCACATTCTATGCTAATTCCCTCTTGCCTAGGTTAAGTTAACTTTATGGTATGACAGAAAAATTTCTGTCTGATATCATTAGGATTGGTACTTACTCACTTTACAAATTCGCCCTGGTGTGCATCAATGAAAATCCCTCGTTTCAGACTTTTGGCGATTAACTTCCCAAGGATAGCGATCGCTCAAAAATCCTCAAGAAATCACGTCAAAATGCCTGAAACCCGTGAATCATATTTAGTCAATCCTGTCAATAAGCAATTTCTAAAGATTTTGTTAAAATCTCAGCCGTCAGTTTTCAGTTCACTGATTACTGTTCACTGATAAAATCTCCCCACTCCCCTAACAATAGTTGTGTGAACTAGGCTCGATCGAGTAAGTTAGAATCGAGGATGATAGATATAGTGAATTTAAGCACCGAGAAGGGAGATAAAGATGGTCAATTTTGGGCTGAATTCGGCCAGTATCTTGGGAATTTTTCTGGCAGTGGCCGGAGCCGGGTTATACTTCCTGCGCTCGGTGCGGCCGGAACTTTCCAGAGATCATGATATATTTTTTGCCGCCGTTGGTTTACTGTGCGGTTTAATTCTACTTTTTCAAGGGTGGCGACTGGATCCGATTTTGCAATTCGGACAATTTTTGCTGACTGGGGCAGCGGTGTTTTTTGCCTTCGAGACGGTAAAATTGCGGGGTTTAACCACGGAACAGGCCCGCCGCGGCACGTCTTTTGTGGATGAACGTCCTGTGAGTCGCGAATATCGGGCAGAATTGGAACCCCTCGACACCTACGAACCGGAGGAACGTTACGAAGATAATCCCCGTTTACGCGGTTACGATGATCCCCGCTCTTCCCGCACTTCTAGTTATCAGGACGAGGAACCCCGCAGCACCCGCACCCGTCAGCCGGCCGATACTAGCAGTCGCAAAACCAGTAATCGTCGTCCCCGCAATAGTTCCCCCACTAGCGATCGAGATGTTTATGATCAGCGCCGTAGCGGTGATGATTGGGAAGAAACCAGTCCCCGTCCCCGTCGTCGTCCCGCTAGTGAAGAAACGAGCAGTAAACCGCCCCGCACTAGCCAAAAACGTCGTCCTCGCCCAATAATTGAGGACGATCCGCCATTTAAAGGGGAATACGTCGATTATCAACCGATCGATCCTAGCGATACGAGCGATCGAGAAGATTGGCAGAGACCGGATAATAGTGAACGGGAGTCGAGTAATGATAATCCAACTAGGTTTGATTATTAAGGAGTAGGTCCGATGACCAAAGCTCCCTTTTTACTGTTTATCTGCTTGTTTTTAGGGGTTATAGGCGGTTGTAATCTCAATAACCCCAGTTTATCTACAGGAACCCTCAATAGTCGCTATAATGACGAAAAACCTGCCCTGAGCGGTGATGGTCGTTGGATTGCTTTGCTGTCTAATCGTCGCGGTAGTAATCAGATACTGCTGTATGATTTGCAGATAAAACAATACCAAGCCCTAGGGGGATTATATACGGGTCAAGAAATTACCGATAGCCCTAGTTTAAGCCAAACGGGGCGTTATCTGGCCTATGTGGTGATTATTGAAGGTCGTCCCGTCATCGCTTTATATGATCGCATTACCGATCGTTCTGAGTTATTGAGTCAAAATTATCGCGGTTGGTTGCGAAATCCTCGTCTTAGTCCCGATGGTCGTTATCTTGTCTTTGAGTCCGCTCGTCGGGGACAATGGGATGTGGAGGTTCTTGATCGCGGTCCGAATATCGAGTTAGATCTTCCCGATGGCAGTCCCGTTGAAAGTCCCAAACCGTGAAACGTCATTAGACCTCTTGTAAAAATCAAAAATTGTTGTTAGGGTCAGGAGTCAGGAGTCAGGAGAATTAAGAATGAATAATAATCAATTAAATGGTCTATTTAAGGATTTTATGCAATTTAATCCTTAAATAGACCGTTTTTGAACCCTCAAAAATTAATTATGCAAGAGGTTTATTTTTTTATTAGTCTTGTTGCTGTAATTAGTTTGTTAACTGGATGTGCGGGTTATCCCAGTTTATTATCTTTTCCTTTCGATCGAGGGGGGAGAAGTTTAAACAGTGCTGCTAGTGAATTAACTCCCTATCTTGCCTCTCGCTATCTCGTTTTTGCTTCCGATCGCAATGGTTCCCAAGCTATCTATCTTTTTGATGCCATCGATCGCCGTTTACTGCCTTTACCTGGCCTAAATTCTCTCGATCAGATCGCTTCTAGTCCTTCCATTAGTGAAGATGGTCGTTATATTGTTTTTACTGCTAGTCGTCAGGGAAAAACGGCTATTTATCTGTACGATCGACAAACTCAACAGAGAAGGGAAATTGCTCCCGATCTGCTCGCGGAAGTACGCAATCCGATCATCAGTGCCGATGGTTCTAAAGTGGCTTTTGAAGCGGCAAAAAATGGGCAATGGGATATCATGATTTACGATCTATCCGGACGGGTATTAGTCAATGAAAATCAGTGATTATTAGACCTCCGGTAAAAATCAAAAATTGTTGTTAGGGTTAGGAGTCCATAGCCAGTAGTCAGTAGTCAGGAGAATTAAGAATGAATAATAATCAATTAAATCGTCTCTTGACAGATTTTATGCCATTTAATCCTTATTTTTGCCGTTTTTGAAACCTCAAAAATTATCTTAAACCCATAGCTTTTAGTCGATTTTCTAGAAACTGTTTTCCCTGTTTTTCCCCGTCAGCAATCAGACGCTGGATATTGGCAGGAGAGCGATCGAGTTTACTTTCATAGTTGAGACTATCGGCTAATTCCGCCGACATTTCGAGCATCGGGATATGGTAATCCTGATCGGGATCTTCCGGGAAAGATTTAGGAATTTTTAATGGTTCTGTTAATCCGATCTCGCGCAGGTATTCCTCTTTAAAGGCTCCTTTAAGAAATAATTGATTGATCAACTCAATCTGATCCAGACCTTGAAATAGGGAAACATTGCCTTCTAATTCATTACGGCGATCAGCAATATCATCGGATTGCACGGGTATCTTGTCTCTGGAGGTGGGATTAATTTTAATTACCCAAATTTCATCGGGAATATTTTCGACTCCAACAAATTCACGGCGAATTAAAGAACGGATGGGGGGATTATCGGAGAATAGTCCATCCCAGTAGGCCATAGTTTCAATGGTGACAGCAGGAAAAATGTTAGGAACACAAGCAGAAGCGAGGATATGTTCAATTTTAACTGCTTCCTGGCGCGAGTTAAATTTACTTAACTTTCCTGTCAGGATATTACAGGCCCCAATTAATAAAATTGGGGGTTCTGGTTTAGCTCCCCAAGTGGCTAATTCCGAGAAATCAATATGCGCTCTTAGTAACTGATCAAAGTTGGTAAAGCGACTGCGTAAACCGTAGGTAGCTATAGAAAATAAGGTTTTAGTAATCGGAGAGGAAGGACTGAGATTATACTGGGGAATTAATCCTTTGCTGGCCAATTCTAGCGCTTTAATGGCTGAGTCATTAAACAGCTTTTCTTGGGGAGTTCGAGCGCTATTATCTTCCCAAAAATCAATCATTCTTTTCCAAACGATGCTATCACCTTTTTTGAGAGCATACCAGATGAAAAAGGCACAGATAGCACCGCCAGAAGTCCCACTGAGACTGACAATGTTAAAGTAATCTTGCACTTTATTGTCAAATAATGCTTTCAAGGCACCGGCAGTAAAAGCAGTTTGACTGCCGCCTCCCTGACAAGCGATCGCAATTTTGGCTTTCATAAATATCCTTTGAATGGCTTCTATCCAAGTACTAGGCTTTTCATTTAAGGTTAATTGAAAACCTAGAATCAGAGCCAAAAATATAGAAATTTCTTATTTTTCAGAAGAGCTGCTCGGGAGATTTGGCCATTACTTCTAGAAAAGGATAGGGTTTCAAGGGAATTGTCTAGGTAATTAGCTGAAGGCTGATGGCTTCAGCTAGAGCAAGGCGATAATAACCAGAAAAATGGCAAAGCTGATAACTAAAAAAACCAATAACTGATAACTGATAGATTAAATCACCGTCCCGTCGGGAATAGTGGCATTTTTGAAAATAACCACGATGCCGCTGCGAACATAGAAACCTAAATCTTCGCGATTAGCTTCTTCCACACGATCCTTGTTAACAATTAAAACATTGGCACCAATGCGAGCATTTTTGTCCACAATTGCCCGACGAATAGTCGAACCAGGGCCGATACCCACGGGAATTTTGCCATTTCCGATCAGACTTCCACGTTCGGGGAAAGACTCATAAAAGTCGGATCCCATCAGCATTGTATCCTCGATCGTGCAGTCTTTGCCGACTCGACTACGAATACCTAAAATCGAGTGATGGATGCGACATTCTTTGAGAATACAACCTTCAGAAATCATCGATTCTGTCACCGTACAATTGAGCATTTTTGTGGGGGGCAGATAGCGAGAACGGGTATAGATGGGGGCTTTTTCGTCGTAGAAACTAAAGGCGGGATTGGGTTGTTGGGTCAAGGCGAGATTAGACTCATAAAAGGCTTCAATCGTCCCGATATCTTCCCAGTAACCCTTAAATAAATAAGCCTGAAGATTGTAGTCTTTAGCCGCCGAGGGAATAATTTCCTTGCCGAAATCGGTCTGTTCTTTATTGGCATCGAGCAGATCGATTAAAACATTCTTTTTAAAGACATAAATTCCCATGGAAGCAATGTAGGGACTTTGACGGGCCTGGTCGGGACTTAAGCCTAAAATCGTCGTATCTACCCGCATTCTTTCCAATTCTGCCCCTTTGGGTTTCTCATAAAAATCGACAATTCGCCCCGAATCATTAATTTTCATCACCCCAAAAGCGGAAGCCCGACGTTCATCGATGGGAACCACGGATAAAGTGATATCGGCGTTGGTTTCCCGATGGCGTTCGATGAACTGGCTGTAGTCCATGCGATAGAGATGATCTCCCGAGAGGATTAGATATTCGTCGATATCCCAATCCTTCATCGTCCAGATGTATTGTCGTACTGCGTCGGCCGTGCCTTGGAACCATTGAGGATTCTCCATGGTTTGTTGAGCCGCCAAAACTTCCACGAAACCATCACTAAAACCCGTAAAATTATAGGTACGATTGAGGTGACGATTGAGAGAAGCGGAATTAAATTGCGTCAACACATAGATTTTGTCAATCTGGGAGTTAATACAATTGCTGACGGGAATATCAATCAGGCGATATTTTCCCGCTAGGGGGACGGCAGGTTTTGCCCGCAGTTTCGTTAACGGATAAAGGCGAGTTCCGGCCCCGCCACCTAAGATAATAGCTAATACTTTTTTCACGCGCGTAACCCTCGCGATTGGCTGTTTCCTTCTCACAGTAAGTGTAGGATGATAGCGCACCTTATTGATAGAGGGGAAACAAAAATCTAGATCTAAAAGTCATCAAGAGGGAATTGATCGGAGTCTTTGCGGATAAATTCGCTAAAATCATGAATTTCTGGGCTAAATCATTAATATTCACCTTTTTTCTCCCTTTACCGTACCTAATGCCCGCCACGGTGATGGGCGATCGCTGTTCTTGGTTAGCCCAAGGTTCCGATGTACAGACTTTCGGTAAACAGGGCCAAAGCGGGAAAGTTGGCAAGGTCGGCAGCCAAGGCAGAAATAGTGATAGTTTAACCCTTTTTCTCGATGGTTCTCCCCTAAAACTCGATATTTCAGGACAAAAAGGGGTCGATGGTGAAAATGGCAGCAACGGCAGCGATGGCAACTGTAGCGGTCAACCTAGCAACGTCACACGAAATCTCCAGGCGGCCGGTGGTGGTAACGGAGGCAATGGGGGTGATGGTGGTGATGGGGGCAATGGGGGCGCTTTAACCCTCTATGCCACTAATTTAGATTTTTTAAGACAAGTAACGGTCAATGCGGCCGGAGGGGCCGGGGGTTTTGGGGGTCAGGGAGGCCAAGGCGGTAAGGGTTGTCGCTGTTCCCAACCCTTCTGGACAATTCAAACCTGTAGCGGTAGGCCAGGTGATGCCAATTATAGCTGTACCACCAGAGAATTTAGCTGTCAGGATGGTCTCGATGGGGCGACGGGTAATAATGGCCGTAACGGTCGCGAGGGGCGTTTAGGACAGTTAACTTTAATTCAAATCGATCGCCCTTTAACTGCCGATCAACCGAGCGCAACTGTTCCCCTGGCGGAGTTAAAAGAACGGGGTTATATTCTATCTAAAAATAGTTGGGAAACTCGCACCGGGGCCATGTCTTTATTTGCCCCCGGTTCGCTGATCGATGATCAATATCGGATTTTAGTAGATCGATCGGAACGTTCTTTTATTTTAATTTGGAATGCGCCCCAAGAGTTTAACCGGTTTGCTAATCAGCGTTTTACTTTAACCCTCGATGATCAAAAGGAAATGAAGGTAACTGTCCCCAGTGACCTCTGGATTGAGGGAACCACTCAAAAACGCAATAATGTTACGGAATTTGTCGTTTATAATGCTGTTTTTGAACGAGATGTCACCCAATTAGAAGCAAAAGGTATTACAGGAAATGGTACTAATTTAAGGCTGTTTCTGGAGGATAAAGCTTCCCAATCGAATTTAATCGGCACTAAATTTAAACTGCGTTATCGCGTCACCCGTTGGCAAGCAGATGACCTGCAAACCAGTCCCAGAACTGATTTTGTCACTCGCTATGAAGGAGATATGCCTGCTAATTTGGTCAGACAGGAGGGCAATCAATTTATTCTGGATATCGGCCAATTACCCTTACCTGTGGAATCTTTGCGATCGGGTACTGGGGTAGAAATCGAGTTACTCGCTACTCGTTCTTTTGCCGGTTATTCCAAAGAACAAAAAATCGTCATCCGCGATACGATTAAAGGAGCAAATATGCCACGGAGGTAAGTTAAAAAAGTCCCCTTCTTCTTTCTCTGGTGCAGTCTGAAGTACCTAAGCAAGATTAATTATACTAAATCTGGGGCTCTCCCAGGTTTGGTGGGTAAAATGTATTCTAAGATACATTCCTCCTAGCGAGGGGGTGGAACGAACCACAAAGACACAAAGGACACAAAGATCGATCAATCCTATGTAAGTTAAACTTATCACAGAGAACCTAGAAGAGCCAATCTGGTTATTAAAAGCTGATTATTTATTCCCCCTTTTGCATGAGTGCCTCTCCTGATATGCAGCCTATACTCAACGGATTTAGTATTACTTCCGATTTTATCACTCAATCCAAACCCCCCGTTGGGGAGTAGTAAAAAGCATCAACGGGGGTGGGAGGGAAAGAACTCCAACGATGAAGGTGAATCGATAAACCTTTCAGTAAATCAGCAACTAGGGTAATAGAACCCAGAAGAAAACAAGAAATCTGACGTCAGGGTTTGAGGTGGAGAGTTTTTCCAAAGACAGTGTGTTGGGGGGGGAAGTGGCGCCAAATTGGGTTCAGGAAATTGATTTTCGGCTTCTCCACCCAGCATAACCATCCAGAGAGTGGCTACATAGCTAACCAAAGGCGTTCGGCACGCTCTGGGTCAAGCAGACTTTGTGTTTTGCCATTGCCAGCCGTCGGATTTGAGGTCACGGTAAACACAGATTGTCCAGGGGCTGAAACTAGGTCATCTAAGGGCTGCCATCGACCGTGAGGGGAAATTTTGACCAGTCCTTGCTGGTTAATGCCTAAAAACGGATGCCAGCCAGCTTCCACAATCACTTGATACAGCCAAGGCGCGTACAGGCCGCGGTCGGCTGGGACAATTACAGTCCAGCCATTAGGAACCGCTTCTTTGATCTGTCTGATCAGTTTTTGTCAGTGAGGTTTCCAGCTGCCCAGTTGATTAGCCCTGATGATCTACCAAGCGATGGGAATCCCACTGCCCGCCAGCAAGACATTAATCGACAAAACTACAAATTTACTGCCAATGGTGGTCGCGTCCATTGCTAGGGATATGGAAAGAATCCCCCGTCACAGCCTAGCTTGACGGGGGGAGTATGTCAAACTTTCACCACGTTGCTAAAAGAGATTTTCAGGTAATCATCTTCCATTTTTGCCCCGGAAGGTTTCAGGGCTGCTAAAGCTTGGGGTAAGACTAAATTACGACGGTGATTCCCAATGCGAATATTTAACTCGTCTCCAGTTTTATTTAGTTGTATTTGTTCCTTGGGTATGCCGGGTAAATATAATTCCAGACTGTAATTATTTTCCTGTTGAACTACCCGAATGGTGTTTTCTTGGTAATAAACCTTAGTCGGATCTTCCCCAGCAAAAAGAGTTTCTTTCAGTCTTTCCAAAGCGGGTAAACCACACATTTCTTCCGAGTAGAGAGGAACTTCTTTAACTGGTAAAGGATGAAAATTATCGTAAATTTCCTGTTTATAACCCTGTTGATTTTCTTTCCAACGGGCAAAGAAAGGATCGGTTACTTTGTCGGGAATAATCCGATTAGCAATAATCAAATCGGTGGAAACATTATAGAGACTTAGGTAGGCATGGGCGCGTAAAGACTCCTTAATCACCATTTTTTCGGGGTTTGTCACCAAACGAACCGAGGTTTGAGTATTATCGGTCAAAACCTTTTCTAAAGCCTCGATCTGCTCATAAAACTCGTAGGGAGCATCCATAACTTCCTTGTCCGGCAGGGAAAAACCGGCGATCGGTCGAAAAAAAGGTTCCACCAGTGGTCGCAATGCCACCGACATTCCCTGTAACGGTTTGTAAAATCTTCTCATGTACCAACCGCCCACTTCTGGCAAACTCAACAATCGTAAAGCTGTCCCCGTCGGTGCGGAATCGATAATCAACACATCATAAGTACCCTCATCGTAGTGGCGTTTCATGCGAACTAAGCCGAAAATCTCATCCATTCCGGGTAAAATCGCTAATTCTTCCGCTTGTACTCCATCTAAACCCCTAGCTTGCAATACCTGAGTAATGTAACGTTTTACTGCGCCCCAGTTGCCTTCTAATTCCATTAGTGCGTCTAATTCTGCCCCCCAAAGATGGGGACGTACCAAACGAGGATCGTGACCTAATTCGAGATCGAAACTGTCAGCGAGAGAGTGAGCGGGATCGGTGCTGAGAACTAGGGTTTTATAGCCAAGTTCGGCGCAGCGGAGTCCTGTAGCGGCGGCGACGGAGGTTTTACCCACGCCTCCTTTACCGGTCATGAGAATTACACGCATGGGGGCTGATTCTAAGAAAATTTACATTACTTATTCTTATTATGACGGGAAAGTTAACAAATTTGGGACAAGAATCAGCATTCTTGGCTATAGAATTCCACTCCCCGACCATTACCCCGGGGAATTAGGCTCTGTTCAAAAAATTGCTGACAGCGATTTTCAGCATCAGCGACGAGAACTTTGGCAAAATGACCCTTTTCGAGAACTTCTTGCCGCGGACGTTGTTCGTAGGCATAGATAATCAAAATATCTCCTGGTTGACAGAGCAGCGCCGCACCACCGTTGGGGCAAATTTCCCCGGTTTGGCCGGGGAAAACGTAGGTAGAAAAGCGCTTACCATTGCTAAGATTGACCACATCCACCTCTTCAAGGGGCAAAATACCGACCCGATCGATCAATTCTCGATCGATCGTGATACTGCCGACATAATCGACGTTAGCCTCGCTGACGCGCACTCGATGAAGTTTGGCGTGCATTAATCGAATTGTTCCCATGTATTTTGTCCTATTTCCCCCAATTACCTCAATTATTATGCTCTCCCAGTGGGAATGTTTACTAAAAAATCTCGGTCAATGGCAAGGTTCTTTTACCCGTATGTCTCCCCAAGGCGACTTGATCGAAGATACCCCGACTTTGGTATCTTTGCAAGGCATTAATAATAATCGATCGATTCGTCAATTAGTCCGCCGTTTCTACAGCGATCGAGTGCCGGAAGATTTGATTTTAGAGTATAGTTCTCTCCACCAGGGTATTCTATTTAGCCAGACGGGAGCTTTTTGCCAAGGTTCTTTATATTTTAGTAGTTTTTCCTCACCATTCGGAGCAGAATTTGGGTTAATCTCTGGAGACAGACGATTAAGAATCGTACAGTTATTTAATGAACGCTGTGAGTTCGATCGCTTGACTTTAATTCGGGAAAAGTTAGTTGATTCTCAGTCACCAGAAAGAGCGATGTTAACGGTGGAGCAATTACTGGGTCAATGGCGAGGACAAGCAGTGACAACGGGACGGGATTTTTATAATTCTGCTGCCTATTCTACCCATGTATCGATCGAGCGTCAGGGGGATAATTATCTCTCGCAAACTTTGACTTTTGGTGATAGTCAAATTACTTCTAGCGCTCGTATTGAAGGACAAAGATTGTTGTTTGAAAATAGTCCGCTGCCGGTGCAAATTCTGCTGCTGCCTGATGGAGCTTCCTGTAATACACCTCTGAAAATTACTGCCGGTCATCCTTTTGTTTTAGAGGTGGGTTGGTTACTTTCTCCTACTCAAAGACAGCGCTTAATTCGTTCTTATGATCAGAAGGGAGAATGGACGGGTATTACTCTGGTGACGGAGGAAAAGGTGTTTTAAGGTAAAAAATAAGGCTCTCTTGGGTTTGGTGGGTAAAATATATTCTAAGATACAGTCCTGCTGGCGGGGGTGTGGAAGGAACCACAGAGACACAGAGGACACAAAGATTGATCGTTCCTATATTAAGTTAAACTGATCACACAAAGAATAAGAGAGCCGAAATCGACTTAAAATGTTGCCAGATAAGGATTTGAGAGAATGACATAAGAGAGAATCAATCAGCCCTACGACATCGGGGGGGTAACAGTAGGTTGATTGATGAATCAACCTACTGTTACCCCTAGTTCCGACGACCTTTAACCCCCAGTAATCCCAATCCGAACAGGGACAACGCCGCAATCGCACTAGGTTCGGGAACCTTGGTTGCGTTGATCTGGAAACTGTTGAAATTGGCAGAATTAGAGAAAGTCGATCCACCGTTATTACTCACTCGGTTTCCCGATAGCGTCGCGATTCCCGTCGGGGTTATACCCGGAGTCGTACCGATGTTCCAGCCGAACTGCCCTTGGGTGCTGGCAACGGTTAACCAGTATTTCGTCCCCGCAATAAACGTGAAGGGGGCAGTGGGAGTGAAGGTGTAGTCAAAGGTTCCCGGTCCTAGATTGGGGGGATTGGTGAAACTGGCTAGGACGGTACTGCCCGGATTGCTGCCCCCATCATTGCGAATCTGGACGAGGGGAATGTCTGCGGGACTGACGATACGGAGGTTACGGAGTCGCAGGATTGCGTTGTCGAGGCTGTAATTGTTACCCGCGGGTAGGGTAAAGGCGAGCGCTCTTACCCGCTCGTTATCAACACTAATGGCAGTAGCCTGATCATCATTCGTTGGCGGGAGATTCCCGATCAGAACCACCGCGCGGACAGGGTTTACCCCCCCATCAGTACAAGAGAACTACTAACGCCAGCTAACACCAAAGACATAGATAAGGTTTTCATGATCTCTAAAGAAGTTAAGAAATATTACGACGACCCTATCACAGCCGTCTCTTCTTTTCAACCATTGATCAGTTATCGTTATCATTTACCTCCGAGAATTATTAATTCATTCTATAGAGTATTGACCAAGTAGCTAGAAAGTGGTATTGAACATCGGGCGGTTTCTGGTCGTGCCAAGTGGGATTCCTCTAGGCAGAGGGCAAAGAGCGAGTACGGCGGTAATAGTCGCAATGATTACGGGGATAATCGGCGATTTCGCCCCTTACCTGAAACCTCAGCCATCTTGGGTATTGGAGTGGTTTTAGCTGACTCCCCACCTAATACCGTTCGCTGAAAAATCAAATCTGATCACTGGTCTTTGTATAATAAAAATTTATCAAAATCTGAATATACTTGAGAAGATTTAAATTTACATTCCTTCATCTTTACTTTTCTTAAAAAATAATTGAGAAAAATTCCTATTTGTCAACGAGATTGCAATAGTTACAGCCGGCTGCTAAAATCTAAGAATTGGGTTACTCTGTGCATTTTTAGCACTTGTACCTTGAAACCCTTACCACGTCTAGGATGACTAATTCGTGCCCAGTAAAAACTTGCCAATTGCTCCTTTGACGAAAAAGATCTTTTGTCAAAAATATGTGTACTTATGTTAAAGTGAAAAACTTTTTTTGACAAAATGTACCAGATGTGCTGCGAGGAAAGTATCCAGATTAGCTACTGGGGATGGGAAACTGTTAACTATCTAGGGTTTGCGGCAAAAAGTTGGTTGGTGGGGGCGGGGGTGTGGAAGCAACCACAGAGACACAGAGGACACAAAGATTGATCACTCCTATATAAGTTAAACACACCAAGAATAAGAGAGCCAATTTCCCCCCGATCGATCCAATCCCTGGCACTTTTTGGAAACCAAAAAGTCTAAAAATCTGATCCAACAAGGTTTTTAGATTTATGCAGCCGGACTTACCTTTTATTTGTCAGATTGATTGGATATGCCTAGGTTTTGCACGATTGATCGAAGGACCAATATCTTTAACCAAAAAGTAAATCATGGAGGAGTGCTAAACGCTGGTCATCTTCACGAACAATAGCACCATAATAATTTTTTTTATTCTCTAGCCAGAGTAATTCAAACTCGATCGCCTTGGGCAAAGCTAAACCAAAATTATCCAAAGCTTGGGGACAATCAAAGATAACTTTGCGCGTCTCGAAGCGGTCAAAATGTCCTTGGCAGAACATTTTGAAAAACGGTAAAGAATGCAGTGACACCCCACCCCCAATAGCAACAGTCAAACCAGCATCCTTGGCTTTTTTTGCCAAAGGTAAAACCAGAGCCAAAACTTGCTCGCTATTGACATCCCGGCGAGTTAATCCCAAAGAACAGGCTAAATCCATCCGTCCGATGACGATACCATGGAGAGATTTTATCTCTGGAATCGCCAACATTTCCTGAAAATTATCACAGGCAGTAATAGTTTCAATATTAACCAATAACTCCACATCTTCCACCCCTTGATCGGCTAAAACCCTCCTAGCTGCCCGCAGATATTTTTGTAAAGCGTAGGCTGTTTCTACCATAGGAGCAATCAAGCGATCGACTCCTAAATTAACCGCATCAAAGATATCCCTCATCGCTTCGCAACCGGCGATTTTCAGATTAAAATCCACTCCCGCTTTCAGACTAATTTCTTTCAACCGCATCGCTTCCGTCAGTCGGGTTCCTTCCGTCTCGAATTCCGCTTTTACCCCTGAAACATGGTGATCTTCCCTGAGTTCTCTTAACAGTTGCACCATTTTTTTTTCTAAGCAATTCATGATTTTAATCGTTGACAATCGGTAACTGCTAGAGGAGCCTTGTTGATTATAGCCGATCTGCGAAAAGCCGATAGCTGAGGACTAAGTAGGTAGGTGTTAAAAATTGTCAGATGCCCTCTTATTCAGGAGGGATTAAGGATGTGCCGATCCCTCCTTATCAAGGGGGGCAGGGGGGATCGAACCCAAAATCTATCTTCAATTTAATTAAAACCAGCTACTTAGGAGACCAGAAAAATACCCTAAACAAGGGGACAAAAGCGACAAAATACTGGCATAATGAGCAAGGCCGTCTGATTTTTTTCTGGCCACATCCTTTCTATACTACATTCGTTATATAAGTAATTCTCTAATTAGACTATGCGAACTCACTACTGTGGCGACCTTAGCGCGATCGAAATTGAAAAAAGTGTCACCCTCTTCGGTTGGGTCGATCGTCGTCGCGATCACGGTGGCGTTATTTTTATTGATCTGCGGGATCGCAGTGGTATTGTCCAGATCGTCAGCGATCCCCAACGAACCCCCGCTTCCTACCCCACCGCTGAAACCGTCAGAAACGAGTATGTCCTTAAGGTGACGGGAACAGTCAGTCAACGGCCCCCCGAATCCCTTAACCCGCGCATTGCCACCGGAGAAATCGAAATTTACGCCACTAGCATCGAGATTCTCAACGGGGTTACTAAACAACTGCCTTTTGTCGTCTCCAGTTCCGAAAGCGAATCGGTCCGGGAAGATGTGCGCTTGCGATACCGCTATCTAGACCTACGCCGGGAGCGTATGAGTCAGAATTTACAACTACGTCACCAAGTTGTCAAAGAAATGCGCCGTTTTCTCGAAGATGAACAGCATTTTATCGAAGTGGAAACGCCAATTTTAACTCGATCTACTCCTGAAGGAGCGCGGGATTATCTGGTTCCTTCCCGGGTCAGCCCAGGCCAATGGTACGCTTTACCCCAATCACCGCAATTATTTAAGCAATTATTAATGGTGTCGGGAATGGATCGCTACTATCAAATCGCTCGCTGTTTCCGGGATGAAGATCTGCGCGCTGATCGTCAACCGGAATTTACTCAGTTGGATATGGAGATGAGTTTTCTCTCCTTAAGCGAGATTTTAGCCCTAAATGAGGCTTTGATCGCTCATATCTTCAAAAAAGTCAAAAATATTGATATAAGCCTGCCCCTGCCCCGTTTAACCTATGCTGAGGCTATGGATCGCTATGGGGTCGATCGCCCCGATACCCGTTTTGGCTTGGAATTGGTCAATGTGGCGGAGATTTTTGCCGATTCGGGATTTAAGGTGTTTTCAGGTGCGATCGCTAGTGGTGGGACGGTGAAAGTTTTACCGATTCCCAACGGTAACGAGGCGATTTCTAACGTCAGAATCAAACCGGGTGGGGATTTATTCAAAGAAGCCACCGATGCGGGGGCGAAGGGAATTGCCTACATCCGCGTGCGCGAAGACTACGATTTTGATACCATCGGTGCGATTAAAGATAACCTGACAGAGGCACAAAAACAGGCTTTAATCAAGAAGACTGGCGCAAAACCGGGGCATCTGCTCTTATTTGGGGCAGGAGATACCGATACAGTCAATAAATCCCTATCCCGCCTACGCTTAGTTTTAGGGGAACAATTGGGATTAATTGATCCGGAGAAAATCAACCTCCTCTGGGTGACGGATTTCCCGATGTTTGAATACAACGCCGAGGAAAAACGCCTAGAAGCATTGCATCACCCCTTCACTGCCCCTAATCCCGAAGATTTAGAGGATCTAGCCCATGCTCGCGCCCTAGCCTACGATATGATTTTTAATGGTGTTGAAATCGGTGGCGGCAGTTTGCGCATCTATCAACGGGAAGTACAGGAAAAAGTCTTCGCCACCATCGGTCTATCCCCAGAGGAAGCCTATAATAAATTCGGCTTTTTGTTAGAAGCTTTTGAATACGGAACCCCTCCCCACGGTGGCATCGCCTACGGTTTAGATCGCTTGGTGATGTTGTTAGCGGGGGAAGAATCGATTCGCGATGTGATTGCTTTCCCGAAAACCCAGCAAGCTAGTTGTTTACTCACTTCTGCACCTTCGACAGTGGCAGCGAAGCAATTAAAAGAATTATCCGTTGCTTCTACCTACAAACCGCCATCCTAAGATTAGGGTGGGCAATGCCCACCTAATTTTTGCAATTCTGTTGACACCATGCTCTTAAATTCTTTTCTGCCCTGACTTCATCCTCTTTAGCAGTGGCTAAAAATTCATAGAGTTTAGTTTTGGGAACTAGGGGAAAAGTGGGACTAAATTCTTCTTCCTGATAAACCCCCTTTTCTAACCGATAAATGCGCCAGATTTGTCCATTAAAACGCCATAATTCTGGCACTCCCAAACAGGCATAAAGTGCTAATTTATTAATATCCGTGTGGGTTATATCCACTTCCACCACTAAATCTGGGGGCGGATCTTCAGTTAAATTAATTCTTTTCCCCAGCACTTTAGCTTGATTTTGAATATAGTAAGCATTGTCAGGTTCTGCCCCTCGTTCTAAATCTTCCCTAGCTAGAGTTGTGGAACCCAGACTTTTAATTTTTAAACCCAATTCGGACACCAAAAAATAGATAAAACGTCCGATTAATTCTCGATAAAACTCGTGTTCTTCTAGGGGCATAGTAATCTCTAAAGTGCCACGATCATAAAATAAATGGGCGCGATTATTTTCTCCTATTGCCTGTAAAATTTGCTGATAGGATAACCAACTGAGATGATAAAAAACTACCCGTTTCTCACCCCTAATTTGCTCAGTATTTAACTCCAGAGGAACTGTCACCATAACTGCCCCGAAAAGCGAAATTTATGCCCAAAAAAGGGGGTTGACTCACCCCCTGACCATCTTATTAAACCAGTGCCGGAACCTGGGGCCAACGCCCGATCGCCTTACCAATGACCGCTAACTCCTGAGTTAATCGATCGAACCGGTCTGGAGTCAAGGATTGCGGCCCATCGGACAAGGCCTTCGCCGGGTTAGGATGTACCTCAATCATCAAGGAATCGGCCCCAGCTGCTAGGGAAGCCATGGCCATGGTCGGTACATATTCCCATTTACCCGTACCGTGGCTAGGATCGATCATGATCGGCAGGTGAGTTAAAGTTCTTAAAACGGGAATACAGGATAAATCTAGGGTATTACGAGTATATTTACTGTCAAAGGTGCGGATACCGCGTTCGCAGAGAATAACATTGCTATTTCCTGCCGCGAGGATATATTCTGCCGCCATCAACCAATCTTCAATAGTGGCCGCCATGCCGCGCTTGAGTAGGACCGGTTTCGGTTGCGCCCCAACTTTTTTCAAGAGGGAAAAATTCTGCATATTGCGGGCTCCCACTTGCACCACATCGGCTATTTCGACAATTTTATCGAGATCCGCTGCGTCCATTACTTCCGTGATAATACCCAAACCACTGGCATCTCTAGCCGCCGCTAGTAATTCTAAAGCACTTTCCCCGTGACCTTGGAAAGCATAGGGAGAAGTGCGGGGTTTGTAGGCACCACCCCGGAGGAATTGCGCCCCGGCTGCCGCTACTCGTTTGGCAGTTTCCACGATCATGGCTTCATTTTCTACCGAACAGGGGCCGGCGACAATGCTAACGGGATGATTTCTGCCGATGGGGATAACACCGTTAGGAGTGGGGACTAAAACCTCGCTGTATTCCCCGTGACGGTATTCTAAACAGGCGCGTTTGAAGGGTTGTTCGACTCGCAGGACGGTTTCGATCCAAGGGCTTAATTCTTGGATTTGTAGGGGGTCTAATTCCCTGGTTTCTCCGACTAAACCGATGACAACTTTATGCTTACCGACGATTTTCTCGGGACTTAATCCCCATGCCTCGAATTCGGCACCGACGCGCTCGATTTCAATTTCCGGGGAACCAACTTTCATGACAACAATCATGGCATTAACCTTTTATTGTTTCCTTTAATCTCTATTGTTGACGATTTCTAGAGGTTATCTATTTTTCTTCCAGTTCTTTTTTGCCGGACCGCCAAGCGGCGATCGTTCTGCTAAAATTGGCTTGAAATTCTTGCCATCCTAGCCAGTCCCCCACCCGATCCTCATCCCAAGAAGCGGAGAAGATGCCATAACTCAGACCGATAAAACCTAGACCAAACAGGCTTAAACTGACGAGCATGGCGACGTAGGAAGGGATTTCGAGAAGATTGTGGCTAATAATCCAGTAGAAGCCAAAAAAGGAAGTTATCCCCAATACTGTCGGAATGCCACAAAATACCGCCATCCGTTTGGCCATCCGTTGACTGACCACTTGCGGAATTGCCTTTAAGCTGGTTTCCTCGGAGCGATTTTTTAGCGGCGGTGGCACGGGACTAGGGGCAATTTTCGGGGTTTTTCGCTTATTTTGGCGCGGCTCAAAGGGGAGACGCTGTTTTTTCTCCGTCGATTTCGATTCAGAGGCCATGGTAGGGATGCAAGGGGGGTAAGCTTAACGGCGAATTCCGAGACGACCAATCAGGGTTTGATAACGTTGTTGATCTTTCTTCTGAATATAGGTTAACAGTCCCCGACGACGACCGATCATCTGGAGTAATCCCCGGCGGGAAGCGTGGTCTTTCGGGTTAGCTTTCAGGTGTTCGGTCAGTTGGTTGATTCTCTCGGTTAAGAAAGCTACCTGTAACTCCGATGATCCTGTATCGGTTTCGTGGGCCTGATATTGGCCGATTAGTTCTTGTTTTTTGGTCTGGGTTAAGGCCATAGGACTCGTGATCTCTGCTTAAACACTGCAATCTATCATAGTATCACGTTTCTGCTCGATCCGTAAACATTGTTAGGCAGACAGGAGACAGGGTGATGAGACAGCTTCCCCATCTCCCCATTTCCCCATTGCCGCAAATCATGGCAAAATCTTAGAGATAGCGTCTAACTTACCCTGAAGATTCCATGCTGTTAAAATCCACGACCCGTCATATTCGCATTTATACGGCTGAAGTAAAAAATAATCAATTGATCGAGAGTAACAATGTCTTGACTCTTGATGTGGATCCCGATAATGAATTTAATTGGGAAGAAGTGGCTCTCAATAAGGTTTATAGTAAGTTTGATGAATTGGTAGAATCCTACAATGGGGAAGAATTGAGCGAATATAATCTCCGTCGCATCGGTTCAGATCTAGAACATTTTATCCGTTCTCTCCTGCAAAAAGGCGAAATTAGCTATAATCTCAATGCCAGAGTCCAGAACTATAGTATGGGTTTACCGAAATTAGGGTGAGTAGTCGAGAAACCCCACGCTCTACTCTCAGGTTAGCGTGGGCGGAATTCTATTGCTAGGAGCCAAGCACGATTTGGCTACTGGAAATTTTTCAGTTGTGGCCAGAGATCGCTCATGGTAATTTAAGAAGGCGATCAGGGAACCCTCACAGGGAAGATCCCGACCCTAGCCAGGGAGCACCTGTTTAACCATCTGTCCTATGTACAAGTCTATTACTGTTTTAACGCTGCTGACGGGAATTATCGCCGTTGATGTGGTTTTTGCTCAATCCACTGTTAATCTTCCCATCAGAGTTAAACAGGGAGAATCCTACGAAGGATTATTGACTAGAGCATCGCAATTAGCAGAGAAAACTATCATCAGTCGTTTTAATCAACAACAGGGTCTTAATAAAATTGATTTATTAATAACGGCCGAGAAATCAGGTGCGATCGCACCTCTCCTGGCGGTGAAGGTGTCCCGTCAAGATTGGTTTGGCAACCCCAATATTCAACGCTGGACGAATGTTTTTCCCTTTGGCAAAGATATCCTCGGTTTTAGCTCTCCCGCACCCGTCGTCACCCCGAAAAGTCCCCCCGCTGCCGTTAATCCCAGTCCATCTCCAGCGCCCTCTCCCACCGCTACCACTCCTCCTCCTCCCCCTGCTTTACCCTTCGAGGATGAGCCGAATAATGCTCCCCAAATTCCTATTCCTAACCAAAGATTAACCAGTCCAGCTAATCGTTAATTGAGAAGAAAAGGAGAGGCTTTCGGCCGATATATTGACTTTTAAGTGGCAAAACGGGGCTGAAACCAGTCTACGGGGAAAATATCATCTTCTTGGACGATTTCTGTCCAACCGGTGACACTCTCAAAACAAGTCTCCGTCAAGTTAGCACCCCTCAAGTCCGCTCCCTGTAGATTTACCTCTTGTAAACGCGCTCCCGCTAGATTAGCACCCGCTAAATTAGCCCCGCGTAGATCACTACCCGTCAGACGTGCCTCGCTAAAATTAGCCCTTTCTAAATTGGCCCCCTGAAAGTCCACCTCTTTAAGAAAAGAGCCGCTAAAATTGGCTTCCCTTGCAGAAATCTGACGACATTTAGCCCCACTTAACCGCGCTTGTTGCAAATTAGCCCAATTGAGATTAACTTTATCTAGGGTTGCCTCCAGGAGATTAACTAAGTATAAATTCGCCCCGCATAAATTCGCCCCGCATAAATTCGCTCCCCGGAGATTAGCATGGGAAAGATCTGCCCCACTTAATCGCGAGTTACGCAGATTTGCTTGGACCATAAAAGCCCCAGTGAGATTGGCTTTGGTTAAGTCCGCTTCTACTAATTGCGCTTGACTTAATTTGGCATAGGTTAAATTCGCCCAATTTAAACTCGCTCCCCGCAGATTTGATTTAGTCAGAAAAGAGCGACTCAAATTAGTTCCGCGCAAATTGGCCGTTGCAAAATTGACAGCAATCAGAGTCACTTGTTGTAGGTCTAGACTCATCAAGTCAATGCCTAAAAAATCCCGCTCTCCTTGTTCGTAGAGTCTTAGTAACTGATTAACTTTCATCTCCCTTCTTCTACTTTAAGATGGTGGTTAAGAAGTAATCAACAAAAGCACCTAAAAACTTTGTCCGATAACTAAATCAGCTTTTAGATGACAAATTTATCAGTCTCTCTTTTGAGTTTATGTAAAGTTTTTTATCGATTTTTTAAGAGAAGATAACCCGAACAGCAAGTTAATTTTGATCATAGTTAAACAGCTTGGCTAAAACAGTTTGACTGGTTTCCCCAATTCTACCCCAGTCCATCGGCTAATTAGTATCTGAAACTACTCTTGTTAAAAAACTTATCTATTGTTCAAACTCGATTATATTTAGGGTTTGCGGTAAAAAGTTTTTTGGTGGGGTTAGAAGACAGTATTCAGGAGTCAGGAGTCAGGAGGATTATTTTTATTTATTCTCCCTGCTCCCCCCGCAACGGCTCGACTGAGCATCGCGGCTCGACTGAGCTTCGCCGAACGTCCGAACGTCGCGCACGAAGTGGTCTCCCCACACCCCACACCCCACACCCCACACCCTGCTAACCCCCCTAATTGCCTACTCTAAAGCGTAGATACGACCATCCATGAGCAGACGGGTGATCCCTTTAGCTTCCAGTTGAGCGTGAGCTTTTTCGATCAGGCGACCGTCGGGAACTTTAATCACTTTTTCCTTGCGCTTGGAGAAACGACGAGCGATGCGATGACTTTCAAAGATGGGGAGAGTGCGCTGCTGGATTTCCTGAGGGGGAACCTTACCCAATTCGGCAAAATCCTTGAGGGGACGGGTGATCAATTCGGCAGCGCGATCAATCACCAAGTAACAGGTTTTGGGAAAAGCCGCCGCCGAGAGGGGTAATATCTGTAATTGGGCGGTTTTAACGATAGTCGGGCCTAAATAGCTCCCCGCTAGTTCCTCCTCCTCCTCATCTTCCTCCTCATCTTCCTCCTCGTCTTCATCCCAATCCTCGTCAAGCTCCTCTTCCTCCTCCTCTGCCTCGATAGCTTCGACGAAAAACTCGGTTAAATTAGCGGTTTCTAGGGTCTTATCGCTATTAATTTCTATATCTTCTGAATTATCTCCTTCTGGCGGGTAAGAGGTATCCATTAACAGGGTTAATTGTTGCACAGAAGCGATCGGTTGCTCAAAATCCTGCTCATCCTTAGCTTCGATGCGCGCTGCCCGAACACTAATCACCTCGATCGCTTTTTCCGGTAAATCCGCTGCTTCCTCCTCCTCGAGGCCACGAGGACTACGGGCCAAGCGTTTTTTCTGGATTAATTGCTCGTATTCCTCGCTAGAAAAAGAATTTTTGAGAAAACGACTGACCGTAGAACTACTCACGCCATAACGCTCGGCTAACGTGGAAGTGGTGGCCTCCGTTTCCCGATAAAGCTTAAGAATTTCTTTTTTCGTGGCATCAGTCAGTTTTCTTGGACTCATATTACTTATATAGTTATTTTTTAAGCGATAGTATCTTGCCGATGGCTAGTCAGGGGAAGCTGTTGTCTTTGAGCGGACGTACTCTTAATCATAAAACGCTCTAGCCAATTAAAACTAAGCAATTCGTTTTCTAGTCCCTGTTCTAGTCTATCCTTGACTTCTGTTTCTCACCACTACTCAAGATTAAAAAATTGACGATGATATCAAGTGCTGCTAGTCAAAAAGCCTTATTAGTTCTAGCCGATGGTACAGTTTACGAGGGTTATTCCTTCGGAGCCAAGGGAACCACCGTCGGCGAAGTTGTCTTTAACACGGGAATGACCGGTTATCAGGAAGTCCTCACCGATCCCAGTTATGCTGGTCAAATCGTCACTTTTACCTATCCGGAATTGGGAAATACGGGGGTTAACCCCGAGGATGAGGAGTCAATTCGTCCCCAGGTCAAAGGAGCGATCGCCAAAAATATCTGCCACCGGCCCAGTAATTGGCGTTCTAGCCAATCCCTACCGGATTATCTGGCCGCTCATCATGTTATTGGCATCTACGGCATCGATACCCGGTCCCTGACCCGCAAAATTCGCTCGTTTGGGGCGATGAATGGGGCAATTTCGACAGAAATACTCGATTATCATGATTTACTGCGCCTGGTGCAGGCAGCCCCTAGTATGGCTGGGTTAAATCTCGTTAAGGAAGTAACCACCAAAGAAGTGTACGAATGGACGACTCCTACCCCGTCCGCCTGGGAATTTGCGTCAATTGATAGCGATCAAGAACCGTTAACGGTAGTGGCGATCGATTTTGGCATCAAACGCAATATTCTCCGGCGTTTAGCCAGCTACGGTTGTCGGGTGATCGTGGTTCCCGCCGACACTCCCCCGGAAAAAATCGCCGCCTATAATCCCGATGGTATTTTCTTTTCTAACGGACCGGGAGATCCGGCGGCTGTCAGCGAAGGGATTGCCCTAGCCAAGGAACTTTTACAAGGGGAAAAACCCACTTTTGGCATCTGTATGGGTCATCAAATTTTAGGCCTATCCCTAGGAGCAGAAACCTTTAAACTGAAATTTGGTCATCGCGGCTTAAATCAACCCTGTGGACTCCAGCAACAGGTGGAAATTACCAGTCAGAATCACGGTTTTGCCGTGCAGGAGGCATCTTTAAATCCGCAAGTGGAGATTACCCATCTCAACCTCAATGATCGCACCGTAGCGGGTTTAAAACACAAGTCTCTGCCCTTTTTCTCGGTACAATACCACCCCGAGGCCAGTCCCGGCCCCCACGATGCCGATTATCTGTTTGCCAAATTTGTCGATTTAATGCGGCAAGCAAAAAAGGATCGGTCGTAAATTTTTAGGATATACTAGGGTTTTGATTTTTACAGCCCTAGGGCTAGGAGGCGATTATTCCAGAAGCAATTAACTTGACCGTCAGCTTGCGAGGCACGCGCGAGGTCAGAGATAAGTACCAAATTTTCCGTTTGACGGGTCTTTTAGATGCCTTTTCCGAACCGACTTTTTGTAAGGTGATCGAAGGCTATGTGGACGAAGGTCCTAAGGATGTGATTATTAGCCTCGCTCAGATTGATTTTATCGATAGCTCGGGTTTAGGGGCCCTAGTAAAATTGGTGAAAAAGGCCAAAACTGAAGGGGGCAGTTTACAAATTGTTACCAATCCCCGGGTGACTCAAACCGTAAAACTGGTGCGATTGGAGAAGTTTTTTTCCCTGCAACCCACCCTAGAAGCGGCGATCGAATATCTAGAAAAAGCGTAAATCGTGGAATCTCCTCTCGAACAAATTCGCTTACAGGTCAGTGGCCAGGGTTCACCAATCCTAGAGGGTCTTGACCGATTATCGCCCGCTTCTCTGGCCTATCTGGGGGATGCTGTTTATGAATTATACATCCGCACTTATTACTTACTGCCGCCCCAGCGTCTGGGAGACTATCACGCTCAGGTGGTAAGCAAAGTCAGGGCCGAACAACAGGCTTTAGATTTAGCACAACTGCAGCCCTATCTGACAGACCAAGAAAAAGAAATTCTGCGCCGGGGACGCAATGCCGTCACGGGAAAACGCCGTCGTCTGACAGCCCAAGTCTATCAGCAGGCCAGCAGTTTAGAAACCCTGTTCGGCTATCTTTATCTACAAGACCCCTCAAGATTACATCAACTATTAGAAAAACTAGAATTATAGCCCTCTACTATTAATCCATGCAATCATGAGCGATCGACCATTTCGTAGCAAGTCCGATAATCGTAATTTTCGCCGGCCTTCCCAGTCAAAAACTGGGCCAATTCTGGCTAAATCCCCGGCAGTAACTCCAGAAAACCAGGAAACTGATGATCTGCTCTACGGGCGCCGGGTGGTTTTAACGGCCATGGAGGAGGAGCGCCAACTTAATCGGATTTGGGTAGTCAATCGACTCCGTTATGATCCCCGTTATCATACCCTCTTAGAAAAAGCCAAGGCCAACGGCACGGTAATTGATGAGGTGGACGATCTGCGTCTCGATCAGATTACCAATAAAGCCAATCATCAGGGGATCGCCGCCCAGATGTCTCCCTATGAGTATATCGAATTAGCCGATCTGATCGAAAAAGCTAAGGGCAAAAGTCGCCACCCCGTGATTGTTATCGCTGAAGGGATTACGGATCCCCATAACCTTGGAGCAATTATTCGCACCGCCGAAGCTATGGGTTGTCAGGGGGTAGTTATTCCCCAACGTCGCGCCGCTGGGGTGACATCGACGGTGATGAAAGTGGCAGCGGGGGCCTTGGAATATTTACCCGTCGCTAGGGTGGTTAATCTCAATCGTGCTTTAGAGGAATTAAAATCGGCCGGTTTTTGGCTCTACGGTACGGCGGCAAAAAGTGGTAAATCCTTACACACAATTAATTTAACAGGTGCGATAGGATTGGTGGTAGGTTCGGAGGGAGAAGGTTTGAGTCTGCTAACCCAAAAGTCCTGCGATGAGTTGGTATCTATCCCCTTGGCAGGCAAAACCCCCAGTCTCAATGCTTCGGTGGCGGCGGCTATGGCTCTTTACGAGGTTTACCGTCAACGCTGGCAAAATTCCCCCGACTGAAAATCTGTATTTTTCGACACTCCCAATAGCCAAAAGGAAAAAGTATAAATAAAATAGGAAGGAAGTTTGCGAAATGTAAACAAACGTAACAAAACCACCAGAGTAGATTTAGATGGGGAACGAAATGAAAGAATTTTTGATTAGCTTACTGGAAATGTTCGGATTAGCCTACTGGGTCGAGATTAAAACCGACTATCCCAGATGTACTTATTATTTCGGTCCTTTTCTCGCTAAAGACGAGGCTGAAGTCGCTCAAGCTGGTTACGAAGAAGATTTGAAAACAGAAGGAGCGCAGGGGATTAAATTGGATATAAAACGTTGTAAACCGAAAGATTTAACTATTTTTGAGGAAAAAGAAGAAAGCAAGCTCCTGAATACCCTAAAGGTCTTACGCAGTCAAGTTTCTTAACAATTTTCAGTGATCAGTAATCAGTAATCAGGCTCTCTCCGGTTTGGTGGGGAAAATGTATTCTAAGATACACTCTTGGGGCAGTGAGTGGAACGAACCACAAAGACACAAAGGACACAGAGATCGATCACTACTATATAAGTTAAACTTATCACACAAAGAATAAGAGAGCGGTAATCAGTGATCAGTGATCAGTAAACAGTGAAAAAACAGCATAAGGCTGCTACTTATGGCAGTTATCTTAAGGCTGAGATAGCAAGCTTTCGTTTTTGGGAGTCAGGATGAATACCGAATTAAGTTAAACTTCCTCTTGAGGATAAAGGCCGTAATACTGCTCACTTAATATTCTATTTTCCTACTGATAACTGGTAACTGATAACTGACTCAAGGCTGATGGCTAAATATCAATGGGAGCGATTTAAAAAACAGCTATATTCTGCTTCTGTCAGTCTTCCCGCTTCGTAGAGAGTATCGGTAATTTCTGCTAGGGTTAAAACCGAATAAGGTTGATAACCATGGCTACGAAGTTTATCTTTAACCGGGCCACCATGGTCGATAAAAACCACGATATCATTAACTAATAATCCCGCCGATTTAATCTTTTCTGCCCCCTCGATCGCACTTTTACCAGAAATTAAAATATCGTCCACCACTACCACCGTTTCCCCCACTTGAAAATTACCTTCAATTACTCTTCTTGTGCCGTGAGCTTTTACTTCTTTGCGGGGGAAAATCATCGGATGATTTAATAATAAAGATAAACCCGTAGCTGTGGGTAAAGAACCGTAGGGAATACCAGCAATGCGGTCAAATGTCAAGGTTTTTAATATTTCTCCATAGGCTTCAATTACCTGCTGAAAAATGTTAGGATTAGAGATAATTTTTCTCAGATCGATATAATAGGAAAAAGTTTCTCCTGATGCTTGCACATAATCGCCAAACATCAAGCAACCAATATCAAATAATTGTAGAATTAAATCCTGATGAGGATGTTGTTTTAAAAGACAAACGTTAGCAGTCCAAGTATCATCTTGGCTCGATTCTTGCTGGTGATTTTGTTTAATTTTATTGACTTCCTCGCGTAAATCCTTGACTTTTGACCCCAAATCTGGTTGAGATAAAAAGTCTTGGGGTACAGGAATTAATAAACCCTCGCCATGACTATTTAAACCCACAGTAATTAACTCGGAGAATTTACTTTTGTCTTCCCAAATACTGCGTAATAAAATCAATCTTTCGGGGGCAAAATTGCGAATCTTGGTCAAAATCTCTGGTTGAGTAGTTCCCACTTCTAAAAATACTTGTTCGGGAGTTCCCCAGCTGCAAGCTTCTTTGACAACTTGCAGATAAAAAGGATTGTCGCGACTGGGAAATTCTTGCAGATTAATCGCGCCTTGATTGGAAGTATGACAGAGGATAAAAGCGCCATGATCGGGGTAAACTAAAAAAGGAGCAACGTGATCCTGTCCGGAGTAGGGATTGAGAGTAACCGCGTCCACCTGCCAAGTTTTAAAGATAGTCTCGGCTAAAATACTGCTGGTATTAATATCACCGTGTTTAGCATCCAAAATTACCGGGATATGAGCGGGAATTGCCGTCAAAATTCGCTGTAATAATTCTAACCCCGCTGCTCCCAAAGCTTGATAAAAGCCTAAAGTTGGTTTGTAGGCACAGACAAAAGGAGCGGTTTCATCGATAATAAACTTGAGCCACTGTTCTAAATTAACGATTAATTCTCCCGGGGTGGAGGGCATCATTTCGGGGTTAGCATCCAAACCGAGGACAAGTAGAGTCTGGTTTTGACTAATGGCGTGGTTTAACTTTTGAAAAAAATTCATCGGTTCCTAATCTCAGGATTCTGGATTAGTTTCTAATTCTACACTATTTGGACGAAAAATAGGCTGTAAAATTGTCTGGTGCAGACTTTTTCTGGTGTCAGCGTCAAGAAATTTCTTTTGTAGCGGTTGCCATTCTTGCCATTTTTGGTGACGGATATTTTGAAAAATTTCTAGTAAAGTGGGCATTTCCTTGGCAAGACAATTGGGGAAAATTTGGCTAAGAAAATCCGAGAGAACACAACAATCCTGCATTTCTCCGAGAATACCTTGAAGGTTTTTAATATCTTCTAGATACTCTTTATATTTGTCGCCATAAAACTGAGGGAATAACTCCATATTATAGCGGGAACGCTTGGCCTCTTTCCGGAGATCGTGCAGTAATAATCCTTCTTTTTCCAATAAGTCATCAATTTCTTGACTAGAAAACTCTCTTACTTTTTGATCTTCCTCTAAATTTACCCCAACTAACCAGCCTTCATGGAGTAAAAATCGACTCGCTTGCGGTAATAATAAGTCCGGTAAAACTGTGGCAATATCTAATTTTCCCATCGGTTGATAGGTGGGATTATCCAACCAACTGGCAAAATCTGCCTTAAAATTGATAAATTTGTCGGACTTTAAGAGTTTTTCTACCTTAGCAAAAGCCTTCTTTCTTCGGCTTTCCAGAACTTGTAAAACTTTCTTTAGTATTTCCTGTTCTTTCGGGGGTAAAATTGGCTGATAATGAGCGATAAAAGCCTCTTTTAACACATCTAAATCCCGCAATTCTCCTAAAATTCTGCCCAGATTACCCACCCGTTTTTGATCGGCATATTTCGGCATGGTTAAAGCGGGAGCAAAACCGGTTAAGGTACTGCGAAGACGACGCATTCCCACACGAATTTGATGTAATTCTTCCGGATCCTGATCGAGTAAAACCCCAGCTTCGTGTTTAAGAACTTTATGAAAATGTTTATCAATACCGATATAAGCCCAATCGGCAAAAGTTTTAGCCCGAAGATTAAATTTGTTAGTCATTGGTCTTTAGGGAGTAAATAATGTCAAGATGGTGATAGAATCTTTAAATCAAGACTGGAACTAATAGATACTATTTATTCTATACAATAGGATGAAGCATCCGCTTTAAGAGAAGTTTATGGATAGTTTTTGGCTAGATTATGCGGGGGAAATCGCTTTTCGCACTGGAGAGCATCTTTTCTTGACGGGAATAGCCATGGCTATGGGTAGCTTAATCGGGATTCCTCTAGGTATTTTAATTAGTCGTCAAGCTATTCTCGCTCAACCGATTATAGCGATCGTTAACACCCTACAGACTATCCCCAGTTTAGCCCTATTTGGTTTTTTAATTTCCGTGCCTTTTTTGGGAGGAATCGGCAAAATTCCCGCTATTGTTGCCCTAACTCTCTATACCTTACTGCCAATTGTTTTAAATACCTATCTGGGCATCAAAAAAGTTGATCCCGAATTAAAATTAGCCGGATTATCCCTAGGTATGACCGACGGACAAATCCTGCGCTATATCGAATTACCCCTCGCTAGGGCGACAATTTTGGCAGGAGTGAGAATTGCGACGGTGATTGCTATCGGTGTGGCCACGATCGCAGCTGCCATCGGTGGCGGTGGTTTGGGAGTGTTTATTTTTCGCGGTATTGCCACGGTAAATAATCAGTTAATTTTGGCGGGGGCAATTCCTGCAGCTTTTTTAGCCCTTGTTGCCGATTGGAGTCTCGGTTGGCTAGAAAAGGCCTTTTCCCCTTCGCAACGCCCGAAAAAGCCCTCTAAATGGCAATGGGGCTTAGGTTTAATCGGCTTGGCCCTGCTATCTTTCCTCTTGACTCAAATTTTCCATTCATCCCCCGGCACCGTGGTGATCGGTTCCAAAAATTTTACCGAACAGGTGATTTTAGGGGAAATTTTAGCACAGGAAATCGAAAAAGAGACGAATTTACGGGTTGATCGTCAATTTAATCTCGGTGGTACTCTGATCTGTCATCAAGCGGTGAAAGCGGGTAAAATCGATGGTTATGTGGAGTATTCTGGCACGGCTTTCACGGGAATTTTGCAGGAAAAACCCCTTAACGATGCCCGATTAGTCTCTGAAAAGCTGCAAGAGATTTATCCAGAAAAATTTAATCTAGAAGTGTTTCCCAGTTTAGGATTCGAGAATAATTTCGCCATTGTTATCCGGGGAGAAACCGCCAGTAAATACAATCTTAAAACTCTCTCGCAGGTGGCTAAATATACTCCCAATTGGCAAGCGGGTTTTGGTTATGAATTTTTGGAAAGGGAAGACGGTTACAAGGGATTAGCGAAGACCTATGGCCTAACTTTTGCCCGACCCCCGAAAGTGATGGATTTAGGGTTAATGTACCGCGCTTTAGCCGAAAAACAAGTGGATTTAGTGGCGGGAAATTCCACCGATGGTTTAATTCCCGTGCTAGATTTAGTCATCCTAGAAGATGATCAACGCTATTTTCCTCCCTACGAAGCGGTGCCGATTTTTAACCGGGATAGTCTGCAAAAATATCCCCAATTGCGACGGGTTTTAGCCAAACTCACCGGCAAAATTACCTCCAGCACTATGCAGAAATTAAACTATCAGGTGGATGGCCGCAATCGTAGGGTGGAGGAAGTGGTCAAAGAATTTCTAGTCTCCCTCTCTTAACCATTTAGTCACTCCCCCGGGTTGGTCGATTAAAGTAATGCCTTGGGCTTTTAATTCCGCGCGAATGCGATCGCTTTCGGCGTAATTTTTCGCTTTTTTCGCCTCTGTCCGTTGTTGGATTAGATTTTCGATATCCGCTGCACTAATTCCCCCAGAAACAGGGGTTTCTCCCTGGTCGGCGGCAATTTCTAAGCCCAAAACCCTAGACAATTTCACCAAAGTATGCCATTTTACCGCTAATTGGGCCAGATTGCTGTCCGTCTTACCCGCATGGGTTAAATTATTACCCTCCTTGCGTAATTCCTTAGCGATTTCAAATAACACCGCTAAACCACCGGCAAAGTTAAAATCGTGATTTACCGCCTCTTGAAAGCGATTTTCTAGCTCTTGGTCAGTAATTCCGGGATTATCTGGCTGAAGATGCTTATAACCAAAGGATAAACCCTCTTGTAAAGTATGCCAGCCATTAGTGGCCGCCTGCAATCCCTCATCGGAAAAATCGATCGGTTTGCGGTATTGGGCGCCTAAAATTAATAATCTCACGGCTAAGGGGTCATATTTTGCCAATAACTCGCGAATAGTGATGAAATTACCGAGGGATTTCGACATTTTTTCCCCGGCCACCTTAACCATGCCATTATGTAACCAATAGTGGGCCAGAGGTTTACCCGTAGCCGCTTCACTTTGGGCAATTTCGTTTTCGTGGTGGGGAAAAATTAGATCACTTCCCCCCACATGAATATCGATAGTTTCTCCCAATTGTTCTTTGACCATGGCCGAACATTCAATATGCCACCCCGGACGACCTTGGCCCCAGGGAGAATCCCAACTAGGTTCCCCCGGTTTTGCCCCCTTCCAGAGGGCAAAATCAAAGGGGTCTTGTTTTTTAATTGCTTCCGGGTCGTCGGTTTCTACCCGGCCGCTGGCCCCGGCTTGCAGATCATCGAGTTTTCGCCCTGATAGTTTGCCATAATCAGAAAAACGACGGACGGAATAGTAAACATCGCCATCGCTGGGGTAAGCGTAGCCTTTTTGTTCTAATTCATAGACTAGGCGCTTGATACCGTCGAGGGTATGAGTGGCCCGGGGATAAGCGTCCGCCGGTCTGACTCCTAATTTTGCCATATCCTCAAAGTAGGCCTGGATAAATTTCTCGGCCACGGCTGCCATGGTGGTATGTTCATTTTTAGCCCGATTGAGAATTTTATCGTCAATATCGGTAAAATTCTGAATATAGCGCACTTTATAACCGAGATACTCCAAATAACGCCGCACCACATCCCAAACCACACAGGTACGCGCATGACCCAAATGGCAATAATCATAGACGGTAATGCCGCAGCAATACATGGAGACAATACCGGGGATGAGGGGGGTAAAGGGTTCTTCGCGACGACTGAGGGTGTTGTAGAGGATTAAGGTCATGGATGGGGAATTTTTTTCTGGGGAAAAAGGCTAGTCCAATTTTATAGCAGTTATTTTCAGTTATCAGTTATCAGTGATCAGTTATCAGTGACCGCTAACCACTTTCCCTGATTTACATACTATATTCTGTGTTTTTTGTCAAGGGGTTTTTGGGGTTTTAGTAAAGATGTGACGGTAAGACTCGAGGAGATAAGCTAAGACGCATTTAAACCGCTTACTCTTAGATTAGCCGAACCGCCCCCAATCCCTTTACTGTTGCCTTTTGCAAGAGTGCCTCTTGCCTCGTCTCAACAAGCAATTTAAATTACGAACAGCTTAGGACTGTTTTGATGGGAACTATTATTGATAGAATCGATAGAATAACGATAGGGGAAGCTTGCTTGTTTGCCTCAACCGACAATTTTTAATTGTTAATAAACTTTGACCAGACCCTAACTATGAATGAACCACCTAATAGCGCTGGCGATGAAATCCAATTACCCCGGGGAGAAAGAGTTGACCAGCTAAGAAATCTCATCGAAACCCTACGCATTGCCGATGAAGTGGCCAATCGCGGTTATTTGATTACCAGCGCCGAAGTAGCCGATTTAATGGATATTAATCCAGGTGCCGTTACCAGTCGAGGCGACCATTGGCCGTGGCGAAATTGGGTAATCTCCCGGGTCAGACGGGAGGGAAACCAAATTCTTTGGCAGTTGGAAAAAGTCGATTAGGATTAATGGCAATCATCAGTTAATTTCTCTTTTGACTTTTGTAATTATTTCGTCATTTTCCCCCAGCAGATGATGCGCAAAACGTCGGGCCAGGGGCGGAGCAGATACAAGTGTACTGGTAAAACCAGAAAATACCTGCAATCCCACTTTATCGGCGATCGCTCCCACTAGGGGCCGTCCCGAGGGGGCAAAGGCCACTAGGCAATGATGACAGCTGCCGGGGAGAGAGGCCAAGGGGGGCAGCAATGTCCCCACGGCGGCCCGTATTGCTTTTTCCCCGGCCAGAGGGTTTAAAATCGCGCCAGGATCGGTGATAATGGCGCTAATTTGCCCTAGATAAAGGCTTTGATCCCGGAATTGTACCGCCCCCGTTTCTAAAACACTGGCAATTATTTCTGGGGTTTCTCTTTGCCAAATGCCCTGATTTTCTAGTTGGGTGATTTTTTGCTCTAATAGCAATCTGGCAGCAATTGCAGGCATAACTAGGGTGTTTAATTTTATCTCGCTGGGGGGAATTTTGATCACCTGGGCATGGGTAAAATAGACGGGAGCAGCAATACCGGATTTTTGCAGTAAAGACCTGGTTAATCCCCCAGCACAGACGATAGTTTCCCCGGCAGAATAATTATTTTTAGGAGTTTTTACGCCAGTAATTCTCGATGCAGTTTCAATTAATTCGATGACAGCTTCCCGAATAATCGTGCCTCCCAGACGCAGAAAAGCTTGTTGATAGGCAAAATTAGTTTTTTCGGCGTTAATGTGACCGTGGGGCAGTCGTAAAACTCCGGAGATAGCTGCGGGATTTAATAGGGGTTCTAAAGCGATCGCTGCCTGCGGATCGAGAATTTCGGGGGTAATAGTAAAGATAGCAAATTTTTCGGCCACAGTAGCTGGGTCATCTTCGGGGTTAACGGTGAGAATTAAGTCTATGTCCCGGTATTCGTTATCTATGCCCAATTCCTGGGATAAATTGCGCTGAATTTCTCGACCTTCTTGATATAATTTTCTCTGGATTTCTGTGGTGGCCGACCAATAGGCTAAACCACCGTAACTGTAGAAAGTGGCGTTGAGGGGATGGGTTTCTTTTTCTAATAAGAGGACTCGACTGCCTAGGTTAGCTAGTTCATAGCTTAAGGCGGAACCGGTGATACCACCACCGATAATTATATAATCATAAGTTGTGGTCATAATTGGGCTAATTTTTACTCGATTAATCTATTCTATCATTAATACTTGCTCAGTTTCCTGGTTCTGATTTGATCAATAGTTGCTATAATCAGAGAAAAAGTTCAAAGCGGGATCGGATAACTATGCAACAGCTAGAAAATAGGGGGATGACTGACTTATGGATTAGAGGTAGTTGGGAAGAATACTTAGCAGCAATTAAAAACTTCCCAGAAAATCAAGGGAAAAGTTATTATTACAATGGCTATTATCGATTAGAAATGACTCCTATTGGTAACGATCATGCCAGCGATCATGCTATTTTGATCTTCGCTGTTAGTCTCTATGCTACCCTAAAAAATCTGGCCTTTAGTGCCAAAGATAATTGCAGTTTTCGCAAGTCTGGTTATCGAGAAGTCCAACCGGATATATCTTATTATTTTGCTGACAAAGCTAATCTAATTCCCTACGGTACTTCAATTATTGATTTAAATCAGTATCCCCCACCAGATTTAGTCATTGAAATCTCAAAATCTACCCTTAATGATGACCTAGGCAATAAACGCTTACTCCATGAAGAATTAGGAGTGAGTGAATACTGGAGTGTTAAGGTAGATTATCCCCAAATATTTGCTTTTGAAATAATCGATCTAGGTAGCAAAAGAATTGATATATCAAAGGTTTTACCTAATTTAAAACTGGCGGTTTTAGAGTCAGCTTTACAACAGGCGCGCAGCAAGGATCAAAGTCAGGTAGGACGTTGGTTAATCAGTCAATTTCAAGGTTAAATCCTCCTGTTTTTTGGCAGCCGCTTTATCCAATAAAGACTCGGCAAAAGCGATGGCAGACGCTGCCGAATTTCCTCCCGTTAATTGTGCCAATTCTTCCCTTCTCGTCTGACGATTATCGAGAGAAGTAACCCGGACAACCGTGCGAATTTCCGAGAGATTGGTGGGATTATCTTCAGCAATCATTTGTTTATAAACTCGGAAATGGTGATCGGCTAAAGCAGCCACTAAGGGTTGATGAGTGACGCATAAAACCTGATATTGTTGACCTAATTGATCTAATTTATCGGCAATTGACTGGGCAACTTTTCCCGATACTCCCGCATCAATTTCATCAAAAATTAGGGTTGCCGCTGCCGATTGAGATTGGGAAAAACAGGACTTTAACCCTAGGAGAAAACGACTCATTTCTCCTCCGGAAGCGGTACTGGATAAAGGTTGGATTTTTTCCCCTGGATTGGGACTAAAATAAAATACCACTTGATCGACTCCCAGACTGCTAGGATTACCCGGGGCAATCCGACAGACAAAAATCACCTTTTCCATGGCTAAAGGTTTTAATTCCTGTACCAATTGTTTTTCTAGTTGACTAGCGGTTTCTTGTCGCAAAAAGGTCAACTGGGTGCTAGTTTCTCGATAGATTTTTTCCTGTTGCTGACAAATTTTTTCTAATTCCTCAATCGATTGTCCTTCTCCCGTCAACTCCGCTAATTCCTGCTGTAATTTCTGATAATAATCGATCGCTTCAGCTAAACTTGGGCCATATTTGCGACAAATGCGCTTAAGTTGGACAATTCTCTCTTCTATCTCGTTCAATCTATCGGGATCTGCCTCTAGACTATCCCCATAAACGTTGATTTCCTGTCCCGCTTCCACCACCTGATTTAATGCCGATCGCACCATCTCTAAAATTGGCTCTAAACTGCTATCATAAACCATCATATTTGTCAAGATATTTTCAGCTTTTCCTAACAAATCAGCGACGGCGGGTTGATCGCGATCATTTTGGTAGAGTAGTTGATAGACTTGATAGCTGGAATTTTGCAAATCGACAGCGTGGGAGAGTCGGTTTCTTTCCTGTTCCAACTGTTCCAACTCGTCAGCGTCAGTTAAATTAGCTGATTCTAGTTCTTTTAGTTGATATTCTAGTAAATCTAATCTCTGTAGGCGATTTTGTTCCGATTGCAACCTATTATTTAAACTATTCTTGCTTTCTTGCCAGTTAAGGTAGGCTGTGGCTACTTGTTCCCGCTGCCGCAGCAGCGACTCACCCCCGTAGAGATCTAATAATTCCCTCTGTCGATTAGCGTCCATTAACTGGACTGTTTGACCTTGGGCAGTGATTTCTACCAACAAATCTCTTATTTGCGCCATTTGTTGGCGATTAGCGACGACTCCGTTAATCCGAGAACGAGAACGCAAGGAATTATTAGTAATCACTAATTCCCTGCTGATTGTTAGAGTATTATCCTCTAATAGGTCAATTTCCTGACTTTCTAGCCAAACAATTAATTCTGGAGTCAGAGAAAAAGTTGCTTCTAGGGTTGATTGTTGGCTTCCCTGACGGATGACGCGATGATTGACTTTACCACCGAGAACAATATCGATCGCATCTAATATAATCGATTTTCCTGCCCCCGTCTCACCGGTCAGTACATTTAATCCGCTGCCGAAAGTTAGTTCTAAGCGATCGATGAGGGTAAAATTTTCAATTTGTAGGCAGGATAACATATATCAGTAATCAGTAATCAGTTGCTATTCTTATTATCTTTCAGCATCCCCTAATTTTCCCCGAAACGGTAGCCTTTCCCATAGACAGTATTAATTAGAGGTGTTTCTCCGGCCACTTCGATTTTACGCCGCAGCAAGCGCATCAGGGCAGGAACTACATTACTATTAGGTTGCTCTCCTTCTGACCAGAGATGCTGATAAATTTGTTCATGGGTGAGAAGTTGCCCGGTATGGGTCATAAATAAAGTTAACAATTGTACTTCTTTTGCTGATAAACTAATCGTGCGACCGTGACGATAGGCCACTTGATTTTCGCTATCGAGTTCTAAATCAGCGCATTTTAATTTACTGCTATTACTAGCTTCAAAATTGGGAGAACGACGCAATAAAGCGCGGACTCTCGCTAATAATTCTCGCAGTTGAAAGGGTTTGACTAAATAATCATCAGCACCGGCATCTAATCCCGCCACTCGATCGTCTATGGTATCCTTAGCGGTTAGAAATAAAACGGGAGTGGTGTCCCCCTGATCGCGTAAATATTGACAGATTTGTAATCCAGATTGCTGGGGTAACATCCAATCGAGAATTAAGAGGTCATAATTATTCTCTCGTGCCAATTCTAACCCCGTCCGACCATTATTAGCAATATCAACGTCATAGCCTTCTTGAGCAAGAATTTGTTCTAAGGGTTCGGTTAATTCTTTTTCATCATCAACGATAAGTATTTTCATAAAAGTAAAAAAGATGGTGTTGGGTTTTTGGTTTTTTTTAGTTGAATCTCCCCATATCCCCATTTCCCCATATCCCCATTTCTCCTAATTATCGATCTTTGGGTAATAAATTGCGGCATTCGAGAGGAATATAACTTTCAATAAATCTAGCCAAGGTTTGGTAATGACGCTGATATAAAACTCCCATATAGATAATACTAAGTCCTAGGGCGGTTAGGGCAAAGGGAAAGAAAATTGAATCGGCAAAGAGACGATAGGAAAGATAGGAAAGATAGGCAAAGACTCCGATACCTCCAAAAACCACAAATAATCTCCTTTTTAGCAGGATGGATAATAACATCAATCCCAAGTTAATTAGACAGTACAAAAATCGTTGCGCTTCATTATCCTCGATTAGGAAAGATAGACTAAACCAAAACATAATTAATCCGAATAGGTATAGCCAAAAAGCAAAATCGCCCCGACTGCGACGCTGACGTACATCAATTAAATAGGCCGTTATTAAACAGACAATTCCAAACCAAAATGATACCCACAGTCGCAGTCTCCATGTATATTCGTTTTCTCCAAATAGTAAAGGGGTTAAGTCCATTGATATATACCACAGACTAAAGGCAATGGGTGCAGTTAAAAAAGGAAATTTAACAAATCGCAAAGTTATTAATCCTGCGATAATCGTGCCTAATTCCATTAAAAACCAACTGCCTTTAATCCATGTATGGAAATCTCGATAGATGCCAGGATCTCCGGCCTGCCAGTATCCTGTCCAGCGTTGTAAACCGTAGATTGCTAAGGGAGTCATTGCCACTGCCATGGTAAATAAAAGGCCGCCAGGTATTTTGAGATTTTGCCGAAAATAGAGATTTTTTCCCGTAAAAATAAAACAAACTGCATAAAACAGGGCAATAAAAAATAGGCCTGCACCGCCGAAACTCTCCCAAGCTTTGTTCATAAACCACCCTAGGGCGGAGATAACAATTAATGCCCCAAAATAATAGGCCACATTAGCAAAATTAAAGCGAGGGCGATTAACTTCATCTTCTTGGGGATAACGGGACAAAAAAGCCGTCCATAAATTTTCAGCTTGGCTGGCAGTAATTAGGTTTTCTTGTACCGCCCAATCAAAATCTTCTTTTTCTAGTCTCATAATCTTCTATAGTCCTTAAGCTAATGATACTAAATCCTGTTTAAAAGGTATGGAAGAGTGGCAAGTGGAGAGAAGGGATTATTATAAGTATAAATTATAGCGTTTTTCAGTCTGCTGAGGTACAAAAGTTATGGGTTTTAGGCAAAAGGCAAGAGGCAAAAGGCAAAAGGGAAGAAAAATAGGTGTACCTCACTAGCTTAGGAAACGCTATATTATTTATTATTAAATAATTAAAATATTTAAATACTTTAGCCAATCAGTTAAATGTAACAAGGAAGTTACAATATCTGAACTTTCCCAGAATTTGCCCAAATTTGGCTGTAAATCGGGGTTGACTACATTTCTTAATCTGGTATAGTGGTGGTATGCTGTGGGCTTAGTCTAAGCGTTAAGCCTCAAATCAACGCAAAAACGAGACAATCAGGGGACTGTATTGATACCATTCCCCAAAAAAAGCCCCTAGGGATGACATTTTTTTGTGAGGCAATTTTTGAAGTTTTGTAAAGGCTATTGACTTAAAGCCAGAATTGTGTATATTAATGGCATTGTTACATTAAAACTGATAAAAGGCGACCTAGTGTTAGTCGCAAAGAAAACTTAGCCCTGAAATTCCGTCAAAACCCCATAGATGGACCAGATAGCCATGGCGCGTAAATAATGACAGGCGCGAAAAGTTCCCACCGACGTTATTGCTTCTGGGGTGCGAAATTGTAAGCCATTTTCATAAATTTGTTGCACCACCGCCTCCGTAATTTGCCATCCTTGCTTTTCCATTCCCATTTGTAGTAAAAAAGCCACCAACCCAAAATTAATTCCTACCCAAACTTCCAAGGGATGAGTAGCCTCGGGATTTTCGGGAGTACCATCGGGTTTTAAACCATTAGCTGCCCCAAATTTTCCCCCATAAAACTTGAGAAAACAAGCCTCATAAATCTTACTTAAAGCTGATTGCGTGTATTGATTTTCTACCACATCCGGTAAAGCCAATAAACGGGCATAAAATTGACCACATAATTGGTCAGTCATCACCACATCGGAACCACTGCCACTATCTAAATTATAATATTCTCCATTCCAGAGAGTATCATGATAAATAGCGCGAGATTGCTGTAACCAACTGGCAAAAATTGCCGTATCTTCCCCAAGAATTGCCCCAATTTTAAGCGTCGCTTCTAGTGCCGCTATCCACAAACCACCACAATAGGCACTAATTCCCTGTAAACGCCAATCATCAAAGGTTTGGTCTGGTGCGCCGGAATTTTCGGGAATCCCATCCTTATCAAGGTCAAAAGTTTTTAAATATTGCAAAGTCAGGACAATTGACGGCCAACATTCCCGCAGAAAATCCTCATCTTTAGCCCCCGTTAATAAATAATCCCGATAGACTAATAAAACAAAATCACTGCCTAAATCTTTCCAGAGATTACAATCTTGATAACTGGTGTAATTACTCTTTTGCCAAGGGTGTTCATTGGGGGCGCCTAAATCGTGGGGAGTGGCATTTTTAGCCTTACGAATGGCACTAGCTTGGTTATAACCGATAATCCGAGGAGTATTGTCACTGCTGGGAATTGCCCTGGCAAAAGCTTCCATGACGGACTTTTCTAAGCGCGGCCATAACATCAGTAACCCAAAGGAACCATAGAGACGCACATCAAGACTTTCATACCAACGATAATCAATACATTCTAAGACCCCAAATTGACCGATAGGATCCTGTTCCGTGGCTGCTGTCCAGAGAGTGCCGCCGTCAGTTAGGAGGTATAATTCATTAAATAAAGCCATTTTAAACCAATCGGCCAGATCGCTGCGTTCTAGGATCGGTTTTTGCCAGTTAATAATATTTTCTCGCCATGTATCGCCGTGTTTTAAGGCTGTGCGTACCATCGCCCAAGCATTTTGACCATTGCGACCGAAAAAGTCCGTATAACGACGATAATAGTTAATTCCTTGGGCAAATTCGGTGACGGGTAAATCCCAAGCTAAAATAAAAGGAATTTTGCGAGTTTTCCCCGGACGAATGGTAAAACGAATCGCCATGGCCGTGGCCGTTTGTTCCCCTTTTTCGGCGGGGGTTTCGTCCTCAATATCCAGTAAAGAGCCATTCATGGCGAAATAGTCCCAAACTTCGCCCCCATCGCCCGCAGGGTTCCATTTACCCAGATAGAATACCTCTAGACTCGGATTAGTGATACTAGCAATCGCCATCTGTCCATCCCCTTCCCTGGGGTCTTCGTAATCCCGACGCATCAGACAGCCAATGCGGAAATTATCGACAATCCATTGATTATAATTACCCTCACTTTCCCCCCATTTCGATTGATATTCATAGACGGGACTACCATCATCTCTCACTTTAACCACTGGGGATTTAATCGCGTTAGTAAACCAACCGATTGTATTTTGCCAAGTCAGCATAATACTAATAGTAATCGGTTTATCGGTGGGGTTATGAACCGTCCATTCAAATAGGGCAATAGGATAACTACTTTCTTGGTAATTATGCGCCCAAACCGGTGAGAATTGTTCGCAAATTAATTGAGTCTGAAAAACATCTTTGTACTCATACCAACTGCGGGGATAAAGGGCCGAATATGTTCCCTTTTCGGATGGATACCACGACCAGCGCGATAATGTTCCATCCGTGGGTCTTTCCGTCGCCATAGCGTAGGCTTGGGCGCTTCCGTCTTCTGTTTGTTCAAAAATGCTAAATTGACAGGCAGGAAGGCTATTAAAACTGTGTTCACCGCCGTCCAGATGCCAGAGGTTAAAGTCACCTTTGGGGGAACGTCCGATGCAACCGCCCCCAAATCCCCCTAGGGGCATCCCATGCCAAGGACCATCATCTAAATTGCTGGTGTAGCGGACGCTATAGGGTTTTTCCCAACCTTTGCCTAGAGGACGTTTCCAAGCGGCTGCGGGAATTTCTGGAAGGGAGACGAGATTAAGCATAGATTTAAGTGGGGAAGTGGGGTGTGTGTGGGGAAGTGGGGAAGTGAGGTGTGGGAAACTCCTGACTCGGAGAATACTAGACCTCTTGCATAAATCCGAAAACAAACGATAGAAACAATAATGGGAGGGACTTTCAGTTAATTATTTATTAGTAGTTGATAATCTTCAAAAATGTTGCTGTACAAGGATATACTTAAGACTTTTGCAAGAGGTCTACTGACTCCACCAAGAAACTTTTTCAGTAAACCCTAATTATTCGCTAAAGAGATAATTACTGCGATCGCTAACTGGCCAATCTTGATTTTCTCCACCGATAATTAAACGTTTAATATCGACAAAATCCTTACTTAATTGGGTCAAGGCATTGATTAAAATATCTAAAGCAATAGGATCGCTAGTGCCGAGATCAAACCAACAACGTCCCCAAGTACCTAAGTATTCAAAATCGGTCATATTGTGCATCGGTGACATAAAGGCATTTTCGGCCATATCTGGATCGTATTCCATATAACTAATATCGATTCCCACCTCCTGTACCTGTAGGTTTTCGGCATTGAAAGCCCCTAATTTACCCAAATAAAACCAAGAGGCAAAAACTTCTTCTACATACTGCTGTTCTATATTCGAGGGAACTGTGGAAAATTCCAGCCAAAACCAGACATCAAAAGGATTAAATTCGCGAAATTGCACTTCCATTTTTTTTATAGGAGACAGGAGTAGTCACTGATAACTGATAACTGATAACTGATTACTGATTACTTACCCACTGATAACTGATAACTGATTACTGATTACTGATTACTATGCTGTAATTTCCAGAGAAAACTAGCGAGGAGATTGGTGATAATATGAGCGAGGATCGGGATTAATAAATTACCAGTTATGATGACGGTATAACCGAGGGCAAAACCGACAACAGTTGCCCAGATAACATAAGGCCATTGTTGGGAACCGCTAAAATGGAGGATGCCAAAAATCAGACTAGAAACGGTTAAACCAAAGATATTTAAGCCCAAAGCTGGCAAAATTACCCCACGAAATAATAATTCTTCACTTAACCCCGGCAGTAATCCAATCCAAATTAAATCGGGCCAAGCTAAAGGTTTAATGACTAATTCTAAGTAAGCGTTAGCACTATGGCGATAACTAGACCAAAAACGATAGAGAAGCCCACTAATTCCACTAATTACCCCCGCTAAGGCTAATCCGAACAGGAAATCTGGGAGAGTCCAGCGAATGGCGGGAATAGCGATCGCACCGAAATATTGCCAAACTTTGGCGACTACCAGCAAGATAATCGCCGTTACCGCCATAATGGTGAGGACTTGTGTGCGTGTCAGGGGATCAAATTCGGGATTAGGGGAATTAGTCACGGATTCTCGGATAAACAGCGTAAAGAGTTTAAATTAGGGCGAAGAGATGCTAGGTTAACCCCTGCCCGTTGACAAACGATCGCACCGATCGCCTCCATATACGAGTGTACCCTAATTGCTTTCACCCCTAGAGGTTCTGGGGCCACCTTCATTCTTGTACTATTTTCCCGCACGGCAATCAGTACAGTTTTCTCTTGACAAAAACTTAAAACTGTGCTGGATCCACAGGCACTGGCGGGAACGATCAGCGCGTCCACCTCCCGGCCCCAAATAGCATTGGGAGCGGGCCGCTTGACCAATTGGGGGGCGCGACTCAAACCCACCAAAACGCAGGGTAAAAAAGTATAACCGATTTCTTCGGCCGCGGCCTTGGGGGAAAGTTGCGGATCGAGGGGCAGCGGACTTAAAGCGGGGGCGTGGGCCGCCGGTATTTGGAATTGTCGCACCACCAGATGGGAAATTACCGCTTCGGCCCCGGCAAGGGGATCCACCCCTTGACCATGGCGATAATTAGCCAGGGCAATGCTATCGGGATCGTCGGGAAAACGGGCAACAATGGCGATCGCTTCCGCTCGGCCCTGCTTAATCAGTTTTTCTGCTCCCCGCAGCAAGCTGTCGGGATTGCCAATTGTTCCCCAACTGGCCCCAGAGGCTGCCCCTCGCAACTGCACATTTAAGGGGGCATCGGTGATAACGTAATCGGTCAGATATAAGCCTAGGGTGGCCCGGACAGCATCGGCAGCCTGAAGGTGTCTTTGCAAGAGGTCAAATTCAATGGCGCGATCGAATATTAACCCGATGCGATTTTGATGGACGGGACTTAATCCCCAATCCCCCCGGGCAAAACGATCTAAAGCGTAACCCTCCACATAATAGGTGTTGGCTAGAGGCCAGTACAGTTGTGCGCCATTAAGGACATTGGGATGGGTAATTAGGCGATCGCAAACTTGGGCGATCGCTCTGGCCACGGGAATGCCATCCCCAGCATAACCGCCAATCGCGGCCCCGATGCCAGTGGGAATAATTAGTACGGCGGTATAGGGACGGGAATTCACGAGGCAGTGGTGACAATCGCTTCGATTTTGACTTGATTATTCTCGGTATCCACTTCTGTGATTGCCCAACGCAAGGGTTCACCGCGTTTGGCTAATTCTTTTTCGATTTCTTGCTGCAGTTGTTGCGGGGTTTCCTGTAGGTCGATTTCGGCACTAATAAAGTGAGTGGTCATGGGAATGGTCCAGGATAGTTATCCCCTCAGTTTATCAAGATTTTGCCCTCTTGCGCTGGTTTATCGGCTCTCTGGGTCAGGAACCACAAAGACACGAAGGACACAAAGATCGATCGCTGCTATGTAAGTTAAACTGATCACACAAAGAATAGGAGAGCCAGAGCCGTTCTCGTACTATGATTAATAGTAGGCTTTCCCCTAGAGATTATGATCGCAGTTCCCAACTACATCAGTCCCCAAGAATATCTCGCTATCGAGCGCCAGAGTCAGATCCGTCATGAATACCGACGTGGTTTGGTTTATGCGATGGCCGGCGGTACGGATAATCACGATCGCATTGCCTTCAATTTTCTCAAAGTCATTGACGAACATTTCGGCGACTCTACAGACTGTCGGTTTTACTCGGGTAATGTCAAGGTTAACTATCAAGATCAGTTTTATTACTATCCCGATGCTTTTGTTACCTGCGATCCGCGCGATCGCCAAGATCGTTATCTGAAACGCTATCCGAAACTAATTGCGGAAGTGCTTTCCCCCAGTACGGCCGCTTTTGACAAGGGCGAAAAATTCCAAGATTATCAACAGATAGAAACTTTAGAAGAATATGTATTAATTTCCCAAGAAGTCCAGCGCGTGGAATGCCGTCGTCGTAATTCTCAGGGGATATGGGAAACAACTATTTACGAGACAGGCGATCGGGTGATCCTGCCAAGTATTAACCTAGAGTTAGCGATCGCCGATCTCTACCGGGGAATAGATTAAAATGTGAACTACTCTCAAGGGAGTTGAGAGCTTGCTGCTTCCATGGCAATGGATAGACAGACAGCATTTAGTTTACTTGTACTAACTGGCTCGGCAATTTTCCAGCCATTGTTCTAAATCCTGTGGTGACTGAAAATCTAACAAAGCTTCTCCCAAGTTTTCTAACTGTTCTAGGTCAAGACTGCGAATATTGGGCAATAATTCGGGAGAAATGTCCCCTACACGCCGATTTAATAGACGTAAAACTAGGTTAGCTTCTCCCTCTTGTCGTCCCTCTTGTCGTCCCTCTTGTCGTCCCTCTTGTCGTCCCTCTTGTAAACCTTCCGACCAGATTTCTTGATAGATAACTGATTCTTTCATGATGTCTTTCCTCAATAATCGTTGGATGATGTCTTTCTCTAATACTAACCCGGCTAGAATTGCAGTAGATGCAGCCAGATTACTTTGTTCTCGACTATCGCTGATTTGCTCGATTTCTTGGGCAATTTGCCGCAGTAAGTTTTCTTGTTTCTCCGCTTGAGCGAGTATGGCAAAAGGAAACAGTCCGGGGGCCTTTAATAAGGGTTCCGAGGGTTGTTCCCAAAGTCTAATCACTTCAAATTGATGAGAGGTTTTCCCTTGTTTATAATCATTCTGTCGGACTTTGGGCGAGTCACTTTTCCTTAGATAAATAACCACTTGATGGATAGGTTTACGGGGATAGCGTCGATAGAGTCTGGTGGCATAATCTAGCATTCTATAGGGAATATCTTCTTTAGGGTCGGTTTGGAACTCGATATGTAAGATTAATTCTTCCGACTCCAAAAAGATTAAAGTATCGGCTCTAATTGGCTCTAGGGATAATTCCGAGGGTTTAATTTCTGTTAATTCTAAGGGTTTACCCAGTAACCAATCGGCCAAGTCTCTCGAATATTCAAGGGCGATAAATTTACAGGTAGAATCATACATTTTCAATTCAATTATAGGTTAAGTCTGACCTATATTTTAACAAAATCAAAACCCTATCCCAAAAAATAACAAAAGGAGGGTTAAAAACCTTCCTAAAGGCCCAGATATACTTCAAACTATCCTAAATGGGGATTTTATGCTTGGCTGTTACGAAAAGCAGCACCTAACCCCCAAAGATGATCGCTTCAAAAATCTCGTAGCGTTCTTTGCCAATGCGAATAAAATAAATATCGCCCTCTTTCGAGGCACTAAACGCCCCGGAGTCCGCCTGACTAACATCGTAGCCGATCGCTTTCCCTTTTTCAAAGAAAATGATACGCTTGCGGCCGTCGGGTTTGGTGACAGTGACATCAGCACTACCGTTGCCTCGACGGGTGACACCAAAGGGACAAGATCCCGCCGGTTTTCCGTCGCCCATAGAACAGGTAACACTACCCGTAGCATGGTAATTTGTTCCGGGTACTTTGGCATCGCTTTGGTCGTAGTAATTGGAAATAAAGATTTTTAGGCGATAATTAGCCACCTCATTATTCCGCGCTGAATTGCGGATCAAACCCACTTGGATCGTATAATCGCCGTCCGCTGGTAGGATTCCTTCATAAGTGTTACCGGCGTTAGACCCGATAACCATCGCCGCATCCTTGCCGGGGACTTTACCCGGTGCAAAAAGGTTGAAAGAAGCACCCCCATTATCGCTATTGAAGGCAAGGGAGATATTCTGCCCAGCATTAGCGCGAATTAGGTACTGAACGACCTGTCCTCCCTTGATTTTGCCTTGAATGGTTGTTCCAGATGTTCCTGCTTTGAATTGTACCCGTTCTTGACGAACTTCGCTTAAGGCTGGAGAAGGTAGGATAACGGGGGTGGTGATTAAGGCAGCGAGGAAGAAAGCGGAAAAGAGTTTACGCATTTTCTGGGAGATAAAAAAATAAATCGAGAAAAGATGCGGTTTTTCTGCCCCTCTCCGAATCAGTAGGGAGGAAATCGAGATTACCGACAATCTAACGGACTGGTGTGGACAAGACACTGATAGCGTCCACTTTCTACCCGTACCCTCAGAGAGTATGGGTCAAGTACGGGGATTTTGTCAAGTCTTTTTTAGAAAAAAACTTTAATCGGGGAAGGGTATATCTAAACTCATTTGTTGTCCTTGGGTTTCCCTTTGTTTTTCGGCAGCTTTCAGGACTTCAAAGGTGAGGATAACATCGAGACGTTTTTTCTGTTCAAGGATTTCTTGTACTGTCACAATCTCAATTTTATCGACACTTTGACTCATATAACGACCGCGATAAATTCCCGCAGATTTGGCTGTTTGTATCATATCTTTGCTAGGGGGTTTCAAGGTGATAAATATACCCAGGGCTGCCCCTTGTAGTGTCATAGTTCCCTGTAGATCTCTGATGTCTCCCGATTTGACATTACCAGATTTTACTTGAAAAATAATTTTCTCCCGATTGTCTTTATCTCCCTGAAAATAGGCAATAGCATCGATTCCTTTATCTGCCCCTTTTTTGTCATTAATCACAGCCCGGTTATTACTATAGGTTAAAACCGCCCATTTCTCAAATTCTTTGCGGGTACGATCATCGGGTTTAGTGGCTAATGCTTTGGCTGATTCTAGATCTTTGGGAATACCATTCAGTTCAATTTTGTCTAAAACATTTTTACCAAAGGAGTCCTCTAATCGCTTTAACATTAAGCTAATACTCTGATAGGTTATATCAATTCCAATCCAGTTTCTCTCTAATCTCTCTGCTACAGCGATAGTCGTTCCACACCCACAATAGGCATCTAAAATTACATCTCCTTTATTACTACTTGCTTTGATTATTCTTTCTAACAATGCCTCTGGTTTTTGCGTGGGATAACCGAGTTTTTCGGTATGCCATGATCTTAAAGCTTCGACATCTATCCAAGTATCTTGTATAGGCAATCCCTCCATTTCATCTAAGTATCTTTTCAGTCTGGGAAAGCCATTTTTTGTATAATAAATGCGGTTTTCCTTATCTAGTTTCTTCATTGTTTCTTCTGGCACACGCCAAATTCTTCTTATTCCTTTCCACTCATAATCGTAGCCGCCACCTGATAAACCAGACGCTCCTATATCTCCAGACATAAATCGACGACCATTAGAATCACTATATTTATAATATTGCTCGATATATTTTTGATCATAGGCTTGATATTGCTGATACCAATCTACTTTTGAGCTTTTGCAATAGTAGAAAATTACGTCATGAACTCTTCCATACCTGTTAGAATCACTATGCCCTGACGTTCGTTTCCAAATAATCTCATTTTTAAAATCACCCCCCTGAGAGCAAAAAATAGCATCTAAAACTATTTTTAAATAATGACTAGCAGTAGGATCGCAGTGGAGATAAAAGCTACCGGTAGATTTTAAAACTCGATGGATTTCCACGATCCTCAGAGTCATACTCACCAGATAAGCGAGAAGACTGCCTTTACCTAAAACTTTGGTTAAACCGTCAATTAAATCGATAGTCTGACTGGTAAATTTACCCTGATAGTTGCTTTGAATTTCTTCTAAAGCTTCGTTAGCGTGATTATCCCATGTCCAGGTATCTACAAACGCTTGTGCTTGTGCTTGATCTTCCTTGCCTAAGTTGTTATAAATTTGGTTGTAATTGCGTTTAGAATTAAAGGGTGGATCGATATAACAAAGATCGATCGATTCATCTTTGATATATTTCCGCAGCACTTCTAGGTTATCACCGTAGTATAGTTTATTGACCATAGAGATTAAGGGGATTGACTGCATTCTCAATTGTATTATTATTCCCCCTTAAAGAGGAAAAATACAATCGCTCCAGAAAATAATATAATTGTACTAATTACAATAAGCGCATCGTGGTCAGTGAGTTGCTCGAACTGTGTGCGCCCAAAATTTAATTTTCCTTAAGTCTATCTAGCCTGAAAATGAGGGGGTCGCAGGCAGGCACGGATTCCCATTATATAAATAAGTATATGTCAAGTGCTGGGATTTTGTCAAGAGGAATTATAAATCCGTTGAGTAACGCACAGAAAACGGGTTTCTCCGAGAAACCCGTTTTCTACTCATGCAAAAAGAAGCGCATCGTGGTCAGTGAGTTGCTCGAACTGTGTGCGCCCAAAATTTAATTTTCCTTAAGTCTATCTAGCCTGAAAATGAGGGGGTCGCAGGCAGGCACGGATTCCCATTATATAAATAAGTATATGTCAAGTGCTGGGATTTTGTCAAGAGGAATTATTGTCACCGTCAAATCAATTTCGCTGCTAAAATCAAAGGTTCTTTCCAATCAACTAAAACCCTTATCTTGGGTGAGGTGGCAACCCTAACCGTAGTATGATTGAACAATGCGAAGACTCACAATAACTCGACCCGACGACTGGCACCTTCATCTCCGCGATGGTGCGGCAATGAAAGCGGTTCTACCCCATACGGTGCGTCAGTTTGCCCGTGCCATTATCATGCCGAATTTAAAGCCCCCAGTGCGCTCAGTGGCTGATGCTGCCTCCTATCGCGATCGCATTCTGGCAGCAGTTCCAGAGGGTCAAAAGTTCGAGCCACTGATGACCCTCTATCTCACCGATAATACCAGTCCCGAAGAAATTATGGCGGCGAAAGCCTCCCAGTTTGTCAAAGCGGTGAAATACTACCCGGCCGGTGCCACAACTAATTCCGACTTGGGGGTGACGGACCTTCGTAGGTGCGATGGCGTTTTTGAGACGATGCAGCAGCTGGATATGCCGCTACTACTGCACGGAGAAGTTACTGATGGTCATATTGATGTGTTCGATCGAGAGAAAGTGTTCATTGAGAAGCACTTAATCCCACTGATAACAAGATTTCCGAAACTGCGTGTCGTATTTGAACACATTACCACTGCCGATGCGGTCAAGTTTGTTCTATCTACTAACAACAACGTCGCCGCCACAATTACGCCCCAACATTTATTATTTAGCCGAAACATTCTCTTTACCGGTGGCATTCGTCCCCATTTTTATTGCCTGCCGATTTTGAAACGAGAGGATCATCGTTTGGCACTTTTGCAAGCGGCCACATCGGGCAACCGCAAGTTTTTTCTAGGGACCGATAGCGCACCCCATTCTCGCTACAGCAAAGAAAGTTCCTGTGGCTGCGCGGGTTGTTATTCGGCTCTGCACGCCCTAGAGTTGTACGCAGAAGCCTTTGAGAGCGTTGATGCACTTGAGCAACTGGAAGGGTTCGCCAGCTTCCACGGGCCAGATTTTTATCAACTCCCCCGAAATACCGAACAAATCACCTTAACCAAAACCCCTTGGCGCATTCCCGATGAATTGCCATTTCCCGAATCCGGACTGGTGCCGTTACGAGCAGGTGAAGAGATAACCTGGCAATTAGGGGAATAGAAAACCGCCAGTCTTGGTAGTTGCGGTCAAGAATTGACGATTAGTTATTTCCCATGACAATGAGGAGGATCGATAACATTGGCAAAAATTGCCCAAAGCACCATGAGCGGCATCGGCAATAAACAGATTAGCCATTGATGACCGGTTAGTGGGGCTGTTGCAAACAGACTGTTCATCACCCCCCATTGACTAAACAAAATTTGTAGGGCAACAGCAGCCACAATCCCCAAAATTAGGATCGGTGCATTAGTGATCGACGTTGACTGACGGCGCAGGTAGTCCACTAGGCTCATCCCTAATTGGCTGATACTGAGCAGATAGATAACCCGTGCTGCCACAAGGGATTGAATTGCCATTGTGCGGGCAACGGCAATATCTCCTGTGGTCGATTTAGCCCACTCAAACATACCAAAAATCAGAATCCAGTTAAACAATGAAACAGCCAAAATTCGGCGCAATAGTTTTTTGGTGATCAAAGGTTCATTGGGATTGCGTGGTGGTGACTGCATAATGCCGGGGGATTTTGCTTCAAAGGCCAGGGGAACAGTCATCGTGACCGAGTTGATCATGTTCAACCAGAGTACTTGTAGGGAGAGGATGGGTAAATCTCGCGCCAGTAAAGTACTGATCAGAATGGTCATCGATTCACCACCATTGACGGGTAAGAGAAAAGATATCGCTTTGCGTAAATTTTGATAAACGGTGCGTCCTTCTTCCACAGCGGCCTTGATCGAGGCAAAGTTATCATCAGTGAGGAGCATATCAGCAGATTCCCGGGCGACTTCCGTTCCTCCTTTCCCCATGGCAATGCCGATATCGGCCTGCTTGAGAGCCGGCGCATCATTGACACCATCGCCCGTCATCGCCACGATTTCTCCTTGAGACTGGAGTACTTCCACCAGTTGCAGTTTTTGGGTAGGAGCAACCCTGGCAAATACCGATCCATCTTCAACCGCTTGGGCCAGTTGATGATTATCCATTTGCGCTAATTGTTTTCCCTCAAATGCTAAGACTTGTGCTGCCCTTTTAATGCCCATCCGTTCAGCGATCGCCCGCGCCGTGACAAGATGATCACCAGTAATCATCTTGACCCGAATCCCGGCACTTTGACAGGCATGAACGGCAGCGATCGCCTCTGGACGAGGCGGGTCAATCATGCCCTGTAATCCTAGAAACACCAAGCCTGTTTCGATATCCTCATGGTCGATAGAATGCTGATGGGTCGCTGCTGCTTTTTTGGCCAAGGCAAGCACCCGTAAACCCTGCTCTGCCATCGTTTCCACCGCTTGCTCGATCTGTTCGACGTTCAGCGCGGTCATCTGACCATAGCGATCGATCATCTGGCAACAACGACGCATCAGCGACTCAACCGATCCCTTGACATAGATCAGACGAGGTATGCCATCATGCAGGGTTGCCATATATTGGTACTCAGATTCAAAGGGAATTGCATCCAATCGTGGGGTTAAAGACAATAGCCCCAATTGACTGAGACCTGCTTTGGCGGCGGCCGCAATCAGCGCCCCTTCCGTAGGATCCCCCACCACTGACCAATCTTCTCCCGTTTGTTTTAGCTGGGAGTCATTACAAAGCAAACCAGCTACCAGACAATCCCCCAGGGCCGGGGGCAATTCCTCTGCAAAGGGGCTGCCAGGGTTGCCATCGGTGATCAGACTAATTTCGCCCCTGGGACTATAGCCACCACCACTAACGGCGTAATATTGCCCCTCGGTATAAATGGACTGTACAGTCATTTGATTTTCGGTTAGGGTTCCGGTTTTGTCGGAACAAATGACGGTCGCACTCCCCAATGCTTCCACTGCGGGCAGTTTACGAATAATCGCATGACGACGGGCCATGCGGTTGACCCCAATGGCCAAGGTAATCGTTACCACTGCCGGCAGCCCTTCCGGAATCGCACTCACTGCCAGGGCAACGGCAGCTTCAAACATATCAATCCAAGATTTCCCCCGTCCTAACCCGATGGCAAAGGTCAAGGTTGCTAGGGTCAAAATTGCGTAGAGTAGGGTGCGGCTAAATTGGGCAAATTTACGGGTCAGGGGTGTGCTAAGGCTGACTCGGCTTTCCATCGACTGGGAAATCTGCCCCACTTCGGTGGCATTGGCCGTGGACACAACGATCCCTTTGCCCTGTCCAAAGGTAACGAAACTCCCTGCGTAGGCCATGTTTGTCCTTTCTGCTAGGGGCGTATCCCCGGGTAAGGGTTCGATCGCTTTTTCCACTGGCAAGGATTCCCCGGTCAGGGCAGACTCATCCACCTGCAAATTCCGGACTTTCAGCAGCCTCAAGTCCGCCGGTACTTTATCCCCCGATGCCAATAAAACGATATCTCCAGGCACCAAATCCCGAGATGGAATCCGGAGGGTTTGTCCCTCTCGCAACACCGTCGCTTCTGTGGTTACGGCTTTGGCTAGGGAAGCGATCGCACCTTCCGCCTTAGCTTCCTGCACATAGCCAATAATGGCATTGATCAGAGTAACTCCCCAAATCACCGAGGCATTCGTCCAAGACCCTAAAAATGCCTTAATAGTACCCGCAAGCAGGAGAATATAGAGTAGCGGCTGATGAAATTGCTGCAAAAATCTCAACCAAGCTGGTTTCCCTGGCTTAAATCGCAGTTCATTCGGGCCATATTTTTCGTAGCGACTGGCCACTTCTTCTGCTGATAAGCCCGCTGACCCATCGCTGGTCAAGTATTCAATCACTTCTGGTTGAGAAAGTTGATGATACAGGGGCCACGATAATTTAACTGGCATCATGCTCTCCAATATTTAGCAGATGGATATTCTGATCCTATCAGTCGGATAGGTTCTTGCTCTTGCTGCACACCATAAGCGCTTTTGTCTTGTATCGGTTCACGATTGCTGATTTTTCCCGATATTAATTCCCCCGTCAGCGACAATTGATTAAGCGGCGGCTGCTCCTAGTTGTCTGGAGAGTTGGCATTGATAGCTTGATTCAGCCACGCCAAAACTCCCTGCTGCTGATACCAAACTGACTTTATTCTAGGAGGTCTTTGGGTGTAATTAGCTGGTAACGCTCGAAGGGTTGATGAATCCAAGGATTATCTGGGTAATATTCCACATAATAGTCAGGTTTGATTATTGATGCTGCTTTGTACCAGATCACCGCAGTTTTGATATTGGTAATCCCGTATTTTTCCTGTAACAAAATCGAGGTTTTTTGGAGAGTGATGCCCGAATCGACTAAATCATCCACTAATAACAAGGGACTGTCCAATTTGGTCTCGACCATGGCTAAATTCGAGGAAATAGTTAATTCTCCCCGAATTTGCTGATTTTGCCCCCCGTAGGAGGCGGCGTAGAGAATGGCTAGGGGTTGACGAAAAAGACGACAGAGAATGTCACCGACGCGCAATCCTCCCTTGGCTAAACAGACAATCTGATGAAATTGCCAACCAGAACGATCGATTTTTACCGCTAATTTTTCGATCAGACGATGGTATTCATCCCAAGAAACATAGACATCGGCCATATTTTCGATTCTCGATTCCGAATTTTTATTTTTCGGCGGGTCGATCACTACTCCAAGCCCACCAAACTCGATCGCATTGACAATGATAGAATTCCTGCCATTTACGACGGGAATCTTCTCCTAAAACGGGGGCGCGGCGATTGATCCAAACGGCCTGAGCTTCTTTAGCCTTTGCCCCGCAGTAAGGACAACAAAAATTGTAGGCGTGAACGGCCTTCTCTGTCCAGTCAGGGGGAAAGGGACTAAAAGCATCCATAATGTCTCAGATACGGGGGTTAACAGTCAAAAAGGGGCAAGCGGTGTGTTTACGGTATAGGGCTGAATTGCTGCTTCGATAACTTTTACAGCTTGCAGTGAGCTTGTCGAATCTGCCTTTCTCCCCAAGATGAAGTGTAACCTATATTTGGCATCTTGCAGTGAGCTTGTCGAATCTGCGTCAACCGACGGCCGACGGGCCAAAACCAGAAAATCGTGAGCGAGGGTTAGCCATCGGTTTTAACGGGTGGTAAGCCCTTGCCACAGGGGATTTAGGCGTTGTCAGATCAAGAGATGAGAAGGCAAAATATAGCGGTTCTCACACCTGAGTGGCACACTTAAACCTTTGCTGATCAGACTTTTTAACATCGATAATGTACCTCTTGCGAACAGGAAACGCTATATTTAATGTTTTATTAGGTCAAATGAGTTTAATCGGTCCGCGGCCTTTACCCCTGCGGGATGTGGAAAAATTCGCCCAATGGCATCATATCCGTCATCAAGTTTTACCCGGAATTACCGGACTATGGCAGATTTCTGGGCGATCGGATATCGATGATTTTAACGATGCGGCCCGCTTGGATTTGTATTACATCGATAATTAGTCTTTGAATTTAGACCTAGATATCTTAGTGGAAACCCTGCGAATTGTTCTCTTTGGCAAAGGTGCTTATTAATCAATGGAAATGAAGGTAGTAGAAATATAGCGTTTTTCAGTCTGCTGAGGTACAAAAGTTATGGGTTTTAGGCAAAAGGCAAGAGGCAAAAGGCAAAAGGGAAGAAAAATAGGTGTACCTCACTAGCTTAGGAAACGCTATAATAAGCCCGATCTTATTTAATACAAGTGTTTGTCTATTTTAGTTCCGTTTAAAAGTTGATAACGAAGGGAATCGATCGCATCTAAATAACTCGGCATTGGTTCATCACCTAACAGACAAGCACTGCGATCCACGCTAATTATATCATCACCCCAAAACACCTGACCCAGAGGAATAGATTTTCCTCGATCTGGTCGCCAATTACTACTAAAATATTTGAGATTAGCGTCCACCACTGCCCCATCAAAAAGATGACCGATACAAAAATAAACATCCTGTAAAATTAGCGGTACGGAGGGGCGATGTAATTGCCCTCGCGAGTTGGGACTACGGGCTTTATAATGACTACGAGGAAAGAGTCCATAGAGATTTTTTAAAGAAGCAGAAATCAGGGGTTTATCCTTTAAATGGGTACGTTTTAAGGTTCCAATCGTGATCCTACAGTCCACTTCTTCGATAATTTTAGGGGCAAACATCGAGGGAAAACGGACAGGAAAAGGGGAAATATTCGGATATTCTTGCTGTGGTAAACTATCAGCATCAAGAATAGTTATTCCAGGATCGAGAATAGATTTTACCCCCAAAATATCGATAATTTCTCTCAAAGAAATAGCCGAACAAACTCCCTCTAACAAGATAATTTCTGCCCTGGTATTTACCTCCCTCAATCCCCGCAAAACTTGACTTAATACCGGCAGACTAACCGTTACCGGTGGAGGCACAGGATAACCTAAATTAGGTTTAATTAAAATACGTTTAGCTGTGATAACTGCTGGGGGAGGTTGATAAACAAAATCCGCCATAGCTGAATTTTTCACCCCAGCAGTAATTGAAGATTGGGTAATCATAGAGAGGAAAATAAATCAATGGGAATTAGCCAGATCATTTAGGGAATTTACCTGCTGTAAAGCTTGCCAGATTACCCCAGAATCAGCCCCAGTAAAATGGCTATTTTCACTAATATAACGCTTCCAGGCCTTAGTTCCGGGCTGACCGGCAAAAAGCTGTAAAAGATGTTTGCTGATCTGGTGTAATTTATAACCTTTACTCACCCACTCATCGATGTAGGGAAGCATTTTTTTGATGACTTCTTCCCGGGTAGGAGGAGTAACCGATTCCCCATAAAAATCTCGATCGACTGTGGCAAATAAATAGGGATTATCGTAGGCTGCCCGACCGATCATAACTGCATCTACTAATTGTAAATGTTGTCTAGCCTGTTCTAAATTAATGATACCGCCGTTAATTTCAATAAACAAATGGGGAAACTGATTTTTTAGGCGATAAACATCATCGTAACGTAAGGGGGGGACGGTGCGATTTTCCTTGGGACTTAATCCCTGTAACCAAGCTTTGCGCGCATGGATGGTAAAACGTTGACAACCCGCATCCGCAACAATACGGACAAAATTGGCCATATTTTCGTAACTATCCTGATCATCAATGCCAATTCTCTGTTTTACAGTCACGGGAATCGATACAGCTTGATTCATTGCCGATATTCCCCTCGCAACTAATTCCGGGTTAGCCATCAAACAAGCGCCGAAATTGCCCTCTTTTACCCTGGAACTAGGACAACCCACATTGAGATTTACCTCATCATAACCCATATCTTCAGCTATTTTAGCGCATTCTGCCAAAAGATAGGAATTATCACCCCCTAACTGCAAAGCTAGAGGTTTTTCTGCTAGGGAGAACCCCAGCAACTTATAGCGATCGCCGTGTTTAATCGCCATCGTCGTGATCATTTCCGTGTAGAGAAGGGGACGACGGCTAATTTGTCGCAAAAAATAGCGAAAATGGCGATCAGTATAATCCATCATCGGCGCCACACTTAAAATATTGCCCATCTTCCCCTTGATTTTCTCCTTGAGGGTAGCCATCGATCGCTTATAGAGACATTCTCCAGAGAAACCCATAGAATAACCTGTCTTCCCCCCAAGATATTTTAAAGCCTTTTGGTAAGTTGACCATCTAAATTACTGGTTAAGTAGTCCTGCAAAATAAATTGCGGCGTTGCTGATTTACTAAAAGGGTTGTCGATTCACCTTCATCGTTGGAGTTCTTTCCCTCCCACCCCCGTTGATGCTTTTTACAACTCCCCTTCCTCTTAGTTGTAAAATACCTACACCTGTCAGATCACCCGATCACCCCATCACCCTAACACCAGACAATTGACTTTTTCAGCCAACCTTACTGATGATTTTCCCAGAAAAATCAAGAGAGCAGTCTTTTTTCTAACCATGCCAGGACACTTTTAACATCAGCCACTTTTTCTCCTTCAGGTACGGGTGGACGTTGTACCATGACCACAGTTATTCCCAACTCTCTAGCGGCGATAATTTTGGCGTAGGTGGCATCACCGCCGCTATTTTTACTCACGATCGCCCCAATGTTATATTCTTGCAAAAGAGAGCGCTCTGACTGCAAGGAAAAAGGCCCCCGTTCCAACAATAATTTTCCAATCGGTACGATGGCATCTGGTTCCGGCGGGTCGATCATCCGCATCAAAAACCAGATATTGTTTAAATGTGCATAACTTGCCAGTTCCTGCCGACCAATAGTGAGGAATATCCGCGGCGCTAACCCCGATAAAATATTCGCCGCCGCTTGATTGTTTTCTACTTCAATCCAATTATCTCCAGATACTTTTTCCCAAGCTGGACGACTTAAGATTAATCGAGGAATACCACAATCCAAGGCGGCTTGAGCGGCATTAAAGGAAATTTGTGCGGCAAAGGGATGGGTAGCATCAATTAAACAATCAATGCCTTCTTGCCGCAGATAATTGGCTAACCCGGTGGCACCACCAAACCCCCCCCGGCGAGAAGGAGTTGTAAGAGTAATCGGTTCTCTCGTGCGACCGGCAAAGGACGCGATGGCCTCTACACCCGGAATTGCCGCAATTTTAGCCGCTAATGCCGCCGCTTCCCCCGTTCCCCCTAAAATCAGCACTCTTTTATTTTTGGTCATCCAGATAATTGCCAAAAGGTTAACTAATTTTCCATCTTCCCACCGGCTCTCTTGGGTGGGTAAAGGAAGGAACCACAAAGACACAAAGAACACAAAGAAAGATCGCTCCCATATAAGTTAAACTTATCACACAAAGAGGCAGACATCCTACTCCTCTCTCCCGTTCTGGGAGAAGGGTTAGGGGTGAGGGCAATTAACCATATCCGTTGAGTAACGCACAGAAAATGGGTTTCTCCGAGAAACCCATTTTCTACTCATGCACTCATGCAAAAAGGGGAATAAATAATCAGTCTTTAATAACCAGCTACTTATCAACTACCTATCTTAAAAACTTGACATTTCTACACTAAATTCTGTATTCTGCGGACGAGGCCGTACAACCTAGCGAGTTAATCTGCGCTAAGTTACTACAAACCTTTTTTCCGAGCAGATGCTCAGAAGATAGACCATCAATCAAGACCAATTTCAACCTTTTTGTCTTTAGGACTTCCAAAAATGACCAAAAATCAGCAAATTCTGGCAAAAATCGGGGGGGGGTAGCCTTGCTCTCCTTCTTTCCTTGGGTTTAGGACAACAAGCTTCTGCTGTCACCCTCGTTGAGAACTTAAGTGAATCAACTTTGGGCGTGGGATTTACAGAATTTGACTTTTGGCAAGGAAAAAGCTTTACCACTGGCAGTGGCAGTTATAACCTTAATTCTGCTACTCTTTTGTTCCAAGAACTCGTCGCCAGTCCCAACTTGTTTCTTCGTCTCTATAGCAACAGCAGTGGACAACCTGGTACTGTGATAACGAATTTTACTAACCCTGCTTCCATTACTACCACTCTCGCCAATAACACCTTTACCCTGACTACTCCGCAAGCATTAGCCGCTAATACCACTTACTGGTTAGTCAGTGGTATTTCTTCATTGACTGGAGGGGTAGGGGTGTATCCATGGGGTGTTGCTAACTCTAACAATCAAACAGGACTCCCCGGTTGGACGATTGATGATGGTTACGTTGTCAGTGTCGATCAATCAGCATCTTGGAATATTTTTCCTACGGGTCGTTTTTACCAATTTAGCCTTGAGGGAACAGAGAACAGTCCACCACCCACTAGCGTCCCTGAACCGGGTTCCGTGCTTGCCTTGTTAGGATTGGGAGGATTAGGGTTAGCTTCTAGCCTGAAGAAACGGAAATAGGAACAGTAGGGTGGGGGCGACTCGATTCTCTTGTCTCGTGCCAAGGTTCCACCTGGCAATGGGAAAAGTCAGCGTCTCCCTCCCTTCCCCGATGGGTTACACTGCCTCTTGCCTATCCCAACCAAGAAATTAATTTTGTCCTATCACCTAATAGTGACGTGGAGTATAAACCCACTGTTTTGTTTTACCTTGCTCAATCAGGCGAGTTTTACTCGACCCGATCAAAATTATAGTCCGCATATCCGCATCGTTAATAGTCATATCCTCTAGGAATTTCACCGTCACTGTTTCCCCTTTTCGCCCTAAATTACGCGCTAATACCACAGGAGTTTGCGGCGAGCGCCATTGTAATAAAATCTCTTTTGCCTTCTCCAATTGCCAAGTGCGCTCTTGAGACACAGGATTATAAAATGCGATCGCTAAATCTGCCCGGGCTGCAAACTCAATGCGCTGAGAAATCACCTGCCAAGATTTGAGAATATCTGATAGGGAAATCGCACAAAAATCATGGCCTAAAGGTGCGCCAACCCTGGCGGCCGCCGCTTGCATGGCTGAAATCCCCGGACAGACCTGAATGGCGATCTGCTGCCATGCCGGTTTGGCTTTTTTTTCTAATACCTCAAACACGGCCGCGGCCATGGCATAAATGCCCGGATCTCCGGAAGAAACTAAGACAACCGATCGCCCCTTAGCCGCTAAATCTAGGGCTATTTCCGCGCGATCTAGTTCCACCCGATTATCCGATTCATGGCGGACAATTTCTGGTTTTCTCAGGGATTCTACCAAATCCAAATAAGTTTTATAACCCACCCAATCCGTGGCTTTTTCCAATACTTCTCGAACTTCTGGCGACATCCAATTTAGCGCACCCGGTCCAGTTCCAACTATGGCTAATTTACCTTGACTTTCCTGGGTTAAATCCCCTAGAGACAAACCTGATTTTTCCTTAATTTGCTGGCTTTCCTCCCACAGATAAACTAAACAGGTATTGCTAGGTTTTGCCAAGTTTAAGTTACTTTTATCAATAATCTCAATGCTCAGTTTTGCTGCTGATGAAATCGGTAAATTACTATTTTTTAACCAGTCCGCTTCACCGATTAATTTTACTTTTTCACCCGCCAATAAATCAGACAGAAACTTCTTAGCATCATCGGGATTAACTAACTGATAACCCGGTGGTGGCGATAATAAAGTAGTTTTAAATCTAATATCACCAGTGGTGGTAATTGCGGGGGAAATTTGCAAAACCGAGGCAATTTGACGAGCGAGATCGTTAACCCCTTGTAAACCCCCCAACAAAGGCACTACAGCGCTGCCATCTTCTGCGATCGCTAATACAGGCGGTTCTTGCCATTTATTAGTTAATAAAGGTGCTACAGTGCGAATTAAAATACCCGCCGCACAAATGCCAATAATTGGCGTTCCCGTATGGAAAAATTCTCGCACCGTTTCGCCAAAATTACTATAGGTAAAATCCGCCGACTGGGTACGATTTATTAACCCATAAACTACTGCTTCCGGTAGGGCTATTTGCACTTGACGAGCAACGGGGATGCTGGTTTCTCCTAAAATGAGAATAGCTGGAGGTTTCATTTGGCTTCTCCCGACTGCGCTGCGGTTAACTTTTGGATAAATTCTTGATGTTCTGCTGAGTTAATTCCAGCCTTTAAGCTGTCCAACACCCGTGACATATTGCCGTTGAGTATGGCGGATTCGACAAGCTCACTGCAAGCTGAAATATCTAACCACAAACCCGGAAATACTAGAGAGCAAATCACCCCTTCTTGGTTGGGTAACGTAGCTTGACGGTGGGAGTATGTCAAAGCCTGAGAATTTAGGGATTTAGCCAGGGAAGAAGTCATGGTGGCAGTCTTTGGGAACAAAACAGCAATAATTTCATTATAGATTGATTTAATTTTTAATTGTCTCTATAGAGTTATTGGGGTTTAGTTTTACTAGGAATCAGAATTAATGACCAGTAGGTGACAGCCTCTGGATCGACTTCTGTAATCGGAATAATTTGCTGATTGGGTAAGGTTGCTCGTTCGATGTAGAGGGCGCGTTCTAATAATCCTAATTCCTGGAGAATATCACGAACTTTAGCGAAATGTCTGCCTAATTTAATAATGGCTGCTGCATCGATAAAGGCTAGGCGATCCCGCAATATTTCCGCCTCTAAAGTAGCGGGCATGATACTAAATACGTCATTTCGATAAGTGATAGGTACACCCAGCATTGCTGCACTTGCCATCACTGAAGAAATACCCGGCACGACTTCAATGGAAAAGCGATCGCACAAGCGATTAAAGATATACATAAATGTGCCATACAACATCGGATCGCCCACACATAAAACCGCCACATCTCGACCTAAGTTTAACTGTTCGGCGATATTTTCGGCGGCAATATCATAATGAGGTTGAGAACTGCGCTCGACACTAAAAGGTAAAGGCATGGGAATTTCTATCTGCTCGGGACGGATAAAATCCGACACAATTGCCCGTGCCAAAACTTTGCCACTTTCTAAGGTAGGATAGGCAATTACCGGAACAGTTGTGAGAATCCGGTGTGCTTTTAGCGTCAACAATTCGGGATCACCAGGCCCGATTCCTAATCCATAAAGTTTGCCTAATTTATTCATAATTCGTTCTCTTTTGCTAAAGCATTGACTGCTGCTGCTGCGATTGCGCTGCCTCCCCTACGTCCGTGCAGGGTAATAAATGGCACGCCACGACTATTAGTTGCTAATTCTATTTTCGACTCTGCCGCTCCTACAAATCCGACGGGAAAGCCTAAAATCAAAGCTGGTTTATCTACATTTTGATCGTCGAGCAATTCTAGTAGGCGAAAAAGTGCGGTTGGTGCATTACCAATGGCTACCACTGCTCCAGCTAAATGAGGTCGCCAAAGTTCTAAAGCGGCAGCGGATCGGGTATTATTAATTTGTCGTGCTAACTCGGTCACTTCTGGATGATTGAGGGTACAAATAATCGGATTATCTTTAGGTAAGCGGGCTTTGGTAATGCCATTAGCGACCATTTGAGAATCACAAAGAATTGCTGCACCCCCAGCGAGGGCATTTCGTCCGATTTTAACCGCGTCTGGTGATGCTTCTAAATCTTCTGTTATGTCTGTCATGCCGCAGGAATGAATTAGACGAACCGCCACATGAGCTAAGTCATCGGGGAGATTTTCCCAGTTAGTTTCAGCCCGAATAATAGCAAAAGATTTGCGGTAAATTTCCTCACCATTCTTAATGTATTCCATTCTATTCATCTAATTTTTTCGATTTTTGGGAGCTTAAAATTTGGACTATGAGCGGGGGAATCTTGGCAAATTCTCCCTCAAATATAGGTGTTTCTAAGAATTTTTGACTATCCCCCACATAGACTTGATAAGCTTCTAGTATTTGGCCATTTTCCTCGATGGTAGTTCCTAAAAGAGTAATTTCGGCTGGACTCGGTTGAGCGCAGGATTTAGCACAACCTGTCAAATGAATATTAACAGGAGAATTGCAGGTTAAGCGTTCCTGCAAATAATCTGCTAGGATAGAACCATGAATTTGAGTTGCAGTGGCCGCTGCTGCACAGCCCGGTTTACCACTACAGGCAACTATCCCCGCATCCCATCTGGGAGAAGCGGATAATCCTAGTGATGCCAGTTTTGGCAACAATTCTGACACTTTTTCATCGGGAATATCGGGTAATATAACAGTCTGCCAAGGGGTTAATCGTAACTGACCACTGCCAAAAGTTTCTGATAGTGCCGCTAATCCCCATAGTTGATTAGCCGTCAATTGTCCTAATCTTAATGATAGACCAATATAAGACAATCCAGGTTGCTTTTGAGGATGAATTCCCAAATGAAAATAGGGCTGAGTAGAATGGACAGCTTGCTGGTATTCTTCCCCTTGTATTATGCCGGTAGAAGTCCGATGTAATTGGGAGTTAACTTGTTCGAGATATTTGGCTAATCCCCAATCTTTGAGCAGGTGTTTCATCCGCGGTTTTTTCCCCTTGATATTGGGGGTTTTTTGAACATAATCGATATAAACCTTTACTAGAGCTTTGACTACAGCTAAACAGTTTTCTGGCTCAATTAATAAGTCCGTTTCATAGAATTGTTTATCTCCCGCGAGTGCTAATCGAAAGCAAACAAGAGAAGTTAAATTTGTTGGATTCTTGACGGTAATTGCCGATAGCTGAATCTCATTATAGCGGTGTTGCCAGGCCATAGTTGAACCAGTGCTAATTCCCACTGCACCACCGCCATCGATCCCGATACTAAATTTAGGACTTAGTTGGGCAATTGATGGATAATTTTGGATAAAATTATCTAATTCTTGGACTAATGGACGAGTATCGATCAATTCTTGGCAGTCAATTCCAGCCGTGGGACTGGACATGATATTACGCAGATGATCAACCCTGGGATTATGGGCAGCTAACCCTAATTTTTGTAGGGTTTGAAATTCTTCTAAAGTGGGGGATTTTTGCAGTCCGCGAATTTGCAGATTTGCCCGATTGGTAACTTGTATTGTACTCTGCCATTGTTCGAGCCAAGTGGCGATCGCTTTTCCCTGGAGAGAATTGAGCCATCCACCGGGGGTGCGGAGACGAATTAAAAACCCATCCTGGGCAGCAGTTCCATAAAATAAACCGGGACAAGCATTTGCTTTAACTAACCAATTCACCGTTGTTTGTTCTCCATGCGACGCAGAGAAGTAGTTAGAAAATTAGTTGTCTATACTACCGATCAAAAGCTTGTAATTGGTATTCTGACTCGCAAGGAAAAAGGGAAGATGTACTCTTTTTATTTTTTACTTGATTACAGCTGCGGCACAGTACCAGAATCGCACTGGACTTTCCCAAGGACAAGTTTAAGGATTGTACCACGTTTTTGGTTGAAAATCAGTATCGTTAAGAATCGCTACATTTTCCCCCCTTTGTGCCAAGACAAATAAACCTTGACGATAAGCATATTTATCCGCTCCTTCTTCGATTTCAATGCCTGCTACTGCCCCATATAATTGTTTGTGGTTATATTCGGGAAAAAATTGCCTAAATTCTGTTAGATTTTTGATTAATTCTTTGACATCATCTACACTTAAACTACTTTTGACTTCCACTACTAGCACATGATTTTCATTAGTTACTAACACATCAATTTCTAGGGTTTTACCGTCAAGACGTTTTCTGACTCTTTGACTAACTTGATGTACGGGAATCTGACGATTTAAAAATAAAGTCTCACAAGCTGGGGCTACCATATTTTCGACAAAACGTCCCCATTTACCGCCAAGATTACCAATTTCTTGACTGACTCTGGTAATTTGGCGATCGGTTTTTAAAGATTGTTCTTTGAGAATCCGCTCGGTTTCTTGAAAGCGTCGCTCGGTTTCTAAAGATTGTTCTTTGAGAACACGCTCGGTTTCTTGAAAGCGTCGCTCGGTTTCTTGAAAGCATCTTTCTGTCTCTTTTTGAGCTTGTACTAATTGGGCTAATAATCTCCAAACGTCATCGGCGGTGGTGGTCATAATTTTTCCTCTGAATTAACTTGGCACTAACCCGATTATATCTTGTTTTTAAAGACCCTACCACGTTTTTGGTTGAAAATCAGTATCGTTAAGAATCGCTACATTTTCCCCCCTTTGTGCCAAGACAAATAAACCTTGACGATAAGCATATTTATCCGCTCCTTCTTCGATTTCAATGCCTGCTACTGCCCCATATAATTGTTTGTGGTTATATTCGGGAAAAAATTGCCTAAATTCTGTTAGATTTTTGATTAATTCTTTGACATCATCTACACTTAAACTACTTTTGACTTCCACTACCAGCACATGATTTTCATTAGTTACTAACACATCAATTTCTAGGGTTTTACCGTCAAGACCTTTTCTGACTCTTTGACTAACTTGATGTACGGGAATCTGACGATTTAAAAATAAAGTCTCACAAGCTGGGGCTACCATATTTTCGACAAAACGTCCCCATTTACCGCCAAGATTACCAATTTCTTGACTGACTCTGGTAATTTGGCGATCGGTTTTTAAAGATTGTTCTTTGAGAAT
>NZ_BJKP01000011.1:0-22860 GCF_008974145.1 Microcystis aeruginosa NIES-4325 | reverse complement strand
ATAAAGTCTCACAAGCTGGGGCTACCATATTTTCGACAAAACGTCCCCATTTACCGCCAAGATTACCAATTTCTTGACTGACTCTGGTAATTTGGCGATCGGTTTTTAAAGATTGTTCTTTGAGAATGCGCTCGGTTTCTTGAAAGCGCTGCTCGGTTTCTTGAAAGCGTCGCTCGGTTTCTTGAAAGCATCTTTCTGTCTGTTTTTGAGCTTCTACTAATTCGGCTAATAATCTCCAAACGTCATCGGCGGTGGTGGTCATAATTTTTCCTCTGAATTAACTTGGCACTAACCCGATTATATCTTGTTTGAAGGATAGAGCCTGATGGCAGATAATGAAATAGTAGCGATTTTTTTTAATATGGCGGATCGCAATTGTAAATCGAAATGGCTATCGATCATAGGAATTGGTGAAGATGGCTTAGAAGGGTTAAGTTCAGTGGGGCGAAGTCTGCTTTCTTTAGCATCAGTTATTGTCGGTGGTGAACGTCATCTGGCAATGTTACCCCCAGAGGATCAACGGCAAAAACTGCTCTGGACTTCTCCCATTCAAGACTCTGTTAACGAGATTATCCGCCTTCGTGGTCAATCCGTCTGTGTTTTGGCCAGTGGTGATCCCATGTGCTACGGAATTGGTGTCACCCTCACCCGCCAGATTCCCCTTGAGGAAATGACGATTATTCCCTCTCCTTCTGCCTTTAGTCTTGCCTGTAGTCGTTTGGGTTGGTCCCTGAGTGAAGTGGAAACTTTGAGTTTGTGCGGTCGGCCCCCGGCTTGGTTGAATGGGGTGCTTTATCCCAGCGCTAAACTGCTGGTACTGAGTGCCGATGCCCAGACTCCGGCGATCGCTGCTCGGCTGCTCAGGAAGGGAGGTTTTGGCGAAAGTCGCATCACGGTTTTAGAACATCTAGGGGGAACCCTGGAACGTCACATTGAAGGCATCGCCGACGATTGGGAGTTTACAGATCTGGCGGATCTAAATGTCATCGCCATTAGCTGCATCTCCTCCCATCCCCCCACCCGGGTGCCGCGCCTTCCAGGACTGCCAGATTCTGCCTACCATCATGACGGACAGTTGACAAAAAGAGAAGTTCGTGCTATCACTCTGAGTACACTGGCTCCCCTACCTGGACAATTGCTCTGGGATGTGGGGGCGGGTTGTGGTTCCATTGCCATTGAGTGGCTGCGTAGCGATCGCCGTTGCCAGGGGATTGCGATCGAACATCATCCTACCAGACTACAATACATTGCCGATAATGCCGCAGCCCTGGGAACGCCCCACCTGCAAATCGTCGCCGGAATCGCACCGAGCGCCCTAGAAGATTTACCGCAACCGGACGCTATTTTTATTGGTGGCGGTATCACCACACCCCACCTATTGGAAACCTGTTGGTTAGCCCTGCGCCCTGGGGGTCGTCTTGTTGCCAACACTGTTACAATTGAAAGTGAATTAGTCCTCTTGCAATGGCATAGTAAATTAGGAGGAGAACTGCTGCGAATTGGCATTGAAAAAGCCGAACCGGTCGGCAAGTTTTTGGGTTGGAAAGCAATGGCCCCCGTAACCCAGTGGACTGTTCTGAAACCGAGATTGTAAATCCTTGATTTTGTCCTTGCTCTCTCTTGCACAAGTTGTAGATAGAACTTTTTTCGCTATTTTCTACCTTCTTCGGGGAGCCTAATACAACTCCATTAAAATTCTAGCATAATGCCTCTAAAATTTAAGAATTAGAATTGTGGGTGTGTTAAGGATAACTAACATTAGAGATATATTTTAGTCTTGATTTTTGAGCAGATAATCTTCTGCCATCAGTTTTAGTTTATCACCTTCCAAAATTACTCGATCGATAAAGTCCTTCATTTCTAGATAAGGTTGACGAGCATCTTTCTTTTCTCTTTCAATACTCCGGCGCGTTTCTGCTCTCACTCGTCCTGCCAATTTATGTTTACCAAAAATGTCTAATCCCACCGATATTATACTATCAGAATAAGCTTGGCTTGCTTGTTGATTAATATTGCGAATTTCGGCGTTAATTTCTTTTTTGATGGCTCTAAGTTGTTTTTGAGCTAAGTTAATCTGTTTGATCTGTAGCTTCACCGACTTTGGATTGTCTAGAGTCAAGGTAATCTTGGCAATAATTTCTTGAATTTCGAGAGTATTCATAGATTTTGCATGGGAAGTAAAAAATTACTTTAGATTAAACTATTGGCTTAATTTTTCAAAAGCTGTTGAGCTTTTTGTAAATCTTCAACTGCTCCTTTAATATCACCATTGGCTGAACGTGCTGTACTTCTTTTATTATAAGCATCAGCATTATCATGATCGATATTATCTATTGCTTTTGTATAGGAATATAGCGGTTCTCGCATCTGTGCGGCACACTTAAATCTTTGCTGATTAAGCTGTTCAGGATCGGGAATGTACCTCGTGTGAATCAGAAACGCTATATATCGCTCCATCATAGTTTGATGAATTATAGCGATCATCGCCTATTTGTATTAAGCTATCGATCATTTTTTCTGTATTGCATTTGATAGTTTTGCTTGGGATTAACTCATTTCCATAAGATAGTTTCCATAGCTCAATTTCTTCTCCATTATAAATATACAAAAACGTCTCACCATTATCAATCAATTCAATTGCAGGGATTTGGGATCGGTGTTCCGATAGAATTTGTACACAATCTCCATTTTCTAGATTCCATAATTTAAGTTTTTTATCATTGTTATCATAACTTACAAGAATTTTTTCATCATTGCCATAACTGATAGTTTTTACTATCTTATTGTCCGCAAGGGTAAAGATTAAATTTCCATTTTCTAAGTTCCACACTTGAATTTTATTTACAATACATCCTCTTAATCCAATTCCTGTCAAGAAACATGGTCGCCGAGCAAAGGCCTTTGAGAGGCTGTTCCTCGTTTGTTAGCCTTAGGGTTAAGCGTTGAGCAAGTCGCATCCACCTTAGAGTTAGAGGTTAAACAGGTTAGAGCTATACAAAAAGAGATATAATACACAAGGCCTGCTGAAAAAGTTTGTTGGTCGGGTTAGGAGTCAGCCTTGAATTAGTTATCAGATGTGAGTTTTCAGTTCACTGTTTACTAATCACTGAAAATATTCCCATCCCCCCAAGAAAAACGCCACGGTTATAGAAATCTTGGCGGAAAAGTCTCTACAACCGGGTTTTTCTAGGAATATTAGGAAAGGAGATTACCGCGACTACCGTTAGGAAGAATAGTTTCTTCGAGGGAAGCAGAAAGGAGATTATTTTCGGTTAAAATCGCCCCAATTAAGTTAGCTTGTTTGAGATTAGCTCGTTTAAGATTGCTTCCCACTAAATAACTCAAGAGTAATCCCGCTTGGTGTAGATTAGCACCAGAAAGGTTAGCGGAGGCTAAATTTGCGCCGAGCAGATTACAACCGGTTAGGTTAGCTTGGCGAAAATTGGCTTTATTAGCGTCAGTTTTGCTTAAATCGGCTCCGGTTAAGTTAGCTCCCTCAAAATCGCTACAATTGAGGTTAGCTCCCGTCAGATTAGCCCCTTCTAGGTTAGCATAACGTAAATCTGCCCCCCGTAAATCCGCCCCGCGCAAATCGGCATAGCTGAGGTCGGCGTATTGAAGCTGGCAGTTTTCCAAATTAGCTTGATAGAGATAGGCTCGAATTAAGTTAGCCTCTTTTAAGTTAGCATGGCTAAGATTAGCAGAGCTAAGAATAGCACGAGTGAGAATAGCCCGTTTTAGGTTAGCTTTCTCAGCCATGGCATGGGTTAAAGTGGCTGAGGTAAGATTAGCGGCTTCGAGATTCGCTTTGAACAGTTGAGCAAAAAGTAAGCTACTGTGAATTAAACAGGCAGAACTTAAATCAGCCTTTTTCAGAACAGTATTACTCAAAATTGCGCCGCTTAGTTGACTTTGGTGCAAATTTGCCCCAGAAAGGTCGGCTTTAGTCAAGTTAGCATCGATAAGACAAGCTTTGCTTAAATTAACTTCTTCTAGGCAAGCGGCACTAAAATTAGCGTTAATTAAACAAGCTTCGGCTAAATTGGCTCGTTTTAAGTAACCATGACTTAGGTTAATCTGGTTTAAACACTGTCTCTTTAAATTAACTCCGCTAAGTCTGATTTCCGCAAAGTTGCGTTCACCTCGATTATACAGTTCGATTAGATGTTCACGATTGGTTAAGGCATTGCTACTCATAAAATAACTAAATTGTTCTGGAAGCTGATTTCCAGAGAATGGGTTGGGAAAAATTACTGATGATGAAGTCGATTTCTAGGATTAGTACAGGGAGCAACTAGGGATTTTTGCAAATAAATAGAAATTTTTAACCAATTACGGGCTTAAAATCCCTATTGGCAATCACTAAAACCGGTAAAGAACAAAAAGAATCGGGGTTCAATACCAAAAACAGCCTCTACCTAAACCCGCCACTTGTTGCCAGCCAGGTCTAGGCATTAAATTAGAGAAGTCTTGTGCGTCAGTTTTTCTGACTGAATCTACTGCCTCGCCGATGTCTTGACTCGGTATCATACAGTTGAATTTGTTAGGTCTGCTTAGTCAGTCCAGTAGCCAAGAGGCTAAAACTCTTCATCACCAGATTTCGGGGACTCTCCAGTTGAGCAAGCATAAAACTTTGTAAAAGTCAATCCCTCTTAGGGATGAACCACCCAATCCTATTCCCTGAAGCCTTGGTTTATTGATTGTATCGGGTTAAGGACTGTTTTGGCAAGGGGGCTAAGGCTTAATTATCTTCACATCCCATAAGCTGCCCGCACATCTCAAATTGTTGGGAGTAGGGAAAAGTGGCGATTAGTAACCTACTTCGACCATGGGTACTGGATATTGAAAGGGAGCTTTATTCCCTAGTAAATAGCCCAATCTTCGATCGCTATAATCGGGTATTCGACGATTTCAGATTCGGATTGAGAGCCAGAGCGATCGGCACTTCGGCAAGCTCAGTGACCACAAGCTCAGTGACCACTAATCCCTGTCAGTCTAGACGGGGGTTTTTTCTTGAGTTAAAATTTTGACGTGAGGTGAAAAAGAATTGAGAGAGAGTTTAGACAACAATGACCCCTGAAGAACAGCAGCAGTTAAACCAGTATCTTGTTAGCATTCTCGAAATTCTTAATCAGGATTCTCAGCAAGAGCGTTTTCACCCTAGTATTAACTCACCAAATAAAGACTTAGTTGTCCATGATATTTCCACTCAAGATGTCTGTGTGGAAGTTGTTTCTCCTCCGCAAGAGGATGCGAGATGGTATCAAGGATTGTCCTCACAAATTGACCAAGAAATTTTACAAGGTAAAATTATCGCCTATCAAATTCGTTGGTTTAATGGGAACTGGTCATCTTGGTTTGTGCCGGGGATCAATGACATCGATCATAAATGTAATTCCTCCAATAATATGCGAAGAATGTGGTCATATTTTTCTGATCATGAACACAAATATATTATTTGCAAAAAGCCCCTATAATCTACTTTTATTTATGGGGATTCATCCCTCACAAACTACACGAAAGCCCTGTTCTCTTTCACGAACACGAGCTTCTCCACCGAAACGATTAACGGAAGTGGAACCGCGCTTAACGTGATGTCTGTAATCCTGGGATAATTGGAGAAAATTAGCAACAATATCTTGATACAAACTTTCCTTTCCCTTATCCCACACTTGGCTATCATTAGGAGCTTTTTTATAATTGCCATGCCACACATCTAAGCACCATTCTGACCCATTGCCATAGAGGTCGTATAATCCCCAGTAATTAGACAATTTTTCGCCCACAGGATGACTTCCATAAACAGTCCAAGCATATTTTTCTAGTTGACTGATATCATCACCAAAATGGTAACAAGTTGTAGTCCCAGCACGGCAAGCATATTCCCATTCCGCTTCGCTGGGTAGTCGATATTTTTTGCTGGTTAACTGATTTAATTTTACACAAAATTCCAGAGCTTCTGACCAAGTAATCATCCCGACTGGTAAATTGCCTTCCCCTTTAAAATAGGAAGGATTATAACCCATAATTGTTTGATACTGCTCTTGAGTTACGGGATATTTTCCTATATAAAATGGTCGAGAGATAGTAACTAAATGCTGAGGCATTTTTTCTTTATCAAATAGATTTTTATCCGTGCGTTGTTCCTCGGAAATCCCCATCAAAAAACTACCAGAGGGAATTCCCACCATCTCTAAAATAATGCCCTCTCCTAATATTTCTTGATAATCTGCGGGTTTTTCCCCTCTAGTTTCTAATTGTTGCTGGGTTAACTCTAGTGGTATTTGTTCTAGCTCCAATCCCACATATTCTATATCTTCCTCCGACCAAATTTGTATTTCCTCATAAGAAAAGTCATAGTCATCGATGGTAAAAGTGCGATCTTCCCAAATAACTTCTTCCCCCGGTTCTATTCTTCTTGCAGCAAAGATAGAACCAATTAAAATACCTTGACAGTTATAAACTTCTAAAAATTGTGTGTCCTGATCCCAACTATCATCAACATATCCATTCACAAAAATAGCAAAAGTATCTTCATCACCGATAGGCACTTGCAGGACGTAAATATCAACTAATCTAGTTTGAGAAACCTGACAGTGATAATTAAAGGACTCAAGAATAGAATTGGGTATATTTGTGGGTAAAGATTTTATCTTGACTTCATCGAGTTTATCCATCTCGTCTGTGTCGGGATTGTAATCTAAACTTCCTAATACCAGATATCCGACACAGATATCTGAATCATCCTCCCAATCCACAAGGGAAGTTTCTCTTAATTGCACTAAAAAGGTTTCTTCGTAAAACTGTTGGATTTCAGCTTGAGAAATAGTCATATATTTTTCCAGCAGGGGATAGGATAATTAGAGAATAAGAAGACACCAAAAGTATCTGGATATTCCTTTAAAAGGCTCTTATATCTGAAAGTATAGCACTGTTGCTGTTAAATGTCTCTCAAAAATCAGTTGAAACCCATCGTTGGATTTAATCTATAATCCTAACGATTTTTTACGAGTTATTGGAAGATGATTTTTATTGTTAAATTTATCCCTGACATAAAATACTCGATCGCTCTTCTTGACTTGGGTAATTTTGATGAGCGAGGGGCAAAGTAAACCAAAACTGCGAGCCAACCTGCGGGGTACTTTTTACCCCAATTCTCCCAGAGTGAGCCTCGATTATTTGCCGACATTGGTAGGAACCTAAACCAATCCCCGTTAGGTGTTGATTATGAAGATTTCTTACATATAAATGGAAAAGATGTTGACATTGTTCCTCATCCATGCCAATACCATTATCGCTTAAAGTGCAGTAGAGCATATCTTGGTCAATACGAGCATCTAAGGCTAATTGAATCGGTGAAGGATTATGTTTTAAGGCATTATTTAATAATTGTTCAAAAACACTTCTTAGCTGACCAGGATCGGCATCAATAGCGGGTAAGTCATCGGGGAGAAGATTAATAAAAGTAGCTTGATATAAATCAAAATCTTTTTGCCAATCTTTCAGCCAAATTTCCACCTGTTTTTTTAGAGATAGAGGTTGACGATGCAAGATTAAAGGCCGTTCTTCAGCAAAATGATTTTCTGATAAAGCATTAATTAAAGTTAATTGTCGATCGCAACTACGCACCACCTGATCGAGCATTGCTCGCGAGATAGTTACCTTTTCTGTTTGCCGACACTGTAAATTTTTTAATAACATCACTAATCCCATAATCGAAGTGCGAAGATCGTGGGATACTGCCTGTAAAAAAACCGTTTTCATTTCGTATAAACGCTGAATTTCCCAGACTTTTTCCCGCAGTTCCAGGGTTCTAGCTGCCACTTCCTGTTCTAAATTATTATTCAAGCTTTGCACCCTCTGATATAGTTGCGCTTGGCCGATAGCAATACAAACTTGGGTGGCCAACTGTTCTAATAATTTGACCTCGCTTTTTTGCCAATGACGAGGATAGGAATATTGATGGACTACCAAAGCACCTAAATGTTGATGATTAACCCTTAGGGGTAAAACTAAAGAAGACTTAACTTGCAGGTATTCGTAATAACCCTTGAGAGTGGGTAGAGTTTGCACCTTAGCGGTATTATCAGCAATAATTAACTTATCTAAAGAAAATAATTGTCCCAATTCTTCCAGTAATTCTGGTTCGGGAAACCAACCCATCAGCGAGGGAATCTCTGGACGACGGGACTCAGCGATTACCTTGGACCAACCCCCCTCTTGACAGTGACCGATATAGACTTGATCGGCATCGAGAAAATTTCTGATTTCCTCAACAATGGTATTTAAAACCTGATCTATATCTAAAGATTGATGGACTTTTAAAGCAACTTGTGTCAATAAATGTTCTCGTTCTAAAGTTTCATTTAAAGCTCGATCGATCTGTTGTCTTTCGGTAATTGCCGCCGATAAAAACAGAGAAGTTGACATGACAATGACTAAAAAGATTTGTAAGATCAGGACACCTCTGGTATGGTCGGGGGCCTGTAGGATAAAAGGACTGATTCCCCCGACCAATCCCATCAAAGCTAAAATAGATACTAAAAAATTGGCTATTACCGCTCCCCAAGTCTGAAAGCGCATGGCGGCCCAAACCACAAAGGGAAAAGGCAGATATTCGAGGTACTGCACCATACTCCAATCGGGGTTAAGAAAATTCTGTTGACCACCAAAAACCACAGAAGTCACCACCGTTAGCAAACTGAGACAAAGTAAGGCCTCGCCAAGGCGTTGGGGTTGCCGTGGTTCCCGTAGGGAGTGACGATTGAAGAAAAAACGCAACAGCAGCGGCGTGGTCATTAATATTCCAGTACTATCTCCGAGCCAGATCATGCCCCAAGACTGTCCAAATTGTCGCCAATCCCAAGTATTTAGCCAACTACGGGCAAAAGTATCGATAGTGGCATTGACTGCCGAGGCGCATAAAGCCGCTAAAAATACCAGTAAAAGAATATCGCGAATGCGCTGTAACGTGGCGGAAAATCTCAGATAATGCAAGAATTGCGCCCCTAACAGAGCCGATATACTGCTACCGATCGCCGAAAATAGAGCTATGGGCCAACTGCCCCCTAAAAAGAAGGTCAGAAGCAAATCTCCGATAAAAACGCCTAAAACTAGCCTTTTTCCCCCTAAAAAAACAGCAGTTAAGCCAATACCAGCACTCATCCAAATTGGGGCAGGTCGCGACCCTAAATTTAAGCAGAGATAGCCTAGCCAACCAACACCCAGATAAACTAGGGCAACAAGGACAATTTTCGATCGATCTGACGAAATACGTAGCATTTTTAGGCAGCAGCAAGGGAAAGAGAAAGTTTTTTGCAGTTATCTGAGCAATCAGCAATTAGTTATTAGTCAACAGGGATATGGGGAGAAAAAGGCTGAAGGCTCACGGCTAACGGCTGACTGCTTCAAGATCACTGTTAATCTATCTCCAGATTGCCTAAACTAGGAGTAGTTCTGCTTCATGCAGATGGGTGAAAACCGTACATTTTCCTTTTAGGAATCAAAGATCATGCGGATTTTAATTGTTGAAGACGATCCTTTAATGCAGTTAGGTTTAGAACAAGCGCTCGGTGAACAGCCAGATTTTGAGATTGTCGGTCAAGCTAGTGATGGTCTAGCAGGGGTACAATTAGCCCTATCCCTACGGCCGGATTTAGTGGTCATGGACATCGGTTTACCCCGTCTCGATGGCATTGCGGCAACTAAACAGATTAAGGAGGGTTTAGCTAATGTTCATGTGGTCATGCTCACTTCCCACACTCTGCAACAGGAAGTGATCGCAGCTCTGGCCAGTGGCGCTGATGCCTATTGTATCAAGGGAGCGAGTCTCGATCGCCTTTTGGCCGCTATTGAAGCAGCTAAGGACGGAGCCACCTATTTAGATCCTCAAATTGCCCGTTTAGTCATGGATAATCTCAAAGCGCCGGCAGTGCAACCTAATCCCAATCTAGCACTTTTATCAGAGCGAGAAATGGATGTTTTAAAGTTAATTGTTGAGGGCAAAAGTAACGCTGAAATCGCCGAACAACTTTATTTAAGCACCAATACGATCAAAACTCATGTGCGGGGAATTATGAATAAATTAGCCGTGGATGACCGAGTACAAGCGGCTGTAATTGCCCTACGTTCGGGTATTGTTTAAGGGGAAAATGGCGATTTACCCACAGGAATATTCTACCTCAATTACTACTGCTAAAATTGCTCAAAAAATCCCTTCAATAATTTATAATAAGTTATCGACCTATCTCTGTTGGACAAACCATGACTATCGCTCAAAGCTTACCCCTAGTCGAGTCCCATGTCAACCCTGAGATAATCTTCCCAGAAGGCGAATTTTGGAGTGATGAACCACCCTTGGAAAGCAACCTACATCTACAACAAATTATTTTATTAATTCAGTGTTTAGAATGGTGGTGGCGCGAGCGAGAAGATTATTTTGCCGCCGGCAATTTAACCATTTATTACAGTCCCAACCAGAAAAAGTCAGAATTCTTTCGTGGTCCCGATTTTTTCGTCGTTTTGGGGACAAATCCCAACCCCAACCGCAGAAGTTGGGTAGTTTGGCAAGAAGAGGGCAAATATCCCAATTTAATTATCGAAATTCTCTCCGATAGTACCGCCAAAGTTGACCGAGAGGAGAAAAAACAAATTTATCAAGATATATTTCGCACTCCCGATTATTTTGGGTTTGACCCAGAAAGCTTAGAATTTGAAGGATTTACCCTAATTAGCGGTCAATATCAACCGATTGCCCCCAATCCGCAGGGATGGCTCTGGAGTCAACAATTAGGCTTATATTTGGGTTTATCCGCCAATAAATTGCGCTATTTTACCCCCGAAGGCGAATTAGTCCCCACTCCCGCAGAAGCGGCACAACAGGCAGAAAATCGGGCTGTGGAGGCAGAAAATCGGCTTTTAGAGGCAGAAAACCAAGTCGAGCAAGAAAAGCAAAAAGCGGCGAAATTAGCGGCTAAACTGCGGGAATTAGGCATAGATAGCGAGGAAAATCTCTAATCTTCTTTTTTGATTAATAGTCAACAGCTTACCGCTCCTCAATTGTTGAACCAACCTAAGCTAACTGGTAATCTCTAGAATCTGTGAAAATTTAACTTTATTTCCAGAAATTTTCGGCTTCGGGACTAAGGAAATCCTTAAGAATTTGGAAAATTTCTAAATTGGCTAGTCCTTGCTTAATTAAGTCAGGAAATTGACTCAAAACTTCGATAATATTATCGGCAAAATTATAATTTTTATCTTGTCCACAATTAACGGTCAAATAAGCTAGTAACTCCACTGCATAATCGGTAAAATCCATCACATCGGCAATACAAGCTAGTTTGAGAATTTGTTCGGGGGTTTTTAGAGACAAGAAATCAGCCGATAAATCTGGGGCAATTAAGTCTCTGTAGTAATAAGCATCCCCCCAGAGTATTTGCCCTGGTCGCCGAGATTGAATAGGAGAAATACTGCGAATTCGGTGGGAAGTTGCTAAATGAAATAGGGAAAAAGATTGTTGTCTTAAAAACTTATCAATGTCAGCGAAAAGAGGTTGATCGAGATAAAGAGGTGAAAATTCTACTTCTATTTGTACACCCAAAACACTGCGGGATAATATCTCTAAACCTCCCTGTAAAACATCTAAATCTGCCCCTTGCACATCAATTTGTAAAAAATCTATAGATGGGATATTTTCCTGTTGACATAATTGATCTAAAGTAGTGGTTTCTAGGTCAAAAGTAAAGTCTAAGTTAGCAAATTCTGGTAAATTTTTAAACCGATTTAAAAAATCTTCATTGGGATGATAAAGAGAACTACACATCGGATGTTTAGTTACATACAAAGTCTTTTCCCCCTGAGATTTTGCCAGGGCAATGGCTAGATGTTTTTCCTGCCAATTAATATTTCGTCTCACCAATTCTTCATTAGCTTCTTCACAAGCATCCCCATCGGCATCTACTCCCAAAATTGTTAAATTGGGGGCGAAAATCTGCCATCCGCTGCTACCATAATCGTCTTGAGTGCTAAGTTTTCGTGAACCAACATTACAGACGGTAATCGAAATTTGACCGAGATGACCGCTTTTTTTGAGACTTGGAGTAAATAAGGGCATATTTTTTCTATCTGGCTATGGAGAAATAGGACAATTGCTAAGATATTACCAGTCTATAAGTAAGGAGGATACTAATCGCAGAAAGCTCCGCGCAAGCGTAAGTTTTCCCGCAATTCCTCAGTCATACCCACGTTATCGGCAAACTTTGCCCCCTTCACTTTTGCCCCGCTAAAATTCGCTTGAGTGATGTTGACTTCAACCAAATTAGCTCCTTCTAAATTAGAGCCAATTAAATTAGCTAAAGCCAAACTAGAACGGTAAAAATCAGCATAACTTAAATCGGCATTAGCTAATAAGGCCCCGCTTAAATCCGCTCCCTTAAAACTAGCATAACTGCCATTAATTTCACTTAAATCAGCATCGGTTAAATTGGCCCCCCGCAGATTCGCTTGATAGAGATTAGCCATGCCTAAAGATATACCACTTAATTCCGCTGCCAGGAGATTTGCCCCGGTAAAATCTGTTAGGTGATCCAGTTCAGCTAATTGGGCTAATTCCAGAAAATCATCACTAACAGCAGCATAAATTCTCTCGATTTGTCCTGGCAATTTATCTAAATTTTCTGATGCTGCCGGTTGCGGTTCAACTAGAACAGTATCTAATTCCACCTGCGATGAACCCAAAGAAATACGACTTAAAAAAGCATCAAATTGATTTTCCATCAGGAAAAATGCCAACTTTCGCTCTAAAATACTATGTTTATTGGGACTTATATCATGTTTCCATAATCCCGATGTTTCCGTGATACAGATATCGGCAGCTGTCAGCGAAAATTGCACCGTCAGATGATAAGGTTCTTCCTCCACACTGACGGTTCCTAGGTTAATCCTTTCGATCGCTCCTGTAAATATTGACTGAGGACTTTTGAAAGATAACCGCCATTGATGATTATTAATAGGATTTATGTATAAATCTTGACTAGAAAGGGGATTTAGTGTTAGGTGACAATTAACTAAAAGAAAATCTAATTTTCCTCCCTTTAGTCCCCATTTGATTTCCCCAGCGAGGAGAGATTGAATTTGAGCTTGTAGGTGTAAAGTTAAATATAAATCAAATTTTTGCGAGTCGGTGGCTACTGGTTCTAGGGTTAACGATACACTATCGGGATAGCGATCGAAGGCAGCTAAAAGACGCATAATCCAAAAAAGAAAAGCCAAAATAAACAGGAAAAAAGTGGTGTTTCTCCAGCCCCAAAGCCGAGAACTCACCCCTATTTAAAACAATAGCTGATTTTCTCGCTCCTCGCTGAACATTTCTTCAGCGATCGCTGAGTGATTGCCCCTGAAAATCAAGGTTAAATTAGTTGACTTTCTCTTTTTTGCCGATATTGCCGTCCGCATTAAAAAACATCGGCAAAAAGCGTTCCATAAACATTTGTGGATCACGATTCCAGGCTTTTCGGGCTGCTTCCACCCGGAATAATTGCAATTTCGGGTCGAGAAGGGTTTGGGGTAAACGTTCCATCAGATATTGAGGACGTTCCCAAAGCGGCATCGTGGCGGCGATTTCCATTAAATGACCGAAGCGGCGCAATTCTGCCCCCAGGGTGATGTCCATACCCGATTCATAGGCGGCCTGTTCGATCGCCGAGTATTTGGCCTTAGCTTTTTCGACTTTTTGCCGATGTTCGGGGCTTTTTTGGGCAATTTTGGCTAACCAACGATTACCCCAACGCACATGGCCCGCTTCTTCCGGAAAGATTTTGGCGATTGTTTCCCGAATTTTCAGATTTTCTGGGGTTTGTTCCCCTGCTTTGAGGGCATAAATATGGGCGGCAAAGTATTCGCATCCCCGTTTTTCCGTGACGTTAATTGCCGCTAGGGCTGCAATCAGTCCATCTTCCCTTTGTTCTTCGCCTTGGAATTGATCTTGATCGAGAAGACGTTCAAATTCATCGATATAGGACAACCCCGGCGGTTTGCCCACATCGGCCCCCAATTCGATTAATAAATCGGTTAACCAGTAGGCATGGCGGGCCTCATCGGCGACGTGATGGGAAAGCTCCTGGATCAGTTCTTTTGGTTGTCCGTCTAGGGTTTCGATCAGTTCGGTGAGGTCTTTACAGCTACGTTGTTCGTTGTAGCGGTAACGGTTGAGGGTGACAAGATGAATTTCGCGATCGCTAATGACACGCTTCATGATGTCGCGAGCGCTCATCGTCTTCTTGAATTTACGAGGGTAAGCAACGGTCATGATTTTGTATCGTTTTGTAAACGGCTTTCCGTATTCTAACGGAGTTTTTCCCCAATCTGGCAAGGGAGCGGGAAGCAGGGAGATGGCTTTTCACTCCCCTCTCCTAACAATCGACTGCTAAGATCGAACATAGCGATCGATCTCTCGCTCCCACGATACCTGATAAAACTATCCATGATCATTAAAAATAACCCCTATTATCGGGCTGTAATCGGCTTTTGGGTCGCTTTCCTTGTGTTTTGGGGTTTTGGGAGTTTCTCACCCCTTCTTGCCCAAGCGAAAGAGCAATCAGCCGATGTGCAATCGATTACCCCCTACCTTAAGCAATTTCAACAAAAAATTACCGAATTTCGCCTCGACAACGGACTAAAATTCATTATCCTAGAAAATCGCGATGCCCCGGTTATTTCCTTTGTCACCTATGCGGATGTGGGAGGTGCCGATGAACCGGACGGTAAAACAGGAGTTGCCCACTTTTTGGAACATTTAGCCTTTAAAGGCACAAAAACCATCGGTACTACCGATTATCTTAGCGAGAAAAAAGTCCTCGATCGCCTTGAAGCTATAGACAAAGAACTGCAAGCGGCCAAAAAAGCGGGTAAAAGTGCAGAAGTGGCTAAATTAACGGAAGAATTTCAACAAGCGAAGGCAGAGTCCGAGAAATTCGTCCAACGCAACGAATACGGGCAAATCGTCGAAACTCAGGGAGGAGTCGGTTTAAATGCCACCACTTCCACCGATGCAACTAGCTATTTTTACAGCTTCCCGTCGAATAAATTGGAATTGTGGATGTCTTTGGAATCGGAACGATTTTTAGAACCAGTGTTCCAACGGGAATTTTACAAAGAAAAAGACGTAATTCTGGAAGAAAGACGGATGCGGACGGATAATAGCCCCTTGGGTCTATTAATCGAAGCTTTTCTCGATCAAGCTTATACTGTCCATCCCTACAAACGTCCCGTTATCGGTTACGATCGAGATATTCGCAATCTGGAACCCTCAGATATCCAAAACTTTTTCGATAAATTTTATCCTGCCAGTAATTTAACCATAGCTATCGCCGGAGATGTGGACCCAGAACAGGTCAAACAGTTAGCTAAAGTTTATTTTGGTCGTTTTCCCGCTAAACCGAAACCCCCCCAGGTGACGGTAGTAGAGCCGGAGCAAACCAAAACAAAGGAAATTACCCTAAAATTAGACTCGCAGCCTTGGTATTTAGAAGGATACCATCGTCCCGCCCTCAATCATCCCGATCATGCGGTTTACGAGGTTATCGCCACTTTAATGAGTGAAGGAAGAACTTCGCGACTGTATAAAGCTTTAGTGGAGGACAAACAACTTGCCCTCGCTGCCCAGGGATTTAACGGCTTTCCGGGGGATAAATACCCGAATTTGCTGTTATTCTATGCTCTGAGCGCTCCTAATGTCAGCCTGGAGGAAGTAGCGCAGGGTTTAAATTTGGAGTTGGAAAGATTGAAAAATGAACCGGTTTCGGAACAGGAATTAGAACGGGTTAAAAATCAACTACGGGCAGCCCTATTAAGAGGTCTTGATTCTAACATGGGCATGGCGCGATCCTTGATTGAATACGAGGTAAAAACCGGCGATTGGCGTAATTTATTCGCCCAATTAGATGCTTATAATGCTGTCACTGCGGCCGATATTCAACGGGTGGCTAAAGAAACTTTTACCCCGGAAAATCGCACTATTGGCCGAATTTTACCAAAGTAAAAAGCGGCGAAGTTTGCTTTTTGCTTCCTCTTATCTATTCCTTCCGATAATTTTGACTCAAATCATGAAAAAACGCTTACAATGGCTAGGTTTAATCCTGCTCACCCTGATAGGTGTCCTAGCTTTTCGTTCCCCAGCAATTGCCCAAACCCCGAGACATTTTACCGATTTAACTTTTCCTCCCCTTCCGGAAATTACAGTTCCCCAATACGAACGTTATCAACTAGATAATGGTATGGTGGTTTATTTAGTGGAGGATCGGAGCTTACCTTTAGTAAGTGGTACGGCGATGATTCGGACGGGAGGAAGATTAGAATCCGGGGAAAAAGTCGGATTAGCCGATATTACTGGAACCGTGCTGCGTAGTGGTGGCACAGAAAACCATCCTTCTAATGTCTTAAATCAGTTATTAGAACAAAGAGCAGCCCTAGTAGAAACCTCGATCGATCTTAACACTGGAACTGCTAGTTTTAGCGCCCTTAGTGAAGATTTAGAAACAGTTTTTAATCTCTTTGCCGAGGTTTTGCGTTCCCCAGCTTTTGAAAATCAGAGGGTGGAATTAGCCAAAGTTCAGGAAAAAGGAGCAATTGCCCGACGTAATGATGATCCCGATGATATTGCTAGTCGGGAGTTTAAAAAGCTAGTCTATGGTGATAATAGCCCCTACGCTCGTACTGTAGAATATAGCACTTTAGCTAATATTGACCGTCAGGATTTAATCGATTTTTATCGTACCTATGTCCGTCCCGACCAAATAATTTTAGGAATTGTCGGTGATTTTGATTCTCAGTCGATGAAAGCATTAATCAATAAGACTTTTGGCGATTGGAAAAATCCCGCCACTACCCCTAAAATTGTCACCCCTTCGGCAACCCAAAAAAATCTTCAAGGTGTCTTTGTTGTCAATCAACCCCAATTAACCCAGAGTAGCGTTTTATTAGGTCATCTTGGGGGCCGTTTGGATAGTCCAGACTATCCCGCTTTAACGGTATTAAATGAGATTTTAAGCGGTTTTGGTGGTCGTTTATTTAATGAAGTGCGTTCCCGTCAAGGATTAGCTTATTCTGTCTATGGTATCTGGAATAGTCGTTATGATTATCCCGGTTTATTTATTGCTGGAGGTCAAACTCGCACCGATGCTACCGTACCTTTTATTAAGGCAATTTTAGGCGAAATCGAGCGCCTTCGCAATCAACCCGTTACTGCCAAAGAATTAGAAGATGCTAAAAATGCTATTCTCAATTCTTTTGTTTTTAAGTTTGAGAAACCTGGTCAAAATTTATCGCGATTGATGACCTATGAATACTATGGTTATCCCCAAGATTTTATCTTCCGTTATCAACAAGCGGTAAAAGGGGTGACAATTGCCGATATTCAACGAGTGGCCCAACAATATCTACAACCGAATCAAATTGTGACTCTTGTGGTGGGTAATGAACAGGAAATTCAACCTCCCTTATCCAGTTTGGGAACTACGGTTAAAACTGTTGATGTTACCATTACACAGCTATAAATAAATCTAGGTTGGATTGATCTAAACTAGGTGAAATCCAACCTAGAAAAATGGGACAAATATAGCACGAGATATGACTTTACAACTCATAATAAATTATCCTGAAAATTTACCCGACTTTCTTCAAAAAACGCGCGAGGAATTCGAGAGAGAAGCAACCTGGGCTATGGTAGTAAAACTCTTTGAGATGAAACGTATTTCATCGGGTATGGCTGCCAATTTATTAGGAGTGGATAGGGTTAATTTTTTATTGAGATTGACCGATTTTGGCGTAGGGATGATTGACTTAACAGAAGAAGAACTATTATCAGACCTTGAAAATGCCTAAAACTGAACGTATTGTGATTAATACCTCACCTTTAATACTAAACCTTGTTATTAACAACCGATTTTACCCCTTTTGCCTCTTGCCTCAATTAGATGCACCCTGCAAGGGTCATTAGTTTCGCTTTAAAACAAGCTGGAGAGTAATAAATAATCGAGTCACTCTTTCAACTAAAATATTAATTTTTGTGTTAAGTACCTAGACAATTAAACCCTTTAGAGATAGGGTGATCGTGGCTGAGTTGGCTATTATAGAGTTTTGTAAATAAATATCAAACTCAAGGGTTTCTGAGCATGGTATCTCGCTAAACTGAAAGTATAAAGTACAGAGGTAAAAATACTTATGATGCTACTACAAGATGTTGCGAGAACCTCTAGAGAACAAGCATTAATTCTGTGGTTTGAAGAAGTAGACAGCAAAGATGTAGGATTAGTCGGTGGGAAAAACTCCTCCTTAGGCGAAATGATCCAACAATTAACCCCGAAAGGGATTAATGTCCCCACAGGATTCGCCACCACCGCTTACGCTTACCGTCACTTTGTTGAAAAAGCCGGACTAGACGCACAATTAAGACAAATTTTTCAAGATTTAGACGAAAACGATGTGCAGAACCTGCAAGAAAAAGGTAAACAAGCACGCACATTAATCCTCAATACACCGTTCCCCGATGATTTAAGTCATGCGATCGCTATTGCCTATCGCCGACTCTGTGAACGTTATGGCGATGATCTCTATCATTCCATCGATGTGGCCGTTCGCTCGAGCGCCACTGCTGAAGACTTACCAGAAGCCAGTTTTGCCGGACAACAGGAAACCTATCTCAACGTGCAAGGAGTGAGGGGAGTTTTAGAAGCTTGCCATAAATGTTTTGCCTCTTTATTCACCGATCGCGCTATTTCCTACCGTCATCATAACGGTTTCGATCACTTTGCCGTCGCCCTTTCCGTCGGTGTCCAAAAAATGGTGCGTTCAGATCTAGCCACGTCCGGGGTGATGTTTTCCATCGATACGGAAACAGGGTTCAAAAATGCCGCTTTAATCACGGCAGCCTACGGTTTAGGGGAAAATGTCGTGCAAGGAGCCGTTAACCCCGACGAATATCTGGTTTTTAAACCCACTCTTAAAAACGGTTACAAACCCATCCTCGACAAACGCCTCGGCAGTAAAGCGATCAAGATGATCTACGATGATGGGGGATCGCGTCTAACCAAGAATATCCGAGTTAACAAGCTAGAACAGGATCAATTCTGCATTAGTGACCAAGAAATCCTCACTTTAGCCCGTTGGACGACCCAAATCGAGGAACATTACTCGCAAGTGCGCGGAACCTACACCCCCATGGATATCGAATGGGCAAAAGATGGGATCACGGGAGAACTGTTTATCGTTCAGGCCCGTCCAGAAACCGTACAATCACAAAAAGCTGCTAATATCCTTAAATCCTACGAAATTAAGCAAAGAAGTCAAGTTTTAGCGGTAGGACGGAGTGTAGGTGCGGCAATTGGTCAAGGAAAAGCCAGAGTCATCCTCAGTGTGGATAAAATCAACAACTTTAAACCGGGAGAAGTTCTCGTCACCAATCGCACGGATCCCGACTGGGAACCGATTATGAAACAAGCAAGCGCGATCGTTACTAATCAGGGTGGTCGTACTTGCCATGCCGCTATTATCGCGCGAGAAATGGGCATTCCGGCGATCGTGGGTTGCAATAATGCCACGGAAACGATTAAAACCGGTCAGGAAGTCACCGTTTGCTGTGCGGAAGGGGATGAAGGGAAAGTTTACCTCGGATTGCTACCCTTTGAAATTATTGAAACTCCCCTGGACAATTTGCCCCAAACTCGGACAAAAATCCTCATGAATATCGGTAATCCCGAAAAAGCCTTCGCTTTTGCCGATATTCCTGCCCAAGGGGTCGGTTTAGCCCGTCTAGAGTTTATTATCGCTAACCATATTCAGGCCCACCCCAGCGCCTTGCTGAAATTCCACGAATTGGAAGAAGGAGACGTAAAAGACCAAATCGCCGAATTAACCAAACACTACGAGGATAAACCCCAATTTTTCGTCGATAAATTGGCCCGGGGAATTGCCATGATTGCAGCCGCATTCTACCCCAAAGATGTAATTGTGCGGATGTCTGATTTTAAATCCAATGAATACGCTAATTTATTGGGTGGCAAACCCTTTGAACCCAAGGAAGAAAACCCCATGATCGGTTGGCGCGGCGCTTCCCGTTATACTGATCCTAATTATCGCGAGGCTTTCGCTTTGGAATGTCGGGCGCTGAAAATGGTACGGGAAGAAATGGGATTAACTAATGTGATTCCGATGATTCCTTTCTGTCGTACCCCCGAAGAAGGGATGAGAGTCCTCGAAGAAATGGCGAAAAATGGTCTCGAACGCGGGGTTAATGGTTTGCAAGTTTATGTGATGTGTGAGTTACCAAGTAATGTAATTCTTGCTGACCAATTTGCTCAGGTGTTTGACGGATTTTCGATCGGTTCTAATGATTTGACCCAATTAACCTTAGGATTAGATCGGGATTCTGCCCTGGTTGCCCATCTTTTTGATGAACGGAATGAGGGAGTTAAACGCATGGTGAAAATGGCTATTGAAACCGCTAAAGCCCATAATCGCAAAATCGGTATCTGTGGTCAAGCTCCCAGTGATTATCCCGAATTTGCTCAATTTTTAGTGGAATTAGGCATCGATTCTATCAGTCTTAATCCTGATTCTGTCCTCAAAACTTTATTGATGGTGGCAGCAGTGGAGCAAGGACAATAGTTTAGTGATAAAGGTGGGACTTGCCCACCTTTTTTTATCTTAGTATGTTGACAATATTAATCGAGTCTATTTAATTGCTAATTATTATATATAGCGTTTCCTGTTCGCAAGAGGTACATTATCGATGTTGAAAAGCTTAATCAGCAAAGGTTTAACTGTGCCACACAGGTGTGAGAAACGTTATATCATCAGTTTAATCATAGAAATGGTAAGGGAGGTTGAAAACCCTCGATAAATGGCTTTTGTATAATAACTTTTTTGGGATAATTGGGAGAAAAATTAACCTCTTGTGGAACTTTATCAATTAATTTTTGATCTACGGTATCAAAATAATCAAGCTTCATCCTAATCGCTGTAGCGAGATGTAGTGCATCAAAGGGTTGTAGTTTATAACTCCTAATCAGATAACGATTGATTTCCGATGTCTCTCGTTCAAATCCTACTAACTTTATCCATTCATTAGAAAATAGGTTGTTAATAATATTTTCCTGCTCTAAATCAGATAAATCTCGTTTCGCTTTTAGAGATTTAATATAAACAACTTCAGCCATGGTAAAAGCCGATGTATAGAGTTCAATATATCCCTGTTCTGCTGCCAGTAAAATATTCTTACATTGTTCATAATACTGGGGTTCTTCATTGAAAAAACTGATAAAGATTCCCGAATCACAATAATGTTTTTTGAGAGACTTTTTTTTCAAGACTAACCTCTAATTGAATTGATAATATTAGACAGGGAAGAAGCAGCAGATTTTTCAGGAAAAACTTTCATTTCTTGCACTTGAATATTGATTTTTTCTCCATGCAAATACTGCCGGATTAACCCAAAAACATAAACTCTTTTTCCTAAAGCTTCTCTAGCTTGTTCAAAAAGTTCTTCAGGAAAAAAACATTTAATAATTTTGGTATCAGTTAGGCTACGAATCCCCATCTTTTGACGATTGGCAATATTAATAGATACTAACTGCCCTTCAATAGAGCCATAAATACTGTAAAAATTTTGAGTAATTTCATCTACATTAGCCGCTATATTTTTAGTAACATAAAACCTCCAATTTTCCGTAGAAAACTCGATATCAGCAAAATCATTTGGATCGATTAATTCGCTAAACTTCTTGACATTATACAGGGCTTTATTGTTGAAGTACAAGGGACGTTGAGGTTTTTCCTTAATCAATTCTTCTAAACTATCTCTAAAAACATTGATAATTCTTTGAGGACGCTCAGTTTCCACCTGTTCATCAAGGATATTTGCTTCGGCTGTCATAATAATACTTCCTTGTTGAACTTCCGTAATTGCCCACTCTACTCCCACCTCTCCCGTATCTGATATTTCTTGATCAATTTCCGTCAGGATTATAGAAAAACTCTCTAAAAGTTTTTGGAATTTCACCATAGGAAAATAAGGACCATCAACCTTGAGAGTCAATCTCGCCCTTGATAATCTAGTGGATGAGTAGTCGTTAACTGTAATTTCGTTATTGGTCATCAAATATCATATACAATTTATAATGTACCTGTGAAATTTCTACCCGTTGGCCGTGAGACTGTAAACTTGGCACTGAAAACTGAAGATTTACGAGATAAACTTCACCTATAGGACTCCGACTAGCCGTGCTTAAAGCAATTATCCCTGAGCATCAGTTTTTTTGTACTAAGCCAACTAACTTTATCATACTGAAAATACATATAGCCCACTATGGCTATTTTTTAGTTGTCTTTTAACAAAGATTAACTTTAAACTGCGATTAAGAGATAAACTTAGATTTGGTCAGGATTAATGCCCAATTCCCGCAGTTTGTTGGCTAATCGTTCCGCTCGTTGTTTTTCCTGATTATAGCTAGTGAAAGCTTGTCCATCGGGATAAAAAAGCAACATTTCCGGTTCCCCTAACTGAAAACGAATGCCTAAACGGGGACTAACCCAATTATCGAGAGTTTCTAGAATTTCTAGCTGATTTTCGCCTCTTATCCAAGCACTGGCATCATTTTTATGGGGATCATATAGATAATATTCCTCGACCCCATAAGGCTGATAAAATAGCTGTTTTTTGGACATCTCCGTGAGGGTGTTACCCGGAGAGAGGATTTCAAAAACCACCTGGGGACTAATATGATTTTCTAGTCATTGTCGATAGGAACCCCTTTCCCCTTTTGGTCTCCCAAAAACCACCATGATATCCGGCGCTTGACGTAGTTTATT
>NZ_BJKP01000010.1:46498-123180 GCF_008974145.1 Microcystis aeruginosa NIES-4325 | reverse complement strand
GATTATAGGACTGAAAAAGTGCCAAGAGGAGAAATAAACTCAGAATCATGAAAGCATTGGACATTAAATCGGTAAATGCGGGATAAACATCCACCGATTTATCTTCATCCCGGTAGTAGGTACGTCTAGACATAATTGCTTAGAATGGTTTTTTGATACTATCAGATACTTGATTGATTTCTTTTTCCATCTCAGATAAAAAAGAATTTTTCTGTTGATTGCTAAGATTAATAATTTGGTTTAAGATGGCTTGTATATCTCTGAGATAACTGACTGTTTGCTGACTTTTCTCAGCAATAACTTCTCCTTGATAATTATTACGGCCAACTTCTTGAGAAATTAATCGACTTAACCGGTCGCCTAAAGCAGTTAATTGGTCTGAGTTATTGTTAATATTGTGAGTAGTTTCTAATAAATTGTTTTGGATTGACTGAAGAGAAATAAGTAGTTGTTCAGTCCTTTCATTGAGAACAATGTTTAAATTTTGACTTTCTTTACGAATTGATAGAGAAGACTGTCCTAAATTTTTAATTTCCGCTTCTACGCTTACCAAGCTTTTGAAAGTATTATGAACACTATCTGTTGCTTGACTCATCAATTTAGTTAAACTATCTATATGTTCCACTGTCAGACATAACTTAGCATGAGTAGAATATAACTTTTCAGAAGTTGCGACTAAATTATCAGTAACTTGACTATTAACTAATTTATCAACTGTCGATTTAAAGTTACTAACGCAGTCATCCAAACTTTGACCATATTTAACAAAGTTTTCGTGGTGAATTACCTTATATAGTTTGTTGACATTTTCTTCAAAACTATTCGTAGAACTCTTAAAAGTCGATGCACCGGTAGATAAAGTTCCTGCGGTTTCAGTTAATCTTTCACAAACCTGGGTGACTAATTTAGCGGTTTCCTGATTACCATCATCAATTTTTTTAGCAACTTTTCCTAAAGAAGATTCTAATACTTTCGTCACCTTATCATGAAAGTTAGTTAGAAATTCCTCTTGTTTCTCCACCATGCGATTAACCGCTTTATCCAAGCGACTATTCCCTTCTACAGTCGGCTGCAAGATGTTATCTAAATAGTCTTCTAGGGAACTAATTAGATTTACTTTAGCAAGGTTGGTATTAAAGATTAAGTTAATCACAGTCAGTAAAGAACTACAAGCTAAACCAATTAAGCTAGTGATAAAAGCAATCCCCATACTTTCTAGGGGAGTTTTGAGCTTTTCTCCTAAACTTTGCAAATCGACATTATTAATATCGATAAGTGTGCTGATTCCCGTCAGATTGAGAGTAATTCCGAAGAAAGTTCCCAACAAACCAAAAGCGAGGAGGAGATTGGGTAACACTCTTACAAAATAATCCCATTTCTCGCAGCTGAGGGATTTAGACATAAAAGTAAATTGTTCTTCATGGTATAAACCATCTACCAAAGCTGCGGTATTAACATCATCTAGTTGACTACTGGCTATCTTAAATCTATTCTCTAGATTAGAAATAATTTTAGGTTGAACCCCGCGACTTTCTCCCCGAATTAAACGCTTGACTTTTGCGGTTGACTTTTGGAGATATTTATAGAGAGCAATCCGGATTCCCACAGCTAAGACGGTGGGAAAAATAACCAAGACTAGAGTTAAAACAATCAGATAGGGAGGAAAAAGGTTAAGTAATGCCATGATAGTTATTGGATACCTCGAATTGTGGTTGATAGAGAGAGTTGGGGATGAATGTTTCCTCAGATAGCTGGGGAAACATTATTAAGATTGATTAATTTGACCATTCATCAGTAGTGCTAACCTCTGCGGGTAAACTGGGTTGACTAATGTTATTGTTTGTTCCCAGTAAAGTTTGTTGCTTTTGCTGTTGTCTTTCGAGTTTTTTCTGTTCAGCAGCACGTTTTTCTAGTTCCATTTTTAGTTGATTAACAAAACGGGTGATAATTCCTTCTTTTGCCTCCTGTATATGATTTCCATCTTGTCCAGCTACCTTATTTTTGTAGCGATAATTGGGGTGATGGTCAGGTAAATTTTTGACATTGTTGACAAAATAGCTGACGTTCTGGAAATAATCACCCTCGTTAGTAAATAATAGGGGAGGATTAGCCAAAATCTTATTTTTTGCCTGATTAAGCAGTATCTGTAAAGCATTAATCAGGTCATTACGAGAAGCAAATTGTTCTAAGGCAAGTCGCCAATTACCGCTAATGTCAATGATGGACTTATTGTTAAATAAATCGCCTTCGATGACTAATTGATAAGTATCATCTTCCTCATCGTATTCTAGTAAACCGAGAGCAATTGCGGGATAGAAAATAAACTCTAATTCCTCAATTAATTTGGCAGGTGGTGGAATAATATCAGCAAAATCTATCCTGTAATCGTTGTGTAAAATGCTGATTCTCTTTTGGTCTTGATAGATTTTTTGCAACCCAGATAAATCAGTAATGATTCTTAGGGGAAACCCACCAAACTCGTAGGTAATTAGGATTTCTTCGTCGGTTTGAATTGATTCAAAAGAAGTCCCCAGATTAATATTTAAATCAGATTCGAGAGTCTTCATAAATCTTTGCATGGTGGGTGAATTATCATCCTTAGTCCCAATTAGTAATGCTTTATCTGGTTCCAAGCGATAGTAAGCATCATTAACATTTATCGGTAACATTAAATCAGCTTCTCGCAGAATTTGCGCCAAGCGTTCAGGAAAATCATGGGGTTTATATTGACCCATAAATCGCTTAATTACTGCATCAATTTTATTAGTGCTTACTGATTGAAACTGTTTCTCGATTGTTGCTGTTAGGGTCTCTTTGAGAGTTTCATTATCAATAACAAAAGATTGGCTAAATAAACTGAATAGGGAAGTATTATAGCCTAAATTATTGGTGACTTTTTGGCTAACGGAAATATATTGAGTTCGGGAGTTACTGTCAGGGATACAGTTATCAATATTCTCCTCTGGGAAAATACCTTCCCCAGTCATCTCGTCGAGATTTAACTGCATTAACTCCTGTTCGTATTTATCGTATTCTGTGATTAGCTGATATAGGGATTCTTTCAGTTGTTGTATCTGCAGCATTCGACTAGAAATATGCTTGAGAATCGCTTCAACAATCTTTCTGGATTCGCGATTGATGCTGAAATTAAAGTTATGCTGAATTAATTTTTGTCCGCTTTGAACGTAGTCTCTTAACTCGGACTTGATTCTCTCACTATTGGCATTTTTATTGAACATCTTGAAGACAGACTTTTTCCCGTTTATATCTTCGAGAGTTTGTTTAACATTTCGCCAAATATTATCGATTTTTTCCGAGGAATGAAACCCTTTATTATCCTGAGATAATTCCTCTAGATTCCCCTTGTAGGTATTAATCTGTACTTGTAAAGCGACCAAAAAAGATAGGCTATTTTCCAAAGAAAATTCTAAGCTATCAGGATTAAGAAGAATCTCCAAAAATTGGTCAATATCTGACTTAAAATTTTCGATTAACTTAGGTTGAGTTTGTTGGGTCAGAGTTAACCAGATTCCGCGACTGCTATCTGTTTCTCCTCCTTGTACTTTGCGAAACTCTTTTTCTAGGGATTGCTTGACGGTTTGGGGTAAATTCTCCAAATCTTGACTATTGGATATTTCTTCCTCTAGGGAATTTTTCCAAGCGGTTAAAGTCTTAGAAAAAGTTTTATTATTCTCTAGGGTTGCTTCTTCCAATCTGGCAGTAAAATAATCCTTATTACTTTGGGTACTCCAATTAGCTAGGAACTTACTTAATAACTCTTGTCCACTGGGACTTTGACCATATCCCTCTAACCAAAATTTAATTAATTTGAGACTAAAACGATTGAGACCAATCTGCACAATTCGGTCGCGAGTAAAATAAATCCTCGCTAGTCCAAAGGACATATAACCTTGACACATCTGAAAAGGATGATTATCTTTACGAATCATCGGGTCTTTATGGTTATCCCGATTTCTTTTGATGGGGAGAGATAACTCATCGGCAAAATCCAAGAAAATCTTGTAAGCAATGACATTACATAATTTACCTTTGTTATTAATCTGGTAATCTCCCGCAGTGCGATTAGAAACTAAGTAGGCAAAATCAAAAGGAGAACGTTTTTCATCGATGTGGACGAAATTTTGTTTATCATAACAGGCTTGAAAGGAATTACTTTCATTGGTATAATGATCTAACTCTTTCAAAGCTGCATAGGTATTAGCTCTCATAATTGCCCCATCACCATAAAGTTTAGGACTAATTACCAAATAACCAAAGGATGTATATTCGTTGGTTTGTTGTAAAATATGACGCAAAGTGTAGGCCACATCGAGGAAAATACCGCTACCAGTTCCCCCACACAAAGAACCGACAATAAAGACATTTAACCCCTCTTGGACATTAAAACTTTGACCGTTAACTTTACCGCTAAACATAAAGGATTCATGACCAGAAGTTCGTCTTTCCGCTGCTTCAATTGCCTCTTGAATTTTTTGATAGTTATGGAAGAAAGCTAAACGACCGACGGGACGAATTCCTCCCGCACCATTTTCAATGGAAGTTATTTGTTTTTTTAGTCTTGGGTCTAACCAGCTTTCAATATGGGAAAAGGGACTTTCAAAAAGGGTTTGGTGTTCAAGTTCATAGATTAGATTGTTAACATCCTGAGCATTCATATTAATGAATACTCTTTCAGCAGCTGATAGAAGAATTTCTTCCCCGTGATAGCTATTTCCTGTGGGTAAACCCGAACCATTGAAAGCATTTTTGTCTGTGTCAATATGAACAAAACTGACAACGGGTAGGTTAGATAACTTCCCATACTTATCAATAATAAAGCGACGAATTCTCATTAACACATCTCGACCAGTACCACCTAATCCGATGATAATTGTCCGTTTGATAGCGCGGGTTTGACTGGTGTTAGCCATGGTTTAAATCTCCTGAGTTATTTTTTGCTAATCTGAATTTGTAGGTCGAAATCTTGATGGTTATGGTGATAAGTTAAAGTTAGGGAATTTTTATCTATCTTCACCTCCTGAGTTAGTTGATTACCTCGATAAAAAATCTCCGCTTGTCGAGTGGGTTTCAGATATAACTGATTACCGCGTCTTTCTAAGTAGCAGCGAATTTCTTCCCCGGCACGAGAAAAGGTATTCTTCTTGTGTTCTTCACCACCGATGTTAATTTTTCCGGATGTTTTTAAAATATATTTTTGGGTTTCATCCTCATCCTGATCAGATGAGACTTCAATAGTCCAAGCAGTATTTAACCGCCACCAGTGACGAATTCCAAAAATACTCGCTACTATTCCCCCAATTCCCGTTAATGTAATTACCAATGCTGGCAACCATAACTGACTGAAGAGATAAGGATTAATCAAACAGGTTTCTTGTCCTCCCGGTGCGGGAGTGCAGAACTCCTGTGCTGTGGGAGCAATATCGACAACTGATAGTTTATATTTATTGCCGTTAGTGGCGGTAATTTCTTGGGTTCTTAGATTAATTGGTAGGGAATTAAGCCAGTTTTGTCTTTCCAAGCTTTCGGGAGAGTCAGCAAGACGAAAAGGGCTATTTTTTGGGGTTTCTATCCACTGTTGTGAAGTAATCCCCGCACCAGTAGAAAGGGGTGCATCGGTAATCCAAACTACCGACTGGGGTTTGATAGCTTGATTGGCAGCTAAACGACACTGATTTAAGCGTGCCAGTTGAGTATAAACGTGCCATTCTGCGCGCTGAATATCGGTATTTTTAGCACTTTGGCTAGATTGCCAAGGAATAGCTTTTAAAACCGCGTCTATATCTTCCTGACTCCGAATTAAAATCGGTTCTGCAATCGGTTGAACATTATCAGCAAAGGGGACTAAATAAACGGAATCGTTATTTTTTAAACTATCGCGAATAATTTGACCGAGGCGCGTGCGTCCTTCATCATTAAAGTTAACACTACCGGTAAGATCGATCGCTAGGATAACATCTCGTCCTTGCCAACGAGCCACCAAATCTAATCCCAGTTTTTGCCAATCGGTAAGCGGTTCCCCGGGGGATACCGTTAAACAGTCAGCACTTTTCATTTAGCCTCGTCCGAGAGTGAAAAATTGAGCTTATCCCTATCCTTACCCCATTGTACTAAAAAATTAATACTTCTTAAAAGTTTTTTTTGCTTTTATTCTCGACTTGCTCTAGATCATTGTCAATAGGAACCATAGAGTAAACTAAATTTTTCTGACTCGATTGGCAGCATAGATTAATATTATGGGTGCATCTCAGATTTGCAGAAATACCGACAATTATTACATATATATCAGCAGCTGCCTGTAAGCATCTCACCGAAAAACTGATGTGCAGTCTAGTGAGTGGAACGAACCACTCCAGACACAAAGGACACAAAGATCGATCACTACTATATAAGTTAAACTTATCACACAAAGAATAAGAGAGCCAATATTATTCAATTAAGTAACTTTGATTACAGTCTTTCTCATCAAGATGAAGTATGACCTAATCTGGTATTGAGGACAGATATAAGCTTATCCTCTAACCACCTAATCCTAATTCTCGTCTGAGCAATTGAATTGATTTATCCCCAATATAATTATCACTACAGATAATTTCTGGCAGACGAATTAAATCCGATCGCACTTCATTAATCAGATTTTTAATTACAGTATAACTCGCTTGATCGCTGATAATTGTCTGGGAAGTTCGGGCTAAAACTCTTAACTTATCCGTTTCATGAATTTGGGCGGACATAACTAATAAATCATCGCCCCGTAAACTATGAATTAAAACTTCGGCCACCTTAATAATACCAGTGCTAATACTGACAATCCCCAAGCGGCTATCGGTGGGTAATTTTTTGATTAATGCCAATTCCTTGCTGTAATCATAGATATCGATGGGAATGACTCGTAGGTGAAAAGGAGCGGCAATTTCCTCCGCCACACTGATAAAATAGCGACTGGTGACAACAGTAGCAGATTTAGTATTGGCTAAAACTTGGGCTAAATCCTCCATTGCCACTAATTGGACGGGAATTTTGAGGGATTGCTCTAATTCTCTCAACATTAGTTCTCCTGCACCCAAATCGTGACGGGGAATGGTGACAAGAACTTGAGAACTACACTGCGATCGCCAATCGATTTCCGCCAGTAATAACTCGCGAATTTGCTCTAAAGTTAAACCTTGAGCGAGAAAACCAGCCAAACTCTGGCGAATTAGTCGGCCTATTTCTGGATTTTGTTCCAATAGGGGCGAACCCGATAAATTATCGTTTTCATGCCCGCGAGCCTTGACATAAATCCCCGAACCTGCTATGGATTCTACTAACCCATCTTCTTCCAGTTGCTGATAAATTTTACTTATCGTATTACGGTGTAATCCCGTGATCATAGCTAGTTGACGGGTACTAGGTAAACGATGTCCTGGTGGATATTGACGAGAGGCGATAGCGAAGCGAATTTGGTCAAATAATTGCTTAGAGGCGGGTATTTCACTGTCTGGCTGGATTTGGAACTGCATCGGATCACTTCGCTCACAAACTACTTTCGCTGATGCCCATTCTATCATTAGACCTCCTGCAATAATCGGACATCTGCACCGATCTGAGGGGTTTCCGAGGCAGTATTCAGGAGTCAGAAGTAGAAAAGACCAAGATATTACTTATTTAAACCAGAAAAGCCACTTTTTTACTTAAAAATAGTTAGACTAAGAAGTTTAAGATTAACTAAGTCCCTGAAATCCCACTCATGGGGTAGATAGTCAACGGCTTATTGAGGTGATTGATCCTCGTGGAGAAGTTTTAAGCGATCGCTCAAGGTTTTGGTTAAGCGGACAGTTTCCCGTTTTAGCGAGTTTTGTTGATAATCAAGCACATTAATCCCTTGACCGATATTTACTCTCGCTTCGCTTCCCCATCCGGGGTAAGGCTGATTATAACTAATACTTACTGGCAAAATCTTCATATCTGCATCGGGTTTCATCGTCTTAACTTCCAACGCGATCCGCGCTACCCCCGGTTTAAGGGGATGAACCACTCGATCGCGACAGATACCCCCTTCCGGAAAAATCGCCACCATTTCCCCCTCGGCCAAAAGTTCGACACTATGCACCAGACTACCCATACCGGGGTGATCGGTGTTGACGGGAAAACCCCCCAAACGTCGGATAAACCAACCTTGCACCCCTTTCATCTCATTAGCGGAAACCATAAAGCGCAAATCCCGTCTACTAACTAAGCGTCCCACCGCATAGGGTAAAATCAGCGCATCCCAACGAGACCGATGGGTAGGTGCCAAGATGACACCCCCCGTTAGGGGAATATTTTCCTGGCCCGTAACCGTTATTTTGCTGAAAAAAGCTGGTAAAACCAGATAATTTCCCAGAAAATAACAAAAGCGAATTAAACAGGGATTAATTCGGGAATTGACAGCAGGACTTTTTCTAATGGTGAGGGACTCGTCAACGATAGTGCTTTGAGACATCCGATTGTTAGGAAAGATCGAGACTTTCTGACCACTTCCACTTTAGTGCAGTTGTCTGGGGGTCGCTATCTTGTCCTGACCAGTTCGGCAATTGTCTTGAGGGATTAATAAACCTTTGGCATAATTAGGGTTTGCGGCAAAAAGTTCTTCCCGGTGGCAGGGTGTGGGGTGTAGGGTATAGGGAAGGAAACCTCTTTCATCTGTGGGGGTGAAAATTGTTTCATCGGGACTGACTGCTGGCTACTGACTCCTAACCCTAACAACAATTTTTGATTTTTACAAGAGGTCTAATGGTTAGGATTGGGGTTGTACTCCCGCTCCTACCGGTGCGATCGAGTTTAATTGCAAAGAGGGATGATCTTCTTTGACTTGCTGTAAATTCCACTCATTTTTGAATAATAAGACGGGACGACCCCAATAATCTTTGACGGTTAAAGTATTAAAGAGTTTACCTGCTTTTTCTAAAGCAGCCCACCCCCCGGCGACCCAACGGGCTAAACTATAGGCTAGGGGTTCGAGGGTAGTTTCGACTCCGTACTCGCTTAAAAGACGGAATTGCACCACTTCAAACTGTAATTGACCGACAGCGGCTAAAATCGGGTCGCGTTTAAATTCATCGATCGAGGATAATATCTGTACGGCCCCTTCTTCCTGTAATTCCGAGACTCCTTTTTGAAACTGTTTGAACTTGGAAGGGTTAGGATTTCTGAGATAGGCGAATAATTCGGGAGAAAAACAGGGAATACCTTCGTATTCGAGCTTTTTACCCATATAAATGGTATCACCGATCGCAAAGACCCCGGGGTTATTCAATCCGATCACATCTCCGGGATAAGCTTCTTCAATAACTGCCCGATCTTGGGCAAAAAGTTTCTGAGGACGGGATAAACGGATAGTTTTACCAGTTCTAGCGTGGTTTACTACCATATCCTTCTCGAATTTCCCCGTACATACCCGCACAAAGGCCACCCGGTCGCGATGTTTGGGATCCATGTTTGCTTGCAGTTTGAAGACAAAACCAGTGAAATCGGGATAGGTGGGATCAAGGACACCGAGGGAGGAATTGCGTCCTCTGGGTGCCAATCCATAGTCGAGGAAGGATTCTAGGAATAATTTCACCCCAAAATTGGTCATGGCGCTACCAAAAAAGATCGGGGTCATTTCTCCTGCGTGAACTGCTGGCAAATCCAATTCTGCACCCAATTCCGAGAGTAGTTCTATATCCTCTTTTAACTGGTAATACAGGTCTTTTTCGAGATAATCCTCAATTTTGGGGTCGCCAAGCTCGATCACGGTTTCCTGCGCCTCCTGAGAGCCGTGGGAGCGACGTTCAAACAGGTGTATGGTCTGGGTTGCTCGATCGAAGACTCCCCGAAAGCGATCGCCAATTCCGATCGGCCAATTGACGGGATAGGTCTGTAATCCTAATTCTCGCTCGATTTCGTCCAATAAATCCAGAGGTTCGCGGCCGGGCCGATCCATTTTGTTAACAAAGGTAAAGATGGGCAACTGTCGCAGTTTGCACACTTCAAAGAGTTTTCTCGTTTGGGGTTCCAAACCTTTGGCCGCGTCAATTAACATCACCGCATTATCGGCAGCGGCTAGGGTACGATAGGTATCTTCGCTAAAATCTTGGTGGCCGGGAGTATCGAGGAGATTAATCTGAAAATCACGATAATCGAACTGTAAAACCGTGGAAGTAATCGAAATTCCCCTTTGTTTTTCCATTTCCATCCAGTCGGAGGTGGCCTTGCGTTGGTCGCGTCTTGCTTTGACTGCACCCGCTTGATGGATTGCACCCCCGTATAGTAACAGTTTTTCGGTCAGGGTGGTCTTTCCCGCGTCAGGGTGGGAGATAATGGCAAAATTTCGCCGTTTTTCCAAGACAGCTTCGCCGGTTTCTAGTTCTTTTTCAATTTCGGTCGTCATTCTAATTTCGATCGCTTTCCTATCTTTCTATTCTAGTTTAGCTGGGGAGTTAATCCGCTCAAAAAATCGATCGCTCCGGGAAAAGTCATTAAAAAAAGTCTCTGCTAGGATAATTTACAATCCACAACTGATAGTGTTATGAGTGATAATACCAAACAAATTTATAACTACACCGTTATTCTAGAAAAAGAGTCAGACGGTGGTTATCACGCTTTTTGTCCTGCGCTTCAAGGTTGTCATTCTCAAGGAGACACTTTTGAAGAAACGATTGTCAATATTACAGAAGCTATGGAATTGTACCTCGAAAGTTTGATAGCTGATCATCAACCCGTTCCCAAAGAAGATTTGATTTTTAAGCCTTTAAATATTTTAATATGAGTCAGTATCCCGCGGTTTAATAATCGGTCTGAATTATTTCCAGTAAATTTCTAGCCACTGCCTCCACCACTGTTACAGGAACAGCGTTTCCGAATTGTTTTTTAGCGATAGCTGGCTGTGGATGATAGATAAAATTATCGGGGAATCCTTGTAATTTACGCGCATCTTGGGGAGTAATTTCTCGAAAGTTTTTGGGTTTATAGATTTTCTTTAAAAACAATTGTTTGTATTCTTGGGGATGAGTAGCGGTAATTGAAATAGTAGCAATATAATCTTTAGCACCCGTAGCGGTTAGGGTAGGAATAATATCGGCTGTCGGTAAAATAATCCGATAAATGCCGTTAATTCCCGTCATATTTTTCGAGTTAATGAATTCATACTTACCCTCCTGCGTTTGCCAACAAATCCCCAGAGAAACTAACTGATTTAGTTCCTCGATTTTTAGGTCGGGTATAATTTCTAAAAAAGCAGAAAAAGCCACGGGATGACCATCTTTTTCGCCATACTTTTTACTGCGTCTTAATTTCAGCAAAGCTAAACAGATACTTTTTTGTCGTTCCGTAGTTTTGATAATATCCCAAGAATGAATAGTTGTGTGGCCATTTCTTAAATCAGAAAAAATAAAGAAGTCATTTAATTCATCTTCTTTTTGAAAACGAGTTCTCGATGGAGGAACAAAACCATTAAATAAAGTATCCGCCGATAACTTGACTTTCTTAATCGGTTGAATATTTTTGATGTCTTCTAAAATATCTAAAACCTTGGGATGGATACCCAAAGGCAAGGGAAATTTAAACCGCTCATAGTTATCTATATTTTTTCTAATTCCTACGATAAAAACTCTCTCGCGATTCTGGGGTAAACCAAAATCGTAGGCATTTAATAACTGCCAGTAAACTTGATAACCACAGCTAGTTAATTCATCGATAATTAACTCTAAATTCTCACGATTGCGAGGACTAGCTAACCCACTGACATTCTCGAAAATAAAGCTTTTCGGTTGACTTTTCTGGACTAATTTAATCACATCAAACCAGAGTTTTCCCCGGGGATCTTCAAATCCCCGTAAACATCCCGCCACCGACCAAGGTTGACAGGGAACGCCGCCGACAATAAGATCAAGATTATCGGGTAAATTGCTGATTTTACTCACATCTCCGAAAGCAATTTCATCGCTGTTGAGATAGCTAATAAAATTTTGTTGATAAACTTGCATGGCCTGTTTATCGATTTCTGAATAGCCTAAACAACGTCCTCCCAATTTCTCCAAAGCGATCCTAAAACCACCGATTCCTGCGAATAAATCGACAAAACGATACTGGGGATGGGTAATAACTAGATGTAGGGGTAATTGGGTTTGTGTGCTGACTTTAACTGTGGTTTTCAAGGGTAAATAATTCCTTTTCACCGTCTGGGAAGATGCCTATCTGTACTAACTATTTTAGTATAAATTAAGAGTTTTTTTCCAGAGACCTCCTGCAAATTTCCTGTCTTGAAAGAGGGTGTGGGGTGTGAGGTGTGGGGTGTAAGGAAGGAAACCTCTTTCATCTGTGGGGGTGAAAATCTTTTCATCGGGACTGACTCCTCACTAACTACGACAATTTTTGACTTTTGCAGCAGCTCTATCGAGTCGAGGAATACTCGTAGTCTTCGATAATATGAAGAAGTCGCATGGCTGAACTACAGGATTCTTCTAAAATTTCCTGTTTCTCCTGAGAATCATCGATTAAATCCTCAGATACCAGACGCAGAGAACCTAAAAGACTATTAAGACTGCTTCTCGCTTCGTAGGATAAATAAGCTTTTCTTTTTTGCTCATCTTCCCTATTCTTGGAGTCGTCCTCTTTGCTATCACTAAATTGGAGAGAGTGTAAACGGGCATAATGACCACCTTGAGCTAATAATTCCTCGTGATTGCCGATTTCTGCCACTTTTCCCTTGTCCAGCACCACAATTTGATAGGCTTTTTGAACTGTGGAAAGACGGTGAGCGATCACAAGAGTAGTGCGCTCGCGACAGAGTTCATCGATCGCTTCCTGTACTAAACGCTCAGAAATTGTATCCAAAGCACTGGTGGCTTCATCGAGAATGAGAATATCCGGCTCTCGCAGTAAGGCACGAGCGATCGCTAGTCTTTGTTTTTGTCCCCCCGAAAGTCTCACTCCCCGATCGCCAATTTCCGTATCCAGTCCTTCCGGCAGTTTGGAGATAAACTCGTAGGCATTCGCCCTTTTTGTCGCCTCTAAAATTTCTGCATCACTAACATCGCTTAACCCGTAGGCAATATTAAAACGCAGAGAATTATTAAAGAGAAAAGTGTCTTGACTGACTATTCCCATCGCTTTTCTCAGAGATTTTATCTCATAATCCCTTAAATCTTGACCGTCAAAAAGAATCCTCCCGGCTGTAGGATCATAAAAGCGTGGTAATAAATCGGCAATTGTCGATTTTCCCGCCCCCGAAGCACCAACAAGAGCGATCATTTTTCCTTTTGGAATCCAAAGATCGATGCCCTTGAGAACTAATTCTTGATGACCGGGATAGGAAAATTGGACTTTATCAAAATGAATACCTGTCTCTAATCTTTGATAGGGAATAGAGCCATTAGTCATAAATGGTTTATTCTCTCGAATGAGAAAATCCGCTACCACCTTTACTGCGGAAACATCACCCAATAGACTACTCCTAGCACCGTTAATTTGACCAACTATCGGCAAGGCCCGGAAAAGTACATAGAGATAGGTCAATAAAATTGTTGCTAAAGCTTGCAGTTGTTCATTGAAAAGATAACGACCAGCAATAATAATTAAAGCAATAATAATAACTCCACCGATCTCATTAAGCGGGGCAATTATAGCATTATTAGTCTGGGCATCTAAACCCGCTTTCTCCCGGGCTTCGATATCCTCTACAATAGATTCTAATTCGTATCTTTCATTGCCTACCGCTTTAATTAGGCGAATTCCCGTTAACAGTTCCAACAGTTTATTAGTTTGCTTTTTAGCCGTTACGGTGATAATCTCTCCAAACTTTTTCGATCTCTTGACAAAATATTGATTAAGCAGAGCTAAAAAGCCGCCCAAGATACTAGAAAGAATAGTTAATTGCCAAGAAATTGATAATAAAATAGCTAAGTACATGAAAGCTGTGGCGATGATCTTAATCAGGTTTATGTAATTTCTAATTGACCCCACAGCTCGATTAATCTCGGACATAAAACGATTAAAAATATCTCCTATTTTACTTTTTACATAATAATCTATATCCACTTCTAGTAGCAGAATAACTGAATCAATTCGCATATCTTTTGCCATAATCAAAGATAAGTAAGTGCCAAGCAAGCTACTGAAAAAATTGGTAATATGCTTGAGAATTAAAATCAATAATATCGCTGCAAACATCCAGAAAAAACGAGTATCGACCGAGAAAACCTCGAAAACCGAGAGCAGTTTTTTGATAATTTGGGGGGCATTTTTTAAGATATCATTTTCGGGATAAATAAAAGAAATTAGTAAGGGGATAACTAAAATAGCTCCTACCCCATTAAATATGGTACTGGCAAAGCCGATAACAATGCTGGAAACCACTAATATCCAGTGTTTAAGCGTATATTTAAGGAGAATTTGATTAGGATTCATCAGAAGTAATAAAGTAAATAGTCAACGGTCAATTATCCTACTCGCTAGACTCTAATATTTCCCTTCCAGAGAAGTAATTATGCCAGAGAGAGTTGTCGCCATGGCGGTGGTACTATAGGAGGCAATACAGCGCTCTCTCGCTTTTAGTCCTCGTGCATTAGCCGAGTCGAGATGATTAAAAACTTCGCTAATCATAGCAGCTAGTTGCTCTGGCGATCGAGGTTCGACTAAATAGCCAATATCAGCTAAAATTTCGGGAATATCTGCCACTTTAGTGGAAATAATCGGTTTAGCCATGGCCATACCATCGGTGAGTTTAATCGGAAATTGGGCGTTAGCCGTAGCTTCATCCCTCTGGGGAACGATAATAGCATGGGCAGCGGCGACAACTTCCGCCATTCGATCGATCGGTTGAGCAGGCAAATGAATTAACCAAGGTTGACCTTTTTCTAACAAACTATCCAGATAGCCATCCCCGATTTGGCGACCTCCCACCACCACCAATTTAAAATCAGGATCACCAATTTGATCTAAAGCGATTAAGACATCTTCTAAACCTTTGTGAGGTCTAGCTGTACCCGGGAACATTAAGACTTTATAGGCAGATAAACCGTATTTTTGACGACAAGCGACAGGATCGTAGAGATTGGGATCGAAAAGTTGCGTATCCTTGCCATTAGGTAAATAAATCCCCCCGTAACGCTTTTGCAAAAATTGATTATTAACCGTCACCGCATCAGCTTGATTAATTACATTTTCCATCCAGCGCAGATAAAGAGGGTGATTCGGATCCCTAAGCGCACCATTTTTTTTGAGGATATCCCTAGCTAATTGTCGGGGATGAGGACGATAGGACCATCGATCACCGCCAAACCAACTCATTTCCCAATCGTCAATATCGAGAATTAGGGGACGTGGGGAAAAAAAACGTTTCAGTAAACCGATGCCGAAACTGGTGGGACGGGGTTTAACCGCATAGATAATCTCTCCGGAGAGGCGATCGAGTAAAGTTTTGATCTGGCCAAAAAACTGGGGATAATTATTGCCTTTGACCGATACCACGGGTAAATTCCCCAGTGGGGTTGGATAGATTTCCTGGCCAAAAATCGGACCATAAACCGTCACCTGACAGTTTAGCTGTTGCAAGACTTGAGCAATCAAATAGACTCTTGTGCCACCACCACCGGATAAATCTGGTGCTAAAACAGAGATTTTTGTGTTCACGATCGCCGATCAATCCAGATTATCTAGCACGATAGGAGAATGTTAATCAATGTTAACGTTTTTGTCAATCTTAGGCGGACTTAACATTAATACCCCCAGAGATAAGCTGTTCGTCATTTAAAGTGCTTGTTGAGACGAGGCAAGAGGCAAAAGGCAACAGTAAAGCGATTGGGGGAGGTTCGGCTAATCTAAGAATAAGCGGTTTAAATGCGTCTTAGCTTAGATTAGACCAAGAAAACTAACATATACATAGCCGAGACGACTAACTGAGTAAACATCACTGGTAAACCGTAGCGCAGAAAGGTATGAAAGCTAATTTTGCCCCCGTGTTGTTCGGCGATGCCGGCGGCGACAATATTAGAAGAAGCCCCTACTAAAGTACCATTACCTCCTAGGGTGGCTCCATACATCATCGCATAGAAAAGCGGTAAAACTTCCGGGGGAAAGGAACCGGCATAATCAGGAGAAAGAACCTCCGTCCCGACTAAATTAACATTAACCAGGTACTGTTTCAGCAGTGGAACCATGGCCACCACTAGGGGAATATTGGGAACGACACTGGAAACAAGTCCGACAAAAAACAGCAAGACTAGAGAACCTAAAAAGATATTTTTGCCTAAAATTATCGCCAGAAGTCCCGATATACTATTAACCACCCCAGTTTTTTCTAAGCCGCCAATTAGGACAAAAATTGACATAAAAAATAATAGGGTACTCCAGTCCACATCCCGGAGAATATTATGCACCGTATCGATTTTCGATTGCTGGGCTAAAAGTAGGGCTAAAGTAGCCCCCATCAAAGCAACTGCCGCCGGAGAAATGGGTACGGGAAAAGATTCACCGACGACGAATAAAAATAAGACTAAAAAGACGATAATTCCCCCCACTGCTAAGACGCGAGGATGATTAATCTTCGGATGGTGTAAGTCTTCTAAATGCTCAAATTTTGTCCGCCATATTTTGGGGAATAACCAAGGTAACATAACCAGAATGGTAATGACTGCCAAGGCACCGCCTAAACTCAAACGCTGTAAGTATTCCATGAAGGTGATATTAATAGAATCACCGACGATATAAGTAGCGGGATCACCAACAATAGTTAATAACCCAGAACTGTTGGCCACGAAAACCATCAGGATTAAGAGCGGCACAAAATCCACGCCTATATCTTGAGCTAAGGGGGGAATTAGAGGTGCTAATAACATCACCGTGGTAGCGTTGGGCAATACCGCACAGATCGGGGTAGTAATGGCGACAATTCCTATTAGTAATAATTTTCCCTGTCCCTTGGCTAAAAGCACCATTTGTGCTGCTAAATAATCAAAAATTTTCGTTGGTTCAAAGGCTCTCACTAACACCATCACCCCAAAAAATAAGGCAAGAGTGGCATAACTGCGACTGATATAACCCACCGCCTCCTGGAGAGTCATGATATGGGTAAAAACTAAGATTAAAGCTCCTAATAAAGCCGCTACAGTAATATGAAGCCACTCGAACATAATAACCACGATGACTGCAACAAAAGTTATCGCAGCAATCCACATCGGTAAAGATTCCAGCATTTTTGATCCTGTTTTTACTCTCGGTTTCTCGATACGACTAAAAGGTTGCCCGAATGTACAGCAAACTCATAGAAAATATGGTTATCTACGGAAAATCTTAAAATTGTTGTGATCGGTAAGCTGACATGAGAATCACCATAAACAATGTCTCCTTTGAGTTATGACTATCAAGTAGTACCAGCGACATAACTGAACCGATCAAGACATTGCTAGGAATGTAGTGATGTTTCAGTCTTCCCCCCCACGCCGACGAAGTTAGCTGACGGGCTAGGATAGAGAGATATCCTTTTCTAGGCTAAAAAATCTAGAAATACGCCCCAAATATGGTTCCTCCGCTCCGAATTTGTCTAGCTAATATCTAGCATAGAAACTTGGATTAGGCTGACTTACTCTATTTAGTGATCCACCATAACATACTAACCCAAAAAAAACTATATAGCCCTATACTAGACCTATCCTGTCGGTTATCCCCCCGGTTGCTAAGATAGAACAATGATAAGCTAATAGCTAACGACTGACCGCCATAGCAGCCACATCAGCAATTTCTATGAATAGAAGACCTCGTTATACTCCTCCCCGATCGCGCGAGCGTGATTATGACCGATCCTATGGCGATGACTCTCGCGCTTCGTCTTCCGGGGGCCTATTGGCAAAATTAAACTATGCCATGATCGCCCTGATTGGCGGTATTTTTGTACTAGGAGTGGGTCTAGGTCTGGTATTCAGTTCTACCGCTAATTTTAGCCCCGAAAACGTCGCTTCCCGGGAAGTAATAGATCGCAGCGCCCCCAATGCGGAATTATGCGTGCAATTTGGGGCCAGCGCCATTGTCACCGATTTGCGGGTTTATGTCACCCTTAACCCCTTTAATGTTTTTGTCACCCAACCGGTTATGCAACCCGGTTGCGTTTTGCGACGCAATAACTGGTCAATTTTAGAACAACAAAAATTAGTCGATGGACAGCAGGTACAAAGTTGTAAAAACCGGATGAATACCTTTGGTTATACTGGCCCCCTGGAAGGCAAACCGAAAATCGATTGTATCTTCCAAAATGAAGCTGGGGGTAATCTTTTTGTTAATCCCGCCGGTGCTGTTGGTCCCAGACCAGATACAGATAAATTCTAAACTAGAAAAGATCTTTCTCCTGACTGATGTCTAATGACTTAGCCATTGAGCCGTAGTCACCACAAAAATTCCGCCAGCTTTTTTTAAAAAAGGCTGAATTTTATCGATCAGAAGATCAAGTTCTTCGTCACTATTACAAACCGTCATAATGTAGCTACCACTGTAATCACAATTCAAGTCATCACAGGATAAACCTCGATCGCCTTTTCCCGAAGTATTGCCAAAGACGGTATAACCGGAAACTCCGACAACATCAAGAATGCTTAAGGTTTCTTCCAGAAAAGCATGACTAACAATTATGTCCACTTTTTTGACGGTTTTTAGGGAAGGATGCGGCGATTTAAGCATGGTAGTTAAGTAAAAAAGGTACAAGTGAAAGAGAAAAATTTTGGCAGGAATTATTTAAAAACCGCCGGGCCTTTTAGACTCCACAGCCAATGATTTTGATCATCTCTAGGTACAGAGGAATACCGATGATGATATTGAAAGGAAAAGTTAAAGCCAAGGCCATAGAAACGTATAAACTAGGATTCGCTTCAGGAACAGTCATTCTCATGGCCGCAGGAACAGCAATATAAGAGGCACTGGCACACAAAACAGCGAATAATAAGGCATTGCCCTGTTCAAATCCGAGAACCTTCGCGATGAGAATCCCCACCATAGCATTGATGACGGGAATAAATACCGAGAAACCGATGAGAAAAGCACCAGTTTTGCTTAATTCTCGGATTCTTTTCGCCGCCACTAATCCCATATCCAGGAGAAAGAAAGTCAAAGCACCATAAAAAATCTCTTGAGTGAAAGGTTCCAATTTTTCCCAGCCTTTTTCCCCCGTCAGCATACCAATAATAACACTACCGACTAAGAGAAATACCGAACCATTTAAAAAGGCTTCATGTAAAACCTTTGACCAAGAAAACGCTTCTTCTTGGCCATTTTTCTCTTGAAAGACTCGCACCAGGATTAAACCCACTACAATCGCCGGCGATTCCATTAAAGCTAAGGCCGCTACCATGTGACCGCCATAGGAAATATGAAGTTTTTCTAAAAAAGAACTGGCGGTGATGAAAGTAACGGCACTAATGGAACCATAGGCGGCTGCAATCGCTGCTGCATTGGCACTATCGAGTTTAATTTTCAGGATAAAGAAAGTGTAAATGGGAACGATGCAAGCCATAACCACAGAGGCAATCAAAGTTAAAGCAATTTGGTTATTGATGCCACTTTCCGCTAGTTCATAACCTCCCTTGAACCCAATCGCCATCAACAGATAGAGAGAAAAGAGTTTAGGCAGTGGTTGGGGAATCTCTAGGTCGGATTTAAAAAATACTGCCAGCATTCCCAAGAAAAAGAACAAAACCGGCGGATTGAGAATATTGAACAGGATTAAGCTGCCATCCATAGGTTTGCGTACATTGAGTTATTTCAATCTATACTATTCGATTTTGACAATATTGAGAAAATGTTAAGAAGCCGATTAAAACGCTTAACGATGGCCGCTCAAAAAAATTAAGATGGACGATGTTTCAGTGATCGGTGATCAGTTAAGCTGTACTGAATCTAAACTGCGTCTTGAAAATTTTAGTACAAATGCTCGAACTGCCTCTCCTCGCTCCCTTCTCCCTTTCCCCGATAAATGCAAAAAATCCAGCTTAAAACCCCAAAATCTGCCCATCTTGCCGCCATGGTGTCCATCGATCGCAGCAGTCTAGGGGGCATTTGGACCCTATCCGGTTATGAACGGGAATTAAACAGCCCCAACAGTGAATTATTAATTCTTACCCTGGACCAGAAGGACGAAACCCTAATCGGATTGGCTTGTTTTTGGGCAATTCTCGAAGAAGCGCATATTACCCTCCTGGCAATTTATCCCGACTATCAAAGACAAGGATTAGGAAAACTGCTTCTCTACAAACTGCTTGAGAAGGCTGTACAAAGACAACTGGAAAGGGCTACGCTAGAGGTGAGGGTATCGAACCAGTCAGCGATCGCACTCTACGAGCATTTTGGCTTCCGCGTCGCTGGAGAGCGGAAAAATTATTATTCGCAAACTGGTGAATCAGCCCTAATTTTCTGGCGCAACGATCTACAAACGGCCGCTTTTCAGGAACAATTAAGCAAGTGGCGACAAGAAATCCTCTCCAGACTGGCGCGGGGAGAGTGGGAATTAGAGGAAGAAACCAGAGCCAAAATAGATACCATGGGGATGTCATGATTACCTACAAGCTTAAATCAGGTCGAGGTTAGGGAAAAATGAGGATTTTAGTGTTGGCGTGGGAATTTCCACCGCGATTAGTGGGCGGTATCGCCCGTCATGTCGCCGAACTCTATCCCGAAATCGTCAAACTTGGTCATGAAGTCCATTTAATCACGATCGAATTCGGTCAAGCCCCCAGTTACGAACTGGTGGAAGGTATTCACATCCACCGCGTCCCCGTACCCCCCGGCAATGACTTTTTTCATTGGGTGGTCAACATGAATAACAGCATGGGGCAACAAGGCGGCAAAATAATCGCCGAATACGGAAAATTTGACCTTGTTCATGCCCACGATTGGTTAGTAGGGGATGCGGCAATTGCCTTGAAACATCTCTTTAAAATACCCCTGATTGCCACTATTCACGCCACGGAATACGGACGTTATAACGGACTGCACACCGACACCCAACGCTATATCGCCGGCAAGGAGGGAACCCTCGTCTATAATGCTTGGCGCGTCATCGTCTGTACCGGCTATATGCGTCATGAAGTCCATCGGGCCTTGGGCGCACCTTGGGATAAAATCGATGTGGTTTATAACGGTATTCGGGCCGAGAAAAAGCAAAGAGACCCTAACTTTGATTACCAAGCTTTTCGTCGTCAATATGCGGGCGATCACGAAAAAATCGTCTATTACGTCGGGCGCATGACCTTTGAAAAGGGGGTTTCGGTGTTACTCAACGCTGCCCCAAAAGTCCTCGCTCAGACCGAGGCTAAAACTAAATTTGTCATTATCGGTGGCGGCAATACCGACAAACTCAAACAACAGGCTTGGCATCTCGGTATCTGGCATCATTGTTATTTTACGGGCTTTATGTCCGATGAAAACCTCGATCGCTTCCAAACCGTGGCCGATTGTGCCGTTTTTCCCAGTCTTTACGAACCTTTTGGCATTGTCGCCCTGGAAAGTTTCGCCGCTAGGGTTCCCGTGGTAGTTTCCGATACCTGCGGTTTTCCCGAAGTAGTCCGTCATGGTCAAACGGGAATCGTCACCCGGGTCAATAATCCTGATTCCCTCGCTTGGGGCATTTTGGAGGTTTTAAATCATCCCGGATACGCCCAAGAATTAGTTAATAACGCCTACGAAGACCTAGAAAAACGCTTTCATTGGGCGAATTTAGCCCGTCAAACCGAGACAGTATATGGTTTGGTCGTCCAAGAACGACAACTGGTGGAATGGCGTTAATCAGGGATCGGTTTTTTGGCCGTCGGCCGTCAGTATTAGGGGTCAGTTTATACCCTAAAATAACAAAGGCACAACTTAACTTCTCCAATCCAAATATGACTATGAAAGCAGCTGAAATTATGACCACGGAGGTGGCCAAGATTAAAGGTTCTGAAACCGTTGCCAAAGCGGTACAATTGATGAGAGAAAAGAACATTAGAACTCTCATTGTTGATCGCCGTCACGATGAAGATGCTTACGGAATTATCACCGAAACCGATATTGTCTATAAAGTCGTCGCTTTCGGTCAAGATCCGCAAAAAGTGCGCGTCTATGAAGTAATGAGCAAACCCTGCATCGTGATTAATCCCGACCTCGGGGTTGAATATGTGGCCCGCTTATTTGCTAATACCGGTATTCGTTTCGCACCGGTAATTAAAGGCGGTTTGCTCGGTGTTATCTCTGTTAGTGACATCCTCCATAAAGGTAACGCCGTCGAAAAGCCCCGCAGTCTTGATTTAGAAGCGGAGATTATCAAAGCTAGAGATATTGCCAGGGCAGTCTGTGCGGAAAAAGGCGGAAATTCTCCCGATTGTGCCGCAGCTTGGGATGTTGTTGAGGAATTACAGGCAGAATTGGCACACCAACGCGCTAAAAAACCAGAAAAGACCTATTTTGAGGAATACTGTCAAGAAAATCCCGATGCTTTTGAAGCGCGTATTTATGACACCTAATCTCCATGGTTTTTCGGTATTCTCCGATACCTCAAATTTTTTAATCCGGCAAAAGTAGTGTATAAAGGTTTTATTTGCTAATAATCGAGGAAAAACTATGGCTGATCTATTTGTCATCGCCTATGAGGACGAATTTAAAGCGGAAGAAGTTCGTTTAACTTTGGCTAAACTGCAACAGGAACATCTGATCGAGTTAGAAGATGCTGCCGTAGTGGTTAAAAACAAAGATGGCCAGATTAAACTCAAGCAAGCGGTCAATTTAACAGCAGCGGGAGCCGCTAGTGGCAGTTTCTGGGGATTATTAATCGGAATGCTCTTTTTATCCCCTTTATTAGGGGCCGTCCTCGGTGCTGCTGGTGGCGCTTTGGGAGGTGCGTTAAGTGATATCGGTGTGGATGACAATTTTATGCGCGAATTGGGAGAAACCATGCAGCCCAGTACCTCTGCTCTCTTTGTTCTCGTCCAAAAAGTTACCCCCGATAAAGTCCTCGATGAAGTGGCCCCCTACGGAGGTAAAGTGTTACGCACTTCTTTGACCAAAACCGACGAAGCTGAATTACAGAAAGTTCTCGACCAAAGAGGTGTTAAACCCGAAACGGTTTAGGATATGAGTCCATAAAAGCTAGAAAAAGGGAATATATTTCCCTTTTTGCTTTTTTAGATAATTTCCTGCTCTCATGAGGTATAAAAATTAATAGTATTAGTTATTAGTTATCAGTTATTTGAAGTAGTCGGACAAAATTAAAGTTAATCCTAAGAGAAGGGAACAGCGATGATTAATTAACAGCTTTTCTCATAAAACTGTTATATAGCAATTCTCTTGCTGAGATTAGGGATTACTGTCGATAAAAAAACTTCTAAATCCCACAGCTAGTAGGGAACCACTTAAGACAGTTATCAATGTCCAAATTTGATTTTTTTGGGTTCCTTCGACTTTCTCTAAGCGTTTATTCATGTCATCAAATTTACTATCAAGAGTTTTAATATCACCTTTAACTTCCGTGAGTTCAATCTTTAAATCAGTAGTATCTTTTTGAACAGTTTTGACATCAGCTTTCATGTCCGCTTGTCCATTCTCGATCACCTTCAATCGATTGTCCACCTCAATCAGTCGAGTTTCCATGGTAGTGAGTCGATTGTCGATCTCGTTGAATCGATGTTCGATTATCTTCTGTCCATTGAGGATTAAATCTTCTAGTCTTTTTAAATCATTATCCGTAGTAGTGGTGGTGGTCATTGATTAAACTCTTATAATTTCCCTTCGCTCTTATCTTTATTATTACAGCCTTTCTTATAAACATGAAGTATGATCGGATCTCTTGGGTTTGGTGGGTAAAATATATTATAGGATACATTCCTGCAGGCGGTCGCAACGCGCTCGCTACGCGAGACCAACTGGAACGAAACTTCCCAATCTCCTATACCTTTTATAGCGGTTCTCGTACCTGTGCGGCACACTTAAAGCTTTACTGATTAAGCTGTTTAAGGTCGAGAATGTACCTTTTGTGAATGGGAAACGCTATAAACAGGATTTATTATTAGTTATAGCTTTGCTGCTTGAGCAAATATATTCCCCGATCATCACTCCCGTTAGAGTGAGATAAGATTAACTCTTATTCCTCACCCTAACTACTAGGAAAAACTGGCAATTAAATTAGGTACCTTGCCGTAATTTGTCCAAAACCGATCGATCTTCTAGAGTAGAAGTATCACCGGAAATCTCTTGACCTGATGCTAAAGTTCGCAAGAGACGACGCATAATTTTACCCGATCGCGTTTTTGGCAGTACATCGGTAAAACGGATTTCTCCCGGTCGGGCAATAATGCCAATTTCCTTGACAACGTGATCCTTTAATGCTTGCGCTAACTCCTGACTCGCTTCATAATGTCCCTCCAGAGTCACAAAAGCATAGACTTCTTCCCCTTTAATTTCATCTGGCCGTCCCACCACAGCCGCCTCCGCTACCGCTGGATGAGATACTAAAGCTGATTCGATCTCCATTGTCCCTAAACGGTGGCCAGAAACGCTAATCACGTCATCAACGCGCCCCATTACCCAGAAATAACCGTCCTCGTCCTGACGACTACCATCCCCAGCAAAATAGAGATATTGGCCATCTTTGGGGGCGATCTGTTCCCAGTAGGTATTGCGGAAGCGATCAGGATTTTTATAGACTGTTCGCATCATACCGGGCCAGGGATGTTTGACCACCAGATAACCCCCCTCATTCGCTTGGGTGGGATTGCCCTCTAAGTCCACCACTGCGGCGATAATACCGGGAAAAGGTAGGGTTGCTGACCCCGGTTTGGTGGCAATTGCCCCAGGTAAGGGAGTAATCATAATTCCCCCAGTTTCCGTTTGCCACCAAGTATCGACAATCGGACATTTTTCCTTACCGATAACCCGGTGATACCACATCCAAGCTTCCGGGTTAATCGGTTCTCCCACGGTTCCCAGTAAGCGCAAAGAGGATAAATCCCGGCTATTGGGGATATCTTCCCCCATTTTGATAAAAGCGCGGATAGCAGTGGGGGCAGTATAAAAGATATTAACGCGATATTTCTCGATTACATCCCAAAAACAGCCTAAATTAGAGGGACGGGGAACCCCTTCATACATTACCGTCGTTGCACCATTGGAAAGCGGTCCGTAAACGATATAACTATGGCCAGTAATCCAACCCACATCGGCAGTACACCAGTAAACATCGGTGTCTTTCAGGTCAAAAATCCATTTGCTGGTGACATGGGTGTAAAGATTATAACCGCCGGTGGTGTGGACGACTCCTTTCGGTTTGCCGGTGGAACCACTGGTATAGAGGATAAATAACATATCTTCGCTATCCATCGGTTCGGACGGACAATTAGCAGATACCTGTTTTTGTAGATCATGCCACCAGTAATCGCGATCGGGAACCATATTGATTGCTTCCTTGCTGCGCTGGACAACGAGAACTTTTTCCACACTGGGGGCGCTATTATCGGCTAGAGCCAGATCCACCTGTTCCTTGAGGGCAACGACTTTATCCTTGCGGAAACCACCATCGGCAGTGATTACTACCTTAGCGGCCGCATCATTAAGACGATCGCGCAAAGCATCGGCACTAAATCCCCCAAAAACTACACTGTGGGGCGCGCCAATTCTGGCACAGGCTAACATAGCGATGGCCGCTTCGGGAATCATCGGCATATAAATTCCGACCACATCGCCTTTTTTCACGCCTAATTCCTTTAAAGCGTTGGCAAATTGACACACTTCTCGGTGTAGCTGTTCGTAGGTAATGGTGCGGCTGTCTCCCGGTTCTCCTTCCCAAATGATGGCGGCTTTATTGCGTCTCCAGGTGGTGAGATGTCTGTCAATACAGTTGTAACAAATATTAATCTTGCCGTTGACGAACCATTTAGCAAAGGGGGGCTGCCAGTCAAGAGTCTCTGACCATTTTTCAAACCAATGTAGTTCTTTTTCGGCTAATTGGGCCCAAAAAGCCTGGGGATCAGCCTTGGCTTTGGCGTAGAGTTGCCGGTATTCTTCAAAGCTTTTAATGGTGGCATTCTGGGCAAATTCGGCACTGGGGGGAAACAGCCGATTTTCCTGTAGGATCGATTCGATCGCTATTTCTGTCATACTGGCAAACGAAATAAATTATCTTGCGATCCAGATTACCTTTTTCGGTTCCCCCCGTAACCTTGGCAAGCAATTCTTTAAGGCTATTTTAGGATTACTCGATCCCCAACTAGCGATCGCCACTTGGCCCCAAGTGTTACAGAGTTTAAAGTTATGTCACCGATCGAGCGATGAACAGATCGCTGTAAGGTAAACTAACCGATAAACCCGAAATTTAACATGGAGAACACTCGGTAAGGAGTCATAATTCAATGTCTCATAGCGTTAAAATTTACGATACCTGTATCGGTTGCACCCAATGCGTTCGGGCTTGTCCCCTCGACGTGCTGGAAATGGTTCCTTGGGATGGCTGTAAAGCTGCCCAGATTGCCTCTTCCCCCCGCACTGAAGACTGTGTTGGTTGTAAGCGTTGCGAAACCGCTTGTCCGACGGATTTCTTAAGCATTCGGGTTTATCTCGGAGCAGAAACCACCCGCAGCATGGGTCTAGCCTACTAGGCCCGGCAATCATTCTGTGTTTAACATTTAGCGAAAACTAATCTTGTTAAGAGGACTAACCAGTCCTCTTTTTTTGTTATACTCCCGTCGCTAGTGAAGATTTTAGTTAGGTAATTCCCCAAAAAGTTGACGATATTTTTGCAGTTTTGCCTCCATTTCTACTAACTGCTGATTAGCCTGTTCAGCCCGTTGGCGTTCATTTTCAGCCCGTTGCTTTTCCTGTTCCAGTAGTTGATTAATTTCGCTGTAGGACAAGAATTGAGTACCATCAGGACGATAAATTTTTAACTCGTCGGTTAAGTCAAAACGAATGCCTAAACGGGGACTCACCCAATTATTAACCTCACTAACACTGTCTAAACTGTCACCAATTCGCTGCCAAGCTTCTAGACTATTATCATCCGGATCATAGACGTAGTATTCTTGGACTCCATAGCGATCATAAAATAGCAATTTTTTGGCCATTTCGATGGAGGTATTACTGGGAGAAAGAATCTCAAAGACAACTTGAGGAGCAAGATTATCTTCTTGCCATTGTTTATAGGAACCTCGATCGCCTTTCGGTCTGCCAAATACTACCATCGTATCAGGAGCGGCGGCTATTTTGGGCTGGCCTTCCACGGGATACCATAACAGATCCCCCGCCACAAATACCTGGGGATCATCGATATATAACCAGTCGAGATTCTGATTAATCGTTACTATCCAGTTAAATTGTTTAGTATTATCTGCCATCGGTTTACCGTCGCTCTCAGGATAGATAATCTCGGTTTTGTTAACTTGACTAACCATGGGGAATACCTGCCGAACTCATTGGGCTATTTTTATTATATAATAAACTTGAACTAAGTAAGGAAAAGAACGCTCTTGATTTTAGAACTACAGCAAGTAAATTTAGCTATCCGACGCAGCAGTGCTTATCTGTTAGAAGATATTACTTTTAGCATCAAGCAAGGAGAAAAGTTAGCTATTGTCGGAGCATCTGGGGCAGGAAAAACGACTATTTTACGATTGTTAAATCGTTTGCAGGAACCAAGCACGGGAAATATTTATTTTCAAGGTAAATCGATTAAGGAAATACCGGTTATTTCCCTGCGACAACAGATAGTTTTATTGCTACAAGAGTCGAAGTTATTAGGGATGACTGTTCGAGATGCTCTCGCTTATCCTCTGCAATTTAAAAAACTTAACCCTGCTGAAATTAATCAGAGAATTGACCGTTGGGCATCCCTGTTAAAAATTCCTCAACAGTGGTTTGAACGCGGGGAGTTAGAATTATCTTTAGGACAAAGACAATTAGTGGCAATTACTAGAGCTTTGCTGTTAGAACCGAGCATACTGTTATTAGATGAACCTACGTCTGCTCTAGATACAGGCACGGCCAGCAGGTTATTAGAAGTATTAAATAATCAAAGTTCAATGACGATAATTATGGTCAATCATCAACTAGATTTTTTAGAGGAATTTGCCGAGAGAGTTATTTATCTAGAAGCGGGAAAAATTGGTTCAGATTGCCTCGCCAATCAATTAGATTGGTTAGGGTTAAAAACTCAGTTAATTGATTTAGAAAAATCTCGACAAAGTGACCACTGGTAAGATTAACTTAAAACTGCTGCGCCCTCATGAAAAACTAATAATTCCCCTGCATTAATCGGTGTCCAAACTTCATTATCAGTTAAGGGAGTAGTGGCAATAATTGCCACTTGATCGCCGGGATGAGCTAAAGCTTGAAAATCAACGCTAACATCTTCATCGATTAAATGAGCTGCGGCAAAAGGATACTGACGGATTATATAGCTTAATTTCGTCGAACAATGGGCAAAAAAATGTTCACCATCGGATAAAAGATAATTAAAAATACCTTGACAAGCGATAGAGTTTGTGATAGTTTTTAGGACTTGATAGAGTTGTTCTAGGGAAGGCTTGCCCTGGGGAAAAGTCTCTCGCAGGGTATTAAGAATTAAACAGAAAGCTCTTTCCGAATCCGTCTCCCCAACCGGTTGATAAAAATCTCCCGCAGCAGGTGAGAAATTTTCTAAATTACCATTATGGGCAAAAACCCAATATTTTCCCCACAATTCTCGCCGAAAAGGATGACAGTTTTCTAGTTTAATTTCTCCTTGGGTGGCTTTGCGAATATGGGCGATAACATTGGTAGAATGGATGGGATAGTTTTTAATTAATTCCGCAATCGGAGAAGCGATCGAGGGTTTAACATCAATAAAAGTTCGACAACCTAAACCTTCAAAAAAAGCGATGCCCCAACCGTCTCGATGTTCGTCGGTTTTGCCTCCCCGCGCACAAAATCCCTCAAAGGAAAAACAGATATCCGTGGGGACATTACAATTCATGCCTAGAAGTTGACACATAGTTGCTTGAGTTTGAATATCAGATGCTGGCAAAATTACTGCCAGCAGCCGTGACAGGAGACAGGAGAATTTTTTCCAGCTGCCTCTTGCCTATCCTAGCTAAGAAATTAATCTGGCACTACTACTAATTAGCGTTTGCTGAAAAAGTTTCTTGGTGTGTGTGGGGTTTTACCCATTTTCAGAAGGTTTTTAGATTTATTCAGTAAACCCTAATTAAATCAACCTCTGAAAGACAAAAAGAGCAAAAAATCAGATTTATAGCGATAAAATAACTATTTTTTTGCCTAAAAGCCCATTTATTTGCTGTTATTGCCTTTTATCTTTCCGCATCCCTGTTTTAACCCCCATGAATCCCAATCGGGCGATCGAGATTAATTTTTTTGCCTGCTTATTGGATAAAATGGGAAATCAGGCCATCTAATCAAATCTGTATCCTTAAGGCTATGACAACTATTGCTCGATCGAACCCCCAATCACCCACTAAATCCTCGTCTATCGGCGGCTGGCGCGGTTTGATCGAAGAATATCGCCAATTTCTGCCCGTAAGCAGTAACACCCCTGTAATTACCCTCCTAGAAGGCAATACACCCCTGATCCCCGCCCCCTATCTCTCAGCACAAATCGGGCGCGATGTCAAGGTTTTTGTCAAATATGATGGTTTAAATCCCACCGGCAGCTTTAAAGACCGGGGCATGACCATGGCCATCTCGAAAGCGAAGGAAGAAGGGGCAAAAGCGGTGATTTGTGCCAGTACCGGGAACACCTCGGCGGCGGCGGCAGCCTATGCAAGAAGGGCCGGGATGCGGGCCTTTGTGATTATCCCCGACGGTTATGTGGCCTTAGGAAAATTAGCCCAAGCTTTATTGTACGGAGCCGAAGTCATCGCTATTAATGGCAACTTCGATGATGCCCTCAAGATTGTCCGCCAACTATCAGAAAATTATCCCGTAACTTTAGTCAATTCCGTCAATCCCTACCGTTTAGAGGGTCAAAAAACCGCCGCTTTCGAGATTGTCGATGTCTTGGGTAATGCTCCCGACTGGTTATGTATTCCCGTGGGTAATGCCGGCAATATTAGCGCCTATTGGATGGGATTCTGTCAGTATCACCAGATAGGTAAATGTGACCGACTGCCGAAGATGATGGGTTTTCAGGCCGCCGGGGCTGCCCCTTTTATCTCTAAACAACCGGTTGACCATCCCGAAACCCTAGCCACGGCTATCCGTATCGGCAACCCCGCTAACTGGGAAAAAGCTTGGGCCGCTAGTCACGCTAGTCAAGGACAATTTCACGCGGTCAGCGATGAGGAAATATTGGCAGCCTATCGGATTTTAGGGGGCCAGGAGGGGGTTTTCTGTGAACCAGCCAGCGCCGCTTCTGTGGCAGGATTATTAAAAGTGCATCAACAGGTTCCCGATGGGGCTACCGTAGTGTGTGTTTTAACGGGAAATGGACTAAAAGACCCAGATTCGGCGGTAAAATACAGCAATAATCAACTAAAATCTGGGATTGATCCCGAATTAACCCAAGTGGCTCAAATTATGGGCTTCTAAGCTAACGTTAATTCGGGTTAAGCAGTGCTTCTATAAAACTCCCTTAGAACTGGGAATTATACCGGCGCGACGGGGATCGATCGCTATGGCCATACTCATCGCCCGGGCAAAAGCTTTAAAAGTAGCCTCAATAATATGATGGGAATTAATCCCGTCTAATTGGCGAATATGTAGGGTCATTTGACTGTGATTGACCAAAGCAACGAAAAATTCCCGCACTAGCTGAGTATCGTAGGTTCCCACTCTTTGGGTGGGAATTTCTAGACCATAACTGAGGTGGGGGCGACCGGAAAAATCGAGGGCAACTTGCACTAAAGCTTCATCGAGAGGGGCGACAAAATGCCCGAAACGGACGATCCCTTTTTTGTCTCCCAAAGCTTGCAGTAAAGCTTGTCCGAGGGTGATTCCCACGTCTTCATTGGTGTGATGGTCATCAATTTCTAGATCTCCAGTGGCACGCACATCGAGATCGATCGCAGCGTGGGAGGCGATTTGCTGCAACATATGATCAAGAAAGGGAATTCCTGTCTGGGGGCGACAATTGCCGCTACCATCAAGATCGATCGTCACCTGTACATCGGTTTCTTTGGTAGTACGACTAACCGAGGCGCGACGGCAAGGTGAGACAAAAGAATCGGGTATCTGGGAAGTGGAAATCATTTAAGTAAAAATATGGACTAGGAAGATGAGAGTTTTTTTCAGTAATCAGTAAACCTAAAACTCACATCTGATCACTGATTACTGATCACTGAAAAGGCTGACGGCCTAACTTTCTGGCTCAACTTTAGCTTCCGCCGGGGGACTGGGGGGCAACACTTCCTCGCCCAGGGGTTGAGGATTTTGGCTAGTGGGGGGACTAGCGGGGGAAACCTCTGGCTGATTGAGAGCGGGGGTTTGGGGAGGAGTTTCCGGGGCTTTTTCCTCGATTATCGCATCTTTGGGCGCTTCTGGCTGGGTTTGGGCTGGATTTGTCCCTGGGGTTGCGGGGGGCTTGACGTTATCCGGTTGGGGACTAACGGCGGGTTGCGGGGGTTGATTGGGACGAAGCGGGGGTTCAATTGCCGGCGTTGCGGGGGGGGAGTTACGCGTATTGAGGTTGCTACCCTCCGGTTTTGGGGGATTAGCGATCGTACCTCGGCACACTTCCGGGTTAGGGGCAAAACTGACGCTCACCTGATAGATTCTCGACTCACCACTGGGATTATTAAAGCGAGTTAAGCGTACCTCCCTGGCCCCCTGTTGATTGAAAATCGGGAAGCCAGCACTTTTAATTAACTGGGGTTCACTGCTGAGGCGGCCTTGGCTATCCACCGTCACCCCATAAACCGCCGTCCCCGCTAATTGACGGGAACAAGCCGTAGCGGGATAATTACCGGTCAAATTGACGGTAGTTATGCCTCTGCTGCCCTGATTGGGCTGATTTAGTTCATTTAAGGCGTTAGGATTACTTTTTTGGACTCTGGCCAGCCAATCCACCTGATTTCTCCTGGCCTCCTCGTTACTGGTATTACTTTTATCCGCCTCTAGGGAGCGCAAACGTTCCCGCATTTCCCACATTAATTGTTGACGACGCTGTTCATCGATGGGCGATTGACCATTCGGATCTGGCGTGCGGGCTAAGGAATTGTTTAATTGTTGCTGCGCCTGTTGCGATGCACTAAGAGGGGAATTTCGCAATCTATCTAAAGTTAGATTATCTTGGTAGGGATCGAAGTAAGGCCGGACCTGCTGGTTATTAGTCTCCCTCGGCAGATTATTATTATCTGGCAGGGTGGGAACAGAAGGAGGACTGGGTAAACTGGGGGTAGAAGTGGGAAAATTGCGAGGAATCGGTAATCTCCCCAGGGAGGGGATAGATGCCATGGGAGGAGAATAGATATTGACGGGGGGTAAAGAGGAGAGGGGAGGTAAAGCAGGTAAGGAAGGTAAGGGAGGTAAGGGAGGAAGGGAAGAAACCGAGGGTAAAGGAGGTAAGGTGCTGTTATGGATACCATCCATGGGGGGGAGAGGAGGCAAAGAGGAAGAAGACGAATTGGGGTTAGGCAGTTCCGGTAAGCTGGACAGGGAGGGGTCGAGATTGGGAAGACGTGACTGCTCTAGAGAGTTCAATTCAATCAGATTGACGTTGCGTAATTCCTTTTTTGGCTCCTGCGCTGGATTATTGAGGAAATTAGGTAAGATAATCGCTAAAAGTAGGCCATGAATACCAAGAGAAGCGGCGAACGAGAGATTATTAGAGTTAATTAGTTTATTTTCTTCGGTTTCTAGACCAAAATAGGAGGATGTCATAATCTAGTTAATTGAGCAGAGCCTTGAGGGGAAAAGTTAACTCTATTCTAATCGTCAAGGCGATTTTTTTTTCTTGAGGGCGGGGAATTAATTGGTGTCAGTACCCCACCACCCCACACCCCACACCCCACACCCCACACCCTGCCCCTAGGAAAAACTTTTTCAGCCAACCCTACTTATACTGCGATCGAGCCACAGCTTTTAATTTAGGATATAATTCCGAAGGGTCTAACAAAGGGGTAAACTCATCGATTACCGGCTTAAAATTAGCCGGAAAATTCTCCCTAGTTCCATGGCCGTTAGCCGATTTAGGCACTGATTCTAATTCAGGGAATTTGGGCGTTTCCGTGGTTAACTGTGAGAATAATTCCTCCACATCACTCATTCCTTGGCGAGGATCATCAAAAAGAGAAGTTTCTAGGTTGAATAAAGAATCTTTAGCCATGGCTACTGTGCCATTATTATCGGTTTTTAGCGCTTGTGGCTCTGGATCAGGCCGCTCAAGGGTGGCAGAAAGCATATTGACCTGTTCCTCTTTAGGGATAACTACCGTTTTTTTGCCATTTAACTGGGAATCTGGCAAGTTTTTACAAACCAAGCGCTCGAATTCCCCCGTAAAATGAAAGGTAGGATGGCCGCGACGGTGCCAAATTTTGAGAATTTCCTCCACCGAAATGACTTTGTAACGTCCCTGATAGAGTGCCTCTAAAATCGCCATGCGAATCCAATTTAGCGAATAGGTGGGCAACCAGCGCTCGATTAATTCCTGCGCTTTATATCCTCTCATTTCAAATCGATATTGGTTGAGTATAGTCGCTATCTGCATGAGGTTGATCTCTGGGTTAATCTCTGCCATAGAATTTACAAAAACAGTGCGCGCAATCGTTATGGCTACTAGGCATTCTATATATTAAGATTCTATTCAGGTTTTTCCTAGTGGTTTTTACTTATTCTCCCCACACTTACCCTTGCGAGCATCTCCACTCAAGGTCAGTTGACTCCCTAGAGTCGGGTTCGCTTTTGGTGGCAATTTATCTCCTCTGGCGACCTTAAGATAGTTTTTGTCTTTCCATTGATCAGGCGATCGAGTTTACACCTCTTTGGTACCACAACTTGAGTAATTTGTCAAGGAAAAAGCAATATTTCCTCTGAGATAAATTTCCCTCTTGACTAAGTTGGTAGAGCAAGTTTCTTTGTTCTATGTTAGGATGTTGGGGGCTTCGTTTTTGGGTCTGATTTGTTTTTGTATTGATCGGACAGTACCTGATGAGCCTTTTTCTGTCAACTCTTGAGGATTCGTGCGTTTCATGTCTTAATTGGCGATCAGATTATCGGTTTTACGATGGGGATCAAGGAAAAAATAGGCTTAAACCGATTGGGATCAAGAAAAACTAGCTTTATATACAGAAGATAACTAATCAAAGAGGTTTGCTATGATCACCTGGCAACAAGTACGCTGTCCTAATTGTGGAAATTTTGCCGAAAGACAGCATATTTTAGAACACCATCTCGTTAGCACGGCCTGTCCTCGCTGTGATTATCTGTTAATTAGTTGCAGTCTGACGGGAAATGTACTAGAGTGCCATGCACCTGGTATTGGGTTAAGAAGTTAACTAAGGGAGAGATTCTGGAGACAAGGACAGAAATTAAATAGGGCAGGCTGAAAAACAACTGCCTGTAAGCATCTCACGGAAAAACTAATGCGTCCTGGGTTTTAGCGATTCTACCCTCAAAAGCTGGGGAGTGATCAAATCGCAAATAACGTCCAATTTTAGCTGAGAGTTTCCTTTTGAAGTGGGGAATGTGGGTTAAAATAGACCGAGAAAGTTAACAAAAAAATTGTCTCGCTCAAGTCGGCGAAAATCAGCTTATGACCCTTGCGGTGGCGATCAAAAAGTTAAAAAAATCCTACGGTCAGACGGCAGCGGTTAAAGATATATCCTTTACCGTGGCAGCGGCAGAAATCTTCGGTTTACTCGGTCCCAATGGTGCGGGGAAAACCACCACGATTCGCTGTCTTTGTACCCTTGCTAAACCCGATGGCGGCAAAATCGAGGTGGGGGGTGTCGATGCCCTGAATAACCCCAAATCCGCCCGTAAACGCCTAGGTTACGTTGCCCAAGAAGTCGCCCTCGATAAAATGCTCACGGGCCGGGAACTGTTGCAACTACAAGCGGCTCTCTATCACATTCCCGCTCAAAAGTCAAGAGATCGCATCAAAGAATTAATAAATCTTTTAGGATTAGAGGAATACGCCGACAAAAAAACAGGAACCTATTCCGGCGGCATCAAAAAACGGCTGGATTTAGCGGCGGGATTGCTGCATCAGCCGGAAGTTTTGGTGCTGGATGAACCGACTGTGGGACTAGATATCGAAAGTCGTTTGATTGTCTGGGATTTTCTGCGACAATTGCGGGCGGCCGGAACCAGTGTATTAATTACCAGCCATTATCTCGAAGAAATCGACGCTTTGGCCGATAACTTGGCAATTATCGACAATGGTATCGTCATTGCTCGCGGTACGCCCTCACAACTGAAGGAACAACTGGGCGGCGATCGCATTACCCTAAAAGTGCGGGAATTTTCCCCAGAGGAAGAAGCTTTCAAAGCAAAAGAGTTATTATCCCGTCTGCCTTTTGTCGAGGAAGTGATCGTCAATACCGTCCAGGGTAACTCCCTGAATCTGATTGTGACGGCGAATAGCAATCCTTTAAGCAAAATTGAACAAACCCTAGCCGAATCGGGATTACCCGTGTTTAGCATCGCCCAATCCCGTCCTAGTCTCGATGATGTCTATCTAGCGGCCACCGGACGCACCCTGATGGATGCGGAAATTGCCGCCGCCAGCAGTCGCGACCTCAAGGCGGAGAAAAAACAAGCGATGAAGGAATCCTAGCCCGGCGAGAAAGGCTGTAATATTGCCTAATTGACTAGTTAAATCATCTTTCTGGCGGGGGAAGGGGCGAAGGACTTGCGCAGGGCGGCAATTCCCGTCTATGGTTCCCTGTGAGTGTTTTTTTGTCTTCAAGTTGATACACTGATAACGGCACTCGCTCTTGCTAAAAATTGGGGTTAATTTATGCTTATTCCGATTCTTATCAGTCTTACTGTCTTACTTTTATCCTATCTGCTCGGTTCGATTCCCACGGGTTATTTAATCGGTAAATACAGCAAAGGTATCGATATTCGTGACTATGGTTCCGGTTCCACGGGGGCCACCAATGTGCTGAGAACTCTGGGAAAAACTGCTGGGGCGGCGGTGTTATTAATTGATATGTTAAAAGGAATGGCGGCGGTGTCCCTGGTACGAGGACTATATTTTATTGATGTCAATCCTCTTCCGGAAAGTTGGTATTATTGGTTAATTATCGGGGCAGCATTGGGGGCAGTCATCGGTCATAGTAAATCGATTTTCTTGAATTTTAGCGGTGGTAAATCCGTTGCCACCAGTTTAGGGGTTTTATTAGTGATGAATCCCTTAGTGGCTTGCGGAACTTTGGCGAGTTTTTTAGTTATGCTCGCACTTTTCCGGATTGTTTCTTTAGGTTCGATTATCGGGGCGCTGGTGGTGAATATTTTAATGATTGTTTTGGGTCAACCTCTCCCCTATATTTTATTTAGTTTGATTGCGGGGATCTATGTGATTGTTCGTCATCAGGGTAATATTAAAAGATTGTTGGCAGGGACGGAACCGAAAATAGGTCAGAAAGTACAGCAATCATCGGCAGTAGGTTAAATAACTTTCTCAAGTCAGAATAACCACTGTCAAATAAAGTTGACGGTTCAGAGAAAAAGTCAATTTAAATGGATTAAACTCTTGCCCTTAGTCGGTGGTAAGCTTAAGGCTTATGGGTTCTTTTATGAATATTTGAGAGGGGGAAAGATAGCGAGGAAATCATGGTTCGATGCCATAATTTCTGAACCTGTTCATTTATTAGTCAACTTATCGGTGAAAGATTGTGTTTTTTGACTTAACTTATTTAGCTAGTATAGTCATTTCAGATAAGTCTGATACAGTCTGGGCTGACAAAACCCGTATGAAATCTGGGATTGATATTCTCAATCTTAATTGAAATGACTATAAATCTCGATATAGCTTTTCTCATACCTGTGTGGCACAGTTAAACCTTTGCTGATTAAGCTTTTCGATATTGATAATGTACCTCTTGCGAACAGGAAATGCTATAAATTTGCTCGGTTTTTTCTGCTAATCGTTGCCAAGGGAATTTTTCTTCTACTTTTCTTTGACCGGCTATTCCGAGACTAGCGGCTAAATTATTAGCTAATAATACTTGACAAATTGTCTCGGCTATGGATTGAGATTCTTGAGGTACTAAAAAGCCATCAACCCCTTGAGAAATCACCTCAGCAACCGCAGGAATATCACAACCGATGACGGGTTTAGCAAAACTCCAAGCTGGAGTTTGAGGGCTAAACTTTTAGCACAAATATCGGCTAGTGTCGGGTTGGTTAGCATTGCCGCTTGAACTAAACGCATTTGGCTTTCTAGCTGATTTAATCTATTAACTTCCGTGGCAATATCAAGGGCGATTTCTTGTAATTCACTGGCACTCATCGGACGCATAAAGACATTCTCCTATTTGCAAAACTCTGTTAAGGAAATGAGGTTATAAGTCTTCTATGGGCTTTAAATCAAACCAGCGCTCGCTAATTATAGCAAAAAATGGGTTATTTAGGACGCTTTCAATTTTCAAACTCTTATCGGTCAAGGGTTTCAGCGATTGATTGTCCTAACCACCCCGATCTTTGCTATATAATTAACTTTTCCTAAAGCTTGAAAAAAAAACTTTCTGGGTGTATGCCAGCCACTGCTAGATCAATATCAGAAGTTTCATGAAATTTACCTTTAACTAGAGAACCAAATAGGATAATTTTGGTAATTGGAAAATTTTCTTTTAGATAATCAATAACTGGCGGAAGATTTTTCCTGGCTTCTTGGTCTAATTTTTGATTATATTCCTGCTGTTCTTTTTGGCGTTTTTGCCAGTATTCAAGATAGGGGTTACTTGCCGACATACTAATTATAGTATCGAGAATTTAGCTTAAGTTTCAAGCTCTTTTTCTAAGTTGCTGTAGATTTTTCTTGCCCTGTCTAAATTAATTTTCAATTGTCCATAATCAATATTGGTGCCGTAGTCATATTGATCGCCAAATTTTTGGCTCCCAAAAATTAGCTGATAACTGACCGCTAGTCAAGGGTTACAATAGAAGACTGAAACAAAAATTTATAAAGTTGGGTTATGAGTAATCAGTACGATGCGATCGTGATTGGGTCGGGAATCGGGGGATTGGTGACAGCGACGCAATTAACGGCAAAAGGGGCAAAAGTCCTAGTTTTAGAGAGTTATCTGATTCCGGGGGGCAGCGCGGGTTATTTTGAACGAGAGGGTTATCGTTTTGATGTGGGCGCTTCGATGATTTTTGGTTTTGGCAAAAAGGGGACGACTAACCTCCTAACCAAGGCTTTGGCAGCGGTGGATATGAGTATCGAAACCATTGCGGATCCCGTCCAGATCCATTATCATCTCCCAGACGGATTAGACTTAAAAGTTCATCGCGACTACGAACAATTTTTACAGGAATTAATTAGCCATTTTCCCGCAGAAAAAACCGGTATCCGGCGCTTTTACGATGAATGCTGGCAGGTGTTTAATTGCCTCAATAGTATGGATTTACTATCGCTGGAAGAACCCCGCTATCTGACTAGGGTTTTTTTCCAGCATCCCTTATCCTGTTTGGGATTGGTCAAGTATTTACCCCAAAATGCGGGAGATGTGGCCAGAAAATATATTAAAGACCCGAAATTATTGAAATTTATCGACATGGAGTGTTATTGTTGGTCGGTAGTACCCGCCGATCGCACTCCGATGATTAATGCGGGGATGGTCTTTAGCGATCGCCATTACGGCGGAATTAACTATCCTCGAGGGGGAGTGGGACAGATTGCCCTCAAGTTAGTCGCAGGATTGAAAAAAGCCGGTGGTGAAATCCAGTATCAAGCGAGAGTAGCTGAGATTATTTTAGATGCAGGACGGGCGATCGGGGTAAGATTGACCAATGGTAAGGAATATTACGCTAAAAAGATTGTTTCTAATGCCACCCGTTGGGATACCTTCGAGAAACTACTCCCCCCGGAATCTCTCCCCCGCAGTGAAAAAAATTGGCAAAAACGCTATCAAAAATCCCCCAGTTTCCTAAGTTTACATCTGGGAGTCAAGGCCGATGTGTTACCATCAGGAAGCGAATGTCACCATATTTTACTAGAAGATTGGGAAAATATGGAAGCAGAACAGGGAACTATCTTTGTTTCTATTCCTACCTTACTCGATCCCTCCCTAGCACCCCGGGACCATCATATCATTCATACTTTCACCCCTAGCTGGATTGATCAATGGCAAAAACTGCCCCCCCAAGAATATCAACAGAAAAAAGAGGCCGCTGCTAATCGTCTCATCGATCGCCTGAAAAAACTCTTTCCCAAACTAGATACAGGATTAGATTATATCGAAATTGGCACGGCCCGCACCCATCGCCGCTTTTTGAATAGAATCGATGGCACTTACGGCCCAATACCGCGAAGAAAACTGTTAGGCTTGTTAGGAATGCCCTTTAATCGCACAGCTATTCCTAATCTTTATTGTGTGGGAGATAGTACCTTCCCCGGTCAAGGATTAAACGCGGTGGCCTTTTCCGGTTTTGCTTGCGGTCATCGTCTAGCGGTAGATCTCGGTTTGCCTCGTCCCAGAGATTAAAGGCTGAAAATCAGGCTTTTTACCGGCGAATTCTTCAACAGGTAGAGAATATTTGAGGGCGTTTCTCAGATAGATGAGCTGCATTTTGGCTACTGGAGTTTTTACTGGGGTTAGGAGTCGGTCTTCGATACCAAATTAGGTTACACTTCATCTTTATGAGAAACGCTGTGGATATTAATAATAATTTAGCTGAAAAAACAGCCCATTTAGAAACTGGCTCCTAACACCTCCTGGCCATTTTAGAGGAATTACTCACCAATGCAGCCAATAGAAACTAATAACTAATAACTAATAACTAATAACTGATGCTTACTCCCTTTGATTCCCCCAAATCTTTACATTGGCAGCAAAGCTTGAGATCGCCAATTATTCGTCAATTGGAAATATTTAGCTTTACAATGCAGTTTTTGACTTTTTTGCTCTGGGATCGTTTAACTGGGGCTAATAGGGGCAAAAAACGGCAAAGGAGAGCGAAATGGTTAGTAGATCACCTCATGAATTTGGGACCAACTTTTATTAAAATTGGACAATCTTTATCGACGCGAGCAGATTTAATTCCGCTCGAATATATCGAACAATTAACCAAATTACAGGATCGAGTTCCCGAATTTAATAGTCAAGAAGCGATCCGAGTTATTGAAACAGAATTAGGACAAACCATAGATAATTTATTTGAAAGTTTTACTGTTTCTCCCCTCGCTTGTGCCAGTTTAGGACAAGTGCATCGAGCGCGATTATTAAGTGGGGAAGAAGTCGTTATTAAGGTACAAAGACCGAATCTAGAAGGCCTATTTAATCTCGATTTTGAATTGTTGCATCGTCTCACCCGTTGGTTAAATATTGTCCCCGCGGTGAAAAAATATAATTTAGAAGCTATCTATCAAGAATTCTTTGAACTACTCTTTCAAGAAATCGATTATATTCATGAGGGCAAAAATGCTGATCGCTTTCGGGAAAATTTTAAGAATTATCCCCAGGTAAAAGTTCCTTTAGTGTACTGGCAATATACCACCCGCAAGGTGTTAACTTTGGAGTATGTGCCGGGGATTAAAGTCGATGATCGAGAGACTTTACTAGCTAATGGTATTAACGTAGATGGGATTATTCAACTGGGGATCTGTTCCTATCTCAAACAATTATTACAGGATGGTTTTTTCCAATCAGATCCTCATCCAGGTAATATGGCAGTTAGTCAGGAAGGGGAGTTAATTTTCTACGATTTTGGCACGATGTTCGAGGTAAAATCTGTTGCTAAAGATCAAATGATCGAAACCTTTTTCGCTGTCTTGAGAAAGGATACGGAAACAGTATTAAAAACTCTGGTGTATATGGGGTTAATTGAACCCGTTAGAGATCTGCAACCTGTGCGAAATATCTTGCAGTTTCTTTTAGATGAATTTCGCGACAAACCGGTAGATGTGAGGGCATTTGAACAAATTAGCGATCAAGTGTATTTAATGTTTAAACAGCAACCTTTTCGCTTACCTCCCCAAATGACTTTTATTATTAAATCTGTCACTACTTTGGATGGGATTGCTCGCTCTTTAGATCCCCAGTATAATTTATTAGCAGCTAGTCAACCTTTTGTGAAAAGTCTAGCGGTATCTGGAGGAACTACCAACACCATGCTTACCCTAGCTAATCAAGCGCGCACTTTTCTTAAACAACAATGGCAAAAAGGTAATAAAAACGAGAGAATGATCCGTCAATTAGAGGAAAAAATCGAGCGAGGAAATTTAGTTTTTCAAGTTAAGTCACGGGAAAATGAACGACTTCTCAAAACAATTTATCTAGGAATTAAAGTATTAATTAATGTCTGTCTATTGGGATTTAGCATTATCTCAGCTATATTTTTATTGGACAGCAACTATAGCAAGCTAGCTATTATTCCCTTCAGTCTAGCGGGGTTATTTGGTTTATTTTTTCTGCGTTCTTCCATGGCTTTATTGATTCAGGAAAGATTAGATAAAATGTTAGAAAAGTAAATAATTATCATTTTTATTAGTAGATGATTTTTGTTGCGGATAACAAAAATTAAAGTTTGACGGGCTGTCTGTTGACAAGATTTTTCAGAAGTTATCATAATGAAAATGTTTTCATTGTACCCAGCAGTAAGAGGACAAGAAAATGTTATTAAAATCTTTAGCGCTTGGTTCCCTTGTCGGATTATCCTTAGTTACATCGGTTCCAGTCTTGGCTAATCCTTCCCTTTCTCCAGTACAAACTAACGAAGCAATAATCGCTGTCGGTCAACAAAAATCCGATTTATTTGTTAATTTAACCACCGATGATCCTTGACGAGCTGCCATGGCAATCGGTGTCGCTACCAATATGCTAAAAAAAGGTCACTCAACCACTATTTTTTTGAATATTACAGGGGTACACCTGGCCGCGAAGACAATTCCTCAACACAGTAACGGTATCACCGGTAAAACCCTGCAAGCAATGTTAGTAGATTTCATCAGTCAAGGGGGAAAAGTCTTAATTTGTCCCTCCTGTATGAAACAAGCAGCCATAAAACCCGAAGATCTAATTGCTGGTGTGGTGACAAGTTCCCCCGATTCCCTAGAAGCAAATTTATTTAAGGAAACGGTTAAAGTAATTAGCTGGTAATCGAGCATCTTCCAGAGAATATCGAGGCTGCCTCTCAGACAACCTTGAGAGGCAGCCAGATAACTGGATATTCTCCCGTCGTAATGGTGATTTAAATCACTGTTTAATCCAAGCTGATGGCCAAATACCGCCAATTTCGAGGCCAGCTAGACGACTAGAGGCATTTATAATGGTTTTACCGCGACTATCAGCTAATTTTATCGATAATTTACCTTTGAGGGTATCTTGACAAGCAAAAGAGAGACCTTTTTCTGTGGGTACACGCACGTGATCGGGAGGATGATCACTGATACCGATTAAGACAATGGTATAATTCTCGTTGGTTGCCCTCATTTCCCAGTATCCCCAGGGTTGCACTGTCCAAGTTAGTTGAGAATTCCAGATATCAAACTTATAAAAGCGATTTTGCCAGTGAATACCGATAATTCCCACCGATTCCGTCCAGTGGAGAACTTTCCTGGTAGAACCCACTGCGGTTAAGGTTAAATCGGGATTTTCAGGGAAAGCATTACAATTAATCCAAAACCACTTTTCCGGGAAAGAATAACCCCAATTTTTCTCGCTATAAAAAGGTACATTCTCAAATGGGTAATTTTTTCCCCGATAGGTAATCATTCCCGTTGCTAAACCATGAGCAGTTAAAATCTGCCAACCAGGGTCAAAAATCGGTAAATAAGATAATATTCCTGCTGTTGCTTGGGGTGGACGCTTGTTATCTCCCCAACTGTACCTAGTTTCAACGTGATAATCCCATTGACAGATTTCTCCAGTGACGGGATCATAAATTCGTCCTTGCTGCTGGTTTGCTGTTGCTTGATAACCTTCTCGAATGGACTCAAAAAAATCTGACGGAGAAAGCAGGCGGGGACGGGTTTTTAAGTTAGTTTTTCCCCAATGGATGATAGCTAATTCCTGACGACTTGCCCAAAATTTATCCGTATCGGGAAAAGTGCGACAAAGATAATTAGATTCTATGGCTAAAATTTGTACTGCTCCACCGCTATTGACTTGACCGCCCCTTGGGTCTTGAATAGAATACATAAAGGCGAATCCGTCGGCTAATTGCGGAATCATGACTCGGAAGTACCAACCTTCAAAGAATCGAGGAGTGATACCATCCCAATGGTAGCCAGAATGAGGGGGTTGTGAAGACATCAATGAGTTTATCTTTAGGTATTGATTTTGGCACATCGGGAGCGCGAGCGATTGCTATTGATTCTAGCAAAAATATCGTCGCTGAGGTTCATTATCCCTTCACTAATGCCAATTTTCAGGATTGGCAAAAGGCCCTATTTTATTTATTGGATAATCTAAGGGATTCGGTGCGTTCAGAACTTAAATCGATCGCTATTAACGGCACTTCCTCGACGGTGTTATTATGTGATAATTCCGGTCATCCTCTTTCTGAGGCAATATTATACAATGACGGGCGAGGAATTGCATTTTTAGAAGCAATTAAAGCTATAGCACCCCCTCACCATCCCGTGATTAGTGCCACCTCCAGTTTAGCTAAATTACTCTGGTGGAGTGAACAAGAAATTTTTTCGCAAGCGCGTTATTTTCTCTCGCAAGCGGATTGGTTAGCATTTCTGCTGCACGGTAAACTGGGAATCAGTGATTATCACAATGCCTTAAAGTTAGGTTATGATCTCGAAAATCTCTGTTATCCCGATTGGTTAGAGAATTTACCGATGTTTAATTTGTTACCGCAAATTTTTGCACCGGGTACAGCGATCGATACTATTAAACCGGATTTAGTGACTCGTTTTGCTATCCCGAAAGATTGTTTAATTTATACGGGAACCACCGACAGCATAGCGGCATTTTTAGCCAGTGGTGCTAATTCTTTAGGGGATGCGGTGACATCTTTAGGTTCAACTTTAGTTTTAAAATTATTAAGTAGCCAGAAAGTTGATGATAGTAACTATGGCATCTATAGTCATCGCTTAGGAAATTTGTGGTTAACCGGTGGGGCATCCAATACGGGGGGAGCGGTGTTAAAGAAGTTTTTTTCTCATGAAGAATTGAGAAATTATAGTTTAGCAATAGATGGAGAAAAAGAAAGTAATTTAGATTATTATCCCCTACTAAAAGCGGGCGAGCGCTTTCCCATTAATGATCCTTTTTTACCCGCAAAACTGACTCCCCGCCCCGATAATACTCTAGAATTTTTGCATGGTTTACTAGAAAGTATTGCCCGCATTGAAGCTTTAGGTTATCAGCGTTTACAGGAATTGGGGGCCAATAAATTAGAGCGAGTTGATAGTGCAGGTGGTGGGGCAAAAAATCCGACTTGGAGAATAATTCGTCAGCGTCATTTAGGGGTTCCCGTGCTTTTATCTAAACAGGATCAAGCAGCCTATGGTACTGCCTTATTAGCACAGCAATCGGTTACGCTATTGAAATAGTCTCATAAGTAGGGTTTGCGGCAAAAAGTTTGTTGGTGGGGTTAGGAGTCGGTCGTCGGTCGTCGGTGGGTATTACACCCCTCTATCCCTTTCTAGGAAAGAGGGGTTGGGGTGATGGCAATTAACCATAATAGGGTGGTTCATTACCCGGTTTCCATTTGATATTACAGCCTAAACTGGGTTTTTGCTCCGTCGGCACCGGTTGACCGGTTAAAACCTTGTCAATAGCGGCACGGAGATCTTTGCCTGTCACCGGTACGCCATTACTAGGACGACTATCATCCAATTGACCGCGATAGACTAGAATACGCTGACTATCAAAGAGGAAAAAATCGGGAGTACAGGCTGCCGTGTAAGCTTTCGCCACTTCTTGGCTTTCGTCATAGCATAAATTGAATTTAAAGTCAAGAGTTATCGCCATTTTTTTCAAATTTTCGGGCGAATCATCGGGATATTTCTCCACATCATTAGAACTAATGGCGAGGATGCCCAGATTGGTGTTAGCATAATCGCGACCTAGACGGGCAAGTTCTTCTTGAATGTGTTTAACAAAGGGACAATGTTCACAGAGGAAGATGACTAACAGAGCGGTTTTAGCCGCAAAGCTGTCCAGAGAGATAGTTTCACCCGAAACCACATCGGGTAAGGCAAAACTGGGAGCTTTTGTCCCCAAATCTAACATTGTGGACTCGGTGCGTGCCATAAAGTTTCTACTCTTTTCTATAGGGAGGACTGAGATTTTTATAGCATTTCATGCTTCATTGCGCAAATTTAACGCCTTAATCAGTATCAGCAAACAGTAATCAGTGAACTGACAACTCACGTCTGATAACTGATAACTGATAACTGATAACTGCCATAACCTACTGAAACTAATTTGACCAATTTTCGATCACACGCTGACGTTCCCGAGCAATAACTAAAGCGTTATCGGGGACATTTTTAGTGATAGTTGAACCCGCAGCCACGGTGACATTTTTTCCTAACTCTAGAGGAGCCACTAAAACACTATTTGCCCCAGTTTTTGTGCCACTGCCGATCATAGTTTGGTGTTTTTTCACGCCATCGTAATTAGCAGTAATTGTTCCCGCACCAACATTAACTTTTTCCCCTAAAGTGGCATCTCCCAGATAGGATAAATGGGCAATATTGGTTTTATTGCCGATATCACTTTTTTTAATTTCAACAAAATTACCGACTCGACAATTAGCCCCAATTTTCGCTTCTCCGCGCAAATGAGCATAAGGACCGATGCGACAACCAGAATCCACCTGACTATCAGAAATAACCGAAAATAAGACCGTTACATCGCTGCCTATGCGACTATTTTCGATTAAACTCCCAGGACCTATACGACAACCAGAAGCGATGATCGTCTCACCGCGCAGATGGGTTTGGGGTTCAATAATCACATCGGCACTGAGGATGACAGTATCCTCAATGGTGACACTATCGGGGTTAATTATGGTGACTCCGGCGGCCATCCAATCATCTTTGACTCTAGTTTGCAGGATATCATAGGCGGCGGCCAATTGTTTGCGATCATTGATGCCGCTAATTTCTAAACAATCCTCCACATCCACAGCCATGACGGGATCGAGAAAATTGACCACATCCGTGAGATAATATTCACCTTGATCGTTATTGGGCGTTAAATTAGGCAGTATCGCCGCTAATTTTGACCAATTAAAGCAGTATATACCCCCATTAATCCGGTGGTTTTGTCGTTGGCCATCGGTACAGTCTCTTTCTTCCACAATCTCCTTAACGAGATTATTGCCATCACAAAAAACTCGACCGTAACCTTTCGGGTTAGGAAGGTTAGCAGTTAACAGGGTGGCAGCGTTACCATGGTCTTGATGAATCTGGAGAAGATTTTGCAAGGTTTCGGGACGCAACAGGGGAACATCGCCATTTAAGACCAACAAATCCCCCTGAAAGTTCTCTAAATGGGGGATTAACTGCTGAATAGCATGGCCAGTGCCTAACTGTTCCTTTTGTTCGACAAATTCGATATCCTCAAGATGCTGTAGAGTATTTCGCACCTGTTGCCCTTGATAACCGATAATTACCAGTTTTCGCCGGGGATGTAAGGATTCGCTGACATTAAGGACCCGTTCCACTAGCGATCGACTGCCGAGGGGATGTAAAACTTTTGGAAGGCTGGACTTCATTCGGGTTCCCTTACCCGCCGCTAAAATTGCTACCGCTACCATGGTCATGCTTGCCAATATCGTTCGCGACTGAGTATATCGCACTCCGATCCCCTTGGCTGCAAGAATTTTTCCCCTCTTTGCTCCTGTGCCAGTTGAGAAACTACCATAAAAAGGTTTTCTTTAAGACATTGTTAAGGTACTATATACAAATTGAAACAATTAAACATAATTAGCACTCTATAGATACCGCTATGACAACTGTACTAACTAAGGAATCCTCCGCCATGAAACAGATTCGCACCACCTACCAAGCTGACCAACAGGTTAAATACCTGCATTTAGAAGCGGAAATCGAGGTACTGCTGCAACAACTGCAAAACCTCAAGCGCAAAAACAAAGAGAATCAACACCTAAATTAAAGAAAATTTCCCTAAGAATTCTCAAATTCCACCATCTGATCAGCGAGAAGGTGGGAAAATGTTTGTTGAGAATTCCAGATAGGTGTAGATTAATGATCAATTTTGCCTTACAGCAAGCCTTCGCCCGTCGTCATGCCCTGAAAGTGATCAGTGGGTTAAATAATTTTGATCGCTCGCAGGTTCTCTCAGTAGTTAAAGCCGCTACGGCCGGAGGAGCAACTTTTGTCGATATTGCCGCTAATGCTGACCTAATTCGGGCGGTAAAAGCATTGACAAATTTACCCGTATGTGTATCGGCCGTTGAACCAGAATTGTTGGTGATGGCAGTGGACGCGGGAGCCGATTTAATTGAGATCGGTAATTTCGATAGTTTTTATGCTCAAGGACGCATTTTTGAAGCGGCGGAAGTTTTAGCCCTCACCCGTCAAACTCGCGACTTACTGCCCGAAATTACCCTGTCTGTGACAGTTCCCCATCTCCTACCCCTCGATCAACAGGTGAGACTAGCGGAAGCGTTAGTTAGTCAGGGTGCTGACATTATTCAAACCGAAGGCGGCACTAGCAGTCAACCCCGTCACGCCGGTATTTTGGGACTGATTGAAAAAGCCGCCCCGACTTTAGCGGCAGCCCACGCTATTTCCCACGCGGTTAAGGTTCCTGTCCTCTGCGCTTCCGGTTTATCCATTGTCACTGCTCCTATGGCGATCGCTGCTGGAGCGGCCGGTATCGGTGTTGGTTCGGCGATCAATCAATTGGATAATGAAGTGGCTATGGTGGCAGCCGTGCGCGGTTTAGTCGAATCTCTGCAAGCACAACCAGTCCATATTGCCAACTAGAACAATTTTTGTCTAGATACGGCGGAGAAGGGGCTGTTTTCCCTTCTCTTTTTTCCTCTGTCACCAGTTACCAGTATTCAGGAGGCAGGAGGCAGGGGGCAGCTTTTATCTATTATCCCCACTTGCCACTTCCCCACACCCCCAACCCCATCAACTGTGGTAAAATGCGCTATGGCTCAAAACATTAGAGATAGAAGCACTCCACCATGATTCGAGATATCTTCATGCCCGCGCTCAGTTCCACCATGACCGAAGGAAAAATAGTTTCTTGGGTGAAGTCTCCCGGGGAAAAAGTCAGCAAAGGGGAAACGGTATTAGTGGTCGAATCCGACAAAGCCGACATGGACGTAGAATCGTTTTATGATGGCTATCTCGCTGTAATTTTAGTCGAAGCTGGCCAGGAAGCACCCGTGGGGGAAGCGATCGCCTATATCGCCGAAACTGAAGAGGAAATTGAACTGGCCAAAGCTCAAGGAAAAACCGCCGCAGTCGCCCCTAGCAAGCCCGTAGAGACACCAGAAATCGCTCCGCCTCCCGTTTCGATCCCCGTCGCCGCCGTTAAAGATAATGGCCGTTTAGTCGCCTCTCCCAGGGCCAAAAAACTGGCTAAAGAATTAAAGGTGGATCTAAAAACCCTAGTGGGCAGCGGTCCCCACGGACGAATTACCGCCGAAGACGTAGAAAAAGCGACAGGAAAAGTCAGCACCGCCCCCGCTCCCGTCATTACTCCCCCGCAACCCGTCAGCGTCCCTGTGGCGGCTCCTAAAGCCCCGATTCCAACCAGCGCCCCGGTCGGTCGGACTGTTCCCCTCACCACTCTGCAAAAAGCCGTCGCTCAGAATATGTCGGTTAGCCTACAGGTTCCCACCTTCCAAGTGGGCTACACTATCACCACCGACCCACTAGATCAACTCTATCAACAGCTAAAATCCAAGGGTGTCACCATGACGGCCCTGTTAGCAAAAGCGGTAGCCAACACCCTCGCTAAACATCCGATCGTTAATGCCAGCTATAGCGACGCAGGAATTCAATACCATGGGGCAATTAACGTGGCCGTAGCCGTAGCTATGCCCGATGGTGGCTTAATTACGCCGGTTTTGCGCTCTGCTAACCAGATGGATATCTATTCCCTCTCCCGCAGTTGGAAGGATTTAGTCGATCGCGCCCGCAGTAAACAACTGCAACCAGAAGAATACAATAGCGGTACTTTTACCATTTCTAATCTGGGAATGTTCGGAGTCGATCGCTTTACGGCTATCTTACCCCCCAACCAAGGCGCGATCCTAGCCGTGGGCGCTTCCCGTCCCCAAATCGTCGTCAATAAAGATGGTTTATTCGGAGTGCAAAAACAGATGACGGTTAATCTCACCAGTGACCACCGAGTTATCTACGGGGCCGATGCGGCCTCCTTCCTACAAGACTTAGCTAAACTGATCGAAACCGAGGTGCAGTCCTTAACTATGTAATCAGAATCTAGACAGCAGGAGCCAAGGGAGTTTCTCTCTAGCTCCTGTTTTGTTGTCACTAAAAAAATGTAAAGAATTAGCTAAAATGGGTTTAACCCTATCTATCACCCGAAACTATCGCCCAAACAAGGCCAAAAAAAGTGTTAATCTCAGGGAACTTTAAGATCTAAGCCAATATCGCTAAATTAACCCTCGATCTCGCCCTATATATTAAGCCTACACTAATTCGTATTCCCACGACCTAACGCCTACCCATAGGAAAAAATGATCACAGAGAATAGTCGCTTACGTTCAGAATTTTTAAATACACAGGTTATCACTCGCAATACAGGCAAAAAACTCGGCGTTGTTAAAGATATCCTAGTAGATATCGATCAACGAGAAGTGGTTGCCCTGGGACTCCGCGATAATATCCTCTCCCTGTCGGGAATGCCTCAATATATGTATTTATCGAGTATCAGTCAGACGGGAGACGTGGTTCTCGTTGAAGATGATAACGTCTTGGAATCCGTCGATATCGATGCTTATACTCCCTTAATCGGTAGTGACGTGATCACGGAAACCGGCGAACCTTTAGGCAAAGTCCGCGATTATCAATTTGATCCCCTTAGTGGTCAATTACATTCCATTATCATCGCTTCCCTGGGATTGCCTCTGATCCCCGAACAATTGATCAGTACCTACGAAATTTCCATTGAAGAAGTGGTTAGCAGCGGTCCGAATCGCTTAATCGTCTTTGAAGGGGCCGAGGAACGTCTCACCCAAGTTAGTGTGGGGGTTTTGGAACGTCTGGGTATTGGTCGTCCCCCCTGGGAAAGAGAAGAGGAAGAAGCTTACTATACCCCCGCTGCTCGTCCAGAAAATCAGTTAGGTACGGGTATTCCCCTCCGCACTCCCGTTGAGGCCGCTAAACCCGTTGAAGAACGCTGGAGTGAAGACGAATGGGAAAAAGAACCCCTGCGCACCACTCCCCCACCGCAAAAACGGGCCGAAGCTCGTTATTATGAGGAAGAATACGAGGAAGAAGAAGATAACTGGGGAGAAGCGCGGTTAGAACGCACAGAAAGCTTTTCTCGTCCTCAGTACGAGGATTACGAAGATAAGGCCGAGGATGATATGTGGGATGATGACGTGGAACCCGATTACAATCCCCCCCGCATCAATATCACCGAGAAGAAAAAGGAAAGAATCCCCGAATACGAAGACGGTTAATCTTTGACAGTCCCCCTATCCATTAGTTACATCTTTCTTAACATAAAATTTGACAAAAAAAGAAAAGTGTGCCATGTGGATCAAGGGGGTTCTCTGGGGGAACTAATTTGATCAGATAGTTTCCCAGTCTGGCTGATATTATTTAACCTTTAATCAAGGCTATCACTGGGCAACCAATCTTCTATAACCTGCGCGATAGTATAGGGACAAAACTCTGGAAAAATGCTCAGGATTAAACCTGTTTTTTTGGAGGCTTCTCGACGCGCTCTGATATATTCCTTGTCCAAAATTTGCGCGGGATAACTGCGTAAACTGGGACTATCCTCTAACTTACGACAAATTTGCGATCGCTAATCATTGATGGAATCCAGCCAACGGCTAAAGTGAGCGGCCGCAGGTATGACAGAAAGGGATGGCAAAGGCCTTGTACCATCTGCTCCACTACGTTGTTAGACCGTTCCTCACCCGATTAGCTTAAACTGTTCAATGACTGAATTACGACTATTCCACCCTCGATCGCATCTAGTTGCATCCGATAGCCGTAGAGCAAGCTCATACCGACCAAAGGCTCTGTTTCGGCTGCGTTAACATCAATATACCGATATTCCCCGTCCCAAATAACAAGACCACTGTAAACGTCAAAGATACAGGTACTTCCATCCCCTAATGTTCCCTCTTCACGGCTATACAAACGTAAGTTGAGGCTGTTGATTACTGTCAGAGGTAAGGTCAAAAAGCCTGTGAACCCTGTATCAATAACAGCATCAATTACCTGCCTCTGTTTACTCTCATTGCTTACGACTAACCGAAGCCTCGCCTCGCAGTTTTGATCAACAATTCCGTTCATCATAAAGTTAAAGCAGACGACCTACGCCAAAGCGGTGAACGCCTTTATGTCCAATTCGGACACGCCAGATTTGAGCATCAGGGTTTCGTTCAAGCAATCGATTAGAAGCAGTTATTGTGTCATTGGCAAGCTCAAAAGCACCTGTTTCGATATCTATGGCTACAATCTTCCCATGATTGCCCTCCTCGACTTGGGGGCGCACCTGAGATTGATAAATCTCATTACCACGTCGGGCGAATTCTTCTTTGCTGTAGCGGAGTTGATTAACTGTCATTGTCCTGACCCCGTTGCAACTTTTGCCCCTCCATTTTAACCTAAACATTGGCAATCTTCGCTAACATTCCCCAACTTAGCCCACAAGAGCGGCATCGCACTTAAACCCACAGTTTCAATCAATGTGCATGGTGAGTTCCCCAAAAATCTATTGGTGGAGCGGTAGAAGTTGTTTTAGGGAACGCACCCTACAAGATTGCGCTCTGCTACGGAGTGCCTTTGGCATCGCACTATATTAATCTGTGAAGTTACACAGCAACAGGCAACTTTGAAAATTCACCAATATTTCAGCTAACGGTGAAGTTAGGTTAAGCGAGTTTGCAAGAAAAGAAGTCGAATTATTGAACCGATTTGATTCATTGAAGTCTACTTATTAAATCACCACGTCGAAATGTTGCAGATAGCTGCTGCAAGGAAATCTCTTGTTCTCCATAAAGATCCTGAAGTGCCTGTTTAATATCCTGTAATGAAGCATTAAAGTAACTCTCCCCATTTTGATCAATAAGCATTTGGGCTGATTGAAAATTTTGATGACTAATATCTTTCATCTGAACTTTCATATCAGCCAAAAGTTTTTGTCCCATCTGCATTGCAATAAAGCATGAAGCATAGCGGACAAAATCTGGGTCAGTAGACTCAGGTCTTTTGCGGCGGTTTTCTGCAATTCTGTAAAGCTGAACAGCTATTACGATTTGCGATCCATTTAATTGGTCAGTAAAGATTGTATCATACAGTTTCCCAAAATGTTCACGAGAGAAAAACTTTGCTTGATGAGGTTTTCTTCGCCAAACGGATAATACTGCCTCAGCAGCTACTCCTGAAGTAATATCAGCAGAGCGAGTAGGAGTATTGGAACGTTTAGGCCTGTAGTTAAATCCTAATTGCTCAATATCCTTTTCCAATATTTTCTGGCGCTCATCATTAGCACGTAAATCTTTGAGGTCTACTGGATTTTGGCTATTGGTTGCGTAGGTAATTCTTTGAACTAAACCTTCATTTTCACGAGGCAATTGATAGAGTCTTAAAAGAACAAAAGCTTGGGCATTTTGATGAATTAAATCTGGTTCTCGCAAGGTTTTAAATATGGTCATACACGTTTGACCACCGTTAATGATTTGTAAATTCTCAACACGCACTTTGTAATCGCCATCTTGCAATGCGTTGTATGAGAAACTATCACAAGTCAACGTGACCCCGTTATTATAAAAGTAAAAATTGTTTTTTTCATCGCTAGTTAAAGTATGACGGATACCCTCATTTACGCGATTTCCTTGTAAACCCAAGTAGCGACGAATATTGCGCTCTAATAAACGTTCTCCATGTCGCTCTATAAGTGTGGCAATTTCTGTCACCGAAATTCTACCCAACAGTACTCGGCTAAACTCCATATCTTCCACAATAGCTTTGCCACTTAGCTGCAAAGTATCTTTTACGGGTTTAGAAGCTTGAAGAATTTTGACTAAACGCTCGTGATTAACATATTCCCATGTCACCTGATCTCCAAACTCAGCACGATCAATAGCCTCTTGAGCAGATAAATTCCATTTCAGCCCATTGTTGCAAGCTATTGTCCGAACTTGGGGAATATAGCCATCTCGGATTAGGCTACGAGCTTCTTCCACTTTCACAAGCAGTCGTTGATTAATATGTTCTAGTTTGGCTGCTGGATTAAATAAGTAATTAATTGCGTTTATTAAACTGTTTATACCTTCTTCAGGAAAGTTAGAGTTTCCTTCTAGGTTGTTCTTATATTTTGCCTGAAATAAACTAACTGTAAATTCACCGTCATATTCTTCTGATATATGTATAGCATCTACTCCAAAGTCACCACCTCCTTCTGTTAAGCAATCAAAAACATCATCTCCATCTAAATCTAAAATGGTTTTAACGCACAGATATACAAAAGCCAAAGACTTAAGCCGGCCATCATCTGTGATTCGTAGTTCTTCAGAAGCTTTTTGACGAATGTCGTTGCTAACTGATACCAAGCGTTGGTCGATGATGGACGCAATGATATTCATGTACTTATTTACCGAACATATTTAAATAGCTTATTTTATTCTGCCTAACTACATATTATACAGAAACTTTCTGCACAACAGTCTCCAGAGCAACGATATGGGTCAACTTTCTGTATATCACCCGTCCTATTACAACATATATACTCATTTGTCAATAGGTAGTAATATTTAATCTGCTTATACTTCCAGTTTTGGTCTGAAAATGGGCGATCAATAGTCGAGCGATCGAGAGATGGGGATGACCACGACCCTAGGGGATTATGCAAGGGTGAACCACTTATCGGCAGGTTTCCAGGCCGCTCCCCAATAACTGATCACTGAAAGAGGGCTAAACTAAAAAGCCGTGCTAAAATCAGCATATCTAGGGTCGCTTGTGTAGGTGATGGATAGGCTATGTTTGAAAGATTTACGGAAAAAGCCATTAAAGTAATCATGCTCGCCCAAGAAGAAGCCCGCCGCCTCGGCCATAACTTCGTGGGAACAGAGCAGATTTTACTAGGACTAATTGGAGAGGGAACGGGAGTTGCCGCCAAAGTCCTCAAGTCCATGGGTGTCAATCTCAAAGATGCGCGCGTGGAGGTGGAGAAAATCATCGGTCGCGGTTCCGGATTCGTAGCCGTGGAAATTCCCTTCACCCCCAGAGCCAAACGAGTTTTAGAACTCTCCCTCGAAGAAGCCCGTCAACTGGGCCATAACTATATTGGCACAGAACACCTCCTTTTAGGACTAATTCGCGAAGGGGAAGGTGTGGCCGCTAGGGTTCTGGAAAATCTCGGCGTGGATCTCTCGAAAGTTCGCACCCAGGTGATCAGAATGTTAGGGGAAACCGCCGAAGTGGCCGCCGGTTCATCTTCCCAAGGTCGCACTAAAACCCCCACTCTTGACGAATTCGGTTCCAATCTCACCCAAATGGCCAGCGAGGGTAAACTCGATCCCGTGGTCGGCCGACAAAAGGAAATCGAGCGCGTTATCCAAATTCTCGGTCGTCGTACCAAAAATAACCCAGTCCTAATCGGGGAACCGGGGGTCGGTAAAACAGCGATCGCAGAAGGATTAGCCCAACGCATTGCTAACAAGGATATTCCCGACATTCTCGAAGAAAAACGGGTTGTCACCCTCGATATCGGCTTGTTAGTGGCGGGAACCAAATATCGCGGCGAATTTGAGGAACGCCTCAAAAAAATCATGGACGAAATTCGCCAAGCGGGTAACGTCGTCCTTGTTATCGATGAAGTTCATACTCTCATCGGTGCCGGGGCAGCCGAAGGGGCGATCGATGCGGCCAATATTCTCAAACCAGCTTTGGCCCGGGGAGAACTACAATGTATCGGGGCGACGACCTTGGATGAGTATCGCAAACATATCGAACGGGATGCGGCTCTAGAAAGACGTTTTCAACCGGTTATGGTCGGTGAACCCTCCGTAGAAGAAACAATCGAAATTCTCTACGGTCTCCGGGAACGCTACGAACAGCACCACAAATTAAAAATCTTAGACGAAGCGCTAGAAGCGGCGGCGAAATTGTCCGATCGCTACATTAGCGATCGCTTCTTACCGGACAAGGCGATCGATTTAATCGATGAAGCTGGTTCGAGAGTGCGCTTGATTAATTCCCAATTGCCACCGGCAGCCAAGGAATTAGATAAGGAACTGCGGCAAATTCTCAAACAAAAAGATGACGCGGTGCGCGGTCAAGACTTCGAGAAAGCTGGGGAATTGCGCGATCGGGAAATGGAAATCAAAACCCAGATCCGGAATCTCGCTTCCACCAAAAAAGGCGAAGATGGCAACGATGAACCCTTTGTGGATGCAGAGGAAATCGCTCACATCGTCGCTTCTTGGACTGGGGTTCCCGTCAATAAACTGACCGAAACCGAATCCGAGAAACTGCTGCACATGGAAGATACCCTACATCAGCGTCTCATCGGTCAAGAGGACGCAGTAAAAGCGGTGTCTCGTGCCATTCGTCGCGCTCGCGTTGGTCTAAAAAATCCTAACCGTCCCATTGCTTCCTTTATCTTCTCCGGCCCGACGGGGGTAGGTAAAACCGAGTTAACTAAGGCTCTGGCCGCTTATTTCTTCGGTTCGGAAGATGCGATGATCCGTCTCGATATGTCGGAATACATGGAACGGCACACGGTTTCTAAGTTAATCGGTTCGCCTCCGGGTTACGTTGGTTACAACGAGGGGGGACAATTAACGGAAGCGGTGCGTCGTCGTCCTTATACGGTGGTGCTATTCGACGAAATCGAAAAAGCTCACCCCGATGTCTTCAATATGCTTCTGCAAATCCTTGAAGATGGACGTTTGACCGATGCCAAAGGTCGCACGGTGGACTTTAAAAATACCCTGTTGATCATGACCTCGAACATCGGTTCTAAAGTCATCGAGAAGGGTGGCGGTGGTTTAGGTTTCGAGTTTGCCGATAATCAGGCCGAGGCCCAGTATAATCGCATTCGATCGCTGGTTAATGAGGAATTAAAACAGTATTTCCGTCCGGAATTCCTCAACCGTCTCGATGAGATTATTGTCTTCCGTCAACTCAATAAGGAAGAAGTCAAGGAAATCGCCGAAATCCTGCTCAAGGATGTGTTTAAACGTCTGACAGAACAAAATATTACTTTGTCTGTCACCGATAAGTTTAAAGAACGCTTGATCGAGGAGGGTTATAATCCGGCCTACGGCGCTCGTCCCTTACGTCGTGCGATTATGCGTCTGTTGGAAGATGTTCTGGCTGAGGAAATTCTCTCAGGACGGGTTTCTGATGGGGATACGGCCATGGTCGATATCGATGAGGAGGGTAAGGTGAAAGTTATTTCGGGGGAAAGACGTGAGTTAATCGCTCCCGTGATCGAATAACTTCTCACTGGAATTAGTTAAATAAAAGGTGGGCTTCTTGCTCACCTTTTATTGTAAAAATAGGGGAAAAAAGTGCGATGAAAGTTTGGTTTGTGGGCTGTGTTTTGTTATTTTTGTTGGTGGAATTCTATCAATGGGCCAAGGGGTTTATTTTGCCTTTACCTCTCTATATTTTTGCCGGAGCTTTATTATCGATCGCTTCTAATTATTCTCAAGATATGAGCAATTTATTTGCTAGAAATGAACAGGTTTATCAAACTGCCAGTTTAAGTGATACTCCTGACATTTTGACGGCAGAAACCTCAATTACCAGCCTAGAAGCGGCAGCATCGGAGGATGGTAAAAAGCTATCAAATTAGCTAGTATCATAACTAACCTGAGTTCGGGATCAGCCGAAACCCTAATTTTACCCTAGCCGGTCAGCCCTATTCTTTACTGGAAGTCAACAATAGTACTGCGTGCGTCATCCTGAATACTGTACTCGCTACCGAAAGCGATTTGTAAGAATAGGATACTGTACAAAATGGAGAATAGGATGCTGAGACTGAACCAGAAGGTTCTGGAAAGCATCAATTCTCTTAGAGGAGTGAGATCTAAAAAATACGAGTTCTTTGTCTGCATAATTACCTTTACGTTTTATACAAGTATTTTACCTTTAATATGGATACCCGAAGAGCTAGGATGATTGTCGATTTCTTGCTATTTTTAATTTGCCATTAGGATCTAGCCTAAATAATCTTTTAGATGCCCTAGAATTTCACTATTTCTAATCATAAAAAATTTCATGGCAATTATAAATAGTAAAGTCAAGAGAAAGTATTATTTCTTGCCATCTATAAGCTTTAGAACCATATTAACTGTTACTTTATTAGATAAAAGATTGAGGACTAGAGTGATTGTTATTGATGCTTGACATTTGCTTAGTTGATAGGTTGATCAGGAAAAATGGTAATGAATTATCTGGGAATTTTGATTGCAAAAAAATTCAATAAAGACCACTATTTTCGATTAAAAGTCCATTTTTTATGGGCAATAAAATTATAAATAGTCATTAGTATAGTAAGGATTATGTAAGCGGACAAGTACCATACTTTCAACAAATCAACCAAGAAATACATAGCGATAGCGACCGCGAAAAAACTAGAAAGCATGATCGCATGATACTTGATTAATTCTCCCAAAATACTTCCAATTTTTACTCGCCCTGTAAATGTATATTTTCGATTCAGATAGAATCCCAATGTATTTGAATAGAACATTTGCACGAAAATCGAGAGAACGTAATGCAATTTTAGATAATTGGTTAAAAGGTATAGAATTAGTATATTTTGGAATGAACAAAAGACACCCACAAGGCAAAACCTAAAAAATGAGCTTCTGAATAAACGATTAACCGCAATAAATTTCATGTTAAACCTAATCGTTACTAAATTATATTAGCTTTTAGTCTAGCAATTATGCGCTCATGGATGCGCGAATATCGTAAGTATTTGTAAACTCCTAAAAAACCAAGCGAACAACTCGATAGGAGTAACTTAATTAACTCTAATCGAGAACCTTTACCATGCGCCATCCTCGCTAAAATAGTATTCACTTGTATTGAGAATTCAGCAAGTGATCGAATTCTTTTTTTTCTGTAAGCTGACACGTCCCATCTATCTAGACAGTCGTGAGCAACCACATTCAATTGATTATAAAACTCTCCAGTTTTGGAGCTTCTGACAACGGTTTGAGAGCTTGAATGAATGCGGAATGCACTCAATGGATAAGGATAATAAATGATTTTTTCATCTCGTTTATGAAAAGCGATTTTTAACCAGAGATCCCAGTCGGCTGTATACCAAAGTTTTTCGTTCATTCCCCCCACCTGTAAAGCAATTTCTCTTTTAAAAATTGGAGCAGGAATGGAGATAAAATTTTGAATCAACAGGCTCTCGATTAAAATATCTCTATCAACATATTTTGGAAAAGCTGGTAAAGGACAAGTCCATAAACCTAACTTTTTCCCTCGGTCATTGATAAAGATTGAAGGGTGTAAAAGTAAGTCGGTATCTGGATAATCATTAAGGATTTCCTTGATTATTTTTAAACGATTGTTCAACCATAAGTCGTCTTGATGTAATAAACATACATAGTCTCCCGAAGCATTCTGTAAAGCGAAGTTAGTGTTAGCAACCCAATTGCCTATCCTTTTACGCTCGAAAAGCTTGATAGGAATTTTATCCTCGTAATTTTTGATAATAGATAAAGTTCGATCAGTAGAGCCATCATCAATGATAATATACTCGACGTTTCTCTCATTTTGTTCAAGGATTGAATTAAGAGTATCCTTTAGATACTGATCTCCATTATAAGTGGGAATTAATACGGACAACCAAGGATGAGCATTCATAAAAACTTTTTGAAATAACAGTATTATGAAGAAATTTTAATCAGAAAAACAATATTGTTTTTCCAAGGACGAACGGTAGACTCAAGGATAATCGATTGTTTACCAAAGAGTTTATATATCATATCTCGAAATTGTTCGGTCGTTTTATGCTTGACCTTATCACCAGTAATATACAGATCCAATAGATAGCATAAATAATGGATCGGTGAATTATTTTTACGCCAATCCTTGAGAACAATATATCCGTTAGGTTTTAAGGATTTACCAGCGTAAGTTAAGAATTCTTCATGCATTGACCAAGGAACATGGTGCATAACATCACTAATGACGACTAAATCGACACTTTGGGGGGTTTCTGCAACGAATTCTTGAATTGATTTTTGTTCAAACCGAACATGATCGAGATTTCCTTGAAACATCCGTCCTACCCTAGGAGTAATATCGATTCCTATAATATGTGAACTAGGATAGGCACTCGCTAAAAGTTCAGTTAAAGCACCTTCCCCACAGCCTAACTCTAGAATTATCTCAGGATTAACCCATTTATGGATTTGATGAGTTAAATCAGCTTGATTAATAAAAATGTTTCGATAAATATCAGAAATTGGTCTTTCCCAAGGACCTAACAAGCTCCGAACAAAAGTTCCTATCGGCATAAAAATTAGTTAACCCCCTATAAATTTATCTTCGGCTGTTTTCATCTTTGTTTTAGTCCCAAAACACTTAAAAAGAAACTGGAAAAAAATCACCTGTGCTACCAAGGCTAAAGCGGGTACGGAAGGAATGACAATTCTCATGGTCACGGACGTATCTAAGGCTCCATAAAACGGAGTGACGAACCATCTTTAGGGTTTTTGAGCGACAGTAATCAGTTGAAGTCCTCGAGAAGAAACCAGAAAATCATCTACCCTAAATACAAACTGCAAAAATCGAGAGGTAATCTTAGTCATAAATGTTACCTTCGTTTTCATTACCTTTTCTGGACCGAGAGCGGAAACCATCCGATAATAGATTAACCCTAAAAAAGTACCCCATCCATAATTTTTTTTGACAGAAAATCCACTATTAGTTACTAAAGAGGCGAACTCTTTCATTCCAAAACGCCGATAATGACCCGCAACCTCGTCCTGTTTAGACCAATAACGCATATTACAAGGTACGGTCAGAAGGGCGATACCTCCTGGTTTTAATAAAGAGAAAATAATGTTGAGAGCTGCTTCAGGTTCGGGAAGATGCTCGATGACTTCACTACAGATCACTAGATCATAAGAACAGCGAGGCAATCTTTCAGCAACTTCGTACAAATCTCCTACCTGAATGACATTGCGAATTTCCGGATGGGCGGATTTCTTTCCTTCCTCGGAATATTCTATTCCTGACAAGGTAGCTTTTGGATATTTATTTTTAAGTAGGCTTAAAAATGCTCCACGGCCACAACCAAGATCGAGAATACTACAATCTTCCATAGAAGATTTAGGTAGCTCGCGTAGCATTAAACGATAGCGATTATGGGTAAGTGGACCTATATCTTGTAGGTTTTGCCATTGCTGCGACCAAAGATGGTCGTACATTTCCATGTCGTAGTCACTGTTATTCATAGTTTGAATGTAAATAGAATTACTTGCGTTTTAATTGTAATACACTTAAAAAGAAACTGGAAAAAATCACCTGTACTCCCAACGCTAAAGCGGTTACGGAAGGAATGACAATCCGCATGGTTACGGCTGGATCTAAAGCCCCATAAAGTCGAGCATTCCAAATGTATAAAGCATACAGTGAACCGCCCATACCTAGCAAAAATAAAATTACGCCAATGATCAATCCCACCTCCAGATTAATATAACGCAAAAATCGTCTTAATTTTCGGTCTTCCGGTAATAAACCTTCGCTGATAGCAAAAGCTTTCGTAAAGATGGCAAAACTGACGATTTGAAAGCCGATAATCAAAGCTGTGGCTGAATAGAGAAGAGTATGAACTCTGGGTTGGGTCATAAACCAAATCGTCGCCACAAATCCCAGAAACATTAAAGCCAGTCCGGGGTAGAGAAACAACCAACGAGGACTATACATTAAGAGAAATCGCAGATGTCGCCAGCCATCGCGCCAAGTTTTTAGGTGGGGGGGACGACTACGACCGTCAGGGGATAAAGTGGTTGGTACTTCGGTAATTTTCAGACCGTAGAGGGATGCTTTCACCACCATCTCGCTGGCGAATTCCATGCCAGTGGTGCGTAGGTTCAATTGTTCGATCGCCCGTTTACTAAACCTGCGCAATCCACAGTGAAAATCACCACAGGGGCTGCCAAAAAATAACCGTCCTAACCAAGTCAAGACAGGATTGCCCAGATACTTATGCAATACTGGCATCGCCCCAGGTTGAATTCCCCCCTGAAAACGATTGCCCATCACCAAATCGTAACCCTGCCGCAATTTTTCTAGGAAAGGCGAGAGATTGGTAAAGTCATAGCTATCATCGGCATCCCCCATAATAATGTATTGACCTTTGGCGGCGGCGATACCTCCCCGCAGTGCGCTACCATAACCCCTTTCCGGGATAGGAACCACCCGCGCCCCTGAATTAGTGGCAATTTCTTGGGAACCATCGCTACTGCCATTATCGGCGATTAGCACCTCTCCCGCAATTTTGTGTTGTTCCAGATAATCTCGCGCTTTGCCGATACAGGTGGCTAGGGTTTCCGCCTCGTTGAGACAGGGCATGATGATCGATAATTCTAGAGTAGGTATCTGCTCATTAGAGGCGGCATCTGCCATGACCTGATTTTCCAGCATAACAATCGAGGTGGAGTTGTTTTGCCCAAGAGTATAACAGGTTATGTACAGCAGTGGCCTGAATTGTTAGCACACAAGCGGCAATCCATATCTGAAATTAGATGGCGATCGCTCTGCTGGACTCTCTGACTTTCTTTATTGGGCAATTTAACCCAAATTTTCGAGCAACTGAAATTCTGATGCTATCCTCGCCATCCCACCTGATTATTTGCTAGAAGTCATGGCCAAATCTCCTTAACCCCAACTGACGTTAAATTTACTCAAAAGCTATCTGCTTGCTACTGAATTTTTGATGCGTCCAGGACGCATCCCACGGGCAAATATCGCCAATTTCCCCCTAGGCTTTAGGTCTTAAATAAACTAGAGACTGTTGCCAAATTAAAGTGGGTTTATCGTAGTGATCAACTAGGTATAGACAGTTAACATCTTGCCAAAGGATGCGACCAACGAGCAGATCATCTGTACTTAACTTAATTTCTACTTCCCGTTTCTCTTGAATATAGCTCTGTACTTGTTTGATACTCGGCAGACCAGGATCGAATTGAGACATAATGAGTTTATCGATGGGGTGTTCATCCTCTATTATTCCTGTTGAGTAGCTTTTATTGACCATGAAAATCCCCTTTACCAAATATCAAGGCCTGGGCAATGATTTTATTTTGATAGATAACCGTCACAGTCCCGAACCCCTGATCACAGCGGAAATGGCCGTGGCTATGTGCGATCGACATTTTGGTATCGGTGCCGATGGCGTGATTTTCGCGCTTCCCGGCCAAGCGGAAACCGACTATACCATGAGAATTTTCAACTCTGATGGCTCGGAACCGGAGATGTGTGGTAACGGTATTCGCTGTCTAGCCCAATTTATCGCCCGTTTAGAGGCTAACAACACCATTGGCCGCACCTATCGCATTCATACTCTAGCAGGAACGATAATTCCCCGTTTAGAAGCCAATGAACAGGTAACGGTTGATATGGGACCGCCGCAACTTTTAGGCAGTGAAATCCCCACCACTTTAGTCAAGGGGTCTGAAAAAGTCCTCGCGGTTCCCCTAGAGGTGGAGGGTAAAGATTGGTTAGTTACTTGCGTTAGTATGGGTAATCCCCACTGTGTCACTTTTGTGGGTGATCTGGCCTCTATTCCCCTAGCAACTATCGGGCCAAAATTTGAACATCATCCGGTTTTTCCCCAACGGACTAATGTGGAGTTCGTGGAGGTAGTTGCGCCAGATTATATGAAGATGCGGGTATGGGAAAGAGGGGCGGGAATTACTCTCGCTTGTGGTACTGGCGCTTGTGCTGTGGTGGTGGCGGCCGTGTTGACGGGCAAATGCGATCGCCGTTGTACCGTGGAACTGCCCGGTGGCTGTCTTCAGATTCACTGGTCCCAAACCGATAACCGGGTTTACATGACAGGTCCTGCTAAAGCTGTTTTTGAGGGCATTTACTTGGTCTAAACCAATCCCCTAGGACGGGGACTGAACGCCCCGAACAGCGCGACGGGATTGTTAATTCTTAGAGACTGGTAATCCAAGCAATGATTCCTTTACCGGTTAACAATTCAATGGCTAAAAGAGAGACAAAGCCAATCATAGCTAGTCTGCCATTCAATTTTTGGCGTTGCTTAATCAAGGTATGAATGCCAACTGTGCATCTTATCCAAAAGTTAGTTTGGGTCTAGGGTTTAAAAATCCCACAAGAGAAGATTCATAGCTTAATTCAGAAACGCCGTAATTTGTAGGAATGGAGATTCGTGCGATCGCTCTGTATCATCAATAATCCTCAACCTTGGTGATTAAAAAAGCGTTAATTGCTTTTTTCTCCCTGCTCTCTGCTTGAGAGAGAAAAATCCCTAACCGATCAGCATTGACGGACCTGTCATCACCCCGGCAATTTGTCGGTCTAACTGTTCTAAATTTTCCGCTGGTTCAAGGCAGCATAACCCTTGACAAATTAACCCAAATGTGCTATGCGGCAAACTGGCATCGACTCGATACACCGCAGTGGGCAAATAGCGACCTAACAGCCGCTCGATCGAGCTTTCCGCGGCACGCAGACAGAAACCGTGACGATAGTGATCGAGGGCAACAAATAAACTGGGGCAAGCGGTGGGGGACTGTTCTAGAATGCTACTAAAAGATTGCAAGGCCTTTTCAGCCCGATCGAGATATTCTAGATTTTCCGTCAATCGCGACAGACGCAATAAATTAGCGATCGCAATTCCGTTGGCCGAAGGAGTGGCATTATCCGTATAACCCCGTTCTCGCACGATCAGATCGAGACTATGATCGGAAGCGGTATTAAAATATCCCCCCTCATCCTCGGCCCAAAACCAGCGATCAAATTCCCCTTGTAGATCGATAGCCGCCTCTAACCAGCGAGTTTCTTGGGAATTAGCCGTTTGCAAGTCCAGTAAAGCCTTAATAAAATAGGCAAAATCCTCCGATTGGGCCAAAACCGAGGCCTGACCCTGATAATTCAAGCGCTGAAAACGTCCATCTAACCACTGATGCTGGAGAATAAACTCGGCCGCGACCGTAGCCATTTGCCAGTACAAAGGTTCGCCAAAGACAGCAAAAGCCCGGGCTAAACCAGAAATCATCAAACTATTCCAAGCGACGATCATTTTCGTATCCGTTACCGCCGGAATGCGTCCCGGCCAAGAGACGGTTTTCGCCTCTTGATTGTCTCTGGCTGGGGGAAAAAGAGCTAATTGGGACTGAGAACTGCCATAACGCCGAATAAATAACTTATCGAGCATATTTTCTATATCCTTCCCTAATTTTCCCCCTTGCCGACGTTGCAGCACATTACGACCCTCAAAATTCCCCTCCGCAGTGACGGTAAAATTAGCCTGCAGCAGCCCCAATTCCTCGGTCGAGAGATAATCCCTTAACTCCAGATCCGACCAGACATAAAAGGCCCCTTCCTCTGGTTCCCCATCCGTGGCCTTCTCAAAACTATCGGCATCTTGGGCTGCGTAAAAATAACCTTCTGGGGCGGTCATTTCCCGTTTTAGCCAGTTAACCGTGCCTTTAATCCCTCTCTCAAAGGCCGCCTCTCGATTACCCGCACTCCACAAATTGGCTAAATATTCGACAATTTGCCCGTTATCGTAGAGCATTTTTTCAAAATGGGGAACTGTCCACGTCGAATCCACCGTATAACGATGGAATCCTCCCCCCACATGGTCATAGATTCCCCCCAGGGACAGATCTTCCCCCCGTTGATAGGCTGCTTGCCGGAGGGAATCCTCAAAATCGTCACCAAAGCGACCGCCCTGCAAAGCCAGATTAGAATAGGGAATCATCGGAAAACTGGGCCGACCGTAGTTATTGGGATTAACCCGAATCACCGCCGTATTTGTCTCGATTCCTGTGGCTAAAAGGGAAGGTTCGGCTAAATTGGTCTCTGCTCGGGGTAAAATGGCCGATTGACGCAGCGCGCCCAGCATTTCGGCCGTGAATTTGCTTAATTTCTCCTTTTCCTCGTCATAATAGCGACGTACCGATTGCAACACTTGCAGAAAACCGGGCCGGTTAAAGCGCGGTTGCACGGGAAAATAGGTGCCACCATAGAAGGGAATTAAACTATCGGGTGTTAGGAAGACATTCAGAGGCCAACCCCCTTGACCGACCATCATCTGCAATGCTTGCATATAGATGCTATCGATGTCCGGTCTTTCCTCGCGATCAACTTTGATCGGCAAAAAATACTGATTGAGATAATCGGCAATGGCCCGATCGGAAAAAGCTTCTCCTTCCATAACCGTACACCAATGACAGCTAGAATAACCGATCGAGAGAAAGATCGGTTTATCTTCCCTCCTGGCAATTTCTAGGGCGCTGTCACACCAATACCACCAATCGATCGGGTTTTCGGCGTGTTTTCGCAGGTAAAGACTTTCAGATTCAGCCAGATGATTAGCCATGGGAAAAGGGGTATTTTTGCTCTTGCTGCTTATTAGTTTAAGCTAATTAGAGACTAACCGGAATCAAGCCTCTGCTTATGCTGAAAACTTCGATCGCTCTGGTATTTTTTCTCACTCAATCTTTGCCCCTTAACCCGCAAGTGCAGGGGGTGGCTAATCATTTAATTGGGGTCATGGATACGACGCAACAAGCGCAGACTAACCCCCGCATTGCTAAGGTGCAAATGACTACCTGTGCCGTGGATTTTTCCCCCAAACAGGATAGTATTTATCTTTATCAAGAACAGGCAATTATCGATAGCTTAAATCAACCCTATCGTCAAAGAATTTTAGTCATTCAACCTAGCCCCGATAATTCCACTGTGGAATCAAAAGCTTATAAGTTAAATAATGCCGACAACTTTATTAATTTTTGTAACAAAGACTTGACAGAAAGAAAATTAAATGTATCAGATTTGTCCGAGTCGGTGTGTACTGTGTTTTTAAAACCGATAGCGGGCGGTTATCGGGGAGAAACTCCCCCCCAGGGTTGTCCCACTAATGCCAGAGGTGCGGTGAAAATAACTAATACAATTATTCTACATTCCCAGGGCATGGATACCAGCGATCGAGGTTATGATAGCCTTGGCCGGCAGGTATGGGGAGCGCAGGATAATTTCTATCAATTTCGCTGGCAAAAACCCTAAAATCGGCTTTCTTGTTTCATTAATGCTACATCGAGAGCAAAATAGGTCAAAATCAAATCGGACCCCGCTCGTTTCATACTGGTTAAAGTTTCCAAAATCAGGCTTTTTTCGTCAATCCAGCCCTGTTTTGCCGCCGCTTTAATCATTGCGTATTCACCACTGACGTTGTAAGCGGCGACGGGAAGATGGCTACTATCGCGCAGACGACGGATAATATCGAGGTAAGCGAGAGCGGGCTTAACCATAATAATATCTGCCCCTTCTGTGATGTCTAAACTGGCTTCCCGTAACGCTTCCCGACTATTAGCCCCATCCATTTGATAGGTTTTCTTATCACCAAATTTTGGTGCTGATTCTAAGGCATCTCGGAAGGGACCATAATAAGCAGAGGCATATTTAGCCGTATAAGCGAGAATTCCCACATCCAAATAGCCAGCCGCATCTAAAGCTCGACGGATCGCCCCAACCCTACCATCCATCATATCGGAAGGAGCGACGAAATTAGCCCCGGCTGCCGCTTGTGAGAGCGACATTTTCACTAAAACTTCTAGGGTTTCATCGTTGAGAATTTTACCGTCCTTAACAATACCATCATGACCATAAATCGAAAAAGGATCGAGAGCAACATCGGTAATAATAATTATTTCAGGGACTTCTTTTTTGATCGCTTTCACTGCCCTTGGCACTAAACCATCGGGATTATAACTTTCTCTGCCGAAATTATCTTTTTTATCTTGGGCAATCAGGGGGAAAAGAGCGATGGCATTAATGCCTAAATTATAAGCATTAACTACTTTTTTGAGCAATAAATCGAGGGAATAACGATAACAATCGGGCATAGAAGGAATAGCCACCTTTTGATTTTCTCCCTCCATGATAAAGAGGGGATAAATCAAGTCATTAACGGTTAATTCGGTTTCACGAACAAGACGGCGAATCGCTGGAGTATAACGAAGACGACGGGGACGAATCAGCATGATAACAGCGCATCAAAAATAAAAAGTAAACAGTAAATAGCTGCCTTGACTCTGGTTTTTTGCCTAGGAAAAAACCGGGGATAGGACGATCAAATAATCCCGATCCCCCTGAGTAATTAGTGAAAATCGGGACTATGACGAATCAAACTCATAAACTCTTGACGAGTCTTAGCAGAATCGGCAAAAATACCGCGCACGGCACTCGTAGAAGTCCAGGAACCGGGTTTTTCAACCCCGCGCATTACCATACACATATGAGTCGCTTCAATCACGACAGCTACCCCTTGAGGTTGTAGTAATCCTTGCAAAGCATCGGCAATTTGTGCGGTTAAACGTTCCTGTACTTGCAGTCGTCTGGCATACATTTCACAGATGCGGGCAATTTTCGATAAACCGATCACTTTCCCATTAGGAATATAGGCAACATGAGCGCGGCCGATAATTGGTAAAATATGGTGTTCACAGGAGCTAAAAATATCGATGTCTCGGATTAAAACCATCTCGTTAGCATCCTCATGAAAAACTGCCCCATTCAGCAATTCATCGAGGGATTGCTGATAACCAGAAGTGAGAAATTTTAGGGCTTTTACTACTCGTTTTGGAGTGTCTCGTAAACCTTCGCGATCAGGATCTTCTCCTAATCCTAACAGCAGTGTTCGTACCGCTTGCATCATCTCGGCTTCCGATACCGGCGATTTAGGTTCGGTAATCACTTCGGGAAAGTGATTGTAGTCATCATTATCGAAAATTGCTTTGGACTTAGCTAAGGTCATAGATATTTTTACGGACTCCAATAGTTAATTGATCGGCAAAGTTTTCTGATTTTACCAATGTCAATAAATACCCTTTGCTAAAGTATTTATTTTTCTGGGCATCTAGACGATAACTAATGAAAGCTATCGGGTTATTCCCTCGTCTCTGGGGTTATCTCCGTGCGGAAATCTGGAAAAATTGATTTTCCTAGTCACCGAAAAAGTCTTGAGTATCTCCCTAGTTAATTGAGGGCATAGTTCTTCATCATAATTAATTTATTTTGTCAAGTAGTTCATTTGTTTGTTGCTTGAAGCTTGCTAGAATGATAATCGTTATCATCTTAGCAAAAAACTTAGATTTACCAACAAAAATTTTGTCGTCAGATATATATAGTCCCGTTAAGTTATTTAACTTATTTTGAAGATTTAGGCGGATTTTGCGATTTTATCGATAAAATCGGCTCTAAAACCTCGCATTAAGGCGAAAAGTTTTTGGAGCGAGGCATAAATCCCCGTTACAAAAACGGCCTCCGTTCGGCGGTTCGGCGGTTCGGCGGTGATCTCACCGTCGAAGCCTATTGCAAGAGTGCCTTTTGCCTATCCTTATAAGTAGCCTATACTCAACGGATTTAGTATGACCCCCGTGCGAGCCAGAGATTTTCAATTTTTACGGAGACCTAATTTACCCGGTGGGAATCAACAGGCGATAGGAGCCGTTATCGAGAATAATCCGTAGGCCCAACCACATCAGCACAAAAGGGAAAAGCTTACTCGCATAACGGCTGAGGACAACCGCGATCCCCGGTTGGCGGGTTAGATTATAGGAGAGAAATAACCAAGTACAGACGATTAGATAGCAGATCGGGATGATTACGGCTAACTGCGCCACGGTACTATTGGCGAATAGGGGAATATAGATACCGAGATTATTGCCGCCATTGGATATCGTGACTGCGGAAACTTTATAGGTTTGGCGATCTCTGAGGACTTGAGCGAGGGATAGTCTGCGGGAGGCGAATCCATGAAATTGGGCGTTTCTTTGCAAATTCACCTTGCGATCTGCGGTTTCCCTCTCGTTATCCCGATTTAACGTCAGTAAATTTCTCACACCGATGAGGAGCGGCAAGATTCCGAGAAGACCGATATAAATCGGTGGGATGATTAGGCCGAGTAGAAAACCCAGCAAGCTAACCGATACCAAGACCGTAAACCCGACTAGCTCGCCGACGACAACGTGAACCGGGCGAAAGGTACGATTTACCTCGCTAAAGAAGCCAGTTAAATAAATATTGTCGTCGAAGGTGGTGGCTATGCCGGTGGCCACCGCGATTTTGACGATTTCGATCAACCAATCCATCCATATTACCTCGATCTCTCAAAGGCGGGCGCAATTTTGTTTTAAAACTATATCATTTTCAATACATTTATAAATGTACTTTGTTACACAATCGAGGAGTCGTGGATTTCTATAGTATGTAGATAAGTAGGGAGGCACAATTATTTGTAGGATGGGTTAGCGGTAGCGTAACCCGTGCTGGCGTTGGGTTTCATGCTTCAACCCAACCTACGTTTATCTTATATTTAATTCCACCCACCCACTTAAAACTAATGGAACCTCTCCCGATCGAGTTGGGAAACCCTTCCTTCTTGTCTCCTTGCCCGACGATAAATCTTGTTTTCTGCGAGAAATCCCATGCTCCACCGTTCGATCAAGTGTCTCTGGAAACCGTGGCGAAATTGCCGGGGAGTTCTTCCCGCGCTGCTTTTTTTGACCAGTCTGGTCGGGAGCTTTCTCCTGGCTGGATTTTCCGACACGAACGCAAAGCGCTCGCTACGCGAGATCGCCGTCGGTCAAAATTCTCGATCCGATAACCTGATTCTCAACCTCGTCGATAGCTTTAAATTCCCCCGGAATACGACTCCCCGGCTATTGGAAACCGTGGGATTATTTATCGCTGGAATTCTCTTCTGTATCCTGATCGATCGCTGGTTCAAGCGCTCGACCCCCTCCGATATCACTCCCCTGGCCAAACAAGCCCGGCGGCTAGGAACCCTCAAGATCGGCTATCCCGAGGGCATGACCAATCTGGAAGTTCTCCGCGCCCAGGCCTTTCTGGAAAGACGCTTAAAACCCTTGGGGGTGACGGTAACGTGGACGAGTTTTCTTTCCGCTTCCTCGCTGATCGAGGCTTTGAGCAACGGAACGATCGACTTCTGCGGTGGTGGCGGTACGGCGAGTATTTTCTCCCAAGCGGCCGAACACGTCTTTGTCCGGGTAGCCAAAGAAAAATATACCGCCCCGAAAGGTCAGGCGATCCTCGTGCCTGAGGATTGGCCAATACAGACCTTGGCGGATTTAAAAGGAAAAAGAATCGCCTTCGATCGAGGTTCGAGCGCCCATTACGTCCTCATCCGCGCACTGATGAGAGTGAATCTAGAATTAAGCGATATCGAACCGGTGTATGCGACTCAACCGGAAGCGCTGGTGCTTTTCCGTCGCGGTGAGATCGACGCTTGGGTGGTCTGGGTTCCCTATTCTCCCACGGAGACGCGCACCTATCCGGGAAGATCGGTGGCCGATCTAGAGAGTATCTTCGGGGAAAACGCCTCTCTAGAAGTGCCGACCTATTATTATGCGGTTCCCGAATTGGTGCGGGATTATCCCGATGTCCTGAAGGTGATTTTAGAAGAGGTGAACGAGGCGGGGGCCTGGGCGAAACAACAGGAGTTAGAGGCGACGAGACGCTTGGCAGCTCACCACGAGATCGACCCGGCGATCATCACTAATCTTGAACAACGGGCCTCTGAACGTGCCATTATCCCGATCGACGATCGCTCTCTGACGGACCTACAACACCAAGCTAATATCTTCCGAGACCTGAAGCTGATTCCCCATCGGGTCAATGTGCGCGACGGAACCTACACCCTACAGACGAAACAAAATTGGACATATTAGACCTCTTGTCGTAGTTAGTGAGGAGTCAGAGACCTGAAGCTGATCCCCCATCGGGTCAATGTGCGCGACGGAACCTACACCCTACAGACGAAACAAAATTGGACATATTAGACCTCTTGTCGTGGTTAGTGAGGAGTCAGACTTCGTCCGTGAGACTTCGTTAATATCGCCAATTTCTTGGGTTAGAAAAAGATAAACTGGAGACTCTTAAATCAAGTTTATTAACTCAAAATTAGCCCTGCTTAATTTAGCTGAAATTTATAGCTATCTTTGCCAATTAAATCTAACTAAAAAATGGGACAACTAAAAACATTTTTTTGTAATTTTTTTAAACAAAAATACTTTTATTGAGATAAAATTAGTTCAATTTTTATACCTAATTTCTCTCTTTTGCCAAAGATAATTTCCCTTACATATCTTTATTTTTACTAGATTAATTTTTGGTGATTGCTATCAGATTACAACATCTGCTCAAAAACTTGACAGACGCGGGGTTGAAAGCGCTGACGGTGTTTTATTTTTAAAAAAGGGCGCATAAACTCGAGATAGCGAGGGGATAAACCGGAAGTATCGATGACTCGAATTGATCGCAATGTGCCTAATTCTAATTCCTTTTGAACCATCAATTCGGAAATTCCGGCAGCTGCCGAACTATTCTCAATGATTGCCTTGACCATTTCTCCGGTATTTAACAGCAAAGTCACCTTTAATGTCCGTAAATCGATGCCCCAATTCCGTAGTGCTTCCTCGAATCTTTGTTGAGTTCCCGATCCCGATTCTCGCATTACCCAAGGGGTTTCCACTAACTCGGGTAATTCGATCGCTTCTCTTTTATACCAAGGATGAGAACGTCCGACAATGATTAATAGGCGATCGCTGCCGACGATCTCCTGTTCTAAACAATTTGTTAAATCACTCTTGACTTCTCCCTCGATTAATGCTAGGTCAAAACGTCCGTTAGCCGTACCCAGACAGATTTCTTCCGTATTAGCTAGGGTGCAATTGATCTTAATTGCCGGATAGCGCTCCTGAAAATCGCTAATTTTTGCTGGCAGCCAATAGTTACCAATAGTCAAACTCGACCCTAATTGTAGTTCTCCCCGTTGCAAGTCGTTGAATTCCGCCAATCCCCTTTCTGTCAAAGTTACCTGGGTAAGAATGCGTTGCGCTTCTAATTGCAGTAAACGTCCTGTTTCCGTGATCTCGATGTGACGACCGATGCGATGGAATAATTTCACCCCGTATTCACTTTCTAGGGAGGCAATGGCGGCACTGACGGCCGGTTGGGTGATATGATATATAAAGCTTCTGCTGCTTTGGTGAAGTGGAGATGTTCAGCAGTCGCTAGAAAGATTTCCAGTTGATCTAGGGTCATTCTGGCCATGGCAAGGGGTTTTTTGTCTCTATTGGTCTTTCCATCATTTTAATTTATTAAATCAACAAGAAAGAATATTTGATTTTATTAATGGCTCTTTCTAGAGTAGAAGTAGGGCGATCGAGACTAGAAGACCCGATTAAGAAAAAAATCCTATGACTACCATGATTACTGCCATATCCACAGCAATAGCGGCCTTTATTGCCACCAATCTCGATGACATCCTGATTTTGACGATTCTTTTTACCCAAGTCAATAAACTTTTTCGCCGTCGTCATATCGTTATCGGTCAGTATTTAGGCTTTATACTGCTGATTTTGGCGAGTTTAACCGGCTTTTTCGGGAGTTTCTTGATTCCGGCTCAGTGGATTCGTTTTCTCGGTCTTTTGCCAGTGATTTTCGGGATTCGGAGTCTCTGGCAGCGAGAGGAAACCGAGACGGATAATCATCTGGAGGTAGCTGTAGAATCAGCAGCGTCTTCTCCTTTGGTGGCTTGGTTTTCTCCTCAAACCTGTGGTGTGGCGGCAATTACGATCGCCAATGGCAGTGATAATATCGGCATTTATGTGCCTCTGTTCGCTAGTAATACCTGGCCAAATTTAGTCACTATCGTCAGCGTTTTTCTGATCTTGGTGGGTGTTTGGTGTTTTACTGCTCATCAGCTAACGAATTTACCAGCGATCGCTAATTTAATTACCAGTCACGGCAGCCACTTTGTCCCCTGTGTGTTGATCGGTTTGGGTGTGTTTATGATCAAGGAAAGTCTTCCCCTGGCTTTCCTGGCCTTGTCCTTAAGCTATGGGTGGGCAATTCTCAATCAGGAAACTGAATCCACTTGATTTTTTAAATGCAATGTGAATACCCTTAAAAAGGGATTTTAGATTTTTTCAATAACATTTACAATTCAACTGCCATACAATAACATTATCTTCTCAAGCGATCGATTTAAAACTGAACCTTAGTCATCCCGATCATGTTATTTTTTCTCAAATCGCAAGTGACCGAAACCAAGACTAGCAGTCAACCGAAAAAAGTTAATCCCAATCGTATCCGCGATCATTTGGCCAATGAACGCACCTATCTGTCTTGGATGCGAACAGCGATCGCAGTAGAAATGAATTGATCGATAACGCACCCTACAAGCTCCGCGTACTGCTACGCAGTGCCTTCGGCATCGCACTACACTCATCGGTGATCACATTGATTATAGTGATGGAATATCGAGATCTTTACAAATTTTCTTGGCTAAAAACTCTTTTATTTCTCTATGACGAGGAATGGCTGTTTTATCTTTTGTTGCTGGGTTCCACCAGATAGAATGTCGAGATCCTTCACGAAGCAACTCACATCCATGTTGTTCAAGATGTCGAATCAAATCACTTCGCTTCATAGAGTAATTAGAAGTTCTTCGTAGTTTTCGGCTGCTTCTTGGCGAGCTTCTTCTCGATTTAGCTCTAAAATGTCTTTTAGGGCTTCTCTTAGACTTTCAATAAGTTCTTCTTTTGTCGATTCCTGAGCGTTGACTCCCTTTACTTCTTCGATCCATCCAATCCACCAATCCCCATCTTTTTTAATAATTGCTGTAAATGGAGTATCCATAAATAATTTGATCTCATACAAAGGTTTAAATTACTCATTTATAATAGTTTAACAAAAATCTCATCTGATGGCTATCGCCTATTTATTAGGTTATTATCGTTGGGTTTTGTTCCTCAACCCAACTTACAAGATATGCGACCGCACTGCGGCTCACCGGACGGCAATAATGCTTGTATCATAACTGATAGCGTAACGATCCGTTCCGAGTGCAGCCGCTGGTTAGACCGGAGTTGTGGGTAAAGATTTCTTTTTTTCCTTTTGACTCCATTTACATACCTCTCTCGCAAGTTTTTCTCCTTCTTCAGCCGTGTCTTTAGCCTTTTGCAAGAACTCGTCAATGGATTTGGTTGGTTTCCCTGGTTCAGATTTTACAATTGCATGAATTGCTTTGTTCCTCATACATCGCCATTGATCAACCGCCTCTATTAAATCTAGATATAAACCAGACTGAAGTGCATCTGGGAACTCCAAACGCCAATGCTCTATGAGCTCACCAAACGAAGGAAATTGTCCATTCTTTTTCTTAGAAAGTGGTTTGGGAGATTCGGGGCGAGATAAAAAGCTGATGAGACGATCAGTGATAATGCTTTCTTGAATTGTAATTGCTTCCAAGAAAAAATGATTTTCTTGAGCTAATTTAATACGTGACCATGCCTCACGATATGATTCATATTTACTGACATTTCCAAGAATCTTTTTCGACGGAACTTGGCTTTTTCTATAGCTACTCATTTTTTTTATTTACTTTTCAGCGCAAACACAATTTTATTTGATATCTTTAATCAGTAATGATTTCTCATCACAAACTCTACTGCAAACTTAGGTCTAACGAAACTAACTCCATCAGGGGCGCAATAGAGTTCCTTTAAAACACTGCTACGTAGCATAAATCGAGCGTTCCTTGTATGAGGTGGTTAGAAATTACCATAATCTTCTACTTATCTATATCAATGAAACATCGTCATATGTTTTTTCCCTTCTTCAATATAAAAACTGACAAAAGTATCAGAGTTATCTGAATCTAAGAAAGCGATGAACCCGTCAATCATACTATCCATGCTTTCAGTTAAGCTTTCTTTCGCCTTAGCAGCACAATCAGGCCATTCCTGATCAGTTAATTCGCGCCGAATCTCTTGTAAAGCAGCAATTCGAGGTGGCAATGACATTCTAGATGTGCTGTCAGCAAGCTTTAGCTCATTGCGCCATTTATCTTCTATCTCTTCAAATAACTTGTGTGCTGTGACATCTTCCTTTACAAAGCAAATTATATCTCTATTAACCCAAAATGTTTGATACCCCAAATTCACTCCATAGGCTGCTGCTCCAAAAAGCCCCACACCCAGAATTCTAAGTATAACAGTTTCAATTCTATTGAACTTCCATTTCGGCCATTTCATGATCACGCACCCAAATTATTCAGTCATAGAAGCGATGTACTATGCTATAGCGGTAAGCGCTTGAGTGAGATACAAACCAAGCTTTGCCTAGCATGGTTTATAGCTCGTGACACTGTACCTCATACGACTGCACACCGCTATATTATACCCAACATTGATGAAAACACATCAGCTTAGGCTCTGTACAGGACAAAAAATCCAGAGAAAGGTTGCAAAGAGTGACAGGAAAAGGGTTTCATAGAAAGTTACCAGACATTTCCCTGAAACCCTATGAACCAGATTAACTGATTGCGGGATACCTTAAAACCCTATCTGGGATGGCATGGCGCACGCCTCAACTTCCTCGCCCTCTTTTAATTGCCCTGTTCGGAGTCAAAACCATTAACCTTGTAGAGATAGCGGCAGGTTTTCCGAGTCATGCCCAATTAGTGGGAGAAAAATTACAGCAAAAGGAGTAAAACCCTACGGAAAGGTGCAATGGAAATTTCAAGCGACCTATATTTATGGAGTAGTAGAACCGATAATAATGTGGAGGTGGCTCTAGAATCAAAGCCTTCTTTTCCTTTTGGTGGCCTGGTTTTCTCCTCAAACCTGTGGTGTGGCGGCAATTACGATCGCCAATGGCAGTGATAATATCGGCATTTATCTGCCTCTGTTTGCTAGTAATACTTTGCCGAATTTAGTCACTATCGTCAGCGTTTTTCTGATTTTGGTGGGTGTTTGGTGTTTTACTGCTCATCAGTTAACCCAATTACCGGCGATCGCTAATTTAATTACCAGTCACGGCAGCCACTTTGTCCCCTGTGTGTTGATCGGTTTGGGTGTGTTTATGATCAAGGAAAGTCTCCCCCTTGCTTTCCTGGCCTTGTCCTTAAGCTATGGGTGGGCAATTCTCAATCAGGAAACTGAATCCACTTGATTTTTTGAATGCAATGTGAATACACTTAAAAAGGGATTTTAGATTTTTTCAATAACATTTACAATTCAACTGCCATACAATAACATTATCTTCTCAAGCGATCGATTTAAAACTGAACCTTAGTCATCCCGATCATGTTATTTTTTCTCAAATCGCAAGTGACCGAAACCAAGACTAGCAGTCAACCGAAAAAAGT
>NZ_BJKP01000010.1:0-46399 GCF_008974145.1 Microcystis aeruginosa NIES-4325 | reverse complement strand
ACTGCCATACAATAACATTATCTTCTCAAGCGATCGATTTAAAACTGAACCTTAGTCATCCCGATCATGTTATTTTTTCTCAAATCGCAAGTGACCGAAACCAAGACTAGCAGTCAACCGAAAAAAGTCAACCCAAATCGAGTCCGAGATCATCTGGCCAATGAACGCACCTATCTGTCTTGGATGCGAACAGCGATCGCATTAATGGGTTTTGGTATGGTTATTCTGCGCTTACGGGCCTTTCATCCTCCCCTGGTTCCTCGTCCCGGTTACGGTTGGAAATTAGGCTTAATGTTTGCTTTGGTGGGTTTATTGACCGTATTTTTGACCACAGCCCATTATTTTACAGTCAGACGAGATATAGATGAAGATACCTACGAACCAGCCGATCGATGGGTGCTACTATTTAGTTTAGCGATCGTTATTCTCGGTGCGGGAATTATCTATTTTGTCGCCACCAGTCCCGATCTGTTGATGGGTAGTATGATGACCTTCGAGTGAACTTTGGAGATTAGGTGGGTTGAAGTAAGCGCCAACTGACCGTGACTAGAACCGTATAAAGCAGTATTTTTAGGGCATTTTTGGGGAAATATTCCGATAATCTTGCTCCCACTACTACCCCCGGTATTCCACCCAACCAGATGGGAAGTACCAGATTCCAATCGACTGTTCCTAATCCCAGATGACCGATGGAAGTACAGGTTAAGAGGATGGACGCTTGCGATAGATCTGTACCAACTAATTTGCGAGAATCAAGGTGAAAAAAGGTCATCAAGACCAATGCAAATAAGGAACCACTGGAAATACTGGTTAAACCGACCAAATAGCCTAAAACTGCCCCTAATACCGTTGTTTTTATCTGACCAGAGCGAGTGGTTAAATCTAATTTTGGCCAGGACCAAGGGGACAAATCGGGAAAAAATAAGGAGATTAGTAGTTCCAGGGCCGCTAGGACAGTCACGATCATCAAGACAAGACCGATGATATGAGGCAACCATTGATCGAGATTGAGGGAGCTATTCTGCTGAAAATAGCGAAAACCGACTAATCCTAACAGAGAACTGGGTACACTGCCAATTACTAGCCATTTTACCACCTCTAACTCGATCGTTTGCTGTTGCCAGTGACGAACGGTGCCGACCACTTTCATCAACCCGGCCGCTACCACATCGGAACCCACTGCGGTGGTAGCGGGAACCTGAAATACAAAGATCAATAGGGGTGTAATCAAGGATGAACCGCCAATTCCCGTTAATCCCACGATAATTCCGATAAAAAAGCTAAATATTGTCAATAAAGAATAGTCCATTTTTGCCTCAGTTGTCTCTCTTCTCCGCTGCGTTTCTGGTGGTTAGGGGACAAAATTAGTGAATTAAGCATTTAAAAGCGTAAAAAACAGTAACAGTAAGCTTTTATCGCTGTTTAATCTTTTTAGTCTCTGTTTATAACCAGTAATCTCCCGAATCAAAACTTAATTTTTTTGCTATCCTGTAAAATGTAATTGTATTTTAATACGATTAAGATTAAATCATAGTTAAAATACGGTCAAACCCTATACATTTTTTGCCAGAGGATTAGCCACCGTGAGTATCATCATCGAGCAAGTATCGAAACAATTCGGCGCCTTTACTGCTTTAGACAACATCAACCTAGAGATCAAATCGAATCGTCTGGTGGCACTGCTGGGGCCGTCCGGTTCGGGAAAAACCACTCTCCTGAGAGCGATCGCAGGATTAGAACCCCCCGACACAGGCAAAATTATCATCAACGGCAAAGACACAACCCATTTAAATGTCAGAAAAAGGAAGATTGGCTTTGTTTTTCAGCATTATGCGCTTTTTAAACACCTGACGGTGCGTCAGAATATCGCTTTCGGTTTAAAGATTCGCAAAGCTGCCCCCGACTACATTCAAAAACGAGTGGACAGTCTCTTGAGTTTAATTCAATTGCAGGGATTGGGCGATCGCTATCCAGCCCAACTATCCGGGGGTCAACGTCAACGGGTTGCCCTAGCCCGGGCCTTAGCGGTGGAACCGGAAGTATTATTATTAGATGAGCCTTTTGGGGCCCTGGATGCCAAAGTTAGAAAAGAGCTACGAGTTTGGTTGCGACAGTTACACGAGGAAGTCCATGTCACCAGTGTTTTTGTCACCCACGACCAAGAGGAAGCCATGGAAGTGGCCGACGAGATCGTAATTTTCAATGAGGGTAAAATCGAACAGGTGGGAACTCCCGATCAGGTGTACGATCATCCTGCCTCCCCTTTTGTGATGAGTTTTATCGGCCGGGTGAATGTTTTGCCACCGACCTCGGCTGCACTATTCGGGCAGCTTGGGGGGGTAGTAACGGAGTCAAGATTTTTATTCGTCCCCACGATCTAGAAATTCTCTCTTCTCCCAATGGGTCTAGCATTGAGGCAAAAGTCGAGCGCATTATCCATCTGGGTTGGGCGATCGATGTGGAATTAATTCTACCGGATCGCTCTCTCCTGATTGCCCATCTTAATCGAGAACAACTGGCTCAATTGCATCTCAAAGTCGGGGAGCAAGTTTATGTTCGTCCTCGGGATGCTCGCGTTTTTGCTTAAAAGTCACCCTTATTGTTAGCACCTGACGGTCGCAGGATGAACGGCGATTATTTCCGGGTAACGGCTAAAATCGTCAACATTAAAGGTCAGAATATGTGTAAGGTCATGAACGCACATGGCTGCTACTAGCTTCGCATCATGTACCTGCACACCCTTGACTGAATAGGTGAAGACTAAGCGTTCCCATTCGGGATAAATAGCGGGCAGATCGTCAATAATGGGAAAAAGTGACTTTAGGCGATCGATTTCAGCCTTGGCTGCGGCCACTGTGCGTCCTAAACCATTTCTATTAATTGGACGGGTGTAAACGTTCCAAAACTCGATTAAATTCTGTGGTGCGATATAGAGTTTTTCTCCTTGTCCCAATAATAGACTTGTCGCACCCACAGCATCGCCATACATGGTGTGATCAGGTTCCGCACAAAGTCACAGGCACTCATCGTCAAAGATACTATCGCGACTTACGGCATAGTCGGATAAAAGTGCGCTGCCTCGATCGTGACTACTTGCCCAATCCCGAAAAGCTTGCGCTCGTTCCGTCGGTGTTGCCGTCTCGTAAAAAGGTGTTTTTGGCTCTATCAGTTGTTTTAGCATTGTATCCAAGAGAATTTCTACCTTTTCTGGTGATTGGTGACTAATTATTGCCAAAATCTCCGCAATTGCCTTTAAATCTTGCTGATGGGCTTTTTTAAAGTCTAGCAGCATTTCCGATCCCTCCCCATCTAGCGATCGCTGAGAAAAAGGAGTAATTTCCATAGATATTGCTCTCCTTGAAAACCGCTAAAACTTGATTCTGCCATAAAAACTTTTTTTAGAATAGATTGGGATCGACACCGATCGCGCCTTCACCGTCGGCATCTTGTAGGTTAGCACCGTCTAACCGAGCATTAGTGAGATTGGCTTTCTCTAAGTCAGCTTTTTGCAGATTGGCGTTGGTTAAGTTTGCCCCTTGCAGGTTGGCTTTTTCTAAATCTGCACCTAAGAGATTGGCCCCGCTTAAATCGGCCCCCGCTAGGAGAGTTTTGCCGAGGTCGGCTCCCCGTAGGTCAGTCCCTTTCAGGTTAGCACCCTGTAGGTTGGTTCTTTCTAGATCCGTTTGGCTGAGGTTTGCTCCTTCTAGATTGGCCGAGGACAAGTTTAAATCTTTGAGGCTAATTCCGTTAAAGTCACAACCGACACAGGCGTTGGTTGCCTGTAGTTTTTGCCGATTATCCCCGGCGGCCGCTGGCTCGACTAGAGTAATTTTTGCCGGTGCGCCGTCAGTGGTGGTAACGGCCCTAGCGATGGCAGGGTGGAAGCAAGAAAAAACTGTCAGTAGCAATAGACAGAAGGCTGTCAGTAGCGTCGGTTTCATCGTTTTTGATCTCCTTGAGTGATCTTTTTCAGTCTCTGTTTTCACTCTAGGCAATGGCTTTAATAAAAACAAATATTCTTTGTTTTCAAATCCATAAATTTGCTTTATGGAAAGCTGGGAAACTTCCTCGCCCTTTCATCACTTTTATTTATTAAAACGACAATTAAGAATATTTGCTTTTATGCTTGTCCCGTACCTAAGATGATACTGTCTGGTCAAAATCCTAGTCAAGGAGAGTGTTGTCAGCAATCTCACCCTCGATCGCAAGCTCAAGAACTTGACCTTGGATTGATACTGACAAAAAAATAGTCAAGAATCCTAGCAGGAAATACCAAGACGCATCTACAACGTGATAGGAGTAAAAATATAATTATATGTCCGTTCAAATTCTCGATATAGCTGAAAATCTCTCTCTAACCACTTGCGGCACTATTCTCACCCTGGCAGTCTTAGAAACTATTCTATCGGCCGATAATGCCGTCGCCCTGGCCGCTTTGGTGCGAGAACTTCCCGACCCCAGACAACAACGCCAGGCCTTAAACTGGGGATTAGTCGGGGCATTTGTGTTAAGAGTTGCCCTGTTAGTCAGTGCCAGTTGGACAGTTAAATTTTGGCAGGTGGAGGTACTGGGTGCTATTTATCTGCTCTGGTTAGCGGGTAAGCATTTTTGCCAGAAATTTTTAGATATAGACATAGAAGACCAAAATTTTGCCCCTAATCTCGCCATAGAATCTTTTGGCCGTGTTATTGTTCTGATTGCTTTTACGGATCTGGCTTTTTCCCTCGATAGTGTGACAACAGCGATCGCCCTAGCCGATCGATTCTGGATTCTCCTGACTGGTGGTATTTTGGGAATGTTAGCCCTACGATTTTTGACCGGTTTATTTGTCAGGTGGTTAGCTGAGTTTGTTTACCTACAAGATGCGGCCTATCTGACGGTTTTAGCGGTAGGGGGAAGATTGTTGTTAAAAGCTTGTCAACCAACCTATTTACCGCCAGAGTGGATGGTATTAATGATGGTGGCGGCCTCCTTAAGTTGGGGCTTTTCTAAGCGTGTTGTGGTGGAATAGGTCTGGCAGCAAGGGATTTCCTCAATTTTTTAGGGGCGTGTCAACCGTTATACTCCGGGAGGATGGGCGACTGTGACATAATTTGGGACTAGGTACGGTAAGAGTCGCTAGTGAACCCCGTTAGCCTTGGAGACTTCCTTGCTAGACACCATTTCCACCCTATCCCCAAAACTAACAGCGATCGAAACCACGGGAAATCCTCTCCCGAAAGTTGCCACTTGTTCCTCCACCTGTCGTTACTGTCGGTTTTATAGGTTTCAGGGGAGAGGAAATGGCTATTGTCAACGCTTGGGAGTCCCTGTCCACAGTCATTGGCGCGCCTGTCCTTTGATTTGTCCACCTTTCGCCCCTTCCTGGGAAAGGTCGGAAAATGGGCAATTTTAAGTAGTTATCTGGATTTTACCACCTGTATCGAGCAATTTTTCCCCATCCCGCTCCCTGCGAGGGTGGGGTTTTAATCGAAACCGATGCTTTCCACTCTACCGCTATCGGGACTGGTGGCGACAAAATAGAGAATTCCTGACCCTAGACAAGCGATCGCTATACTAAAACAAATAATCCAGACTTGAGCGGGTTTGTAGCTATTATTATCGATCGCTCGCCGGATGAGAAAATATCGGCGCGTGGCGATGACAACGGTTAATAATCCCACCATAGCGAAGACAAAACCCAACAACCAACCTAATCCTAGGGATGCAGAAGATGCTGTTCGTAAACGCAAAATGACCAGACCAAAACCCATCAAAGCGATGGAAGCGCGCATCCAAGACAGATAGGTGCGTTCGTTGGCCGAATGATCTCGCCAGTAATCGGGGTTAAATTTCTGCTTTGTCTTTCGGGATTTACACAGCATAGAGGAGTTCCTCGCAGTGAACTTCAATAAAATCAAGTATTCTTTCTTCTGGTTTTAATAAATTGTTTTTATCATCTAGTTTTTCGCTTATCTTTAACCAATTCAAGGGACTTAAGCAGATTATCATCCATAAATAGGGGAAGTTTACCGTCCCATCTTTCGATCGCTTTGTTCTGTAAAACTTCTGGACTTAAGGAATCTTGGAGAATGCGATGAGCTGCCGCCTCTCCCTTAGCCAGATTGATTTTTACTTCCGATTCTTTCAAGGCTTTCAGCACCATAAAACCGGCTTTTTTGGCCTCCTGTTCGGCAATTTGTTTGGCTTCCACCGCATCGGTAAAGCGATCGGAAAAGTTGACATGAACCAAAGAAATATCATCGACACCGATATGATAATTTTTCAGTCTTTCGGTTAAACGAATATCCACTTCTCCTTTCACCTCCTCCCGTTTAGTAATTAATTCTTCGGCGGTATATTTAGCCATAACTGCCTTAAGAATTTCCTCCACTGCTGGATCGATGACTCGTTCGATGACAGCCGCTTCATCGCCAATTTGTTGAAAAATATTATTAACTTCTGATGCTAAAATATGCCAGTTCAGGGCCACATCCGTAAATACTTCCTGTAGATCTTTGGAGGAAGCTTCGGCCGCTATCTGTTGTTTTTGGATTCTCACACTTAGTTTTTTTACCGTGTTAACAACCGGAATAATCCCGTGAATACCCTCATTAAGTATGTGATCTTGCACCTGTCCAAAAACCATTAAAACCCCTCTTTCTCCCGCATTGACAATCACGAAAGGATTAAAAATAATCGCCACAATTAATAACAAAAAAAAGATATTACTTGGTCTAGCTAAAAGGCGATTTTTAGGCATTCTTGGTTAATACATTAAAAATAAACGATAGGATTTGCTGTCAATTAAGATATAAATCCCTAGAATAATATAGATAAAAGGACTAATTTTATGTCCGTAGTTTGTAACCACTTTAGCTATCCTGGGATGGGTAATCAAAAAATAGGCTAGGATGCACCAAATACCCATCATGAGATAAAAAACTATCATGATAATTAAGACGTGCATCGGGGAATTATTGGCAAAAAGAGAGGTATAGATACCAATATTATCACCACCATTAGCCACGGTCACGGCAGCAACGTAATAGGTTTGGGAGGGAAAACGAGGAATAAAGGAGCGATTTTTAGAACAATTAACATCTGCTCTTACTTCTTGAATATAATCCTCATTTTCCCTTGATAAAAGTTGTTTAACGCCGATAATTAGAGGAATAAATCCTAATAGACCAATCCATTCTTTAGAAACCAGTAACCCAAATAGTAAACCGAGGGAACTAGCTAGGAGAATCAGGGTAAAACCGAGGTATTGACCAACAATCAGGTGTCGAGGTCGAAAATTAGCATTAAGTCGCGAGAAAAACAACATTAGCACCATCAGATCATCAAGATTTGTGGCTACAAAACTCGTCACGCTAGTAATTAAAAGGGCTACTAACCAATTCATAGATTGAAAAAAGAGATAATCCTTCCCATTCTAAATCTCGTAGTGCCAGATGTCCTCCTCTCGTAAAAGAAGACGATGGACGGGGAGACGTTCCACGGCCCCTTGTTGTTCAAGATGATTAAGTGCGCGGGTAATTGTGACTCTAGTGGTCCCTAATAAGTCAGCGATATCCTGATGAGTTAGACGCACATCAATTAATTGTCCGGTACCGGTTTGTTTACCAAATTGATTGCCTAACCATGACAGTAATTTCACAACCATAACATCAGTACGTTTGTAGCTACGAATAATACTTAGTTCTTGTGCTTGCTGAAGATGAGACAGCAGAATTTCTGCCATTTGATAACTCTCAACTGTGGAAAAGGAAACTGCTTGCACTGGAGTGATGCACTCAACTTGATAGGGATTGACTCTCTCTAGGGTTTTGCCAACAAAATTGCCAGGTCCCCACAATCCCAAGACGATTAGGGTTCCATCTTCTAACCAGGTGGAGGTTTTCACTACTCCACTCTCGATTTTCCAGAAATTAGGGTTTCTAAGGGGCAAAATTGCCCGATTATCAAAGTGCCAGCGATGGGGGGTTGGTGGTTGATAGGTAAGCGTCATGATTGGTAATTAATTGTGATGAGGTACTTAGCTAGTCAAAAGCACAATGTCCTCGAAAAAGAGGCTTTTTAGACGAGTTAAGGTTTTTTTGATAATTTTGGGGTAAAAACGATAATTACCCCAAAAAAGACTGATTTTATGCCCTTACAAGCCCTATTTATTTCGGGGTGTTAGTCTTCTCCAGTTCCGTGGTGGCCGAGGAGATCAGTTCTTGCCAAGCTCGATCGCTTTCCTGTAGAGTCTGTTTAACCGCATCGATGGTTTTTTCTACGCGAGTTTTCAGGAAAGGGGAAGCATTGTCTTTGAGTTGTTCGGTGTCGTCGGCTAAGATATCGATCGTCTCGGAGGTATTAACAAGGCTATTTTCTAGGGTAATAAGGTTGTTTTGCAGGGTTTCACTGAGTTTAGCCCCGGATTTGGTCAATTTTTTCGTCAATTTACTCACTTTTTCCCCTAGATCGTCAATATTATCCGCTAAGTCCTCTAGGTTGTCCTGTTGAGCTTCGATAATCTTCTTGTCGAGAGAAGGAGCGGCCAGTTGAGCATTTAGGTCATCGATAGCCGATTTTGCAGCTTGGATGGCTTTTTCATAGGCAATTTGGGCATCTTCCAGAATTTTTGGGCTAGAAACCTCATTTTTTTTCTTGACTGGTTCCACCACAGTGCCACCCGTTGCTGTTGCACGGTCGATGACGGCCAACGGTTCGGGGAGTAGGGGCAAGGCGATCGCATTTCCCCTTCCCCCGAGGAGCAAAGTGACAGTTAAGAGGAAAATCAGCAGCGGGAAAACTTGATTTTTGAGGCTCTGAAAGCTCTTATTTCGGTTGATCATACTTGGATTTTCTCCTGTTTAGAAAAATTAGTTACTCTCTCTAAATGCTATCACATAAAATATTTTTATTTTGTTTATATACAGAAAATTTCATAAAAAATTCATTATATTTTTGTTTAATAAATTGCGAATAAAAAGATAAGTCTTTTGAGCCAAAAGTCATTATTTAAAAGCTTTTGCTCTCTTAATAACAATTAATTTTTATTACTTCTTTCATTAATGAGGTGCTGAATTATCCGATGAGTCTATTTCTTGATTGATCCGAGATATTTTCTTACGACCCTTAATATATTTGGCTAAAGGTTGTTTTTTCTTCAGTCGTTTAATGCCACTTAAAGTGCAGAGAGTGAAAAAAGTTCCCACGAGAACCATCTGCCATAAACCGCAGCCAGAAGCCGCGCCTAATCCTGCCGCTAACCAGATAGTCGCCGCCGAAGTCAAACCTTTCACTTGTACCTTATTTAGTTCCCGATGGGATTGTTGTAGGATGATTCCCGCCCCTAAAAAACCGACACCAGAAGCGACCCCTTGAATAGTACGACTGAGAGCATTAGAAGACGCATAACCCACATCTCCCTCCGCTTGTAGGGGAATCATGACAAACATGGCAGCCCCGAGACTAACGATGATAAAAGTTCTCAATCCAGCAGGACGACCGCCTCGCTGTCGGTTATAACCAATCAGACAGCCGACGGCCATAGCCATACTCAGCCGAAAAATAATCGTTTGCCAATCTTCCGAGTCAAAAAACATTGCTTAACCTAACAAATGAGATGAAAACTTCGCCTAACCAATCAAAGCCTTTTCCAGATCCCGCTTTAAATCGTTCCTATTCTCGATCCCAATCGATAATCGTAGTAAAGCCGGTGTTATAGCTTCCGAGATAAATGGGAACCGTTACCGCCCCATGGCTAGAGTCTGGTTCTTGCCCCCCATGAATTGCCCTCGTTGCAAATTCCATCAATTTATTGTCCTATTAGTCGATATCTTCGAGGTCTTTAAACAGGGCCGTGCTGAGGTAACGTTCCCCAAAACTGGGCTGAATCATGACGATTAATTTATCTTCGTTTTCGGGTCTTTTGCCCACCTGAATCGCCGCCCATAAAGCAGCCCCGGCCGAAATGCCCGATAGTAGTCCCTCCTGACGAGCTAACCGTCGCGCGTAGGCGAAAGCCTCTGTATCATCGACGATAATCACCTCATCGATTAATTCCGGTCGGAAAATGGCTGGGATAAAACCGGCGCCGATGCCTTGGATTTTGTGCGGACCGGGGGGTCCCCCCGATAACACGGGACTATTAGAGGGTTCAACTGCGATCGCTTGAAATTGGGGACGACGGGGTTTAATGGTTTCGGCAATACCGGTAATGGTTCCCCCGGTTCCCACGCCACCGATAACGATATCTACCAGACCATCGGTATCGGCCCAGATTTCCTCGCCGGTGGTTTCTCGGTGAATTTTCGGGTTGGCCGGGTTGCGGAACTGTTGCAAACTATAGGCGTTGGGGATGTTTTCGACTATTTCCTCGGCTCTGGCGATCGCTCCTTTCATGCCCTGGCTACCCGGGGTTAATTCTAATTGCGCTCCGTAGGCTTTTAACATTGCCCGTCGTTCTAAACTCATGGTTTCGGGCATAGTCAGCACTAGGCGATAGCCTTTGGCAGCGGCTACCATGGCCAGGGCGATGCCGGTATTGCCGGAAGTGGGTTCCACCAGAATTGTTTTATCGGGGTGAATTAGTCCGGCGGCTTCCGCGTCCTCCACCATACTGACCCCGATGCGATCCTTAACCGAGGCGGCGGGGTTCATACTTTCTAGTTTGACGACGATGCGGGCTTTTACTCCCTCTGCTACTGGGATTCGATTCAGTTGGACTAGGGGAGTCCGTCCTACCAATTGGGTGATGTCTCTTGCGATCGGCATAATCCCACTTGCTTTATACTTGTTGGCTATTTTTAATTATATATGTATTTAAATTGTTTTACAATACTTTTTGGGTCGGAGTACACTGCGAAATGCTGGTGTTGGCACCTCTGATCACAACGTCGGCGGGGATTATCCCTGTCGATTTTTTTGCGCTACGCAAAAAAACCATCTTGGGCAAGATGGTTAAACACAACGAGTATAAACCGAGAAACTTGACTTCAGACCGCTTTTTCTGGCCCGGTGGCGACGGGCAGATCCGTGGTACTGTAAATTTAGGTATAACGTGATATTTTTTTTGCAGCAAGTCGTCAACTAATTATTAATTTCCTCTTGGGTGTCGATCGCCTTGGGTGTCTCTAATAACTGTTGCCACCAGAGATGAACTAGGATAGACCAAGCGATCGCTAAAAGCCAAGCGGCAAGGATATCACTAGGAAAGTGAACCCCTAAATAAAGACGAGTCCAAGCAATAACTAAGAGGAAGGGAATCCCCAGTAAAACTACCCCGAAAAACCAGCGCGTTCTCCAAGATAGGATCAGTAAAGAAATGACTAACAGGGAACTAAATAAAGCATGACCGCTAGGGAAGGCAAAATCATCGGGTAAGGGATAAAATAACTGCCAAAATTGCGGGCGATTCCGATGAAAAAGAATTTTTAGGTTATAACTAATGGCCCAACCTCCCGCCATAGTTACAAGCAGATAAGCGAACCCATACCAGTATTTTTTGAGGGCAAAAATCAGCAGTGAAATTGTTAGTATCGGAGCCACTCCCCAATAAGTGCCTAATCCCGTTAGTTTTATGGCCAAAAAGTTTAGGTTTAAATTAGTAGTTTGATGAATAGATAGCATTAGGGATTTTTCCCAAGCAAATCCTTGGGGATGCCAGTCAATAGCGATCGCTAAATCCGTAAAAGTTAGGGATGTTAACAAGATGGCTAAGAAAAATAAGCTATTGTTTAAGTAGGTTTTGGGAATCACGGGGAAAAAGTGGCGACAAGGATAACGGGGGCATTCATCCGACATTTTAGGTAAAGAATCAGTAAGATTAGGGAAATCTCTGGTCAAAATTCCTAGGTTCCGTTAATATACAATTTTCGCTGCTCTAGTGCCAATTGCTGGAATTCCCCTGCCGCAAATTTGCCCTGGCAAGGACGGCGCTCTCGCTCGGACTCAACCAAATAGATATAATCACAATCAACCCCTTCTAAATTGGTATTTTCGGCAATTTTCCAAGCTTCGATACAAGCACCCGTCAGGGTGGCTCCCTGTAAATTGGCTCTCATCACGTTAGTATGGGCTAAATTCGCCCCTTCTAGATTAGCCTGGGCTAAATTTGCCTCGCTGAAATTTGCTCTGGTGAGGTTGGCATTTTTGAGGTTAACTCTGCAAAGATTTAGTCCACGAAAATTATAGCCAATATAAGTTTTATTTTCCCCTTGACCGGTAACGAGAAGATTTCGGGTAGCAGTATCGGCCAGAATTGTCTTTTCCCAGCGCGCTCGCTCGATACCCGATACCAGATAAAATCGAGTTCTAGTGAAATCTTTTGCCCTTAAATCAGTGGCTTTTAACTGCGCTGCCGTGAAATCAGCTTCTTTGAGATTTGCCCCCCCAAAATTTGTGCCTTTACTGACTAAAAAAGCAATGGCCAGGGATTTTGTGATCGTTTCTCTCGATTCTTCTAGGGATAACCAGGCCATATAAGCGGTGAAACAAGTTCCAAAAATACCAACAATTAAAGCTATAGGCAAAGTTAAGTTAACTACAGCTACTGATGCTTGATCAACTAAGATAATTACTGTTAATAAACTTAAAGTTAAGCTGATTAAAATTGCTAGAATAAAACTGATTGTTTGACCAGAAATTAAGGATAAGACTAAGGGCAATCCCCCAACTCGCTGACGATAAAATATTCCGTAAATTAGTGATAAAATCGTGATGATCAAGGCAGCAATGATTTTAAATTCCATTACATCTGTCACCAGCATTAAAGCTAGATAATAACCAGCTAATCCCCAGAAAAAACCGCAGATAGCCGCTATTAACCAAGAAATTAAGATTAATTGTAGATGGCCGCGTTTTTGTAATCCTGCTTTGGCCTGTGTAAATTTAGTTCCCTCTAAAATGGCCCCTTGAAAATTAGTGCCATGGATATCCGCTTCACTAAAATTAGCCCCCGATAAATCCTTTCTGCGAAAACACTGTCCTTTTAAGTTGACTCCTGTAAAATTGCGTTTGCCCTTGGCATATAAATCTAGTATCTCACTTGCTCTCATAGAAATTACGGAGATGTGTTTTTGGGGTTGAGTGATTAATGTAACTCATAATCCATACACAATTATTAATTATATTTTTTTATATTTTCTTAATTAAGCTATTTTAAATGAGCTGCCCGCGTATTTAAATTGCTGGTGGAGATGAGACAAGGGGGGGTGAGGGCTACGAATAAAAAAAAAATGGGATAAGATCATCGAAAAAGTGGAAAATTGCCACCTTTGTAGGGAATATGACTAGACAAACCGCTAATCTCGGACAAACAGGAATTGCCGTCAGTGCCTTGGGCATCGGGACATGGGCATGGGGAGATAAAATATTCTGGAACTATGGCAAGGAATACGGAGCTAATCAGGTAGAAGCGGCCTTTAAAGCGGCAGTAGAGGCAGGAATCACCTTTTTTGACACGGCCGAAGTCTATGGACTGGGGGAATCGGAACGACTCTTAGGAAAATTTACCCAAGAGACCGATATTCCCATCGATATTGCCAGCAAGTTTGCCCCCGTACCGTGGCGTCTTGGGGCGAATGCGGTGCATAATGCCATTACCGACAGCTTAAACCGTCTAAAAACCGATAAAATGGCTCTTTATCAAGTACATTGGCCCTTCACCTTCCTAATTAGCCAAGAAACCCTGATCAATGCCCTAGGGGAAGAAGTAAAACGCGGCCGCATTGGTTCCGTGGGCGTAAGTAATTATTCCGCCGAGCAAATGCGTCAAGCAAGCCAGATTTTGGCGAAAAAAGAGGTTCCCTTAGCGGTCAATCAGGTGCAGTATTCGCTTTTGTATCGCAAAATAGAAACTAAGGGAATTTTAGCCACGGCCAAGGAATTAGGTGTCACCATCCTCGCCTACAGCCCCCTCGCTCAAGGATTACTGACGGGTAAATATAGCCCAGAAAGCCAGAATTTGCCCGATGGAGCCAGGAAAAATGACTCGCGGTTCAAAAAAGAAGGTTTGGAGAAAATAGCCCCAATTTTAAGGGTACTGCAAGAATTGGGCGCCAAATACCAAAAAACCCCCGCACAAGTCGCCCTCAATTGGTTAATCGCCCAAGGAGATGTGATTCCCATTCCGGGGGCAAAAACTGCCAACCAAGCGATCGAAAATGCCGGGGCCCTAGGATGGAGTTTAGAAGCGCAAGAGGTGACGCAATTAGAACAGATGAGCCGGCCTTGGCTGTAAAAATCAAAACTTTTGATTTTTGATCACCATTCTGGAAAAAGTCTCTAACTTTTTGGGGATCAAGATCAAAACAGGCTACAATCTTTGCATACTCCTGTACTACTTAAGAAAACTGGGGAGAAAATTAATGGCGACAATGACAAGTAATTCCGATCGAGATAAGGCCTTAGGTTTAGTCTTAAATCAAATCGAACGCAACTTTGGCAAGGGTTCGATTATGCGTTTGGGAGACGCCACCCGCATGCGGGTGGAAACCGTACCTAGTGGTGCTTTAACCCTAGATATGGCTTTGGGTGGCGGTTTACCGAAGGGCCGCATCGTCGAAATTTACGGGCCGGAAAGTTCTGGAAAAACCACTTTAGCCCTCCATGCGATCGCAGAAGTGCAGAAAGCCGGGGGAGTGGCGGCCTTTGTCGATGCGGAACACGCTTTAGATCCCACCTATTCGGATGTTTTAGGGGTAGATATCAATAATTTACTGGTGGCACAACCGGACACGGGGGAGGCAGCCTTAGAAATAGTTGACCAGTTAGTGCGTTCTTCGGCCGTGGATATCGTCGTCATCGACTCGGTGGCCGCTTTAGTGCCGCGGGCGGAAATTGAAGGGGAAATGGGGGATAATCAGGTGGGTTTACAGGCCCGTTTGATGAGTAAAGCCCTGCGAAAAATTGCCGGTAATATTGGTAAATCCGGTTGTGTGGTGATTTTCCTCAACCAACTGCGGCAAAAAATCGGTGTCACCTACGGTAATCCTGAAGTGACTACCGGAGGAACGGCCTTAAAATTTTATGCCTCGGTACGTTTAGATATCCGTCGCATTCAAACTTTGAAAAAAGGCACGGAAGGAGAATACGGAATTCGGGCTAAGGTTAAGGTGGCTAAAAATAAAGTCGCGCCTCCTTTCCGGATTGCTGAATTTGATATTATCTTCGGTAAGGGCATTTCCCAAGTGGGTTGTATGCTGGATATGGCCGAACAAACTAACGTGGTTACTCGTAAAGGGGCATGGTATAGCTATAATGGCGAAAATATTGCCCAGGGTCGCGATAATGCCGTTAAATATCTCGAAGAAAAGCCAGAAGTAGCGGCGGAAATTGAGAAGTTATTGCGGGATAAATTAGATATGGGTTCGGTTCCTTTCCCCACGGAACCAGCTGATGGGGACGATGAGGACGAACAGGAACCAGAAATCTAAAAGAGGACGGTTTTAGGTCTTGGTTATCCCCCTATTTCGGGGGATTTTTTTGTTTCAGAATCGATCGATTTTGCCGCTTCTAACCATGATTCTAAACCTTTTTTGGTCGGTGTTCCTTTAGGGGTAAAAGTCCATAAATCTCGTTTATGTTGCGGTCCGTAGCTGATATGAATCGGGCGATTAATTCCGTAAAAATAGAGAGAGTCAAAGGGTAATTTTTGGTTTAAAATCCAATCTATCAGGCGATCGCTAGTTAAGTCGATAATCCGAAAATCACAGGCTGCCCCCAATCGCTGACAATAATATTGACCTTTTTGATTAATTTCGTGGGCGCAATGTTGATCACGACTGGGATCGATTCTCCCGTTTTTTAAGCCGGTGATTGGGTCTTTTTTTTGGAGAAGTTTTCTGAGATCATTGGAACAAAATCCGTAGGTTAATTGGAATTTTTCTCGACCAAAATTGTCAATAATTGGATCGATAATAAAGTGAGTAAGATTCTGCCAAGCGGTTATGGTTTCAGGATTTTTTGGATAGGGATCGATTTGGGCTGCATACTTTTGATAGGTTTGGGAACAGGTAGATAATTCCTCTAGGGTTAAATATTTACCAATTAACATAATTAGTTATTCGATGGTATTTTTCAGTTTATTAAACATCTCTAAAAATTATAAACCAATTATACCAAATTCTGTTTAAAAAGTATAGGGGAGTGGGTTTTTTGAGTAACGCACAGAAAACGGGTTTCTCCGAGAAACCCGTTTTCTACTCATGCACTCATGCAAAACGGAGAATAAATAATCGGTTTTTAATAACTGGATTTAGTATAATACCTTTTTCTCTATTCGTGGCAGACATCTTATTACTAATTACTGTAACAGGTTTTGGTAAGCTTTGAGGGTGGCAATTTTGACGCTTTCGGGGACGAGGGGAAAGGTACTTAATATATGTTGAAATTCTGTTAGGGTTAATTCATACAAGTGGGCGACTATTGCATCTAATTTCGCTCTAATTGCCATTCTTTCTGCTTCTTCTGTTACTCCATTTTTATGGGAACCTATCCCCACTTCTTTCGCTAATTGCTCAAATTCTTCTGTGGTACAAATCAATTTTGCCGCATTTTCTACTATCTCCTGAAAGTATTTATCTCCCTCTTTTAATCGGGGGATAGGTAGTTGATATATGTAGAAAAAATTTAGGTTTTGACTAACTTTTTGTCTAAGCATCCAATCAATTAAAAAGCTGTTTAAAATGGTAACAATGAAAAATTTGAATGCCTCATTTTCTTGAAAATTATTTTGTTCGTACTCACTAATAGATAACGAATTTCCGCAAAAAACTGATTTAGGTATCAGACTAGAAATTAAAGAGCGTTCGTTTGTACTTGATGAAACTGACCGAAATCCTAAACGATAGGTTTGATAGTCCAAGATTTGACCTTTATCGACTTCACCGCGTTTTAATAAAGCTTGTCTTGCTTCCTTTTCATCTAACCAGTATTTCGGTAAAGCATACCGATGGGTGAATTGATGAATCATTTTTCCTTCGTAGAGGGGTAGTCTTCCTTCTGCGGGTTCAGTTTTAAATAAATAACTATCATTAGTCATGTGAAATTCTGATGTTAACTTGAGATTCCATGTATCGGGAAGGGTTTCTCCTAGCAGGGGAAAACGAGACATTTTTTCAGCGATATGAATATCTATATCTTGTTTAAATTCCATTACCGAGAGGGAATCGGGGGATAGTTTGCGGATTAAATCGACGCTAATTACTAAACTATCTTTATGGGGAAAACGTTGTAATTCCTCAACATCGTGACGCATAAATTCCACAGGAAAGGAAAGAGTTTGTTTATTTTTCTCAAAAGTTAGAATGACAAACTTAAAGCGACTATCTACACCTTCAAAAATTGTTTTACGATTTTCAAAACAAAATAATCCTGTCAGGTTTGTCTGAGAAAATAACATTTCCCGCAGTTGCTTGGTTCCTAAATCGGTATAAATTCCACTGGGAATAACTATTCCACATTCTCCCCGGGGATGGAGGAGATTAAAACATTGTTCAACAAAAAGCTTATAGAGATTAATATCCGTCCCTTGCTTTTTACCATTGACAATAGAGATTTGATTTTTATATTGTTCCGAGGAACGAAAATAGAGACTAACGTGGGGGTATTGACTTTGATATTCTAACCATGCTTGAGCGATTTCGGGATTAGTTAATAGTTTTTTCTGTTCCTTTTCAAACGTCTTGATGTCCATTTTATTTTTAGTCACCAAGTCGCTATGCTGAGAAAAAAATTCTTTCGCTTGGGGTTTAAAGACTTCCCAAGGGGGATTGGTGATAATCACATCAAAACCACCTTTTTCTGTAATCAGTTTATCGAAGTGATAACCCCAGTGGAAGGGTTTCAGGGATTGCATATCAGAAAGAGTTAATAAACGTTTCTTTGCTTTTCCCGTTAATTGTGCGGATTCGTACTTAATTGACAACTTACCGCTAAACTCATCTAAGAGAATTTGGTTTAATTTCTGCACCGATTCGCGGTTGACATCCTCGATGTGATTGCGTAACATCTGGAGACGGTTTTCTTGGGGGGTTCCCTCTACTTCTCCCAACCGAAAAGCGTGTTCTTTGTATAATTCAATACTGCGATTTTTTTCCGCGAGAATTGCCTGATAATTTTGCGCGGTGAGGGTTTGCAGAATGTTTTCCTCTCCCATGAGATTAAAACTTTTTTCGTCCACGCGAATTAACCCGATGAGGGAATTTCCCGACATGATATTAAAATCAATATTCGGTAAGGGTTCCAATTCTGTCACCGATTGTGCGGCAGCAACTAAAGCGAGAAATAAACGCAGTTTTGCGATTTCCGTTGCTTCCTCCATGATATCGACACCGTAGAGGTTATCGGAAATAATTCTTTTTTTGATGTAATATCCGAGGGAGGGATGGGATTTTCTTACCTCTGTTAACCACTGTTTTAATTTACTGTCTCCCCGTAGTTCAATTGTCCCAATCACCGCGCTATAAATTCCGATTAATGTCTTCATCGCAGCCACTAAAAAAGCACCGGAACCACAGGCAGGGTCTAAAATAGAAAGCTGGGGAAGAATATCTTCAATCAGAAGCTGACAGAGGGGAGAATCGAGATTAATTAGTAGTTCAGAAATACTGGCAAATTGTTTGCGGGGATAATGTTGATTACTTCTCTCGACAATCCATTTATTAATCGTCCTATCACAGAGATATTCGGTAATCTCCGGACGGGTATAGTAAGCACCGAAAGCTTTTTGGTTGATATACTTTTCAAAGATATATCCCAAGACATCGGGGTTAATTTCGTCATCGCTTCCCCCCGGAGTGTCGTCAAGATTCCAGGAGTAACGGGAGAATAAATCGAGGATATTCTCAAATGCTTGGTCATCAATACAAATGTTTTGATAAATATTTTCGAGGGGATGTTGGAGAAATAATCCTCCGTTAAGATATTTGACTTTTCCCACCAATGCAGTTACTGTCTCATCTCGTTGGGATTCTGGTTTAGCGAATGCTTGGAAAAAGAGGGTTTGCAGAAACTGACGATAAAATAAATTTTTCCCGCGTCGTTGACTTGCTTGTAATTGGTTTTGCAGATAGTTGAAGTCGTTATCGATAAATCCCTTGCGCTGCAGGAAATAGACGAACATTAAACGATTGAGAATAACCGAAGTGTACCATTTTCGATCGCTTTCTCGATCGATTCCTTGGATAAAGGGGAGGAACTGTAGATGCTCTCGCTGAAATTCCTGATAAAATTTCTTGGTAATCTTTTCGATATCGAAACCTTTTTGTAAGCGATGGGCCACCTCCACCACGGAGGGTTCCCCATCTTCAAAATCGGTGATATCGAGGACTAATTCCGCTAGTTTACCGAGAAATAAATCTCCCGGTTGTCCTTTTATATAAAGATGGTCACGGATATAACTTTTACTTCCCTCTCTTTTTACCCAGTACCATAAACTGCGTGTCCGTCCCCCATCGACGAAAATTAGCAGATTTTCGGCAATTCTTTCGATAACTTGCTGGTGAATGTCCCGACGAAGTTTCGCATCGGGTATATCGGTAGTTGTCACCTCTAATACTGCTACTCCGGACACCTCCGCAATTCGTTGACAGGGATATTCTTGATTGTCAACGGTGATACTAACAGTTTTTTTTGTGCGAGGATGAGACCATCCCAATTCCTCGATAAACAGTTCCCCAAATTGGAAGTTAGATAATAAGTCACGAGTCCGGGAGAAGTTGAGGGGCATAATGGATAAATATCGATAAATTATGAACCAATCCAATTCGCTTCGCTGAGATTGGAGATACATTTAATATAGCAAAAGGTTTGATCCCCCTAAATCCCCCTTGATAAGGGGGACTTGAATTGGTTTGATCCCCCTAAATCCCCCTTGATAAGGGGGACTTAAGAAGGTTGAAATAGACCCAAGGAACAAATAATCTGAGGTTCTTGGGTGGATTCTTGTGGGTGAACAATACAGAGACGGTCATCTTGATATAAAGATACCAGTAAATCTGCCAATTGTTGGTCACTGATGCCGGTTCTTAAACAACGATTTAAGCGATCGAGAGCCGACTGTCTAAGGGGATAATGATACAATTGGTCGAGAGCCTTGCATAAATCCTCATGAGCAAACAGATCATCCTTACTATCTTGAGAATACCTTTTTAAGCGCTCATAGGTCTTAAATTTTGCTCCCGTCAATCGTCCCAATTTAGATCCGGAGTTGTTTTCCTCCTCCGCAATTAATTCTGTACCTTTTTGTACTAATTGATGGTGTTGGGGATGGGGGGGAATGGCCGGGGTTTGGGGATGACAGGCAGCGGACCGTAAAATAGTTAATTGGGATTGAGTCACACTATTTCCCTGCTTATCAATCCATGCTAAAGCATCATTCCCCCCGGCAGTTTTTAGATAAACCATGACTCCCTCCGGATGGGTTGCTGTCCCACTATGGCAACGGGTAGAATAAACCACCGGCGGCAGAGTCTCTATGGTATGTTTTAAACTAGGGTCAACTTCGATCGCATTTTTCCAAATTTGATACGCTTCCGAGGTTAAATCCACTTCTTGATCCTCCTCTTCATCGATAACCTCAGATTTTTCATGATACAGATCCAATAAAGTCTGGTTATCCATCTCCTCCTCAAAAAATATCTCATCAGTCCCCACCACCTCAGCATTCTCTCGCAGTCTTTGAGATAGTCTCGTCCGCAGTTTAATAATTCTCTCCACTCCCTCCGCAGGTAAAAAGGAATAACAGAGAATCTGACTTGCTTTTTGACCGATTCTATCTACCCTTCCGGCCCGTTGAATCAGGCGAATAATTGCCCAGGGTAGGTCATAATTAACGATAATGGCACAATCCTGTAAATTTAACCCTTCACTAAGGATATCCGTCGCAACCAAGACTCGTATTTCTTCCCCCACTTGCTGAGAATTACTGCGGGGACTAAAATGATGGACCATTTCCGCAGGATTAGCAGAGTTTCCCGTCACTCCCGCAATCTTATCCACTCCCCGATTTTGCAACTGAGTGACTAAATAACTGACTGTATCGGCAAATTGGCTAAAAATTAACACCTTTTCTCTGGGATGATTCTCCTCTAACAGCTGCCATAACTTCTCTAGCTTTTCGTCGGTCTCCGGCTGCCAGGTCCCACAGGTTTGCAACAATGCTATTAAAGCCAAGGCATCGGATTTTAGGTCTTTTTTCAATGCGGGTTTAAACACCTCGGTGTTAATCCACTGAAAGCGCTTGCGATAATCACCGCTATACTTTTGATACACTTGTTCGGCTCTTTTTTGATACTCTTTTTCTAACCCGGTTATCCCCCCAGTCTCCTCGGTTTCTATACTTTCATCCTCTCCCTGAGTGACTAAATCCTCATCCAGATAACGAGTGTCTAACAAAGCTGGATCCTGACTCCCGATGGGAAGGGGTAAATTCTTGGCCATGGCATGAAGGAAAATATAGTTACGGAGAATATGACGGTCAAGGGATTGCAGGAAAGCATACCCTCCACTCTCCAAACGTTTAAATAAATTCGTCCGACAAAAACCCATTAATCTTTTACCCGCACGGGATAGACTTTTTAAGATGGTTTCTTCCTCTCCTGTCCCTTTGCATCCTTTAATTAGATAATTTCCCAATCCGTAACGGGGTAACTTCAATCCGTTGAGGGTTATCACCACTGCTTCCGAATATAAACGCGCATAAACCGAGTCTTGCAGGTCAAACTTGATTGTCTTTAGTTGTCGTTGGGGAAGATAAACCCTCGACCCATCAGCAAATTTTAGATACCGACGACCCTGTTCGTCTTCTGTAGCATAATTATTTTCGATAAAACCGCGAGTCCGTCTAATCATATAGAGACGCATTAAGTCTCTCCAGTCGTCGGGAGAGTCACTTTTTTCAAAGGCTGCTAGGGACCTAACCGGAGATTGGTATCTGCGATTAAATTCGATTTCTCCTCCCAGAGATTCTAGTAGTCTTTCGGGACGAATTCCGAGATTAGTATCCTCTTGAATGAATAAACGCAGTTGATTGGACAGGTCAAGATAGTTTTTATTGTAGGGAGTCGCAGTCAAGAGAATACAGCGACTTTCATTGGTGTTAATGTACTCCTGTATCACCCGATAACGTTTACCCTCCCGATTGCGTAGGTTATGACTTTCATCGATAATTACTACCCGATAGCGCCGCAGATTGGGTAATTCCTGCATAACCTGACTTAAGGGGATAATTTTCGCTCTTAATTTGTATTTATAGCTGTAATCCTCCCACATAGTTAGGAGATTTTTCGGACAAATAATTAAGATTTCTAAATCGTAGTCTTCCTGCAAAATATATGCTAGAATGGAAGCGATGCGCGTTTTTCCTAACCCCACCACGTCGCCAATTAGTACCCCACCGCGTCTTTGCACATAACGAGCGGCAATTTTAATGGCCGATTTCTGAAAATCTAGTAAGTCTTGATCAAACTGTCGGGGAATTTTGTATTCCGCTAAACCGGCTCTCGCTTCAAAGGAAAGATGGTAAGCTATTTTTAAATAGATATGATAGGGAGGAATAAGACTTTCCCGGGCCCAACTTTCGTTAATCACATTGACAATATCCGAGGATATATCCCAACACCAAGCATCAAACCAACGATCATTAAACCACTTTTGTAATTTGGCACAAGCATCGTGGTCAAGGACATCAATATTTAATTCTCCCTGCTGTTGTAATCCCGCAAAAGTTAGATTACTACTACCCAAAAATCCCACCGTTGGGTTATTGACATCCTGTCGATGAATAAGGTATAATTTAGCATGGAGATTATAGCCCAAAAATAAGCGAATTACTAGCTTACCCGATTGAATTTGTTTGGTCAAACGTTGCAAAGCTGCCTGATCTCGATTGCTAGGATTTCCCCAAGTTAATTGTTGGCAAAAATCCTGAACAATTTGTTTTTTTAAACGAGCAGAAGTAGCCTTATCTATATTATTTGATCGCTTCAATAAAGACAGGGATTGCTGTAGTAATTCCTGGGGTGCTTGCTGCATACCAATCAGCAGACGACAACAGGACAAATCACCACCGAGAAAGTGATCAATATAGGTATCAATGGACTGCCAACCGCGCAAATTAAAATAACCCACACAAAAATCAGCGCGTTGGGCCACTAATAAACTTTCGCGTAAAATTGGCAATAAATGGGACTCAATATTATCAATAATACGCGGCATATTTTTATAAAAAGATTAAGTTAATATAAGGCTTTTCTAACTGATAACTGATAACTGATAACTGAATTACTTAATCCAAATAGTTTTAACGTTGACAAATTCGCGAATACCTTCCACACTTAATTCGCGACCAAAACCGGAACGTTTAATCCCCCCAAAGGGTAAACGAGGATCGGATTTAACCATACCGTTAATAAACACACAACCGGCCTCAATTTCGGTAATTAAACGCTCAATTTCTGCGGGGTTATTCGTCCAAGCACTAGAACCCAAACCAAAGGGACTATCATTAGCTAAAGCGATCGCTTCCTCGATATTTTTGACTCGAAATAGTAAAGCCACCGGTCCGAAAAATTCCTCTTTTTCCCCCGGAGAACCGGCGGGAATATCGGTTAAAATCGTTGGTAGATAGAAGTTACCTTTTCCCTCTAAACGTTGACCCCCCACAAGGACTCTACCACCCATAGCGACGGTTTTTTCCACTTGGGCGGCAATTTCGGAGACGATCGATACCGTGGCCAAAGGACCGATATCAACAGTTTCATCGAGGGGATCACCAACTTTTAAAGCTTGGAATTTGGCCACTAATAACTGTTCAAATTGATCGGCGACAGTTTCCATAACAATAAACCGTTTAGCGGCGATACAAGTCTGACCATTATTTAACAATCTTGCCGTCACTGCCGTAGTCGCTGCCGCCTCGATATCGGCAGTATCTAAAACGATAAAAGGATCACTACCTCCCAACTCCAAAACCACCTTTTTGATCTGTTTTCCTGCGGCAGCTGCTAAACTGATCCCCGCCGGTTCACTACCGGTTAAAGTGGCGGCTTTTACCCGTTCATCGTTAATTAAATCACTAACGCGATCGGCCCCGATCAAAAGAGTTTGAAAAGTGCCTTCGGGAAACCCAGCTTCTAATAAAATTCTTTCCACCGCTAAAGCTGATTGGGGGACATTAGAAGCGTGTTTGAGTAGGCCGACATTTCCCGCCATCAAAGCGGGGGCAGCAAAGCGAAATACTTGCCATAAAGGGAAATTCCAGGGCATAACCGCTAAAATCACCCCTAAGGGTTGATAACGGACAAAACTGCGACTAGCATCGGTGGCAATCGGCACATCTTCCAGATAACCGGCGGCATTATCGGCATAGAAACGACAAACCAAGGCACATTTGAGGACTTCTGCGATCGCTGACTTGATCGGTTTCCCCATTTCTAAAGTCATGGTTTTAGCCAATGCCACCTGATCCCGTTCCAAAATGTCCGCCGCTTGCCGTAACCACTGTCCCCGTTGACTGATGGCGGTGTGGCGATACTGCTGAAAAGTTGCCTCAGCTAGGGCTAATTTCGCCGCCAATTCCTCCGAGGTTAGAGGGGTAAAAGTCTTGAGAATTTCTCCAGTGGCAGGGTTAACTGAAGCGATACCCATATCCCAATTGTCTCCTATCGAGCGCTATATCTCTAGTTTAGTTCTCTGGTTGCACCGCTGCTGACATAATTCGATCGCTAATTGGATCGCCGCTTGCATACTCTGGGGTCTAGCGATGCCAAGGCCAGCGATATCAAAAGCCGTCCCGTGGTCTGGAGAGGTGCGAACAAAAGGTAAACCGATGGTAGTATTAACAGCACAGTCAAAAGCCATTAATTTGACGGGAATTAGGCCCTGATCGTGGTATAATGCCAGATATGCGTCGGCGGGTTGCCCTGCACCGCTAAACCAAGCGCGTCCCGGTTCCACCCAAAGCGTATCCGGGGGGACAAGGCCGATTAATTGGGTTTGCGGGTATTTTTGTCCCATTGATTCTAGCCAAGGCTGTAACCAGTCCTTTTCTTCCCTTCCCAGTTTTCCCGCTTCGCCACTGTGGGGATTAAGGCCAGATATGGCGATTTTGGGGCGATCGATGCCAAAATCTAGCTTTAAAGACTCGATCAATAGGTCTAGTTTTCGGGTCATCAGATCGGGGTTAAGAGTATCGGGAACTTCTCGCAGGGGGATGTGGGTAGTGGCGAGGAGAGTGCGTAAGTTATAGCCAGTGTGAGAGGATTTAGCGACGAATAGCATCCCATAACGGTTAATTCCCGCCATGGTAGCTAAAACCTCCGTTTGACCGGGGAAATCATAACCGGCCAACTGCCAACAGGATTTAGCGATCGGACCGGTGACAATACCATCAAATTCGCCCTTGAGGGTGCGTTTTATCGCTTCTTGCAGGTAAAGAAAGCTGATTTCACCACTGTGGGCATCCCCACGCCCACAAACGATTTTTTCTTGATTGTAGGGCAAATCGATCAGAGAAAAGCGATCGAGAAGATGGGGATCGTGATAGGCTTTTTCGAGAAGCGTTCTGGTGCCGATTAGAGTAATCTGACAAATAGACGAGATTGGGGAATCGGCGATCGCTTTTAACACCACTTCAGGACCGATCCCGGCGGGATCACCGACGGGGATAACTAGACGGGGAATAAAATAGGCGGATTCCATAAATTTTGGCCGTCAATATTGCTAATTCTCCCGATTAATCTCATCGTTGACAATTATCAGGAGGGAATAAATCAGTAAACAATCTTCAGTTTACCTAAAATGTCGGATGAATGCCCCCGCTAAATTTTTCGACAAGACATCAACCTTTGCGGGGGATGAAATCCGACCAGGATATTGACTGCGAAGCACGATTTTAATTCTACTATTTGTAGGTAAACTGTGTTATAATTAAACGATCCAAGGGTCGAGGATTAATCAATGCTAGTCGTAGAAGCCAAGCTAAAAAACGGGACACCAGAACAATATCACCGGCTTGATGAAGCAATTAGGACATCTCAGTTTGTGCGTAACTCTTGTGTTCGTTATTGGATGGACAATAAGGGGACAACCCGTAATGATCTTCAAAAGCTTTGTGCGGTACTAGCTAACAATAAAGAGACACCATGGGTTAATAAATTAAACTCTCAAGCTCGTCAATCGGCTGCTGATAGAGCCTGGCAATCAATTAATAGGTTTTACCAGAATTGTCATGCTAAGATACCGGGGAAAAAGGGTTTTCCTCGGTTTAAAAAGCATAGCCGTTCGGTTGAGTATAAACTAACAGGCTACAAACTATCTGATGATAGACGTAAAATTAAATTTACCGATGGCTTTAAAGCAGGAGAATTTGATTTATGGTGTAATCAAAAAACCTTAGTTTATTATTCAGAGCAACAGATTAAACGGGTAAGAGTTGTTAGACGTGCCGATGGTTATTATTGCCAGTTTTTGATTGACGTAGAACGGCAAGAATACCATAAACCAACGGGACAAATAACAGGAATTGACCTAGGGTTAAAGGAATTTTATACCGACGCTCAAGGCAATACAGTAGAGAATCCACGTTATTTAAGAAAGTCAGAAAAACGACTTAAAAAAGCACAACGACGATTATCAAAACGATTTCGTAAAGGAAAGAAACAGTCTAACAACTATCACAAGCAACGGATAAAAGTGGCTAGGCTTCATCTTAAAGTGTCAAGACAACGTAAAGACAAAGCAATTAAAGATGCTTTGGCGTTGGTCCAGTCTAATGATCTGGTAGTTTATGAAGCTTTAAAGGTAAGAAACTTAGTCAAAAACCGTAAGCTTGCCAAGTCGATTTCTGATGCTTCTTGGTATCAATTCACTGAATGGTTGAATTATTTTGCCAAGATTTATCGGATTGTTTGTGTTGCTGTTCCTCCCCATTTTACTAGCCAAGATTGTTCAGTTTGTGGGACGAGAGTTCAAAAAACATTAAGCACTAGAACTCATCAATGTCCCAATTGTAAAACAGTCTTAGATAGGGATCATAATGCAGCAATAAATATTCTTAAAAAAGGGTTGCAATATTTGGGAAATCATCTCAACGGTACTGTTGGGCAAACAGAAACCGACCCAAACGCCTTGGGAGAGTCCGACCTCTGGGTTTTCAGTGGAGACATTGAGAATCTAAGTTGTCTCGTTGAACAAGGAATTTCTAACAGCGATGTGGAAAGAATCCCCCGTCACAGCGTAGCTTGACGGTGGGAGTATGTCAATGTAATCTCATGGCGATAGATAGTAACTTTAGGCAAATTAAATTTTTTAACTTTTCTGTTTTCTTATTGCCCAAACTAGCCAGATTGTTGTAAGCTTATGACCCAACTACAACCCGATATATTCGTCAACAATCGTCCCGATACCGATGGAGACGAGGAAGAAGACTACTTCGATTATTTTTATGATGAACCGGGTAGTGAACCAGGGACATTAATTATCGAGCCGGATGCCAAACCCTCGCGGATTATTTTAATTGACTACGATGAAGATAACGCCGTTCGCAAGGTGGATATTACCCCCAATGCTTGCGCCCCCTATATTGGCACAAATACCGTGTCTTGGATGGATATTCAAGGGTTAGGTAGTGAGACGGTTTTAAAACAAGTAGGGGAAATTTTTAATCTGCATCCTTTATTATTAGAAGATGTGGTTAATGTGCCGCAGCGACCCAAGTTAGAAGATTATAACAATCAATTGTTAGTGATTTCTCAGATGGTGCGACTGAAAGAAGATGAAAGCGGTTTTGATACAGAACAGGTGAGTTTTGTCTTGGGAAAACGCTATCTTTTGAGTTTTCAAGAGGAGGAATTACAGGACTGTTTTGAGATAGTTAGAGATCGAATTCGAACTTCCCAGGGACGAGTACGGAAATCGGGGGCGGATTATTTAACCTATTTATTATTAGACACGATTATCGATGGTTATTTTCCCGTGGTAGAACACTACGAAGATCGGATTGAAGCGTTGGAAGATGCGATTATTAGTAATCCCGATCGAGATACCATGCAGGAAATCTATGATGTCCGTCGGGAATTATTGGCACTGCGTCGCTTAATTTGGCCGATGCGAAATGTTCTACATTTACTGATGCGTGACCATCATGGTATAGTCAGCGATGAGGTACAAATTTATTTTCGGGATTCCTACGATCACGTCATTCAAATTCTGGAAATTATCGAAGCTTATCGAGAATTAGCGGCGAGTTTGATGGATGTTTATATGTCCACTATGGGCAATAAATTAAACGAAATTATGAAGTTTTTAACCGTAATTTCGACGATTTTTATTCCATTAACTTTTATCGTTGGTGTCTATGGCATGAACTTCGAGAATATGCCAGAATTAAAAGGAGAATGGAGTTATTTCCTTGTCTGGTTAGTCATGTTAGCCGTAGCGGGGGGCTTGATTTTCTACTTCTGGCGCAAAGGTTGGTTTAAACCAATTTATTCCCTGAAAGAGGAAGCAAAAGGTTAGATAGGGTTTGCGGCAAAAAGTTTGTTGGTGGGGTTAGGAGTCAGTAGCCGGTCGTCAGGGGCAGGTTTTGGGGTTTTAGGGTTTTAGTTCAATTTCCCCACTTCCCCACCCCCCCACTTCATCATTCATAATTCATAATTCATCATTCATAATTCATAATTCATAATTCCCACTTCCCAGGACAAACTTTTTCAGCCAACCCTAATTATTCCATCACAAATGCGAGGATTTGGCCTTCGTAACTGCCGAAGCGAATCTGTAAACCCGACTCTAGGGGAACTTCTTGGTTATGAACCTGTTTCCAGTGGCCATCTTGGTAGATAAAAGTACCAAAACGGGAGAAATCTTCGAGAAAGTATTGATAGTCTGGATAATCGGGATTTTTACGGCAAATGATCCGACAATGGTTTTTACTAACCCATTTTTCAGCAATCTGTAGATCATTTTCCCTGTCCCGTCCTATATTCATGCCACCACCACGGATTGACCATTTTCTTTCGGGACGATCGAGATAGTATAAGAAAGCGGCCGGCATGGTTCTGGAGATATTGGGCATAACCGTCGGTAATTGAGTCTCATCAAAGGTTTGCAGCAATTGCCCGTCGAATTCTGGGTGCATATAGAGAATCGGCAAAGTCCAAGCGGGCTGATTGTACTTGTAGAGGGTTAATAGCTGCTGCCTGGCGATGCGAACGGCCTGATCAATAGGGACTCTCAGACCGTGGGGCAACTTGGACATCTGCGCTTCTTTGTCTTTGAACCCGAAGAGGGTGCGGGTAAAAACTTCGATAAAACTCAAGGCCTCGCGATCTGCGATCGCATCTCGCATGGCCAAAACTGCGGGAACGCCGTGGTGAATCAACACTTCCGCCAGACTGCTGCGGGGAATCATCTCCTGACCGAATGTAGCGGGATAAGCACCCCAACAGGCATTAAAAACCGTTAAAATAACTTGATTTCTCACCAAAGCTTGGGCTAACTCCGTACCGTTTAGCTGTTCCTCCGGCCGTAGAAATAGGGAACCGCCATTGGGGGCAGCCATTCCGTGACCGGCGTAAAAAAAAGCTTGATATTTACCCGTATCCAAGGCCTTGGTCAGTTCTTCGGATCCCGGTCGAATTAAGGTATCGACTGTGACTTTCACTCCCAAATTCTGAGAGGGGGAACTACTATCTTCAGGGGAGATGGCCCGGATGAGATTGGCGGCCTCGGATTCAAGACCCGTATTAATGGCGCTGAGGTTGAGGGAACTAGCGGCGGTTTTAATCTGTTTTTCACCAATAACTAAGAGAATATTGAGACTATTACTCGGTTTTATCGCTGGCAGTGGTTCCACATCGCTGGTGGTGCGGCTAAAGAGTATATTCGGATGCAGAGATATGGCCTGTTTACCCGCTTGCTGCATAATTTCCCAGGGCAGCAGAATTAAATAGGGATTGCGACATTCCAAGCGAATTCGCAGGGGCTGATTTTTGCCGAGGGCGATTCCCTGACTTTGGGCGAAACTTTGACTAATTGATGCTTGAAATAACCATTGCCAGAGACTAATACCTAGTTTTTGCATCAATTGACCGCCATAACTGCCGCCTTCTCCCGAAAGAGTCAGTTTAGGTCGATAATTTGCTTCTAATTGCTCTAACATCGGCAAGGTCGGCATTTTTTGCAGACAGAACATTTCCTGCCATGCCATCCATTCCGTGGTTAGACTCTCGGTCCATTCGCAGTCATGATGCACATATCCCCCGGGTAGGGGCGCTTTCGTCACCCAACGGGCGAAATTATTACTCGTGGCTAAACTAGCGATCGCTAAATTTAGACTAGGGATGGCATCATCGGTCATTGTGGCTATTTAGAAGTCTGAAATCTATAGAATCTTATTCTAGAGGATTTCTGAACAGCAAGGAAGGGTATTAAGTCACCAATAAACAACAAAGTTCGATAATTTTGGTTTGCAAAGTTGCCAAAGGTTCTGCACCCCGTTTGAGACGATATTCTAATTCGAGAAGTATGGACAAGGTGGCGAGAAGTTGTTTAGAAGAAAAGGATTGTATCTCTTTGCGAATGAAATACAGTCGCTTGGGATTGGCAATTTCGGCGGCGGCGGCGATATTTTTGTCGTCTTTTTCTCCTTCTTCAATTTTTAATTTCACTATTGCCCAAGTGCGAAATTGACCCACTAGGGTGGCGGTGATAGCCAAGGGGTTCTCGTTGCGATTTAATAATTCATTAACTAATTCGAGGGCTTTGCCTGTCTCCCGTTTTAAAATAGCGCTGGCTAACTGTAGGCTGCTTTGATTGCTGGCGTTGACTAAGCTTAAAATGTCCTTTTTGTCAATAGTTCCCGCCGAATTATTTTTAAATAAACGCAGTTTTTCTAACTCCATCCACAGCAAGCGGCTGTTATTTCCCACCGCTTCCGCTAATAGTTCGATCGCATCGGCAGTTAATTTTACTCCCACTTCTTTGGCAATTTCCCTAACTCTTTGGGCAATTTCCTCGACTTTCCAAGGAGGAATTAGTTCAAATTCTTTAACCTCCGCCTGATTTTGGATAAACTTGCTCGATTTTAAGCGGGAGTCGGGTTTTTTGGCACTGGTTAATAACAGATAGGAATTTTCGGGTAAATTGGGCAAAGTGCGCTGTAATTCCTTGAAAATATCCTCGGAACATTGTTGACAAATAACCGTATCGGCTAACCAAACTAAACGATTTCCCATGCCGAAAACTGGAGTCATCGCTTGATTGAGGGCCTCGATAATTGCCTCATTGCGATCGCCATTAATTTTATCATAATTAAACTGTATCCAATTGGGATCGAGAAGTTTTGCTTGCAGATTTTTCACTGCTTGGTTAATAGCAAATTCATCTTCTCCCCAATAAAATATTGTCGGCATAAGTTTCGATTTTGATAATTTAAGACAACGTTGCTCATCAAGAGGAAGTGCGACGGGATTTGGCATCATCTCTAGACTACCAGCTACTGTTCCTGGGTTCCAGCGTTCCCTAAAACCGGAGACTTCGCACCTCATAATTAAGATAACTGCTATCAACTAGCTGTCGGGGTTAAGTCAATCATAGCAAAAGTTAAATTCTTAACTTTAAAAACCCTTGAGCGGATTTATTAAAATATCTTACAAAAAAAGCTTTTTGAGCTAAAATCTGTTAACTTAGGCAGAACACGCTAATTGATCTAGGGTAGAATCCCATCTATATTTATGTTCAATAACTACCTGAAAAAATCTCTGTCTGTCACCAGTTTTGTCATTCTTTCCTTTTGCGTCCCCACCGCAGCCAATGCCTTTAGCCAGGCATTTGTTTTTGGGGATAGTCTCTCCGATGCTGGGCGATTTTTTATTGCCTCTGGAGGAATTGCCCCCCAGCCCCCCTACGACCAAAGATTTTCTAATGGTATAGTTTGGGTAGAATATCTGCAAACAGCCCTAGGACTGACCCCCACTCTACAGACAAATTTTGCTATCGCCGGTGCCACTACTGGCAATGCTAATACGATTGCTCCCCTCTTGCCAGGGATTGAACAACAAGTAGGCGGTTTCTTGTTGACAAATCCAGCCGTGGACTCTGATGCTTTATATATTGTCTTTGGTGGTGCGAATGATTATCTTGGTAGTCAGCCAATCAATGTGAGTGATTCCGTTGACAATATCGGCGATTATATTATTGATCTTTACAATGCTGGTGCTAGAAATTTTCTCATTCCCAATTTACCAGATTTAGGGCAATTACCCGCCACCTTATCCACTCCTAACTCTAGCAATCTTAGTCTAATCACCCAATCTCATAATGGCTTACTGGCCTTCACTTTGAGTAGTTTATCGCAAAATCTCCCCAGTCTTGAAATTACTTCCCTTGACATTTTTTCCCTGTTTGCCGATGCTCGCAATCGCCCCATTGAGTACGGGTTTACTAATATTGATCAAGCTTGTTTAAGCACCATTCAAGACGGAATTCCTGTGCAACCTATCGAAGTTTGTCCTCATCCGAATGAATACCTTTTTTGGGATAGTATTCATCCCACCACCCGCAGTCATCAATTAATCGGTCAATTGGCACTTAAAGCCTTAGGAATTCCCGAACCTAGTAGCACTTGGGGATTATTGGGTTTAGGCTTAATTGCTGCGGGATTGAGTTTAATTAAAAAACGTTAGTTAGGATTAAATAAATTAGGCAAAATCATCGAAATAATTGTCTTAATTTTACTATTTTATCCTACTGCCAGCGTTTCTCGTCAAGGTGAAGTATAAATAAAACTTTGCCGAAGTAAGGATTTCAGTCGCAAAAACGCACCTCATCTAGGGGAGAAACGCTGTATTCTGCCAAATTTTTACAGTTTTGTCAGCACTTCCGCTAATTAAATATTTGCCATCGGCACTAATTGCTAAAGATAACAGTTTGTCTGTGGGTTGATCAAGGGTTGCTGATTCTACTTTACTTGTTAAAGACCAAAACTTAATCATTTGATCCGAAAGCTTGTTTAATCTGATCAGCACAAGCAGCAGAGGATAAACCAAGAATTTCCTAATATTAACTATGGCTATTCATAAACACAGGTAAAGACCATCTGACTCGATAATTTCCCAAATTAATCAAAAAATAGACTCGATCGACCCGAAATAACGCACAATAAAAAAGGAAATGTCAAAGGAGAATCGCAAATGTTGCCCTATATCCTAGCGATCGTGGTGGGATTAAGTAGTCTCTACCTCCTCACCACCGCTTTTATCGCCCCCGATCGCCACCGTCAAGATGATTTTCTCTGGAGTGCGGTAGGATTATTCTATGCCCTTGTCCTCTGGTTGTGCGCGGGAAGGATTACAGGCGCTATCCTCCTCGGACAAGCTGCCGCGGCCATATTATTTATTACTTTCGCTTGGCAAACTCTCAAACTCAGACAAGCACTTTTTTATCCCGACAAACCAGTTAAATTATTTACTATTGTCGGTTGGTTAGGCAATCGTCTGGGGAAAGTTACTCCCTCCCAATCCCCTAAAACTAAAGCTAAACCTGAGAAAGTAGCAGCAAAAGTCAAAGAAACGATTGCCCCCGTTGTCGAAAAAGCGGCAGCTATCGGGGAAACTATTCCAGAATCAGTGACAGAAATTGGGGAAAAAGATCAAGAAACGATTGCCCCCGTTGTCGAAAAAGCGGCAGCTATCGGGGAAACTATTCCAGAATCAGTGACAGAAATTGGGGAAAAAGCCGCAGAAATTATTGATGATGGGGAAAGCTTCGATGATTTCGATGATTTCGATGATTTCGATGATTTTGATTTGGCAACGGAAGAGATCAAACCCTCCGAAAATGTCCCAGAAATTCCCCCGACTGAACCTGTCGCAACTGTTGAAGTCGAAACTATTGCCGTTAGCGAAACGGTGATTATTGAAGTTACCGAGGAAGATTTGCCCCAAGGAGAAATTATCGGAGAAGATAATCTCCCAGAAACTCGATCGCCAAGCGCAGAAAATCCCCCTCCAGAGGAAAAGTTGCCCCCAGAAAAAACTATCGGAGAAGATAATCTCCCAGAAACTCGATCGCCAAGCGCAGAAAATCCCCCTCCATCGAATTAAAAATTAAGATTATTTAGCGGGTGGGTTAGGCAATAATTATGCCCCCCACCCAGTAAAAATAAATCCTGTTTAAAAGGTATAGTGGAGCGGGGAGAAACTATTCATAACTTGGGAGTTAATCACACTATTAAAAACCGATTTGGTATAAAAACAAGTTGACAATATGACTTGAAGAATTAATTTAATTCGATGGTTTTATTTTCCCAGTACACAGGGATAGTGCTTCTCGTTTGTCGGGACGAGTCCTGAGATAATCTTCTAACCAAAGACAACCTCGATCGAGCAATTTTTGTAAATAATTATATTCCGTTTCTAAGGGCCATCGATGCTTTTGACCATCCCTAGCAATAATCACAATTTCTTGACCATCAGGACTAAAAGCGATCCCATAGACGATATCTTCTTCTATTTTAAACTCGGAGCGCAAATTTCCGTCAATGTCCCAGCGTCTAGCTGTACCATCCCTTGAAATAGCGGCGATTTTTTCACCATCGGGACTAAAACTAACTCCATAAACGGGAAAAGAATCGGTTTTAATCTCCTTTAAAAGATTACCCTGCAAATCCCAAATTTTAATCTTTCCCCGAGTAGCAGTAGCAATTTTTTGAAGATCGGGAGAAAACACCAAATCATAGATAATACTATCATCGGCTGTCCAAGAATTAATTAATTGAGGTGGATGATTACTTAAGTGCCAGTATTGAACTTTTCCATCGCTTGTTCCCGTGATTATTGCTGTTCCCTCTCCATTAAAAGCAAGACTATAAATCGGTACTTGACTAGCGGTAAATTCTTGGAGCATTGTTCCTTTTTTGCTCCAGATTTGGACTTTTCCATTTCTTCCTGTAATCGCTATCTGATTACTATCGGGATGAAAAGCTATACTATATATTGAACGCATTTTTGTGGTAAATTCTCTAATTTTTTTACCTTGTGAATCCAGTAAAGTAATCTGACCATCTTTATTAGCAATAGCGATAATATTGCCCTGGTAATTAATGGTAACGCTGGTATTATCGGCCTTAGCTTGATTTAAATTGTTCAGTTGCCAAATTTTAGCCGTTTCATCACTCGATCCAGTTACCACCTGTTTTCCATCTTGACTAAATACAGCAGTAAAAACTGATTCTTGATGTCCTCTGAGAGTAGTTATTTCTTCCCCTTGCATTCCCCAAATTTTAGCACTACCGTCACTAGATGCGGTAATTATAAACTGGCCATCAGGACTAAAATTAACACTGTTGACAAAATCTTGATGTCCCCGGAAAGTAGCTATTAAATTTCCCTGTAAATCCCAGATTTTAGCAGTTTTATCGGCCGATGCTCCGGCAATTTTTTGACCGTCGGGACTAAAATTAACACTATAAAAAGCCCCAATATTTTCTTGACCTACACTCAGGATAATTTTACCTGATAAATCCCAGATTTTAATCGTACCATCCCGGGAAGCAGTGGCAATTTTTTGACCATCGGGACTAAAACTAGCTGCATCTATCGATCTTTTATGTCCCTTAAATACCTGTAAAGTTTGACCTGATAAATTCCACAATCTAGCGGTTTTATCCCTGGAAGTAGTCACAATTTTTTGACCATCGGGACTAAAACTAACACTATAAACTGATTCTTGGTGATCAGGATATGTGACTAAATTTTGTCCTTGCAAGTTCCAAATTTTGGCGGTTTTATCTTCAGAAGCGGTGGCGATTTTTTGACCATCGGGACTAAAACTAACACTATAAACTGCTCCCTGATGACCGGTCAAAGTTTGAATATTCTCACCTTTTTGATTCCAAATTTTTACCGTTCCATCTTGAGAAGCAGTGGCTATTTTTTGACGATCAGGACTAATACTAACACTATAAATAGTTCCCCGGTGTCCTTGCAGTTGGTTTTTTTCTTGAATACGATCTAAAATTTGTTGCAGGGTAATAATTGGACTGGTAGCAGGATATTTACCTAGAGTTTGGTCATCAGTAACGATATTTTTTAAACCATTTACTGCTTGCATAGCCGCAATTAAAGATTCTAATTGTTCAAATTGAAATTGTTGCCAATCACTATCACCCTTGCGCTGTAATTTAATACCTAGTTGAGCGTTTTCCACTTGATGCCATGCTTGTTTTACCTGAATAAAAGCGAAGAAAGAACCCAGTAGAGAAGCAATTAAAATTACCGAGCCAATTTGAATTCTTTTCGTAGCTTTTTTGTGAGCGATTGCTAGAATTTTATTAGCTTGCTTCTGAGTTTCTAGGCTAATTTCTGCCTCTCTTTTATCGAGATTTTGACTAGCAGTTAAAAACTGATAATCAAGATTACTTAAGCTTTTTCCCTGAGACCAATCGAGGGCATTATTTAAAGCTTTTCCGCGTAAAAGCCGCGATTCATCGGTATAATTAGACTGTTGCCAAGCGGCGATCGCTTCTGAGTAGGGACGCAATTGCTCTAATTGTTTTTCCAGCCAATTGAGATTAAATATTTCTCGATAAATAGGATTATAAACTACTAACTGATTATCCTTTTTTACCACCAACCCCGATAACCTTAATTCCCCTTGTTCTGGACTGTCATCGCACAGGATTGATCCCTTTTCTAAAATTTGTTGATAGATGCCCAACAAACGACCCGCTTTCTCTTGATTTCTTAACAAGCGATCAGCAATGGTTCGCAGATGAACCGGTTCATCATGAGATTCCCAATTATTAATAATTCTCTCTTTGATCAGCGTCTCAATATCTAAATTAGTTTCCAGCAATAGCTGACAAATTTTCTGGGTTAAAAATGGCTGTCCTCCCGTCCAAAAGATAATTTTTTCTAACCAATCAGGTTGATAATTACTTTGACTGGATAATCCCGCCGTTAAAGGAGCAATTTCCGCCAGATTAAATCCCGTTAATTCGATCGCCTGGCCGATATTAAAAGATGTTTGGGTCTTTTCGCGAATTAAATCTGCTGGGGTAGCAACACCGAATAAAGCAAAAGTAATTCTTTCATACTGAGCATTTTCCGCTCTTTGGTTATAACAATAACGAATCAGGGAAAAAAAGTCATCTAGAGAAAACTGTAAACTGAGAATTTTATCGATCTCGTCAATAAAAATATATATTTTCTCTCCCCGACAATAAACTAATAAAACTTCCTCGATAAATTGTCCCAAACGCTGCACGGGGGGTAAATCCTCTCGCTCGCGCAACCAGGATTTAAGATTAATTTTTCCCGTCAGATTAAATCCTAAAAACAAACGGGTGATTACGCCGTTATACCATTGGGATAAATTATCATTACTACCAAGACTGGTTATATCTACGGACGCGCAATCCATGCCCGATTGCTGTAAAATATGGGTCACTCGTACCCTTAAACTGGATTTGCCCATCTGACGACAGTTAAAAACGTAGCAAAATTGACCATTTTTTAACGCCATTAACAGTTCTCGATCGGCATTTCTCTCGATATAGGTAGGATGGTTATAGGCAAGACTACCCCCGACACGATATTGATAATTCATTATCCTTAAACAAAATTATTTCAATGTCACCAACGGAAATAAAATAGACAATTCTGATTGAGATATCTATAATGCAAGGATAATCGCTATTGACAACCTATCCCCAAGGCAATTATGAAGAAAACTTTTTTCACCTCCATCGCCGTTAGTGCTACCCTCGTCAGTGGCATTGTTTTGGGTACTCTTGATGCTGGCAGTGCCTCCGCTTGTCCTTTCGCTCAAGGTAAAAGCATTTTTGGCAGCAATAACACCCTCCCTGTCGATGCTAACAAACTTATTTTAGGGGTTGGCGCCGCTACAGGAGCAATCACTGTAGCCGGTGTTTTAACCTACCGTCGTTTTCACTCCGGGCAGCCCCCCGAAGATGCCACCGCTAACCTGCCGTCGGTATTTCCTATCCCCATTCCCCCCGCAGCTTTAAACGCGGCAGTGGAGGCTGAAGAAGCGGCAGAAACCAGCAAAATCTCCTAAAAATCTGCTAGATTTCCTCAAAAAAGGTGTTGGCATCCCCGCAGATTTCCCGCTAGGTAACACCTTTTTCTGTCTAATTGTGTCCCAGTTATCAGAATTTTCAGCGATTTTTAAGTTATGTTAAAAGGTGCAACCCTACCACCAGAGGTAAAGATGGGCAACTCTACCGCATTTTCCGACACCCCACTTCACAAAGATCATCATACTTGGGAGCATTTAAAACAAGCCATCGCCGCCAGTTCCGGTTTTCGGCGTTGGCAGCAAGAACAACTAGAATCGGGTAAAAATAGAGACGATGCTGATGCTCGCATTTGTTCCTATCTACGGGAAACTTTAGAAACTTTAGCCTACTAGATTGATGCTCCCCAGCTATGACGGCATGGGGACTTTTTTTGTCCGTTTAAGCTAATTTGCGGGCTTTATTTTCTGCGCGCCTCGTAACCCAATAACCAGACAAAAGCGACAATTAAAGGCAGGAAATAATAAATAGCTCGATAGGCGATTAAAGAACCTAAAAGCTCGCCATTAGATACATATTCTGGACGTAATCTCAGCATGATAAACTCAAAAACACCTATCCCCCCCGGCACGTTGCTTAATACCCCTGCCGTCATGGCAAATACATAGAGACCGAAAAATCCTAAAAAAGAAGTATTATAGTTGCCCGGGAGAAGAAGATATAGAACTCTGGCCGCTAATATCCAATCGATAAAAGTCACCAATATCAAAGCTAGAGAAAGATTCCAAGAGGGCAAATAGATATTTTCTTGACCGATTTTTATGGTTTTTTTATAGGTGAGAGTCAACAAAAAATAGCCAGCAACCAGCAATAAAAAAAATATTCCTAATGGTTTGGTAGTTAAAAAAGGTAATTTTAAAAGTTGAGGAATACGTTGGGGATCGACGAGGAAACTTACACCACCAATGCCTAACATTCCTAACCAAAAGCTCAAATGGGTAAAAGTGATAACTTTGGCAATGTCCGCCACCCCCACCCCCGCAGGAGTATAGAAACGATAACGAATCGCTGTCCCAGAAAATAAGGTTAAACCAATGGTATTACCAAAAGCATAACTGATAAAAGCAGTGCGGATAATAGTGGCTAAAGCTAAGGGATGATTGATATAATAAAAACCTAGGCGATCATAACCCGTCATCGACAAATAACCCAAAGCCATGCAAAAAATAGCTTCTAGCTTACGACTTGTGGTAATATGATTTAAACTAGCCCACAGTTGGGCAAAAGTGTAGTGTTTAAATTCTTGACTAATTGCCCAGACCGCTAAAATAAACAAACTCAAGCATAGGATAACTGGAGCAAAACGCAGGATTTTTTGATACATTTTATTCTTTACTAATTGCTTTTGAGTAATTGAAATTTATGCAAAAATCAAAGCTAGATTTAGCTAAACATTTAAACCGACCGCCAAAAAGAAAATATAATAAATTGCTGATTTCCTCCTTATCTTTAACAATTATTCTGGGTTTATCTTATCTAGTTTACACCAATCTTCCTTGGACTTTCCGTCTTTTTATCCCTTGGCTGACTAAAGGGGGTGATGTGGACATAGACAAAATTCCTGCTACATTTTCTTCAGAACTTAATCAATTATGTTTGGGTGCTGATAGTGCGGGGGAAGTAAAAACGGGAATCCATACAAAAATTGCTGAATCTCTTGGTCCCTTTAAATGTACTTTGATCAATGGTGGTCAAGACTGGCTAATAGAATTGCAGATAATAGTGCCTAACGCTAAGAGATGATTAATAGGATAAAAACCTAGGCGATCGTAACCCGTCATCGATAAATAACCCAAAGCCATCTAAAAAATAGCTTCTAGCTTACCACGTTGTGGTAATATCACTTAAACTAGCCCACAGTTGGGCAAAAGTGTAGTGTTTAAATTCTTGACTAATTGCCCAGTCCGGTCAAATAAACAAACTCAAGGATAGGATAATTGGAGCAAAACGCAGGATTTTTTGATACATTTTATTCTTTACTAATTACTTTTGAGTAATTGAAATTTATGCAAAAATCCAAGCTAGATTTAGCTAAACATTTAAATCAATACCAAAAAAAGAAATATAATAAATTCCTAATTTATTCCTTATATTTAACAATTATTCTGGGTTTATCTTATTTATCTTATCCAGTTTATCTCAATCTTCCTTGGTCTTTCCATCTTTTCGTGCGTTGGGTGACTAAAAGGGGTGATTTAGACAAAATTCCTGCCAAATTTTATGCAGAACTTAATCAATTATGTTTGAGGGCCGATAGTAGGGGGGAAGTAAAAACGAGAAACTATACAAAAAATCTAGAAATTGCTGAATCTCTTGGCACCTTTAGATGTACCTTAGTTAATGGTGGTCAAGAATGGTTAATAGAAGATTATAAATCTTTTAGTTCTGCCGATGAAGCGATTTTAGGCACTCAGTTAGCGGTTTTTATCACGGATATTTTAGGAACAGATTATAGTTATAGAATTCGCGCTTATATTCCCAATACTAAGTATCAAGTAACTCCTGAAAAAAAACTGTAAGCCTAGGGATGGGTGAGAAACCTATCCCTAGAAAAAATTAGGTTTCTGATACGGGTTTGGGTCGGGAAGGCCGAGGGATAGGGGATTGTCCGGGGGTAAAAGGTCGTTTTTCTTCCTCCCCTTCCGGTCGAGAATATCTATCGACTGAGGGACGACGATTTTTATCAAAAGGCTTTTTAAAACCTCCCTTACCCATCGGTTTTTTCTTGCTGGCAAAACCTAGGTCTAAACCCTCCAAAATAGTTAAGGCATCCCCTTTCAGTTGTACCTGAAAATCCCAAAAACGACTGACCGGTTTACCAGGTAAAGTGCCGCGCAATTTTAGTTTAAAAAACTTGGGTTTTTCCGCTTCAGTTTTGGGCATTTGTCGGATTTTGACCACTACCGCTTGATTTTCCCGTTCGGTAAAGATGACTTCGCCTCGAATCGAGAAATAACCAGGGGTAGAACCAGGGAGAGGTTCTATCTCCTGATCATCCTCCTTTTTCAGGGTTTCTGGTTCCCAAACACCGACAATCTGAACATGAAGGGCATCATTTTCCTGACGGGTGCGCGGATAAACCACCCAAAGATGGGGTTTTTCCAGATCGAGATGATTTTTAACCAAACTGATCACCCGACCGAGAATCACAGAATCGATCAGAGTACCATCGGCAGTTAAAATATTGCCTTTAGTTAATTGTTCCTCCGATCGCTGATAATGGCCATAGACGAGACCGATCGCCCGATACTGCCGCAGATGACTGGGAGGGGGGATCGGTTGTTGACGTTTGACTTCTTCGGGGGGGGCTGACTCTACGGCTAAATCAGCTTCAGTATGGGGGGATTTAACGGGGACTTCCTGAATTGCCACTTCAGTAGTCGGGGGGGTTTTCGGTGATTCGGTAGACCGATTCCCAGGACGATTCATATCACACTCCTAGCGGCGGAGACACATAGTAAATTAGTAATCAAGCAAGTCAAAAGCGCGATCTGGGAGGTTACAATAACCCTCTAGGGCGACTCTACTGGCATCTAATATATTAAGAACCATGATCTTTTGACTGTCAACCTGGTCAAAACCCTTTTGAGTCTTGACCGTTTGCCCATTGTACTCAATAAAGAGCGGCCAATTCGATCGATCCCTTAATCAAATCTCCAGATTTCCATAACATTTTCCTGTCTGTCCCCTCGCACCCCAGTCTATGAAAGCCTCTCTCTCTCAACGTCGTTGGCTGTCCATCGGTCTCATCCTGATGTTATTTGCTTTGCTGTCTTTCTCGACCATGCCGCTATTGACTTCTATTCTCAAGAGTGAGCGATCCTCAGGCCAGAGTCATCTGTCCGCAGTGAAACAAGAGGAATTAGCCAGTCAAGCCTTGGGTTATCAGATGGTTTTAGAGCGCGAACCCGATAATCAGACGGCTTTGCGGGGATTATTAGATACTCGCTTACAGCAGGGCGATTTAAAGCAAGCGATCGAACCTTTAGAAAAATTAGCGCAACTTAACCCCCAACAATCTGATTATCTACTACTTTTGGCAGAAGCGAAACAGCAAATAGAGGATTATGCAGGAGCCACAGGCAGTTATCGCGCCCTTTTAGCCTCCCATCCCCAAGATCTACAGGCCTTAACTGGATTAACTAATTTATTTCTCAGCCAAAACCGCCCGATCGAGGCGATTAGTCTGGTCAAAGACACGCTTGATCGCGCTTTAAAAGCCGCTGCCGATTCCAATAACCCCGCTAGTTTAATCGATATCGTTTCCGTTCAGTTACTTTTAGGCAAAATCTATTTCGAGCAGCAAAATTATCCAGAAGCTTTAAAAGCCTATAAACAAGCTCAACAGATGGATGTGAACGATTTCCGACCGATTTTAGCGACGGCGATCATACTGAAAGAACAGGGCAAAAATCAAGAGGCTCAACCCCTCTTTCAAGAGGCTCTCAGTCGCGCTCCTTTTGCCTACAGACAGGAGATTCAGTCCCTAATCAGTGATTAGTGATCAGTAGTCAGGAGTCAGGAGATAGGAGATTATTTTATTTATTCTCCCCACACCCCACTCCCCACTTCCTATAGTTTTGTAACGGCAAATTTTGCTAAAAATCAATAAGTGTAAACTTTAATCACAAGGTCGATCGAGTCCTGAAAAAGGTGTTATCTTAAAAACATAAGGCACAAAGGAAGCGACTCAACTTCCTTCCAGGCAAAAAGACCTAGAGCCTGTGCCACCTGCTCTAGATCAACGCAACAGCTAAATCGGACGCAGATTCTCGAAGTTGGTAAAGTAAAGTATGGTTTCGCCTCTGTCGCTCGATATAGGACAGATAGAGTGAGCCGTAATCAGCACCTGAGTCGGTAAACTGAGAAATCTTGATAGTTGACAGATAGACTGTTGTGGGTTCTGTAAACCTCTATTGTATTAAGTCCGTTAATTTTTTAGGAGTCCATATCGTTTGTACAAGATGAAGCCCGCCTCCCTAGGCGGGCATATTGTGTTTTTAGAAAACCGCCACGAGATATTCCTGTAATTGCAATTGATAACCTGCCCGTAGCTGACAGGGATAATCAAGGGAAAACTCAGGTAAAGCTAATAGAGAACTTTTTTGACAACTAACCAAAGCCACATCGAAACGACAGGTTAAATCGGACCATTGGGGATAAAAGGAGAGAAATATCTGGGCAGCTTCGTAAATTTTCCCCTGTTTACGGTCATCGATCGCTAATTTGCCCCCTAAATCCCAATTGCCAGCACTGCGGGTTTTCACCTCGACAAAAGCGAGAGTCGCCTGAGATTTAGACAAAACGATTAAATCGATTTCACCGCCACGACTACGCCAACGACGCTGGAGGAGATGCCATTGCTGTAATTGCAACCAATCCGCCACCAAATTTTCGCCCAATTCCCCCACAGTTGTCATATTCAGTTATCAGTTATCAGTGAACAGTTATCAGTGAACAGGGAACAACGTTGATTGATTATCCTGTCTTCTGACTTCGAACTCCTGACTACTGGCTCCTGTCTCCGAACCAAGCAGGACAATTTTCGATTTTTACAAGAGGTTTATTACAAAAGTCCTTCTAGACGACGACGGATGCTGTCTAACTCCGCATCGGGAATCTCGGAAAACTCTTCCTCGGCGGGGGGGACTTCCTCTTTTTGCCAATCCAACTCTGAGGCATTGCTTTCGGGGGGAATTACCAACATACCCGCTTCAATCATTTCCGCTTGATAGCCAGCGCTGTGACAAAATTCTTCCACTTCCTCCGAATCAATTTTCTCTACCGTGGGAGTCGGAAAATCCTGTGCCTCTAACAGCAGAGCATAACGGGTGGCATCATCTTCCGATTCAAACATCAACACCTTATTGATAGCTCCCATTTGAATGGTGTGGATACCTTCGTTTTCTGTGCCTGCGTTAAAAAGTAGTACAAATACACGCATAATTACTATTAGCGATCGATAAGCAGTGGTCGTCTATGCTCATTTTACCCCCCTTCTCGATCGCTAATCCTCAGTAATTTTAGTTTCTCGTCAACCACTTTTGACCGTTAAGCCGTTGCAAGGTGTAAAACAACAGTAAATCGAGACTAACTTTCCTTTCATCGATCATAAATGATTCAAGAGTACTAGGTAGAGCACCGCCCTCAGCTTGGGAAAAAGCTTTTTTACCGTTGATGTCTTCTTCCAAAAAATAAATGCTAAATTGACGCATTCCCCCGAGCCAATTGCCGGTTAACTGCCAACAGGGAGAGCCAGAAAAGCCCTGCACGGGAATTTTATCCTGTTTAAAGGATAGCTTCATATCAGTTATACCCAGCTTTTGCAAGGCTGCCGCCAGGGCGGGTTGAAAATGCTGCTCGATAAATTCAGCCAAGGGTTTTTCCTCGACGGTAGGCTCTTTGGGCTTTTTAGCGGCTGCGGGTTGAGCCGGTTTTGCTGCTTCTGCAGCTGGAGTTGCGGGGGTGGTGGTTTCTTCTGCCATAGGAATTAATCAGGAATGGGTAGGTAGCTACAATTATATTTTCTCCCGGGTTATCAGTTATCAGCTTTTTAGCCGTCAGCTACTGAAGGGGCAAGAGGCAAAGGACTCCAAGAAAGAATCTAGCAATTCTCCCACCTAAAAAGAAGATTAGAAGCTGAGTACATCAAAGCTTTTAGAGGAAGCCTCAACCAGTTGAAACCCAATTGTTCGAGAGATTCTTGATTAGACCTCTTGCATAACTTTTTTATGGTATGATGGAGCGATTGTCTTTTTTCTCGATTTTTAGATTGAAGTTGAAAAAAGAATAGAGTTCTTGCACAATTAATTTTTGAGAGTTCAAAAATGAGAAAAATAGACATGAAATTGCATAAAATACCCAAATAGAGCATTTAATTGATTAATACTCATTCTTAATTCTCCTGACGACCGACTACTGGGTGCTTACTCCTCACCTAACGGAAGATTTTTGATTTTTGCAAGAGGTCTATTCTCAAAAAAGTTCTTATCTAACAAAGTTAGCTAACCTAAGTTGCTACCTATGGGATTAAGCAAAAAAAGCTGCTACAAAAGATAAAAGACGAGTAGCAGCCAAAAAAATGAATGACGAGATTATAGCGATTTATTGCCTTTGTGAGGACATTCTCAAAGCCATGAATCATCAAGAGGATTCACAGCAACAGATCAGCGATGGGGAAGTGATGACCACAGCTATAGTTGCCCCCCTGTATTGCAGTGGCAATTTTGAGAAAGGGAGAAAAGCGATGTCACAACCACAGTAGATTCCGAATATGATTAGTCGCAGAAATGTTGAATCTCGTAACAAAACTTTACATTTAAGAACATGACAACCCCAGAACGCCATTTTTCAGATTGAATAGACAATTTTTCTAAACCAGTGTACATAGCTGATATGTTGACACATAAAACTCTGTAAATAGCGCAATTTATCTAATAAGCTTTTGCCAAATACTTCTTCAATATCTATTAGCTGCAAAATTAAATAAGCGATGATACAGCTATAAATTTGTAGGCAAATTCCTCTCTCGTTTTTTGTGATTAGACGGTCAAGCTTTAGCTGCATTTTTAAGAACTTCCAAACAAGTTCTATTTGCCATCTTTGTCGATACATTTCGGCAATTTCCTCATTACTTACCACCCCTTCTCCTTCTAAGGGTAAGTCCGTCGCTATCGGAAATTCACTTTTACTTTCTAGATCACAAAACTCAACGATTCTTACCTCTACTTCTCTTTTTTCTGCTCCTAGCTTGCTCTGACCATTTTCCAGCATTTCTAGCTTCATATCATTTTTTACCCTTAAAACAAAGTGCTTGTCTTTTTTCTCTAATAATTTTCTGATTCTTTCATTAGAAGAAAAGCCTCTGTCCATTACCCCAACTCCATTTACAGGAATTTCTTCTCTAGTTTTTTTCCCTTCTTTAGAGTCATGTCCTTGACCAAAATTGATCACAATCCCCCCCACTTCTGTGGTGATACTATTTATTCCACAAAATAATTTTACTTGATGCCATCCTTTTGCCCACAACAGTTTACTTGTCAGTGAGATTATTGTCGAGTCAATTGGAAATAAAGCTTGAGCCGCTTCTTTTCCTTTTTTGTTTACTAAACTTTTATTTAATTTATTGATGATTTTCTCAAATGGTTCTGTCTCTCGGATTTTACTGGCCTTAGAAAACGTTGACGTATTGACATTAATTCCTTGCATTTTCAGGCGTGCGCTTAAGTCTCTCATGCTGACGATACTTTTATCCAGCGCAAAACCTATCCAACAGGACACAAAAGTAAATGTACTTAATGCGGGATAGTCATTTTTGGGGAGTGG
>NZ_BJKP01000009.1:128126-133947 GCF_008974145.1 Microcystis aeruginosa NIES-4325 | reverse complement strand
AAGAGAGCAACTTGATAAGAATAAAAACTCTTTGATTAATCAACTTAGACAGCGATTATGTTGTGAATTTCCTGAAATTGCTCAAAAAGACTTTGAATATATCGGGGTTAAGGGGTATAACCCAACATTAGGGCATATTTCTGGTGCCGGAAAACACCCGTCTATTAAGGACACTGCCGGAACTGGAATTAAGGAATATAGTCGGTTATTAGCTGGTGACATTATTACTTATCAATCTAGAATCTTGGCTAAGGAACAAGAGTTAAGAGAAATACTAGGGTTAAGTCATTTTAAGCCCTATTGCCAAGTATTTGACCAATTTCTTTTCGGGACTGTTACTCAAAGTTTATTACTTCTACACTGTTATCCTATCGAAAGATTCTTAGTCAACGGTAAACCCTATTTTAGAGGTAATCACGATATCAGTCTGAGAAGGTTTCAGGCTTATCTAGGTTTAGCCTATTCTTATCAAGTCTCTGGAGATACTTCCGCCAAACAGGACAAGGTTAAAAAGTCCTGGAAGGGTTCCGACTTGGTACGTTCTCACTTGTACGCTCACGCAATGGTGACTATTTGCCCGAATAAACCCGCTAAAACAGAGATTATCGCTAAACTTAAAAACTCTTGGCTAAATCCTAGAAGTCACTCCTATTTTACTCAAAACGAGAAAACCGGGCAAAAAACCAAAGTCACCCAAGAGCTACCAAGTTTTAAGGCGCTAGGTAAAGATGGACTTTGCCGCTTACTGTTTTACGAGACTAGACTTTTGTATCGACTTTTAACGGGTAATTTAGTAAAGTGATTCATGAATCAACCCTGAGTGCCTGACACTTGTGTCGGAACTGAGTGCCTGACACAAGTGTCGGAAACCCTTGAAATAGCGTGGAAAGAGAAAAAGGTAGCAGGATATGGAATGCTGAGATTAACAGAACATCAGCGAACCTCCCATGTCAACCACTACCAGTCTCTATGCTCAACTACTTTCTTTACTGTGTCAACACAGCCAATGGCGAGACCTGCGACACCTCAAGGCATTAGCCTGGATGGTCACAGCAGTAATCTGTAGCGGGAAATTAAGCCTGCCAATGTGGGAGTCCTACGTCCCTACTTCTGTTTAGACTAATTTGCAGCCCAAATGGGCACAGCTAGGGATAAAAGACTGAGAAAGAGATAAAAAGCAGGATGAAGGATTAAGATGCGGTCTTTTTCGATTTAGGCGGGGCAGAATAGCGTTTTTTGACCGTAGGATCAGGGATTTTGGGAGTCCGTTTTTTGCCTTTAGGCCAGCCCTGGGATTTTCCTCGGGTTTTGGGGAAACAGGCGGGTGTACCAATCACCGCTAAAATTGCCCCAAAACCCTGAGCGACCCTTCCAGGACAGCAATTCTAAATTTAGGGTTTCATGACATAAAAAGCCTTATAGCAAGAGGGTTGTACAATTCTTAACAAATGGACACTTCGGGTTACTAACACTGCGTCCATCAAGTCCATTACCGCGTCTTTGCCTGTTCCTAATAGTTTGCCGCTTCTCGAAATTCCTGCAAGTTTTTCAAAGTCATTTTCGGGAAATTTAGTAATCTTACTTGATTTCCCGTTTTTTCTGCTCAAGCAGTTTTTTTGTACTGACTCTTGCTCAAATTAGTCTAAACTTGAGCTAGAAGGGGTAGGCTTTAAACCCAAATTTTCGGTAAGAATTGTAGCGATCGAAATTCTTGGGTCATTTGCTGGCTTAAAATAGCTAATGGTTCATCTCGGGGCAAGGTTGTGAAATTGCGATCGTTTTTCTATATTTTAGGTGCGACGGTAATCATTCTCCTAGGAGTCGCCACAGCCAGTTTTGCTTGGATTCTCGCCGATAGTCCTCTGTCTTTGCTCAAAGGTGGGGTGATGCGGGAACCGGCGGCGGCGATTTTTGTGCCGAAACAGTCCCCGGTTATGGTATCCTTGTTGGTCAATCCCGAACGTTTAGAGTCTTTTGGTCAATTAATCGCTACACCGGCTAATCGACGACGTTCCCACCAAGAAATTAAGGATTTAGAAAAAAGTCTGCTCGGTAAAACGGGATTAAATTATCAAAAGGAAATCAAACCCTGGTTAGGGGAAGAAATTACCCTCGCTGTTACTTCCCTCGATTTCGATCGCGATACCGATAATGGTATCCAACCGGGTTATCTTTTGGCAATTCAAAGTAAAGATGGTGAACGCGCTAAGGAATTTCTGCAAGCTTCCTACTCAAAACAGGCGGTTTCGGGCAAATTTGACCTTGTTTTTGAACTATACAAGGGAATTAACCTGATTTATCAACGTCCCTTGACTGCGGGAGATAATAATCGTTTTCTCGCTAGTGCCGTGGTGGGTGATACGGTGCTTTTTGCCAATAATATCAAGGTTTTGCGCGAGGCACTTAATAACGTGCAAGTACCAGATTTAAACCTAAAAAATAGCCCCGATTACCGAGAATCCCTAAAAAATATCACCGAACCGCGTATAGCTATCGTTTACGGCAATTTACCTCCGTTATCGGCTTGGATTGCTAATCAACCCGTCTCGGAGAGTCCCGAAGCGAAACAACGATTAGCCACGGCTTTTACCCTCAAATCCGGGGGAATAGTCGCTCAAACGGCCTTAATTGGAGTCTTAGGACAGGATGACCAAGCACCAATTTTATCTAGTCCCGTGGGAGCATTATCTTTTATCGGCGAAAATAGCCTTTTAGTCGCCGCTAGTCGGGATTTAAATCGTTTTTGGACTCAGGTAGAGGAGGGGTTAGAAGCAGATAGTCCCCTACAGGAATTAATAACACAGGTCTTAAACCGCTTCCAGTCGCCTTTAGGTTTAAATTTGCCTGAAGACGTTTTTAGCTGGGTTAGAGGCGAATATAGCCTCGCTCTCGTGCCTAGTTCAAAGGGGATGGAACCCGATAGTGTTTTTCTAGGGGAACGGGTGATGGGGGTAGAGGTGGACAGTGCGATCTCTCATTTGGATGAGTTAGCCCGCAGTCGCGGCTATAATGTGGTTAATCTGCCTTTACTCGATCGAACGGTGACAGCTTGGACAAAGTTAACCACGGCGGTCCCAGGAGGAAAAGCGCAACTAGAAACGCTCGTGACGGGAGTGCATACTAGGGTCGATAATTATGAAATTATCGCTAGTTCTGTGGAAGCGATGGGTTTAGCTTTATCTGCACAGAAAAACCCCATCTTAAGTAGTGGTAAGTTTCGACAGGCAATTACTGCTTTACCCGCAGAAAATGATGGTTATTTTTACGTCGATTGGCGACAATTGCAACCGGTAATCGAGGCAAAATTCCCGATCGTGCGGGTGTTAGAATTATCGATTAAGCCTTTATTTAATAATCTGCGTTCTCTTACCATTAGCAGCCAAGGTAGCGAAAATTCTGTGCGTCGGGGAACGATTTTCTTTAACCTGGGAGTGAAGTCTTAATCAGTTATCAGTTATCAGTTATCAGATAGAAGCTTGTAGGTTTGGTTGAGCGATTTAATAATTAGGAGAAAACTGCTCGATTCAATGGTTTGAGGGAAACCCAACATTCTTAACGACATTGGTGTGGTTGGGTTTCCCTCAAGCGTCGCTAATAACCGTTCTGGAGCCGTTATCAAGTAGCCAGTGGTATTGATTCTGTGGAATGACTCTCCTGGGGTAGTATAAATGTAGAGGGAGAAACATTACCTCTCCAAACGCGAATCGCCGAGCGCCATCAATTCCCAGATTAGATTACAAGGTAGCAAGCCCTAGCTTGAAAAATTCGCTAAAATATATATAATTAACTTGATCAGATTATTTATAAAGTCTGTTTAACAGCTAAAGTTAATAAAGTTTATTTTGAAGCCGATGACCAAAGAGCTACTCATACAAATCAATCGAGAAGGAAACCTCGAACTTCCTCCTGAAGTTCAAACCCGCCTCAACCCAGGAGATAAATACATGATTTCCCTGACGGAAGACTCCATCATTCTCAAAAAAGTTCATCAAGATAAAGTCAATCTAGAGCAATTCTTTGAGCGACTAGAAGCAATGGAACCAGACCCCAATCAACCGACTCTGGCTGAGATTAGCCAGATGATTAAAGAAGCTCGCCAAATTAGACGCGCCAACTCATGAAAGTTGTTGTAGATGTCAATGTTTGGATTTCAGGATTGTTGTGGGGAGGAGTTCCGGGTAAAATCCTTAAATTAGCTAAAAATCAAAGAATTACAATCTTTGCCTCCCAAAAGATATTAGCTGATATAGAAGATACATTAGAACGACCCAAACTCCAATCTCGAAAACAATATTGTGGATATACAACTGCATACCTGATGACTATCGTTCAAGAACTTATACAACCTTGTGTTGACAGACTACTAGAAGTTCCTCAACTTAGAGATGCAGATGATGCTGTTATTTTAGCGAGCGCTATAGTTATTCAAGCAGAAGTTATTATTACAGGAGATTTAGATTTACTAACATTACATGACTTTGAAAATATCCCCATCATTACTCCCCAGGAATTTCTTAGTCGCTACTTTAATGAGTATAGAAGAGGAGTAAGGTAATTAATTGACGATTTAAACCAGGAGAAAAGATAAGTTTGACCGACAATAATTGCTATGATTACTGTAGGATTTAAAAAAAAGTGATCGCTATTTCGCCCCTCTTATTACTTTTTTTTGGGTTTCCTTACGTCAACCCAACCTACAAGAGAGTCCGTCGGTTGGATTGAGCGAATCAATAGGTTAAAGAAAACCTCTCAATTTTAGGGGAAAGCGAAACCCAACAGCCAACACCTAAATCTGTCTGAATGAGCGATCGCTTCTCATGGCTTTTTGTTGGGTTTCCTTGGGTCAATCCAAGCGTACTATAGTTGGGTTTCCCCACGTCAACCCAAACTACGGCTTTTTGGGCAAAAAAAGCCCTGACAACTGAGGCAAATTAATTCGGCATCGCTAATCGTCGGGGATTTGCTTACCATATTGCATCGAAAAAAACAAGTATTTTTCACTAAATGATAACAAAGCGCTCCCGATTGCGGCGCTTTTTCCGTTTGTATCCGAAACAAAAAAAATTGCTCGCCCTATTCTGCATATTCCCAAAAAAGCAGCCTATGAATTAAGTAGGGGTTGCTGAATCAATCTAAAAACCTTGTTGGATTAATATTTTTAGGCTTTTTTGAAATCAAAAACTGCCAACCCTTGGAGTGATCTACACCCCACACCCTGCCCCCGGGAAAAACTTTTTCAGCCAACCCTAAGTAGAATTTAAAACCATCCCCACTGAGGAACTAGCCATGAAATCCTTTGCCCTTCTTACCACCGTTAGCCTAATCAGCCTTTCCACCCTCGCGACTGTTCGCCCCGTCATGGCGCTAGAGAGCCGACAACCAGCCGAAACCCGGATCGCTCAAGGGAACAATCAAGACGCGATCGGCCACTTTAACCGGGGAGTTGACTACATCCAACAGGAAAAATACGATCTCGCCCTCGCTGAATTCACCAAAGCGATCAACATTAATCCCCGATACGCCGAGGCTTACCTCAATCGGGGGGTTCTTTACAAACAACAGGAAAAACCCGACCTCGCCCTGTCCGATTTCAATCAGGCGCTCAACATTAATCCCCGATACGCAAAGGCTTACTACAATCGGGGGGTTCTTTACGAACAACAGGGGAAACCAGACCTCGCCCTGTCCGATTTCAATCAGGCGCTCAACATTAATCCCCGATTGGCCGAGGCTTACTACAATCGGGGGGTTATTTACGACGAACAGGGGAAACCCGACCTCGCCCTGTCCGATTACAATCAGGCGCTCAACATTAATCCCC
>NZ_BJKP01000009.1:24578-128027 GCF_008974145.1 Microcystis aeruginosa NIES-4325 | reverse complement strand
CAATCAGGCGCTCAACATTAATCCCCGATTGGCCGAGGCTTACTACAATCGGGGGGTTATTTACGACGAACAGGGGAAACCCGACCTCGCCCTGTCCGATTACAATCAGGCGCTCAACATTAATCCCCGGTATGCGAAGGCTTACGTCAATCGCGGGCTTCTTTACAAAGAACAGGGGAAACCAGACCTCGCCCTGTCCGATTACAATCAGGCGCTCAACATTAATCCTCAATACGCCGAGGCTTACAACAATCGGGGGGTTCTTTACAAAGAACAGGGGAAACCAGACCTCGCCCTGTCCGATTACAATCAGGCGCTCAACATTAATCCACGATTCGCCGAGGCTTACTACAATCGGGGGAATCTTTACAAAGAACAGGGGAAACCAGACCTCGCCCTGTCCGATTACAATCAGGTGCTCAACATTAATCCCCGATACGTCGAAGCTTACCTCAATCGCGGGAATCTTTACGCCGGACAGGGGAAACCCGACCTCGCCCTGTCCGATTACAATCAGGCGCTCAACATTAATCCCCGATTGGCCGAGGCTTACTACAATCGGGGGGTTATTTACGACGAACAGGGGAAACCCGACCTCGCCCTGTCCGATTACAATCAGGCGCTCAACATTAATCCCCGATTCGCCGGGGCTTACAACAATCGGGGGCTTCTTTACAAAGAACAGGGGAAACCCGACCTCGCCCTGTCCGATTACAATCAGGCAATCAACATTAATCCCCGATACGCAATGGCTTACCTGAATCGGGGGGTTCTTTACCACCAACAGGGGAAACCCGACCTCGCCCTGTCCGATTACAATCAGGCGCTCAACATTAATCCCCGATTCGCCGAGGCTTACAGCAATCGGGGGATTCTTTATTACTCTCTACAAGAAAGGGAAAAAGCGATCAGAGATTTCCGACAAGCCGCCGAACTGTCCCGCCAGCAAGGAAACGCGGCGTTATATGAAGCGGTTATGGAAATCCTACGGCTATTAGGCGCGGTCTAGTCCTTTTTCTTGGGTTGAGTCCGTCGGTTGGGTTGAGCGAATCAATGGGTTAAAGAAAACCTCTCAATTTTAGGGGAAAGGGAAACCCAACACGCAAAACCTAAATCCGTCGGAATCGGCGATCGCAAATTTTGTCGGCTGCATTAACGAATGTCAGGCGGCAATCTCGCTGCCAACCCTGATAATAAAGCTGATCGTGGCTTGAGAGCAATTCCGTTATAATAGGGGTCAACTTAATATCGTTAGCAACGCAGAATGAGGATTTCACCATGAGGATTCCCTATACATATTGGAAAGAATCAGATGGGATGTTCTTGGGCTATTTGAATGAATTTCCCGATCATTGGACCCAAGGTGTTGACTTAGAAGAATTAATCGAAAACCTGATCGATCTCTACAGAACATTTACTACGGAAGAAATCCCCGGAATCAAGAGAGTTGCAGAGTTTGAATTCGCATGAAAAGACATGATTTAATTGCACAATTGGAGCAAGCTGGCTGCTACTTGATTAGACGTGGAGGGAAACATGATATTTACCATAATCCAGATACTGGAAAAACAGAACCAATTCCCAGACATCGAGAAATTAATGAGCGATTGGCTAAAAAGATTATCAAAAGTCTTACTGGTGACAGATAAATTCACAGTGCCAATCAAACAAGGCTACAAGGAAGCAAAGGAGCTATGGAAAAATGATTACTGTAGGATTTAAAAAAAAGTGATCGCTCTTACTACTTTCTAATTACTTTAGATAGTAGTAGCCTAGTGCTTTTTAGACAAAAAAAGCCTATTCTGTATATTCCCAAAAAAGCAGCCTATGAATTAAGTAGGGGTTGCTGAATAAATCTAAAAACCTTGTTGGATAATATTTTTAGGCTTTTTTAGCCCAAAAACCTTTTTTAGCAGGATTTACACCGATATTCAGCCAACCCTAAGTAGAATTTAAAACCATCCCCACCGAGGAACTAGCCATGAAATCCTTTGCCCTTCTTACCACCGTTAGCCTAATCAGCCTTTCCACCCTTGCGACTGTTCGCCCCGTCATGGCGCTAGAGAGCCGACAACCAGCCGAAACCCGGATCGCTCAAGGGAACAATCAAGACGCGATCGGCCACTATAACCGGGGAGTTGACTACATCCAACAGGAAAAATACGATCTCGCCCTCGCTGAATTCACCAAAGCGATCAACATCAATCCCCGATATGCCGATGCTTACAACAATCGCGGGAATCTTTACTACGAACAGGGGAAACCCGACCTCGCCCTGTCCGATTACAATCAGGCGCTCAACATTAATCCCCAGTACGCAATGGCTTACAACAATCGGGGGAATCTCTACAAAGAACAGGGGAAACTCGACCTCGCCCTGTCCGATTACAATCAGGCGCTCAACATTAATCCCCAGTACGCAATGGCTTACAACAATCGGGGGAATCTCTACAAAGAACAGGGGAAACTCGACCTCGCCTTATCCGATTTTGATCGGGCGATCGAGATTAATCCCCGATTCGCAATGGCTTACTACAATCGGGGGAATCTCTACAAAGAACAGGGGAAACTCGACCTCGCCTTATCCGATTTTGATCGGGCGATCGAGATTAATCCTCAATACGCCGAGGCTTATAACAATCGGGGGTTTCTTTACCACGAACAGGGGAAACTCGACCTCGCCCTGTTCGATTACAATCAGGCGATCAACATTAATCCCCTATACGCCCTGGCTTACCTCAATCGCGGGAATCTTTACCACGAAGAGGGGAAACCCGACCTCGCCCTGTCCGATTTCAATCAGGCGATCGAGATTAATCCCCGAGACGCAATCGCTTACCTCAATCGCGGGAATCTTTACCACGAACAGGGAAAACTCAACCTCGCCCTGTTCGATTACAATCAGGCGATCAATATTAATCCCCGAGATGCCGACGCTTACTACAATCGGGGGGTTATTTACAAAGAACAGGGGAAACCCGACCTCGCCCTGTCTGATTACAACAAAGCGATCGAGCTTAATCCCCGAGATGCCGAGGCTTACGTCAATCGGGGGATTCTTTACTACCAACAGCAGAAACCCGACCTCGCCCTGTCTGATTACAACAAAGCGATCAACATTAATCCCCGAGACGCAATGGCTTACCTGAATCGGGGGGTTCTTTATTACCACCAACAGCAAGAACCTGACCTCGCTCTGTCCGATTACAACAAAGCGATCGAGATTAATCCGCAATTGGCCCTGGCTTACGGCTTTCGGGGGATTCTTTATTACTCTCGACAAGAAACGGAAAAAGCGATCGGAGATTTCCGACAAGCCGCTGAACTGTACCGCCGGCAAGGAAACGCGGCGGCCTATGAAAAGGTTATGGAACTCCTACGGGAATTGGGCGCGGTCTAGTCCTTTTTCTTGGGTTGAGTCCGTCGGTTGGGTTGAGCGAATCAATAGGTTAAAGAAAACCTCTCAATTTTAGAGGGAAAGCGAAACCCAACAGCCAACACCTCAATCCGTCTGAATAGGCGATCGCTTCTCATGACCTTTTGTGGGGTTTCCTTGGGTCAATTCAACCGACGATAATTGTTATCAGTATTTAGTTTTTTCTAGTCTAGTCTGTTAACTGTTCATTAAAAACCTTCGGGATGGATGTTATTTTATGACCCTAAAACAACTCATACAAGACAAACGAGAGGATATCCTAAAAATTGCCACCAAACATGGTGCTTTTAATGTGCGTGTATTTGGTTCCGTTGCTAGAGGTGAGGAAACCGAAAATAGTGATATTGATTTTTTAATTGATTATGATTTAGCTAAAACATCCCCTTGGTTTCCAGGTGGATTATTACTTGATTTAGAGGATCTCTTAGGGTGTAAAGTGGATGTAGTAACTGAAAAAAGCCTTCATCATCTAATTAAACAGCGAATCTTAAAGGAGGCAATTAAGTTATGAATGAAGATCAAGTTTATCTTGGATACATTTTAGACTGTATTGATAAAATTAAGGAGTATTCCCAAGGAGGAAAACAGGAGTTTTTTGCTAATTCAATGATCAGCGATGCTATCATTAGACGCTTACAAACCTTGGCAGAATCAACTCAACGGCTTTCGGAGGAATTAAAGGCAAATATTCCCGATGTTGACTGGCGTAATATTTCTGGTTTTAGGAATATTTTAGTACATGATTATTTAGGAGGAATTGACCTTAATACAGTTTGGGATGTGGTAGAGAATTATTTGGATAATTTAAGAGAACAGATTTTAAGGCATCTAGAATCAGTCAATACTTAATCAAAGTCTAATTTTGTAGGTTGGGTTGAGCGAATCAATAGGTTAAAGAAGACCTCTCAATTTTAGGGGAAAGCGAAACCCAACAGCCAACACCTAAATCCGTCGGAATCGGCGATCGCTTCTCATGACCTTTTGTGGGGTTTCCTTGGGTCAATCTAAGCGTACTATAGTTGGGTTTCCTTACGTCAACCCAACCTACGGCTAAATAGCAACCAATAATTTCCCTTGTTTTTCTATCAATTGCCAGCCAAATATAAACCTTTATCGTCTTAGAAAAAACCAAAGACCACCCTTCGGCTTCTCTCAGGCTTCGGCCGTGAGCGAAGCGTTCGAAAAAAGGTCACGCCGAAATCCGAACGGGTCAACGTCGAGGCTTCGACGGTGAGCTCAGCCGAACCGCCGAACCGCGAAGTCGAGACGTTGACATAATTTTGTAACCATGACCAACTTACCCCTGTTACTCTAGCAATTCCTCGTAAGGAAATTCGTTCGAGCAAGAGTTTATCAATTAATTGTTGGGTTTCGTCAGAGACGGTTTTATTAGTGGGATTGATCACAAACTGACGACCACATTCTTTACATTGACGTTTGGGTTTTCGATTATGAATAGAACCATTCTTGATACTATGGTGAGAACCACAATTAGGACAGGGGAATAGAGGTGAACTAGGGGGGGGTACTTTGTTCGGTGCTAGACTGATATTTGAGTAAGCCAGACAGGAGCCAGAAAAAGATATTTATCAGAAAAGTCATGATCAAGCTAGAAGTTTAAAGACTGATCGGGTTCCAATTATTTTTATTAATAAATATTTTACACAATTCATACCAGGTAAGCAAGAGAGCTACGCCACTACTACCGAATCATTACCAAAAGCGCAACTCAAAGCGGATGGCTACCGTAGCGGCAGTTTATACCATTAACCCATTGAGCCGTACCGCAGCACAAATCGTCAATCCCAAACCCGCTCAGGGTATCAAGCGTCCTCGACCACAAGCCAAGCGGGTATGGGCGAGTTTGGTCAAAGAACCCGAAAGCGTAATTTCCGAGGCATTTGACGAAGCTTTGTCCCGTGATCCTCATCAACAAAAAAACTGGGTTGCCTTAGTTGATCGTAATCAGACACAATTACGTCTACTCCAAGAATCGGCTGAAAAACACGACATCCGCCTGACAATTGTTCTCGACCTGATTCATGTGATTGAATATCTCTGGAAAGCAGCCTTTGTGTTTCATGCTCCCAGTAGCCAAGCAGCCGAAGATTCGGTGAGTGAACGTTTACTGCCTATTCTTGAAGGTAAATCGAGTTCTGTCGCTTCCGCGATGCGTGGTTGTGCTACTCGGCTGAAATTGACTCCCGAACAACCCACTTCTGTGGATAAATGTGCCAATTATTTGCTTAATCATCGCGATTATCTCCCCTATCAAGATTATTTGGCGGCAGGTTTTCCCATTGCTACGGGGGTCATTGAGGGGACTTGTCGTTACTTGATTAAAGACCCCATGGACATTACGGGGGCGAGATGGAGTCTCAAGGGTGCTGAGGCGGTTTTACGTCTTCGCTCCCTTCAGGTTAGCGGTGATTGGCCTAATTATTGGCACTTTCATTTACAGCAAGAGCATCAACGGCATCATCGGGCTTTGTATCAAGATGGTGTTCCTTTGCTCACAACTGTGATTCAAGCTTGTTGTTCTACTACTTCAAGACACACAGCGATGCTTGTTTGACTTGCCATACGTCTTTCTAAAAGAGCCCCACCCATCTTCGACTTAAGCTGTTTACTTGCTTTAATTTATAACAAAAAGTAACACAAGAAACCAGGAAGAACCCAACGCCGATGTAGCCATCCCTCAGGTTATGCTTAATTATATCAGGCGCTTGGAACGAGCCTATGTGTGACGCAGAGTCGGTGAGCTTATACCTTGTGCGCAAAGTATGAGGCAACCGCCATCAACGAAGAAGCGTCAGAAACTCCCCACTTAGCCAAGGGGTGGGGAATAGTTGATTAAAACATTGTCCAGCTTTCTTTGACCCATGACTCTCCCCTCGGATTTTCCCCCAGAACCACCGGCTACCAATAAGGATCCCCATCGTGATTATCGCGGACTCGATCGCAGTAAACTCACCCCCATGTACCAGCATTATGTGGAGGTAAAAGAAACCTATCCTAATGCCCTTTTACTCTATCGTGTGGGCGATTTTTTCGAGTGTTTCTTTCAGGATGCGGTGATTATCTCCAGAGAATTAGAATTAGTTCTCACCAGCAAGGAAGGGGGTAAAGGTATTGGGAGAGTCGCCATGACTGGGGTTCCCCACCACGCCCTAGAGCGCTATAGTCGTTTATTGGTGGAAAAAGGCTATGCGGTGGCGATTTGTGACCAAGTAGAAGATTCAACGGAAGCAGCCGCCGAAAAACGGCTAGTAGAACGCGCTATCACCAAGCTTCTCACCCCCGGAACCCTCACCGATGAGGGAATGTTAAACGCAAAAAAGAATAATTTTCTAGCCGCAGTGGTTATAACTGGAGAAAATTGGGGATTAGCCTATGCAGACATCTCCACCGGAGAATTCTACACCACCCAAGCCAGCGATTTAACGTCTTTAAGCCTAGAATTAACCCGGTTACAACCCTCGGAAATCCTTTTTCCCATCAATGCCCCCGATTTAAACCGTATTTTGCGCCCTGGGGAAAAATCCGACCATCTCCCCCCCTGTTTACCCGATAGTTTTTGTTATTCTCTCCGTCCCCAAACTATCTTTACTCTCACAGAAGCGAAAAATCGTCTCCTAATCACCTATAAAATGCGTTCCCTAGAAGGGATGGGCTGCGAACATTTACCCCTCGCTATTCGCGCAGCTGGAGGCCTATTAGAATACATTGAAGATACCCAAAAAGCCAATCAAGTCCCCCTACAACCTTTAAAAACCTACTCTATCTCCGAATTTTTGATTTTAGATGGGCAAACCCGTCGCAACCTTGAAATTACCCAAACGGTGCGCGATGGTAGCTTCTATGGTTCTCTATTATGGGCGATCGATCGTACCTGTACAGCCATGGGTAGTCGCGCCTTACGTCGTTGGTTATTGCAACCTCTCTTAGATTCTCGCGGTATTCGCGCCCGTCAAGATACTATCCAAGAGTTAAAGGATAACCCTGCCCTGCGCCAAGATATTAGGCAAAAATTAAGGGAAATCTACGATATAGAACGTTTAAGCGGCCGTGTCGGCGCAGGAACTGCTAACGCCCGCGATTTACTTTCCCTAGCGGCATCTTTAGTCAAATTAGCCGATTTAGCGGCTTTGGTTGCTTCGGGAAATTCGCCATATTTGAAAGCTTTACAGCAAATTCCCGCCGATTTAGAAAAATTAGGCCAGCAGGTGATAGCGCATCTGGTGGAATCTCCTCCGCTGCATCTCAAGGAAGGGGGGGTGATTCGCGAGGGAATTGATGCCCAATTGGATGCCCTGCGGCGCGACTATCAGGACGTAATCGATTGGTTTAAGAATCTGGAGACGACAGAGAAAGAAAGAACGGGTATTAGTAACCTTAAGGTTAGTTATAACAAAACTTTCGGTTATTATATCAGTTTACCCCGCAGTAAAGCTGATTTCGCCCCAAAAGATTATGTGCGTAAGCAAACTTTAGTCAATGAGGAACGTTATATCACCACCGAGTTAAAGGAGAAAGAAAATATAATTCTGACGGCAGTAGATGAATTAAATAAGTTAGAATACGAGATTTTTAGCGATTTACGCCGTCAAGTGGCCGAATTTTCCCCAGAAATCCGGGAAGTGGCCACAAAAGTCGCCGCTTTGGATGTGTTGGCAGCATTGGCAGAAATCGCCGTTTATCAGGGATATTGTCGCCCGGAAATCGCGGATGGTCGTCTTATCGATATTAAAGATGGTCGTCATCCCGTGGTGGAACAATCCCTTGGGGCCGGCTTTTTTGTGCCGAATTCGATTAATTTGGGCAATCAGGAAGCTTTAGAATACCCCGACTTGATTATTCTCACCGGTCCCAATGCTAGTGGCAAAAGTTGTTATCTGCGACAGGTGGGATTAATTCAATTGTTGGCTCAAACCGGCAGTTTTGTCCCGGCAAAGTCGGCCAAAATCTCTATCTGCGATCGCATTTTCACCCGGGTGGGGGCTGTGGATGACCTCGCTACTGGCCAATCCACCTTTATGGTGGAAATGAACGAAACCGCCAATATTCTCAATCACGCCACGGACAGATCATTAGTATTATTAGACGAAATTGGCCGGGGGACAGCCACTTTTGACGGTTTATCCATAGCTTGGTCTGTGGCGGAGTATTTAGCCACGGTACTGCAATCGCGGACGATTTTCGCGACTCACTACCATGAACTGAACGAATTAGCTTCAATTTTAGAGAATGTGGCTAATTATCAGGTAACAGTCAAAGAATTACCCCATGAGATAGTATTTTTGCACCAAGTACGACCGGGAGGCGCAGATAAATCCTATGGTATCGAAGCGGGGAGATTAGCCGGTTTACCAGCTTCTGTGATCGATCGTGCCATGCAGGTGATGGGTCAAATCGAAAAACATAGTAAAATTGCGATCGGTTTGCGTCAAGGAATTAAGAAAATTAAACCTGTTAAGTCGGATAATTCCCCCTCTCTGCAGCAGTTAGATATTTTTGATGACAGTAAGTAGTCGTGGAAAGCTCAACTTTGTGTCCTTTGTGGTTAACAAAAAGGCTGCCTCTCGATTTTGCAGAAACACCGATAATCAGCAATTATCAGTGACTCTTAAACTGGTACAAATATATGAACAATTGCGTGTAAGCATCCCACCGAAAAACTAATGCGCGGGGGGTTTGGGGGCGGCGCCACGCCCCCAACGGGGGGTTTGGGGGGTAGAACCCCCCAAAAGCTTGGATTGAGGGAAAAAATCGAAAGTAACGCCCGATTTTAGAAGAGAGTTTTTCCCTTAAAAATCTTCCTTTTTCAACAGTATTAAAACTGTAAAAACTTTTTAACTTGTGTCCAAAGATTTGTAAAAGACTCTTTCATTTCCTCCTTAATTTTCCAGCGTTTAAATGCTTCTTCGTAGGCAATTCCTTGATTTTGAAAAGTTTTCCAAGCCGAGAGAGAAAGAGGTAAACCCATCAACAAAAAGATATAAATTGCCCAAGAAATTGTTCCCGCACTAATTAAATTAATGATAATAAAAAAACTATTAATAATCAGATAGCGAACGGTTTTATTTTTTAGCTCCTCGCGACGAAAGCGATCGAATTCTTGCCGTTTATAACTGAGCATTTTTGACTCTTGCCAGTCCTTTTCCGCCGCTTCTAAGTCTTTAACTTCAATAGCTAAATCGTCGGCAATTTCTAACAACTGTTGGCGGGTAATTTCTCCCTTATCCCCTTGACGGGAGATAGCCAAATAGAGAATTTCCTGCACATCCTCTTGACTGTAGGATTGGGGAGGGAAAAAATCAGAGTTTGGCATAGCGATAGAGAAAGAAATAGGTTCCTTCTCTATTATGGGCGATCGATTTAGCGATTGACAGTTAGACGAGACAGGGAGTTTTTAGCTGATTCAACCATGCTTCTAAATCCTGCAAAGAGCGATCGGCATATTGACCGTAACGTTCCCGTTTATTGCGGATTTTTCTGGTAAAATTCGGCAAAATGCCAAAATTTGGCGGCATCGGTTGAAAATGTTTCGGTTCGGCACTGCTGATAAACTCAAATAATGACCCCATCATCGTTGTGGTTGGCAATGTCACCGTTTCTAATCCTAAAGCTAAACGAGCGGCATTAGTTCCCGCTAACCATCCCCCAGCAGCCGCAGCCGTATAGCCTTCCGTGCCGATTAACTGTCCTGCCGCTAATAGCGTCGGTCGCGATTTAAACTGGAGACTGGAGGATAATAACTGGGGAGAATTGATAAAGGTGTTTTTGTGCATCACCCCCATGCGGACAAATTCGGCCTTTTCTAACCCCGGAATCAGACGGAAAACCCGTGTTTGTTCTCCCCATTTTAAATTAGTTTGAAATCCCACCATATTCCACAATTGCCCCGCTTTATCTTCCATTCGCAACTGTATAACTGCGTAGGGACGTTGATCCGGATATCTGGGATCCGCTAATCCCACCGGTTTCAGGGGACCAAAACGCATGGTATCCTCTCCCCGACTGGCTAATTCTTCGATCGGCAGACAAGCCTCGAAAAATTTGGCATTTTCTCGCTCAAAATCCTTTAATTCCGCTTGTTCTGCCTGTTTTAACTCTTGCCAGAAATGCAGGTATTGTTCCCGATCCATAGGACAATTGAGATAGGCGGCCTCACCTTTATCGTAACGGGAGGCCAGAAAAGCGATCGATCGATCGATCGATTCCCCCAGAATAATCGGACTAGCGGCATCAAAAAAACTCAGATAGTCCAGTCCGGCAAAATTTTGCAGATCTGCGGCTAAAGCAGCACTGGTTAACGGTCCAGTGGTTAAAACAACGATACCATCCTGGGGAATTTCCGTGATCTCCTGACGTTTTAAGGTGACTAGAGGGTGGTTGGCCAAGATTTCCGTCAAATTTCGACTAAAGACCCCTCGATCAACCGCTAAAGCCCCTCCTGCGGGGACACTATGCTGATCGGCCTGGGCAATAACTAGAGAATTTAAGCGTCGTAATTCTTCATGGAGTAACCCAGTAGCGCGATCCACCGCCATGGCACCAAAGGAGTTACTACAGACTAATTCGGCTAAAAATTGGCTATGGTGGGCGGGACTAGAGCGAATTGGGCGCATTTCGTGCAGGATCACGGGAATACCTGCTTGGGCTATCTGCCACGCCGCCTCAGTCCCCGCTAATCCTCCACCAATTACATGAATAGGGCGATCGATCATAGTTGGGAGAAAATGGCTAGAGTAGGACTATTTTAGCGTCAGTTCCGAGTCATCAAAAAAATAGGACAAGCCCATTGCGATCGCATAAAGATTGGGGCTGATCGCAAACTCAGGTTATAATTAAAGAAGGGATAGAATATTATATTTTATCTCGGCGCAATTTTTGCTTTCGAGAAGGTGGCAACACCGCCCCACTTTCTCACCATCTCCTTCCAGATGGGCTAGTTAGCGGTTTGACTTCTATGAACACCAATTATCTTGAAGAATACCAAAAATACCTAGCAGAATGGCAGAAACTACTTCTGTCCGCTTGGGGTAATGGTGTTCCCACGACTACACCAGTGTTTGAGTTTCCGGAAACTTTGGTTAAATCCCTCGAATATCAACAAGAATGGGTGAAATCCTACCTAACCGCCCAAGAAACCGCCACCAAAGTTGCCCTCGATAGTCAGAAACAATTCTGGGATGGTTATTTTAGTTTTGCCCGTCAGTCTATGGCTGTAATCAATAAACCGGCCTAATTTAGATATAAATTGGCTAGATAGTTCAGTTAGTGACTTAACTTCCCTTAAAAAATGAAAAGCCTCAAATACAATCCCCTCTGGCCCTGTATTTGAGGCTTTTTTGGTTTTATTCCCTTCAAGCAATCAGGGAATTTTGGGGTTTAGCAAAAATCATCCGTCCAGCCGAGGTTTGCAATGCAGATGTCACCACTACCCGCAATTCTCCCCCTAGATAATCTTTTCCTTCCTCTACCACTACCATCGTGCCATCTTCTAGATAACCGATGCCCTGGGTGGGTTCTTTTCCTGCTTTGAGAATTTTCAGATCCAAAGTATCCCCGGGCAAGTAGATCGGGCGTACTGCTTGGGCGAGATCGTTGACATTCAAGATGGTGACTTTTTGCAGATTGGCCACTTTACTGAGATTATAATCGTTAGTGAGCAAGGTGGCGTTAATTTCTTGGGCAAGATGGACTAATTTAGCATCTACGGTGCTAATATCCTCATAATCGGCGGGATGAATGACAATGCGATCGGGGAATTCTTGCTGCATCCGGTTTAAGATGTCTAATCCTCGTCTTCCTCTGACTCGTTTTTGGTCGTTACTGCCATCCGCTAACTGTTGCAATTCCTGAAGGATAAATTGGGGAATGAGTATCTGTCCCTCGATAAATCCCGTGTCTAACAATTGTTCGATACGACCATCGATAATACAACTGGTGTCAACAACTTTGGTGGCGGCCGCTTGCAGGGTCCCTTCTGCCACTAAAATTGATTCCATACTATTTGGGTTAATCAGACGCAAAAAAGTGCGACCGTGGGTATCAGCTAAACTAACCCCCAGATAGGAAAACATAACACTGCCTAAAATGGCGATTATCGGCTTGATAAACGAGAATTCTCTGGGAATCGGTAGGAAAAAAATCGGGGCTAGGATCAGATTAGCAATCAACAAACCAATAACTAGACCGACCGAACGGGTTAAAATAACTTCGATCGGAGTTTGTCGTACTTGGGTTTCTAGACGACGATAGGTAGTTTGGGCAACTAAACCGAGGGCTAAACCAATAATTGAGGCAAAACCCGCCGATAACCAGCGTAAAGCTTCAATATTGCTGATTTGCGACTGGACAGCAACTGGCAGCAAGTCCACACCACTATAACCAATACTGGCAATGGCGAAGACGAATAATAAAATTATGACAGCATCAAGCATGGGGATAATACCAGAGAGGATAGAGGGGAATGACGGTAGATAAAATAATGAGTATGGATACTTTTACATTATATCCGTGGGCTTCTCCTAATTTGTGTCGGGAAAGTTGCCTCCATTCTAGGAGATGTTCTCCCCAGCCATAATACATCTTAACGAAGATAAACGAAATTACAGTAGGAGTCGGTCGTCAGGAGTCGGGAGACAGAAAACGGGAGACGGGAGACAGGAGATAGGAGATTGTTTTTATTTATTCTCCCCACTCTCCACTCCCAATTCATAATTTATAATTCATAATTCATAATTCTCTCTCCCCACACCCCAACCCCCTTCTCCCTTTTTCCTTGATAAAATGCCCTATTTTCACCCCGTAACCTCGGTTTATATTCATATCCCCTTTTGTCGTCGGCGCTGTTTTTACTGTGATTTCCCGATTTTTGTCGTCGGTAATCACACCAATCCGGCGACTTTTCCCCCTGTGGTTGAGTATGTGGAAATATTACAAGAAGAAATTAGCCTTAGTCAGGGGACGGGGAAACCCCTAGAAACAATTTTTTTTGGGGGGGGGACTCCTTCCCTGTTACCGGTGGAATTATTAGGGGCAATTCTGGATACTTTAGCCAAAAAGTTTGATTTTGCGGCCGATATAGAGATTTCTATGGAGATTGATCCGGCTACCTTTAGTTTAGAACAATTACAGGGTTATCTTAGCGCAGGAGTCAATCGGGTTAGTTTAGGAGTACAGGCTTTTCAAGAACCATTATTACAGGTTTCTGGTCGATCGCATACCGTTAAGGATATCTATCAGGCATTGGAATTAATTCAGGGATTGGCAATAGTTAACTATAGTTTGGATTTGATTTCGGGATTGCCACAACAAACCCTGACAGATTGGGAAAATTCCCTAGAAAAAGCGATCGAACTGCAACCGGCCCATCTTTCCTGTTACGATTTGGTCTTAGAAGCGGTTACTCCTTTCGGTAAACAGTATCAACCGGGGAAAAAACCCTTACCCGATGATGAAACCACCGCAAAAATGTATGTTTTAGCCAGTGAAAAACTAGCTTTAGCCGGTTATCAACATTACGAAATTTCTAACTATGCCAAACCGGGTTATCAATGCCGACATAATCGAGTTTACTGGGAAAATCGTCCCTATTACGGCTTTGGTATGGGGGCTGCTAGTTATCTTCATCAACAACGTTTTACCCGTCCGCGCAAAAGTCGCGACTATTTCGCTTGGGTAAAAGAAGGCTGCCCAATTGACGTGGAGAAAAATAGTTTTATCGATGATCTTCTCGAAACCTTGATGCTAGGGTTAAGGTTAGCGGAAGGGGTGAGTTTACCCGCAATTGAAGCTAATTTTGGTTCGGAAATCAAAAAAGCAATGTTAGAGGTCTTATATCCGCATAAACAGCGTAATCTAGTAATAATTGAGGGGGATACCAGGGTAAGATTAAGCGACCCCGAAGGTTTTTTGTTTTCTAATATCGTTTTAACCGATTTATTCGATCGCTGGCAATAGTCAGAAACTATAGTTTACTAGCGATAGTGGATAGCTAACCAAATACAGGGGGGATTATTGCTGGTAAATTCGACGCGATGTTTTTGGTGAGGAGGAATTAGGAGATAATCCCCCGCTTGCAGATTAACTTGGCTGCCATCTTCATAACTAATCTCAGCGAATCCCTGTAATAAAATCACCCATTCAAACTCGGATTGATCGTACCATTGACCCCTGGTAGTGGTTTGACCGGTGGAAATAATTCTTTCCAGACGAATAGCCTGACTTTGGGCTAAAATTTCCAGAATTTCTCGGTCAGGAATTAGTTCAGGTAAATCAAAAATTGAAGCTGCTATCATTAGTTATTGTCTCTTTCTGGATGAAAATCTTTAATCACCGTCGGTATTGCTGTTAAAATTTTCTCAACGATATCAGCAGGTGTATCTAGGTCAGAAACAACAATCCGAAGATCTGCTTCTGCATAAAGTCCTCGTCTTTGTTCTAATAATAATTCCAGTTTACTTTCTAAATCAGTGGACTGAAGCAAGGGACGAGAGGTATCTTGTTTTAAACGTTTAACCAAAACTTCGAGAGGAACATCTAACCAAATCATTAAACCGTGACGAAGATAACTCCAATTCATCGGTTTTAAAACCATCCCTCCCCCGGTGGCAACCACAGTTTTAGTCAGAGAGGATAATTCGGCCAAAACTTGGGTTTCTAACTCCCGAAAAGTCGCTTCTCCCTCGTCGGCAAAAATTTCCCTGATTTTCTTCCCTGCGACCCTTTCTATTAATATATCTGTATCAAAAAAACGATATTGTAACCGTCGTGAAAGCAACTCTCCCAGGGTGGATTTGCCAGATCCCATCATTCCTAGCAAAAAAACACTTAATCCCCGTAAGGAGTTAAAATCCGTTGAATTGTCCATATGTAGTCCTCGCTACTCAGGGATGATTTTTTGATAAGCATTTAGGAGTGAAAACCCGCAGGTGAAATCAGAAAATCTTCTCAGAACCCCCATTGACACCGACATCGTGTCAGAATCTGGATAACCATGATACCATCTTGGTAATTCATCGACAAAATCAGCTTGATTAATTTAATCAAGTGGCGTGGGGAGTGTGAACACAGGAGTCTAAAATTCATGTCCAATCAACCAGCAAACTTTCCGGGTAACAGAAATCAACTCAAACCGATTAAAGTCGGGGTTATCGGGGTCGGTAACATGGGACAACACCATAGTCGCATCCTGAGTTTATTAAAAGACGTGGAATTCGTCGGGGTGGCCGATGTCAACGTCGAAAAGGGACTGGAAACTGCCAGTAAATACCGAGTCCGTTTTTTTGAAAATTATTTAGATCTCTTACCTAGGGTAGATGCGGTTTGTATCGCTGTCCCCACACGGTTACACCATCGAGTCGGGATGGACTGTCTGCAAGGGGGAGTACATACCTTGATCGAGAAACCGATCGCCGCTAGTATTAGTGAAGCGGAATCTTTAGTCAACGCGGCAGCCGATCACGATTGTATTCTGCAAGTGGGTCATATCGAGCGTTTTAATCCCGCTTTCCAGGAGTTATCGAAGGTCTTGAAAACCGAGGAGATTCTAGCGATTGAATCCCATCGCATGAGTCCCTATTCCCAGCGCGCTAATGATGTGTCGGTGGTGTTAGATTTAATGATCCACGATATAGATTTAATTTTAGAATTAGTCGCTGCTCCCGTGGTGAAATTAACCGCTAGTGGTAGTCGCGCTGCCACTGATTCCGGTTATCTCGATTATGTCACTGCAACCCTTGGTTTTAGTAATGGAGTGGTGGCTAATTTAACCGCTAGTAAGGTGACTCATCGCAAGATTCGCCGTTTAGCAGCCCACTGTAAAAATTCTCTCACGGAAGCGGATTTTCTCAATAATGAAATCCTCATTCACCGGCAAACCACCGCTAACTATAGCACCGATTACGGTCAAGTTCTCTACCGTCAAGATGGTTTAATTGAAAAGGTTTATACTAGCAATATTGAACCCCTACACGCAGAATTAGAACATTTTGTTCATTGTGTGCGCGGTGGGAACCAACCTTCTGTCGGTGGGGAACAAGCTTTAAAAGCTTTACGATTAGCTAGTTTAATCGAACAAATTGCCCTTGATGGTCGCGTTTGGCAACAATCGGACTGGAATTATCAATATCTTAATTCTCCCGTGATTACCGCTTCTTAATTGTTTCTACCCCGATTCTTTAAATGAGAGAATTGGGGTGAAGAACCAAAATTAGTTATCTGGAGAACTTTTTAAACATTTTTCTGAGGATTTTTTTCCACATAATTGACTTTCACAGGGAACTCCATCACCATCTCCATCCATTTTGACATTAGGACAATTTCTCAAGAAAAAAGTCGCTTCTGCACAGGAGGTCATCTGGGAACAGTGAGTTCTACCATCGCAGCGGAATTGTGGAGAAGGACTAGGTTTTTTCTGGGGAGTGGGACGATTATTGTTGTTAGCTAGGGCTAAATTATTCAGGGTTTGATTGCCAGAAATTGGTGATTTTATTGATATTTGTTCGCTCAGAAAACCCAGAATTAAAATAACAATTACTTTTTTCATAAAATGCTTGCCTGATTCTCTGCTCTTATCATAGTAGCAGATAGGAGACAGGATAATAAATCAGAGCTATTCCCTGTTTCCTATTCCCTGTATTTAGAGTAAAATTTCCCTGTGTTGAATTGCTAATTTATGGGCGGGAAAACCTTCGTACTCGGCTAAAGTTTTCGTGGTTTCTTTTAACTTTTCAAAGCCTTCAGGGGTGACATAAGCCAAAGTAGAGCGCTTGAGAAAATCATAAACTGAAACCGCGGAATAGGAACGGGCAAAACTTCCTGTCGGCAGCACAGCATTTACCCCGATGGCGTAGGTAGCCATAGAGGAAGGAGTATGATTTCCCAGTAGGATTTCCCCAGCATTTTTAATCTTGCCCAGAATGGCAAAAGGATTACTAACTAAAACCTCCAGATGTTCCGGGGCGTACTCATTGACGAAATCGAGGGATTGCTGCAAACTATCGGTTAAAATTATGCCCCCATAGGCGGCTAAACCCGCCTCACAAAATTCCCGTCGCCAATCTGGGAGTTTTTGCAGGTATTCCTGAGCATATTCCCTAGCAGCGATCGCAACCTGTTCACAATGGGTGACTAATAAAGCCGCCGAATCCGCCCCATGTTCCGCTTCAATTAATAAATCCAAGGCCGCTAAACGGGCATCGGTGGACTCATCGGCCAAAACTATCGACTCACTCGGACCTGCCGGTAAACCCACATCCACAGTGCCGAACAGTAACCGCTTGGCCGCCGCCCCATAGACGCTGCACGGACCGGTAATTTTGTCAACCCTTTTGATATTTTTTGTTCCCAAAGCCAAAGCAGCGATCGCTTGTACGCCCCCTAACTTATAAATTTCTTTGACTCCAGCCATGCGCGCCGCCACCAGAGAAACCGGTTCCACGTTGCCCTGTTTATCGGGGGGAGTGCAAACGACCACTCTTTCCACTCCTGCCACCATTGCCGGTATAGCTAACATTAACATCATCGAGGGAAAAGCGCCGCGGCCCCGGGGAACGTATAAACCCACACTGGGGATAGGAGAGATTTTTTCGCCGGCAAAGACACCAGCTTCAATTTCTGCCAGTTGTATTTCTTCCGGCATTTGGCGACGATGTACCTCTTGAATATTCCGGAAAGCCTGTTCAATGGCAGTTTTTACTTCCGGTTCAATTAACTGAAAAGCCTGCTCAAATTCTGCCTCGCTGACTTTGATATTTTCTACCGTCGCACCCTCGTAGTCAAAACGCCGCACATAGTCCACAACGCCGGCATCCCCCCGTTCGCGGATGGTTTCTATCACCGTTTGAGCGACTTTGAGGGCGTTATCAATATCTAACTCGGCTCTTTTCTGAAGTTTTGCCCGTTCTGCGCCACTTAATTGCGAAAGTTTTAATATTCTAACCACTATTGCTGCTCCTACTGCCCCCCGTCCTCTCAAGAATTAACGGGGAATCTGATCTTTCTTTTATTGTAACCTTTGGGGGAGTGTCGGCTTTTCAGTGATCAGTAAACAGTAACCAGTAATCAGTGAACTGAAAACTCACATCTGATCACTGATAACAAAGGCCGAATCTAAAACCTAATTTGTTAAGCTAAAAGCTTTATTGCCAGATTCTTTCTCTTGCCTCTTGCCGACCGCATCCTTGGGTATAATGCAAATCATGTTTAAGCTCTCTTGCTGTTCTGTAAATGCGATCGCTCTTGGTTTATTATGGGGGGCGAGTGGTGCTGTGTGGGCAGAAACGGATTTAGACCTAGACCCAAAAATTCGGCAAGAAAGTCCAGTTTTAGAGCGTTGGTTAGAAAAAATACCCGATATCGCCGAAGACATTCGCCGCGATCCTAGTTTCCGCACTCGTATCCGCTTGGGATATGCAGAGTTTCCTTCTAGGGATAATTCCAGTGGCGTGATTTTGGGGGTAGAAGATGTGTTTTTCGGTCAAACCAGTTTAACCCTAAGCGGCGATTATCAGACGGCTTTTAACGGCAAAAGGACGGCAATAGGGGCAAATTTACAATACTATCTCCTCCCTTTGGGTGATTATGTCAATCTAGCTCCCATGGTGGGCTATCGTTACATTCAAACGGGAAATTACAGCACCGATGGGCTTAACTTAGGATTAAAGCTCAAATTAGCCCTTTCTCGCACGGGAGCCGCAGATATCACCGTTAGTCAGAGTTTTATCTCTCCCGGTGGTGACAACGAGGTGGGATTGACTACTCTTTCGGTTGGTTATGCGATTACCTCTAATTTACGTTTAGCCGCCGATATTCAAGCCCAAAATTCCCGCACGCGTAAAGATAGCTCCCTAGGAATTTTACTGGAATGGCTGCCCTAATCAGGGTTTGCGGCAAAAAGTTTTTCGTGGGGGTAGGGTGTGGGGTGTAGGGTGTGGGGTGTAGGGTGTGGGGTGTAGGGTGTGGGGTTTTACCGATAAAAACTCACACCTGATAACTGATAACTGATAACTGATAACTGATAACTGATTAGGTACTAAAGTATTTAGCGGTGGGGTGATAGGTAATAATGGCGGTGGTGGATTGTTCTGGGTACAATTGTTCGCTTTCGTCCATATACATCCCAATGCGATCGCATCCTAACAGATCTAGTTGCTTGTATTGATCCTGAATATTGGGACAAGCGGGATAGCCGAAACTATAGCGAGAACCCTGGTAACGCTGTTGTAGTATATCGCGAATATTATCGGGATCGAACTCGGCGAAACCTAACTCGCGACGGATGCGGGTGTGGGTCCATTCGGCCATGGCTTCGGCGGTTTGGACAGCCATGCCGTGATAATAGAGATATTCGGTATATTCGTTGGCATCAAAGAGAGATTTAGCGTATTCCGTGGCGATTTCCCCCACCGTCACCGCTTGCATCGGGAAAACGTCGATGATACCGGATTCCTGCGGGGCGAAAAAGTCAGCAATACAAAGACGACGACCGGATTTCTGGCGAGGAAACTCAAAAATGGCGATCGGTTGCAGATTTTCGGGTTTTTCGCCCGCTTGTATCGATTCGGGATCGTAAATTAACAGGGAATTACCGGACGATTGACAGGGAAAATAACCATAAATTAATGTGGGGTTTAGTAAATTTTCCTTGACAATTTTCTCTTTCCATGCTGCTAGAATTGGATGAACTTTTTCCTGTAAAAACTGGTCGTATTCCTGCTTCGATTGGCTTTGTGGTTTGCGAAATTGCCATTGACCGACAAATAAAGCTTGTAAGTCCAAATACCAGAAAACCTCCTCGATGGGAATTTCTGCTGCCGTTAATATTTTAGTACCCCAGAAGGGCGGTGTTGGTCGGGGGATATCAACTGCCACCGCTTCCGAACGACGGGTATCAATAACTAATTCGGTGGCCACGCTGCCATCGGTAAAAATAGTATCGGGATTAACCTCTAATTCTTCGGCGACAACCGGGGTTTTTTCTGCCTCGGCAAACTCCGCTAAAAAGCCTTTACTATCATCCCATTGACCCCCAGCTTTAGCGGGCATTAATTTATCCATAAAATGCAGGTCAGAGAAGGCATCTTTACCATAGATAACCTGTCCTTTGTAGGTTTTTTGACAGTCATCATGGACAAATTTGGGAGTTAAAGCTGCCCCGCCAAGGATAACAGGAACGGTGATTCCTTTTTCGTTAAAAACCTCTAGATTTTCCTTCATAAAAGCCGTCGATTTCACCAATAAACCGCTCATGGCGATACAATCGGCTTGATGTTCTTTGTAGGCTTCGATGATATTTTCTACGGGTTGTTTAATGCCCAAATTAATCACCTTATAGCCGTTATTGGTCAAGATGATATCAACTAAATTTTTACCAATATCGTGAACATCCCCTTTAACTGTTGCGATAATAAAAGTCCCTTTGGCATTATTATCACCCTCTTTCTTCTCCATAAAGGGTTCTAAAAAAGCCACGGCCGCTTTCATAGTTTGGGCAGATTGGAGAACAAAAGGTAACTGCATTTGTCCCGAACCAAATAACTCACCCACTACCTTCATCCCATCCAGGAGAAAAATATTAATAATATCTAGGGGTGGATAGTCCTGTAAAGCTTGCTTTAAAGCCTCTTCCAGTCCCAATCTTTCTCCATCAATAATATGCTGTTTTAAGCGTTCCTCTACCGGTAAATTAGCATTACTAGAGGGGTCTTTTTTAGTAGTTTTACCCGCAAATAATTCGGTTAATTTGGTCAGGGGATCATAAACACATATATCGCCATCAAAACGACGATTATCATAGATTAAGTCCCGACAAACTTGCTGATATTCTGGTTCAATTTTTGCCAGAGGAAGAATCTTATTAGCGCTGACGATTGCGCCATCCATACCCACCTGTATTGCTTCGTGGAGGAAGACAGAATTTAATACCTGACGCGCTGCCGGATTCAAGCCAAAGGAGATATTAGACACACCTAAAAGAATGTGACATTCGGGCAGTTCTTGGCGAATTCGGCGCATTGCTTCGATAGTAGCCTTGCCATTTTCTCGGTCTTCTTCGATACCGGTAGAAATCGGTAAAGCTAGAGGATCAAAAAAGATTTCGTAGGGAGGAATTCCGTATTCTATCGCTGCATAATAGGCCCGTTTAGCTATCTGGAATTTTTTCTCGGCAGTGCGGCCCATTCCTTCTTCATCAATGGTTCCAATTACTACCCCTGCGCCGTATTTTTTCGCTAAATCCAAGACTTGATAAAAACGCGGTTCCCCGTCTTCGTAGTTAGTAGAGTTGAGGATACATTTACCCCCTGCTACTTTTAACCCCGCTTCCATTTTTTCCCATTCGGTGGAATCTAACATTAAAGGTAGGGTGACATTATTAACTAAACGAGAGGCTAATTGGTGCATATCGCGCACCCCATCCCGGCCGACATAATCGACGTTGACATCGAGAATATGCGCCCCTTCTTTTACCTGCGCTTTCGCCATCGATACTAAACTATCCCAGTCTTCAACATTGAGCAGTTCCCGACATTTTTTAGAACCACTAGCGTTTAATTTTTCCCCAACAATGAGAAAAGAATTATCTTGAATATAGGGTTGGGTACTATAAATAGAAGCGGCAGAGGGTTCATAATGATAATGACGAGATTTCGGAGTTAAACCCTGACTTAGTTCCGCTAAAGCTTGAATATGGTCGGGACGAGTACCACAACAACCGCCGATAATTTGTACTCCCAAATCTTCAATAAAGTGCATTAAAGCCATTTTTAATTCTACGGGAGTGAGACGATAATGGGCTTGACCGCCGACATTTTCCGGTAAACCAGCATTAGGAATACAAGAAACAATAAAAGGGGAATTTTCCGAGAGATATTTAATATGGGGTTTCATTAAATCGGGACCAGTGGCGCAATTAAGTCCCAAAATATCAATTTTATAGGGTTGTAAAATAGAGACAACGGCGTTAATTTCCGTTCCTACTAACATCGTTCCCATGGTTTCCATCGTCACCGAAACCATGAGGGGCAATCGTTGACCTTTTTTCTGAAATACTTCTTCAATAGCATTTAAAGCCGCTTTAATTTGCAGGACATCCTGACAGGTTTCTACTAATAGTAAATCTGCCCCGCCATCGTAAAGACCCTCTACCTGTTCCACATAGGCTTTTTTGAGAGTATCAAAGTCAATATGCCCCAAGGTGGGCATTTTTGTCCCCGCCCCCATGGACCCCGCCACAAAACGGGGTTTTTCGGGGGTAGAGTATTTATTAGCGCAAGCTTTGGCCAGTTCGGCGGCGCTTTTGTTGAGATAATAGGCTTGATCGGCTAAATCGTACTCGGCTAAAACTATCGAGGTTCCCCCGAAGGTGTCGGTTTCAATCACATCCGCACCCACGGCTAAAAAGGCTTCGTGGACTTTGGCTACGGCGCTAGGTTTAGTATGGACAAGATACTCGTTACAACCTTCGTATTCTGCCCCACCAAAGTCCTCGGCCGTCAGATTTTGGCTTTGTAGGGAAGTTCCCATCGCCCCATCAAAGACGAGGACGGGATGCTTGGGGCCGTTGAGGTAGTCGAGAAAGGGGCTATTCATAGAGAGATTTACTGCCATAGCATTTTGAAAGTTTATTGTAATACGGTTACCAGAAATCTGCCATTCGGCATTTCAGTGATCAGTGATCAGATTTGAGTTTTCAGTCGAGAAAGCTTATCAATTTAATTTTGTAGAACTAGACGAGCTAAACCAACTCCGGGATAATAATTACCGAGAATTTGTTGATAATCTAGGCCTTTTTCCGCTAATTTATAAGCCCCAGTTTGACTCATGCCGCGACCACCGTGGGCCCAAGCGACAATTTCATCGGTGGCGGCATAAAGAGACTCGACTACACCGCCTTTATAACTGAGAATCTGCCCGGCAGTGGCATTAACCGCTTGGTGAGTCGATTGATACTCCGATCGAATACCTTTATATACCTGCCAGCGCTGGGTATTGCCCAGATGAAACCAAGCATTAGCGGGGCGCATCATGTGTACTAGGGCATAGGAACGAGCGGCGATCGCCTGTGCCTTTAAAGCGTGCATTGGCGCAGTGGAGTGCATTTCACTACCCACCACGCTATAGAGATAGGCTTCTAAATTAACCTGATTGACCACTAACAAGCGATCGCCTTGGGCCACCAGCAGCACTTTACCCCGATACCAACTATCATCCACATAAACTAAACCATCGGCACTGGTGGGCTGCACAAAAATCACCTCTGGCAGCGATAAATCGCCCATTTTTAAGCCATTGGCCTCTGGAATGACCGGTAAACCCTCGTTAGTGGCAATCGTTTTTAAAGCGCGACCTTGGCGGTCAGTGATCACCGCCGGCCCGTTAACTCCAATCAAAACACTGGCCACATCCCTTTTGATCGCCACGCGAATTTCTAGGGCTGGCGGCGTATAATTAGCGGGAACCACTAAAGGTTGTCTAGTCACCGGTTTCGCCGCAGCAGCGGGGGAAGTATTAGGGGAGGTTTGAACCGATGGCGCTAATTTTTTCGGCGCCGAGGGAGAAGATTGGGGAGAGGGCGCTGATTTTGGAGTCGCAGAAGATTGGGGAGAGGGGGATAGTTTCGGCGATGGCGCGGTTAAGGGTGCGATCGGAGATGGGATAATAGGGGAAGGGGAGGCAGCAGTCGACCGGTTTGCCTGCGGTTGCGGGGTTTCTGGTTTTTCCTTGGCTAAATAAGTTAAGAGAATTGGCGTAAAAGTGGCGATCGACAATAAAGGAACGGCACAATGGCGCAGCAGGGAAAAATAGGCACTAGCAGAAAATTTCACTTTGATCACACCGTCTTTAATTTTCTTATCTAACTTTATCATTCCGGGAGTCTGGGGGGCTCTTCTCGACTCTGTGTAATAATCAGTGAAAACTATAGGGGCCGCCAATTCAGAATTGAATTGGCGAAAGAAAAACTCGGTCGATAGAGTGAAAGGAAAAAACTTTTGCAGCTGCCAGGGGGAATTAGACTAGGATCACTGGACTTTAATCATGGCCCAGCTGATTATTTTTTCCCTTGCAGTAAGCCAAAACGAATTAAACCCGACTCGTAACCGCGCCGCATTAACCCTAAAGATAATGCCCCTTGAATAGTAGTGTAACCGCTTGCCAACAAACCAGCGATCGCATCTGTGGTTAGGGCCGAATCAATCACCACATCCCAAAAAGCGGCCACCGATAGAGACCAATCATCGGTTTTTAGGTCTCGAAAGCCAATTTCACGGGCAATATCGGCGTATTCCGGCAAAGAAATCACATAGGGCAGACAATAAACCTGATAAATCTCGTTTAATAGTTTAATCTCCCCTTCCGTTAAATTACCAGCGAGGGAAGTGGTGGGACGATGACACCAAGTAGCCATCAAAAAAGTCCCCCCGGGCTGCAAAACCCGATAACATTCCCGCAGAAATTGCCTTTTATCGGGCATATGTTCGCCACTTTCCAATGACCAGACCAGATCAAAATTATCGTCAGGAAACGGGGTTTTTAGGGCATCAGCCACACAAAAACTGACTTGTTCTTCTAAATTGAACTCTTGCGCTCTTTGGCTGGCTCTAGCGGCTTGTACCGGGGATAGGGTAATCCCCACCCCTTGGCTGCGAAATTTTTCGGCCAGATAAAGGCTACTGCCACCAATACCACAACCCACATCAAGAATCTGATTAGCGCCGGTGACATTTCCCCAAGTTAATAATTCTTCTATTAAATCAATTTGTGCCTGACGGCGATCGAGTTTAATCTTGCCGCCGCGACCGTAGTAACCGTGGTGCATATGTTCGCCCCAAATCCTCTCCCACAGTCCACTAGAGGAGTCATAAAAATCAGCAATTCGTTGATAAAGTTCCATGGTGATTTCCTCGTTAAGAGAGGCACTCTTGCCAGAGAGCCAAAACACTTACTCAACCCTAACCCGAAACTCTCGGCAACGGACAAAACCCTTTCAAGTCTATTAATGGCTAGGTGGGGTCAAGACAATCAAACCCGACAGCAACCCCGAAAATCGTGTCAGAATAGATCAGTGTAGTCACTGATTATCTTTGAGAAAAATATTTATATGTTAGGACGGGACAGCTACGATTTAATCATTGTCGGGGGCGGTATAGTCGGAACCACCCTAGCGGTGGCTTTAAAAAATACAGGATTAAATATCGCTATGATCGAGGAACGTCCCCTAGAGGTGGCCGCCTCCCGTCGTCAAGCTTATGCCCTCTCGCTGATGTCCAGCCGTATTTTTACAGGCTTGGGTATCTGGGATAAAATCTCGCCCAGTATCGGTAAATTTCGTCATATTCGCCTTTCTGATGCCGATTTTCCGATTTTTGTCCCCTTTGTGGTCGATGAGCTAAAAACCGATTATTTGGGCTATGTGGGCGAACATGAAGTGATTTTAACCGCCCTGCACAATGCCAGCCAAGATTGCGATCGCATTGAGTGGTTATCCCCTGCTAAAGTGTTAGAAGTGGAGTACGGATCAGAAACAGCCACTGTCACCCTGGAAAAAGCTGGTCAAACCCGAAAAATCACCGCAAAATTAGTTATCGGGGCCGATGGAGCCAGATCCGCTATCCGGCAAGGGGCGCAAATTAAAACCAAAGGTTGGAAATATTGGCAATCCTGTGTCGCTTTCACCATTAAACATCAACTCGATCGCAACGATACCGCCTTTGAAAGATTTTGGCCCACTGGTCCCATGGGCATTTTACCCATCCCGGGTAATCGCTGTCAGATCGTTTGGACAAATCCCCATGAAGAAGCGAAAAAGCTGCAAGAAATGCCCGAAGCGGAATTTATCAACAAATTAGAAGCATATACGGGGGGATTACTAGGAAAAATAGCATTAGTTAGCCCCCGCGCTCTCTTTCCCGTACAGTTAATGCAGAGTGATACTTATGTTAAACCCCGAATGGCTTTAATTGGTGATGCCGCCCACTGTTGTCATCCCGTCGGTGGTCAAGGTTTAAATTTAGGCATTCGCGACGCAGCCGCTTTAGCGCAGGTATTAAAGGAAGCAGCGGAAAAGCAAGAGGATATAGGATCGCTTTCTACCCTAAAATCCTACGAAAAATGGCGTAGATCGGAGAATTTAGCGATTTTAGGCTTCACGGATTTTCTTGATCGCCTGTTCTCCAATAACTGGCCGCCCATCGTTCTCATCCGTCGTCTCGGATTGTCAATTATGCGCGGTTTCCCCCCCTTGAAATTGTTTGCCCTGCAATTAATGACGGGATTAAAAGGACGTATTCCCCAATTAGCTAGATAGCTGGCCGCTAATTCCGGGGATGGGGGAGAAAGGAAGAAAAAAAAGCTTGCAAAATGCGGCGATTATCGCTATGATGGTTAAGGATCAATATCGGGGCGTAGCGCAGCTTGGTAGCGCACTACTTTGGGGTAGTAGGGGTCGTGGGTTCGAATCCCGCCGCTCCGATTGCAGAAAAACAGAGATTCAGGTAGGGATGCAGCCAATCCCTACTTTGTCCTGTTTACTCGGAATTTTCTTAATTTATCAGCGTTTCTGATCAAGTTAGTTCACCATTAGAATCACTACTTTAGTCGAAAATGTCTCATCAAATATCAGCTTACGGTTCCTGGAAATCACCGATTACCTCCGATCTAATTGTGGCAGCATCGATTAGTCTTGGTGGTGTAACTCTAGATGGAGAAGATATTTATTGGTTAGAAGGCAGACCACAGGAAAAGGGGCGAAATGTTTTAGTTAAATTAAACCCCGACGGCACAACTACAGACATCACTCCAGCACCTTTTAATGTGCGAACTCGTGTCCATGAATACGGAGGAGGTTCCTATCTAATTGTTGCGGGAATTATCTATTTTTGTAATTTTTCTGACCAAAGAATTTATCGCCAAACTGCTGATAGTTTACCCCAACCTCTGACCCCAGAAAATTCCTGTCGTTATGCGGATTTAATTCTCGATAAATTTCGCAATCGTTTAATCTGTGTTTGTGAAGATCATAGCCAAAAAGATCGAGAACCAGTTAATAGTATTGTCAGCATCGATGTGGATACGGGAGAAATAGAAACTTTAGTATCTGGTGCTGATTTTTATACCTCTCCTCGCTTAAGTGCCGACGGTTCTCGATTAGCTTGGATTAGTTGGAATCATCCTAATATGCCCTGGGATAGTTCTTTTCTCTGGGTGGCCGATATTAATAATCTTTATTTGAGTAATATTCGGGTCATTGCTGGTGGTGAAAATGAGTCAGTGTGTGAACCACGTTGGTCAGCCGATCAACAGTTATATTTTACCAGTGATCGCAGTAATTTTTGGAACTTTTATTGCTTTAAATACGATGAACAAATCGAACCAGTTCTCGAACATATAGAGGCTGAATTTGCCTATCCTCATTGGGTTTTTGGTTTATCTAACTACGGTTTTGCTGGGGAATCAAAGATTATTTGTAGCTATACAAAAGATGGTTGTTGGTATTTAGGAAGTATCGATACTGTTAATCGAAAATTCCAAGAAATTATCACTGATGATACTAACATTTTTTCCCTACAAGTTGGGGAGAACAAAATAGTTTTTATTGGCGGTTCTTTCAAGGAAGTAACGGCGGTTATCTCAATGGATTTAGCCACAGGAACTAGAGAAATTCTCAAATCTTCCAGTAATTTAACTATTTCTAGCGATTATTTCTCGATTCCGGAAATGCTCGCTTTTCCCACCAGTCAGGGACTAACTGCCTATGCTTGGTATTATCCCCCCAAAAACCCCGATTATACCGCCCCCAATGGCGAATTACCGCCCCTTTTAGTCAAAAGTCACGGTGGACCGACGGCCGCAGCTACCTCTAGTTTAAGTCTGCGGGTGCAATACTGGACAAGTCGCGGCTTTGGCTATCTAGATGTTAATTATGGCGGTAGTACGGGTTATGGTCGTCAATATCGTCAGCGTTTGCTGGGAAATTGGGGAATTGTCGATGTGGAAGACTGCATCAACGGGGCAAAATATTTGGTTAATCAGGGATTAGTCGATGGGGAAAGATTGGCAATTTCTGGAGGCAGCGCCGGTGGTTATACAACTTTAGCATCCTTAACTTTTCATGATACTTTTAAAGCAGGAGCTAGTTATTACGGAGTTAGTGATTTAGAGGTTTTAGCCACCGATACCCATAAATTCGAGTCGAGATATTTAGATAAATTGGTGGGACGTTATCCCGAAGAAAAGGAAATTTACTATCAGCGATCGCCTATTCATTTTACCGCTCAGTTATCCTGTCCGGTGATCTTTTTCCAAGGTTTAGAAGATCGAGTGGTTCCACCCAATCAAGCGGAAATGATGGTAGAAGCTTTAAAAGCGAAAGGTTTACCCGTTGCTTACGTTCCCTTTGCCAGAGAACAACACGGATTTCGTCAAGCTGAATCGATCAAACGAGCATTAGATGCAGAATTTTATTTTTATTCCCGTCTCTTTGGTTTTACTGCTGCCGATAATTTAGAACCCGTAGAAATTAAGTAGGGTTTATGGCAGGCACTTTTTGGGGGCAAAAAAGTCTAAAGATATTATCTCACAAGGTTTTTAGATTTATTTAGCCGGCCCTATCTGTCGAGCTAGGAGCCTTGTGATACTAAATCCGTTGAGCATAGGCTACTTATGAGGAGAGGCAAGAGGCAGAAGGCAAGAGGCAAAGGGGGGAATAAATAATCAGTTTTTAATAACCGAATTTAGTATGAGAGGAAAGTCACTAGCCCGGTTCTAAAGGGGATGGGCGGTCGGCGACGACCTTCTCGACCCCTAACATATAAGCTATCCCAATAGGTTGTCAGTGATCTAGAAAAATTTTTGCTAGGATGTAATTTGACTAAGAAAACTGGGAATAATCAAGGGTAGTGGAGAGGTTAAGAATAGTCTATGACATTTTCTTCCAAGAAAACCCGTGCCGTTGCCCTGCCCAATTACCTTTCCCCCTTTGGTAATAAATTGGTGCAGTCGGGCTATATCGGTGCCGATCAAATGCAACAGGCCCTAGTGGAAACACGGAAATCGGGACGATCGCTAGTAGAAATATTACAACAACTAACCGGGCGCCCTTTGCCCCCGGATTTGCGGCGACAGTATAAGAAAAACCAGTTGTTTGAATTAAAAATTCTCTACGGAGTCGAATCGATCGACCCCGAGTTGAGCGATGTAGATGGACTGGAAATGGCCCGGTTGATCGATTCTTTGATTCCCATCGATCTTTGTCGCCGTTATCGTCTCATCCCCTTGCGACGGATCGAAGGAGAGCCAGCTAAGATTTTGATGGCCATGGTCGATCCTGACAACCTAGAGGCTAGCGACGATATCAATCGTATTCTCCGCCCCAGGGAGTTAGGTTTACAGCGTTTAGTGATTACCAGCGAGGACTATGAAAGATTACTCGAACAATTCCACTCGGCTCAATCGGAGCTAGAACAGGAAAAAGCCCGACTCCAAAAAGAAAAAGAACTGGAAAAACTCTCGGATATTACCGACATTGTCGGCAACATTGATGTAATCAGCAATGTCCCTAACGATGAAGTGGCCGATGAGCTCGGTGAGGGGGACGCTAATCAAGCCCCCGTCATCAACCTGGTCAATAAAATTCTAGCTAAGGCTCTGCAGGAAGGCACTTCCGATATTCACATCGAACCCCAAGAAGAATTCCTGAAAATTCGCTTTCGCAGAGATGGAGTTCTTTATCAAGCTTTTGAGCCACTGCCGAAAAAAATTACCTCGGCGGTTACAGCCCGTTTTAAAATCATGGCCGATCTCGATATCGCCGAACGTCGTCTTCCCCAAGATGGTAAAATTCGGCGGATGTATCAAGGGCGGAAAGTGGATTTTCGGGTTAATACCCTGCCCAGTCGCTACGGCGAAAAAGTCTGTTTGCGGATTCTCGATAACTCAGCTACCCAGTTGGGTTTAGATAAACTGATCACCGATCAAAACACTCTGGCAATTGTCCGGGAATTAGCCAGTCGTCCCTTTGGTCTGCTGCTGGTTACAGGCCCCACTGGTTCGGGGAAATCCACCAGTTTATACTCGGTTCTAGCCGAAAGAAATCACCCCGGAGTTAATATTAGTACCGCCGAAGACCCGATCGAATATTCTCTACCAGGCATCACCCAGGTGCAAGTAATTCGCGAAAAAGGTATGGATTTCGCCTCGATTCTGCGGGCCTTCATGCGACAAGACCCGGATGTAATTCTGGTGGGAGAAACTAGGGACAAGGAAACGGCTAAAACGGCGATTGAGGCCGCCTTAACCGGTCACTTGGTTTTAACTACCCTACACACTAACGATGCCGCAGGTGCGATCGCTCGTCTCGATGAGATGGGGGTTGAACCGTTTATGATTTCTGGTTCTCTGTTGGGAGTCTTAGCCCAGCGTCTCATGCGGCGCGTCTGTAGCGAATGTCGAGTCGCCTATCACCCTACCCAAGAGGAATTAGCACGTTTTGGTCTTGCCGCTGCCAGTGAACGGGAAGTGACCTTTTATAAGGCTAATACCCTAACTATAGAAGAAATTGAACAGGCGCAAGAGCAAGGTAATCTTTGTCCCAAATGTGGTGGCAGTGGTTATAAAGGTCGCGTCGGTGTCTATGAGGTAATGCAAAATAGTGAACGACTGCAGCAGTTAATTAACCAAGGAGCAACCACCGATCGGATTAAGGAGGCGGCCGTCGATGAGGGCATGGTGACACTCCTAGCTTACAGTTTAAATCTGGTGCGCGAGGGTTACACCACCCTCGAAGAAGTGGAACGGGTGACATTTACCGATTCCGGTCTGGAAGCGGAATTAAAAGCCAAACGGAAAAGCGGTTTAACCTGTCGTGGTTGTCGCGCTGAACTACAACCAGAATGGCTCGATTGTCCCTATTGTATGACACCACGATTTAGTGATTAAGACAGTTTTTCAGTTATCAGATTTGAGTTTTAAGTAGGGAGTATTAAGTGAGTAGTCTTAAATAGCACTTTGCCAAAGTCTTTTCACTGGTTACTGTTCACTGATTGTACCTTATAGATGGAGTTTAAGCCATGATGATCGAAGATTTAATGGAACAATTGGTCGAGATGGGCGGTTCCGATATGCACATTCAGTCTGGGGCACCGGTCTATTTTCGCATTAGTGGCAAACTGTCCCCGATTAATGAAGAATCTTTAACGCCGCAAGATTGTCAGAAATTGATTTTTAGTATGCTCAATAATACTCAAAGAAAAGAGTTAGAGCAGAATTGGGAATTAGACTGTTCATACGGGGTGAAAGGATTGGCAAGATTTAGGGTCAATGTTTATAAAGAAAGAGGGGCTTATGCTGCTTGTTTACGGGCTTTGTCCTCTAAAATTCCTAACTTTGAACAATTGAATTTACCGGCCGTAGTCCGGGAGTTATCGGAAAGACCGAGGGGATTAATTCTCGTAACTGGCCAAACAGGTTCAGGTAAAACTACCACTTTAGCGGCAATTTTAGACTTAATTAATCGTACTCGTTCCGAGCATATTTTAACTGTAGAAGACCCAATTGAATACGTTTTTCCTAATATAAAAAGCCTGTTTCACCAACGACAAAAAGGAGAAGATACCAAGAGTTTTGCTAACGCATTAAGGGCAGCTTTACGGGAAGATCCTGATATTATCCTTGTGGGGGAAATGCGTGATTTAGAAACAATTAGTTTGGCAATCACGGCGGCGGAAACTGGTCACTTAGTCTTCGGAACCCTACACACTAGCTCGGCAGCGGGAACAGTGGATCGGATTATTGACGTTTTTCCTGCTAACCAACAGGCACAAATTCGCGCCATGTTATCCAATTCTTTACTAGCAGTTTTTAGTCAAAACCTAGTCAAGAAAAAAAATCCTAAACCGGGGGAATTTGGTCGGGCAATGGTACAGGAAATCATGGTAGTAACTCCAGCGATCGCTAACCTAATTCGCGAAGGAAAAGCCCCGCAAGTTTACTCAGCAATTCAAACGGGAATGAAATTAGGAATGCAAACCATGGAACAGGGATTAGCTAATTTAGTTGTTAATGGTGTTGTCTCCTTTGAAGAAGCAATTTCTAAAAGTGGTAAACCCGATGAATTACAACGTCTTGTCGCCGGGGCCAGTGCTAATGCCAAAACTAAAGCCCGGCTCTAATAACAAATAGTAACCTTTAAGCGACCGTCAGCCCCTATCAGTTATCAGTGAAAAGAAAGTACGGAAGTTTTCACTTAACAATATCTAGCCACTTAAAACTCCCATCTGATAACTGATAACTGATAACTGATAACTGATAACTGATAACTGATTTGTCCTATGCCTACTTTTGTCGCACAAGTTAAAAACAGATCTGGAAAAGTTTTCCAAGAAAAAGTTGAGGCCATGTCTCCCGAACAGGCCCGGATGATGCTGAAGGCGAAATATGCTGCCGTCGGTAAAGTCAAAAAAACGGGAGGAGAGATCGATCTTTCCGGTTTAGAGTCGATGTTTGCCAGCATTTCCATCAAAGATAAAGCGGTTTTTTCCCGTCAATTTTCGGTGATGATTAATGCTGGTGTGGCGATTGTGAGATGTTTGGGAGTTTTGGGGGAGCAATGCGGTAATCCGAAGATGAAAAAAGCCCTGCAAGCGATTAGTGCTGAGGTACAGCAAGGGAGTCCGTTATCGGAAGCGATGGCCAAACATCCCGAATGTTTTGATCAACTTTATGTGAGTATGATCGAAGCTGGAGAGACGGGGGGGGTACTCGATGAAGTGCTCAACCGTCTCTCGAAACTTTTGGAAGACATGGCCCGCTTGAAAAACCAGATTAAATCAGCGATGACCTATCCAGTTACGGTGGGAATTTTGGCGGTAATTGTGTTTTTCGGGATGACGGTCTTTTTAATTCCCGTGTTTGCGAAAATTTTCACCGATTTAAAGGTGGAACTACCAGCTTTAACGCAATTTATGCTCTTTTTAAGTGGTGTGATGCGTAGTTGGTTGATTTTAATTCCGATTGTCACTGTTGCTGCCACGGTTTTTTTACTGCGTCGCTATTACAAAACCCCGATGGGTCGTCTGCAAATTGACCATTTTTTCCTTAAAATGCCTCTTTTTGGTGATTTGAATGAAAAATCGGCTGTGGCTAGATTTTGCCGGGTTTTTGGAACTCTGACGCGTTCTGGCGTACCGATTTTAAGTTCTCTCGATATCGTTTGTAATACGGTGGGTAATCAGGTAATTGCCAATGCGCTCGCTGGTGCCAAGGCGGAAATTCAGCAGGGGGGAATGATGAGTTTAGCCCTACAAAAAGCCAATGTTTTCCCAGCTTTGGCAATTCAAATGATTAGTATTGGTGAGGAAACGGGAGAATTAGATGCCATGATGATGAAAGTTGCGGATTTCTACGAAGATGAGGTGGAACAGGCCGTTAAAGCTTTAACCAGTATCATCGAACCCTTGATGATGGTTGGTATTGCCGGGATGGTGGGAACTATTCTTCTGTCTATGTACCTGCCCATGTTTAAAATCTTCGAGGCGTTGGGATAAGTTTATCAGTGATCAGTGATCAGTAATCAGCTTCTGAAGGCAAGAGGCAAAAGTCAGTATCTGGCAATTCTCCTACCTAAAAAGAAGGTTAGAAACTAAGGGACACCTCGAAAAAAGATTTTGTTAACAAAGTGTTGGTTGAGGAAATCTCCTTGAAGTACAGTGGTAAAGAGGGAATAATTTTAAATAACTAACAAGGCACTCCGTCACTCAAAATTCGATTCTTCGAGGTTTCCTATACATAACGCCTTGGTTATTGAGTAAAATTAAACTTTTTTTGCCCATCAATTTAAAAACTTGCGTTTTTTGGATCATCTTAGCATAGAGGACTAGGTAGTATGAGTGACAGCAAAGTTGATTTGTTAATTTTGTCTATCAGTGTAATCCGGGTTAAATCTCTCACTTTTTTCCGTTATCAATTACTAAGGAGTACCTAGATAAATTGGAATTATTGAGAAAATCTTCGCACTAATTGAGAATACAAGGTTTTATGAGGGTTTCAGGCGGTGCAATGCTGGAGTAAATCTATTTTTCGAGGTAGCCTAAGCACATCAAAGCTTTTAGCTTAACCAGTTAGGTTTTAGATTCGGTCGAATGACTATTGCTGGCAGCCTGAAATCAGAAAGATTTTAATTTTCATCTCCCTTTATTTGATGAGGCGAATTTGTGTCTTACGAAACTTTATTAGCGGAATATAGCTGTCGTCAGGGAGCGATCAAATTGTTGCGGCAATATCGCCCCTATTTAGAGTTAATTCCTAGTCTGCGTCGTCCTGAAGAGAGTTTAATTACTATTCCTTTACCGTTGGTCAGAATTCGTCCATCTTCTGCTCTGGAATCTAGAAAGACGGTACAATTAGCCTGTGATTTGGCTATTCTGATGTGTGATCCAGAATGGAAAATTAAATTAGGTTCAGAAATCCTGATTTTTATCCATCGTCCGGGAGAAGATTTCTCTGATTTGTTGAAACGCTGGCGGGAAACACAAATATGTTTAGATCAAGAATATGAGTGGTTAATGCCCCCCAGAGAACAACATATGTTTAGTGAAGGTGCAGAAACAATTCATCCTTTATTTGTGGTTTTTGATCAAACACCTGAGAGGATTAAAAAAGGCTTAAAAGGGGCTTTTTTACCGATGGTTGTTCAAAGTGATCGGCCGGCTTTGATTGATGATTGCTTAGAATTAGTCGATCAAGATTAGCTGACTCTCTTAGTTTAGTATAAAGGGAACAGTTGACGATGGTTAAGCCCCTAAAACCAAGCGCTGACGATGAAAATTAAGCAGCGAAATTTCCTGCCCAGAAACCCTTTCTAACATCTCGACGATATGATCGGGCTGTAGTAAAGTGCCATCATTGCGACAACTGCCCACGTAGCACAAAACGGCTTGTTTGTCAACAGTTTTTAACTCTAATTCATATAATTGTTCTCGCAGATTAATCGTGACTTTTTTGCCGGATTTGGTGGTTTTTTCCCGTTCCATCACCGTTGCTTGCTTAATCGCCTCGATCCAATTTTGCCATTGTTGGCAGTCAATTCCCTCACTGTTAAAAGTGAGCAAATACTCAGCTTTTTCTAACAAACGGGTGGCAGCGGGGGCATTTAAGGGAATTTCTGCCACCTGATAAACTGGCAAATCTGCGGGTAATTGCGCTCTTAACTGCTGTTCAAAAGTCTCTAAATCCATCACTTTTGTCAATTCAAAATCGACAATCTCACCGCTACTGGTTGCTCCCAAGGATAAGGCATTTGCGATCGAAATGCGCGGACCGGGGTGAAATCCACCGGTAAAGGAAATGGGAATAGCAGCCCGACGGACGACGCGATCAAATAAACGCACGAGATCCAAGTGGCTAACTAGGGCTATTTCGCCAATTTTGCCAAACCAAACCCGAATTCTTTGGGCGCGTTCTTGATTGGGTTGAAAATGTCCAGCAAAAGCGGGAATCGGGGGCGCTTCAATGACGATATTATGACCAAAATCGACGCTACAAACGCCACAATGGGAACAACCCTCAAAGGAACAATCGGGGACCGTTGCCGCGTCTAGGGCGCGTTTTAAGTCCTCCTCTAGCCATTTTTTATCGATACCAGTATCCAGATGATCCCAGGGCAAAGGACGCTCTAAAATATCTTTGTCTGCATCGGCAAAAATATTCCATTCTCCCTGTTCTATCTGACGATATTTCCACGTTAAACCAGATTCTTCGATCGCCTGGGACCATGCTTGATAGGCTTTTTCTGTATTATCCCACCAAGCATCCATCCCGGCGCCCAATTGCCAAGCGCGCAGCACCACTTTCCCTAAACTTCTGTCACCGCGACCGATAAAATCTTCCATGGCCGAGATGCGGACGTCGGTATAATTGACTTTTACCCCTCTCATGCCTTGGAATTCCTGTTTTAATAACTCCTGTTTGCGGATAAATTCGGCCGTTGAGACGGAATGCCACTGGAAGGGGGTGTGGGGTTTAGGGGTAAAATTCGAGATAGTTAGGGTAAAATCCAGGGGTTTCCGCTTCGGTAAACGACATTCCCGACGCAACCAGCGCACCGTTTCCACGATACCGATGACATCCACATCGGTTTCCCCTGGCAAACCGATCATAAAATAGAGTTTGACCTTATCCCAACCCTGTTCGACGGCAGTTTTTATCCCTCTGAGTAATTCTTCGTTGGTTAACCCTTTGTTAATCACATCGCGCATTCGTTGGGTTCCCGCTTCCGGTGCAAAGGTTAAACCTGATTGACGATTGCCTCCAATTATGTTAGCAATATTTTCGTCAAAGCGATCGACTCTTTGACTGGGTAAGGATAGAGATATATTCTCATTCTGGAGACGGTTTTTAATCTCCATACCCACGGCAGGTAAAGCTAGATAATCGGAGCAACTGAGAGATAATAAGGAAAATTCGTTATATCCCGTCGCTCGCATTCCTTTTTCAATCGATTCGATTACTGCTTCCGGTTGCACATCCCGCGCGGGACGGGTTAACATCCCCGGTTGACAGAAACGACATCCCCGAGTGCAACCGCGACGAATTTCCACCACTAGGCGATCGTGAACCGTTTCCACGAAGGGAACTAAACCGATAGAATAGGCTGGGATAGGAGTGGCTACCCGGCGTAAAATTCTTTTCGGTACATCGTCACGATTGGGGATAACTGCACCGATTGGGGTGACATCGTAGAAACGGGGGACATATACCCCCGGAATTTGGGCTAAATCTAGTAATAGTTCTTCTTTGCTTACATTAGCTAGTTTACCTTCTTCTAAAATTAAACCGATTTCTGGCAATAATTCTTCGCCATCACCAAGGGCGATAAAATCAAAAAAGTCGGCGTAGGGTTCGGGGTTAGAGGTGGCAGTTTGTCCCCCGGCAAAAATTAGCGGATAGTTACCCGCATCTCTTTCTCTCCAAGTCAAGGGAATTGCCGCTAGGTCGAGCATTTCTAAAATATTAGTAGCCCCTAGCTCGTAACTGAGACTAAAACCGAGAATATCAAAATCGGTGAGGCAACGACGAGATTCTAGGGCAAATAGGGGGGTTTTTGTCTCTTTGAGTTTTTGGGCTAAATCCGGTGCAGGTAAATAAGTGCGATCGCATAGTTGGCGGGGTTGTGCATTGAGGATATTGTAGAGGATAATATGACCGAGGTTAGATGCCCCCACTTCGTACACTTCTGGATAGGTTAACACCCAACGAACCACAGCACTTGCCCATTCTTTATGTTTAGCACCTAACTCGTTGCCCAAATAACGCGCTGGTCGAAAAATGTCGGGGGTAAGCAGTTGGTCTAAAGCAATAGTCACGGCAATCTACCTCAGATATCGTCAGCAATGGGTGCTTTTCTACTATAGCAGCCAGAATCAAGTCAGTTATCAGTTATCAGTTATCAGTTATCAGAGTTCAGTTCACTGATTACTGTTTACTGTTCACTGAAAATACTTCCCACTTCCCCATCTCCCTAAAATTCCAGAGGTTATAAGATAATTAAGCGACGATGAAAGAACCGTTAATTGAATTGAGAGGAGTATCGAAAAGATTCGGGGATAATGTTATTCTCGACGGATTAGATTTAACCATTTATCGAGGGGAGGCCCTGGTAATTATCGGACCGTCGGGAACGGGAAAATCAACGGTTTTACGAGTAATTGCGGGATTAACGGGGATAAATGCGGGAGAAATTCGTATTAAAGGCCAATTGCGTCAGGGATTGCTAGAAGATGGTCGAGAAGTGATGCGCACTTCCTTAGTTTTTCAACAAACGGCCCTGTTTGATTCTCTCACCGTCGGGGAAAATGTCGGTTTTTATCTTTATGAACAAACTAATTTAAAAAAAGCCAGAATTAGGGAATTAGTGGAAAAAAGCCTAGAAATGGTTGGTTTACAGGGAATTAGTGACCTTTATCCCTCGGAACTATCGGGAGGAATGCGTAAACGGGTGGCTTTTGCCCGCGCTATTATCACTAATCCTGATAATCAGGCCGATAATCCCGAATTACTGCTGTATGATGAACCTACCGCCGGATTAGACCCGATAGCTTCCACAATTATCGAGGATCTAGTGCGGACTCTCCATGAAAAATCGGGATCTGCAAACACCTATGTAATGGTTTCTCACCAACAAAGTACCATCCGACGCACCGCCGATCGAGTAGTATTTCTCTATCAGGGAAAAGTGCAATGGCAGGGAGTAGTGGCAGATATCGATCGTACCGATCATCCCATGATCCGACAATTTTTTAGCGCCAGCGTTGAAGGCCCGATTAGGACAATCGTTTAAGCTAGATTAAGCTAAATTAAGAACTATCGAGAATGAGAGAAAAATCATGCAGAGTTCGCGAGCTTTACGGGAAGGAAGACTAGGTTTGTTTGCCCTAGGCGGATTATTGGTCTTTGGGGCGCTCGCTATCTGGGTTCGCGGGGGAGGATTTGGTCAAAGAACCTATCAATTAATCTTCGAGTTTGCTGACGTGGAAGGGTTACAAGTCGGGGCACCGGTACGTTTTCGCGGGGTGAGAGTGGGAAGAATTACGAGTTTTATACCGGGGAGTAATCAAGTAGAAGTTATTGCCGAGATTGCTTCTGCTACTTTAGTTATGCCTAGTAAGGTAACTGTTACTACCAATCTTTCCGGATTAATTGGGGAGGCAGCCATCGATATTACTCCCTTAATTTCTTTAAGTGCTGAGGCCAAAAATCTCGACCCTCTTAGTCCCGACTGTGATCAACAGTTAATTCTCTGTAATAATAGTCGTTTACAGGGGACAACAGGAACACAATTAATGTCTAGTGTTGGTCGTTTAGTGGATACTTTTACCAGTCCTGAATTTGTGGGCAATCTCAATGATGTCACCAAAAATACCGCTATAGCAGCAAAAAAAATCGCCCGTTTATCCGATGATACCTCCCAGACTATCCGTAATGCTCAAAGAGAACTCTCTCGTCTATCTTTGGAATTAGCTGCCACCAGTCGCTCGGTGACTAATACGGCTAATAATGCCTCCCGTTTTGTCAATACTTTAGATAATACCGTTCAGGAAAATCGCAGTCAAATCAGCAGAACTTTTCAACAATCTTCCCAATTAGTCGCTAATCTCAATGCTGTTCTCAGCGAAAATCGGGGACAAATTGTTAATACTCTCGATAATATTAATCAAGCTAGTTTAGGTATTGGCAGTCTCGCTAATAATCTCAATAATACCGCCATGAGGTTGAATGCTGGTTTAGATGAAATTGATACTAAACAAGTCATGCAAAATATCGAGACTATTTTAAATAATGCGGTGGAAACATCGAATAATTTACGAGAAATTACTAAAACTATTAACGATCCTGCTACAATAGTCGTACTGCAAAAAACTCTCGAATCCGCTAGGGTGACTTTTGAAAATACTCAAAAAATCACCTCCGATATCGATGAGTTAATTGGTGATCCCCAATTTCGCGAGAATTTAAGACGTTTAATTGATGGCTTAAGTAATCTGCTTTCTTCTGGGGAACAATTAGAATATAATTTGCGTATCGCTCAAACTTTAGATACCATGACTCAAGAGTTAGCTAAACAAAAAGTTTTGACCATCTCTCGACCTTCTTTAAATCCTAAGCAAATGCAACTCTATCCCCAATTTATTGTTCAACAACCCTCCACGATTGAAAAATGACAAAACAGCACAATTCAAGCGATAAAATGTGAATTGTGATTAATTGTGAATCAGGAATTAGGAATTGTGAATTGTGAATTAGGGAGAATCAATAAAAATAATCTCCTGTCTCCTGTCTCCTATCTCCTGTCTCCTGAAGGCTAAAATAACTGATAACTGATAATAATATGTTGAAATCAATTTGTATTACTCTTGGAACTCGTCCCGAAGCGATTAAATTAGCTCCCGTTATTCGTGCTTTTCAAGAATCGCAACAGTTTCAAACCCATGTAATTCTGACGGGACAGCATAAAGAAATGGTAGCGCAGGTGATGGAATTATTTGCTTTAAAAGCAGACGAAAATCTTGATATTATGCAAACTCGTCAAACTTTAACTGATATTACTTGCCGCAGTTTACGGGGTTTAGAAACAGTTTTTGAGCGCATAAAACCAGATTTAATTATTGTGCAAGGTGATACTACTACCGCTTTTGCTGCCACTTTAGCAGCCTTTTATAAACAAATTCCTATCGCCCATGTGGAGGCAGGATTAAGAACTAATGATATCTATAATCCCTATCCCGAAGAAGCTAATCGTCGCCTAATTTCTCAACTGACTACCCTACATTTTGCTCCCACTACTCTAGCCGTAGAAAATTTACAAAAATCTGGGGTGACAGGAAATATTTACCACACTGGTAATACGGTTATTGATGCTTTATTAACTGTAGCCAAAACCGCACCAAAATGTCAAATTGCGGGCTTAAATTGGTCAGATTATCGGGTTTTATTAGCCACGGTTCACCGCCGGGAAAATTGGGGCAAACCCTTACAGGATATTATCAAAGGGTTCACTTTGTTGTTAGAAAAATATGCCGATACGGCCTTATTATTACCCCTCCATCGCAATCCCACTGTCCGAGAACCAATTCAGTCCGCTTTGGGCAATCATCCGAGGGTATTTTTAACTGAACCTCTCGATTATGCCGAGTTAGTGGGGGCGATTCAACGCTGTTATTTATTATTAACTGATTCTGGGGGCATTCAAGAAGAAGCACCGAGTTTAGGAAAACCGGTTTTAGTATTGCGAGAAACCACGGAAAGACCGGAAGCAGTGCAAGCGGGAACAGCGAAATTAATTGGTACTAATCCGGAGCAAATTTTAGCACAAGCGGGAGAATTATTAGGGGATAAAATCGCCTATGATCGTATGGCTAATGCAATTAATCCTTTTGGAGATGGACAAGCATCCCAAAGAATCCTCCAAATCGTCCAAGATTTTTTGGCTTAATCTATGACTACTTGGTTGGGTATCGACCCAGGATTAGCGATTGTCGGTTGGGCTATTCTCCGGGACAATAGTGAGTTAATGCCGATTTTAGTCGATTACGGCACGATCGAAACTTCTAAAAATCTTTCTACTGCCCAGCGTTTGATCGAAATTGAACGGGATTTAAAGGAGTTAATCGCAGAATATAAACCGGGGAAAATTGCCGTGGAAATGCCCTTTTTTAACCGGCAAATCAAGGCAGCCGGTGGAGTCCTGCAAGCATTGGGAATTATCAATCTGGTTAGCTGCCGCGATGGGGGAATTGAACCGATTTTCCTCCATCAAGCTAGTTGGAAATGTCATCTGGTCCATGGTAAGGCCACTAAAGCTGAGGTGGCTGAACAAATTAAGTATTTATTCGGATTGACAAAAATGCCTATTAATGACTCCGTAGATGCTATAGCGATCGCCTATGCCGCTTTCAGTGGAGTTCGCAATCAAATCTCTTGAAGCAATTCGACGAAATTGGCCTAAAAATTTAGCTGACAACTAAAAGCCATTTTTAAGCTTGTACTATAGACCTCTTGCATAATTTTTTTATGGTTGGGCGGCTTTGCTTTTTTCTCGATTTTTAGATGGAAAGAGAAAGACATTTGGCGATTTTTGTTAATTGTTTTCGATCTAGAGCGAACTAATCAATTAAATCTTTTGCCAGATAAGGATTTAGTCCATTTATGCCACCCTATCGAACCATACTAAGTAACGAAGAACCGGAAATCATCTATGTTTATTAGGAAAAATTAGCCTAAAAACCAAAACCTCCAATCTTGTGGGATTGGAGGGTGGGAAAGAATAATCCTGGCATCGAGCTATTGTCCCAGTCGGCAACCCGACAAGTATCTTGGCCACGGTGAAGTTTCACAACCGAGTTCGGGATGGAATCGGAGTGGTGCCATCACGTTAAAGACACCAGGAAGGGTAGAACCCTCAAGACTGCAAAAGCTAGAGAAAAAGTGGTGAAAGAAGAATGAGGTCAAGCCCTCGGTCGGTTAGTACTCCTCGACTGCACTCGTTACCGAGCTTCCATCTAGAGCCTATCAACGGGTAGTCTACCCGAGACCTTACTGGCTTAATGCCATGAGAGCAATCATCTGGAGGTGGGCTTCCCACTTAGATGCTTTCAGCGGTTATCCGCTCCGCACATGGCTACCCTGCGTTTACCGTTGGCACGATAACAGGTACACCAGCGGTGCGTCCTTCCCGGTCCTCTCGTACTAAGGAAGGCTCCTCGCAATGCTCTTACGCCTACACCGGATATGGACCGAACTGTCTCACGACGTTCTGAACCCAGCTCACGTACCGCTTTAATGGGCGAACAGCCCAACCCTTGGGACCGACTTCAGCCCCATGTTGCGATGAGCCGACATCGAGGTGCCAAACCTCCCCGTCGATGTGAACTCTTGGGGGAGATCAGCCTGTTATCCCTAGAGTAACTTTTATCCGTTGAGCGACGGCCCTTCCACGCGGTGCCGTCGGATCACTAAAGCCGACTTTCGTCCCTGTTCGACTTGTGGGTCTCACAGTCAAGCTCCCTTCTGCTTTTGCACTCTATCGTCCCATTTCCAACGGGACCGAGGGAACCTTTGCGCGCCTCCGTTACCTTTTAGGAGGCGACCGCCCCAGTCAAACTGCCCACCTGAAACTGTCTCCCGCCCCGATTAGGGGTCAGGGTTAGAATTCTAGCCTCGCCAGAGTGGTATCTCACCGTTAGCTCCACCCTCCCCACGAGGAGAGTTTCAAAGCTTCCCACCTATCCTGCGCAAGCGAAGCCCGAAGCCAATTCCAGGCTACAGTAAAGCTTCATAGGGTCTTTCTGTCCAGGTGCAGGTAGTCCGTATCTTCACAGACAATCCTATTTCGCCGAGTCTCTCTCCGAGACAGTGCCCAGATCGTTACGCCTTTCGTGCGGGTCGGAACTTACCCGACAAGGAATTTCGCTACCTTAGGACCGTTATAGTTACGGCCGCCGTTCACCGGGGCTTCGGTCGTCAGCTTTAGATTACTCCTGACCAACTTCCTTAACCTTCCGGCACTGGGCAGGCGTCAGCCTCCATACTGCGTCTTACGACTTGGCGGAGACCTGTGTTTTTGGTAAACAGTCGCCTGGGCCTATTCACTGCGACCCTCTTGCGAGGGTACCCCTTCTCCCGAAGTTACGGGGTCATTTTGCCGAGTTCCTTAGAGAGAGTTATCTCGCGCCCCTTAGTATTCTCTACTTCCCCACCTGTGTCGGTTTCGGGTACAGGCAATTAATGATTAACGTGGTTCGGGCTTTTCTAGGAAGCTTGATCAACGCCACTTCCCTCCCTTGGGAGGTGGGACTCGCGTCTTAGCTCCTGGTGTTTTCGCCACCTCTCATCGCCTTGACTGCTTGCACTGGTAACCAACATCCAGCTGACGTTGACCTTCTCCGTTCTCCGGCACAATCATTAATCGGTACGGGAATGTTAACCCGTTGTCCATCGACTACGCTTTTCAGCCTCGCCTTAGGTCCTGACTGACCCTCCGTGGACGAGCCTTGCGGAGGAAACCTTGGGGTTTCGGGGTGTGGGATTCTCACCCACATTTTCGCTACTTAAGCCGACATTCTCACTTCTATAGAGTCCACAGCTGCTTGCCGCTACTGCTTCACCCCCTATAGAACGCTCCCCTACCACTACAATGTAGTCCACAGCTTCGGTAGATAACTTAGCCCCGTTCATTTTCGGCGCAGGAGCGCTTGACCAGTGAGCTATTACGCACTCTTTTAAGGGTTGCTGCTTCTAGGCAAACCTCCTGGTTGTCAATGCACTCCCACCTCCTTTCTCACTTAGTTATCATTTGGGGACCTTAGCTGGTGGTCTGGGCTGTTTCCCTCTTGACGATGAAGCTTATCCCCCACCGTCTCACTGGTAGTTTTTTTAGCCGTATTCAGAGTTTGCCTCGCCTTGGTACCGGTCTCCCAGCCCGCGGCGAAACAGTGCTTTACCCCGACTAAACTTCCACTACCGCTGCGCCTCAACACATTTCGGGGAGAACCAGCTAGCTCCGAGTTCGATTGGCATTTCACCCCTAACCACAGCTCATCCGCTAATTTTTCAACATTAGTCGGTTCGGACCTCCACTTGGTTTTACCCAAGCTTCATCCTGGCCATGGTTAGATCACCCGGGTTCGGGTCTACAAATTATGACGTATCGCCCTATTCAGACTCGCTTTCGCTGGGGCTGTGGGGTCTTCCCCCTTCACCTGCCATAACCTGTAAGTCGCCGGCTCATTCTTCAACAGGCACACGGTCAGACGTTCAATCGTCCTCCCATTGCTTGTAGGCTAACGGTTTCATGTTCTATTTCACTCCCCTTCCGGGGTTCTTTTCACCTTTCCCTCGCGGTACTGTTTCTCTATCGGTCACACGGGAATATTTAGCCTTACCTCGTGGTCGAGGCAGATTCACACGGGATTTCACGTGCCCCATGCTACTCGGGATGCAGTTAAGCTGGTGCCTTTTTCGACTACAGGACTTTCACCTTCTCTGGTGCGGTTTTCAGCCGCTTCGTCTAAATTTCCCAGTCTTTTGTCACTGTCCCACGACCCCAAGTTCCGAAGAACTTGGTTTAGGCTGTTCCCTTTTCGCTCGCCGCTACTGGGGGAATCGCTATTGCTTTCTTTTCCTCTGGCTACTAAGATGTTTCAGTTCACCAGGTTTGCTCGCTCCACCCTATGTATTCAGGTGGTCGTGTTTAGGGTTGCCCCATTCGGATATCTTCGGATCAGTGCTTGCTTCCCGCTCCCCGAAGCGTTTCGTCGGTAACTACGTCCTTCTTCGCTTCCGTGTGCCTAGGTATCCACCGTTAGCCCTTATTAGCTTGACCTTGCGGTCTTCTTTTTTGGCTTTTTCACCTAGCTCTATGCAGTTTTCAAGGTTCCTCTGGACTCTGTACTCAGAGCCAGCATTCTCTCTTACTATATGAGTAAGATAAGGTGCTGATTCCTCGCTTCCTTTTCTGTTTTTGCCACCTGTGCAGGTGGGCCATCCTGGACTCGAACCAGGGACCTCACCCTTATCAGGGGTGCGCTCTAACCACCTGAGCTAATAGCCCTTGTTCCTGATTCAGGTCTTGTGTGAACCCAGAACCTAGTTTGAAAGCCACATACCTCGTTCCGACCTTTTGGGATTGATTCAGAAGACTGGGCTACTTTTTTTTCACCCTGTCTCGAATTAGGTCTCCCTTTAAGGAGGTGATCCAGCCACACCTTCCGGTACGGCTACCTTGTTACGACTTCACCCCAGTCACTAGCCCTGCCTTAGGCATCCCCCTCCTCGAAAGGTTGAGGTAATGACTTCGGGCGTGACCAGCTTCCATGGTGTGACGGGCGGTGTGTACAAGGCCCGGGAACGAATTCACCGCCGTATGCTGACCGGCGATTACTAGCGATTCCTCCTTCATGCAGGCGAGTTGCAGCCTGCAATCTGAACTGAGGCCGGGTTTGCTGGGATTCGCTGGCTCTCGCGAGTTCGCTGCCCTTTGTCCCGACCATTGTAGTACGTGTGTCGCCCAAGACGTAAGGGGCATGCTGACTTGACGTCATCCCCACCTTCCTCCGGTTTGTCACCGGCAGTCTCCTTAGAGTCCCCAACTTAATGCTGGCAACTAAGAACGAGGGTTGCGCTCGTTGCGGGACTTAACCCAACATCTCACGACACGAGCTGACGACAGCCATGCACCACCTGTGTTCGCGCTCCCGAAGGCACCCCCAGCTTTCACCAGGGTTCGCGACATGTCAAGTCTTGGTAAGGTTCTTCGCGTTGCATCGAATTAAACCACATACTCCACCGCTTGTGCGGGCCCCCGTCAATTCCTTTGAGTTTCACACTTGCGTGCGTACTCCCCAGGCGGGATACTTAACGCGTTAGCTTCGGCACGGCTCGGGTCGATACAAGCCACGCCTAGTATCCATCGTTTACGGCTAGGACTACAGGGGTATCTAATCCCTTTCGCTCCCCTAGCTTTCGTCCCTGAGTGTCAGATACAGCCCAGTAGCACGCTTTCGCCACCGATGTTCTTCCCAATCTCTACGCATTTCACCGCTACACTGGGAATTCCTGCTACCCCTACTGCTCTCTAGTCTGCCAGTTTCCACCGCCTTTAGGTCGTTAAGCAACCTGATTTGACGACAGACTTGGCTGACCACCTGCGGACGCTTTACGCCCAATAATTCCGGATAACGCTTGCCTCCCCCGTATTACCGCGGCTGCTGGCACGGAGTTAGCCGAGGCTGATTCCTCAAGTACCGTCAGAACTTCTTCCTTGAGAAAAGAGGTTTACAATCCAAAGACCTTCCTCCCTCACGCGGCGTTGCTCCGTCAGGCTTTCGCCCATTGCGGAAAATTCCCCACTGCTGCCTCCCGTAGGAGTCTGGGCCGTGTCTCAGTCCCAGTGTGGCTGCTCATCCTCTCAGACCAGCTACTGATCGTCGCCTTGGTAGGCTCTTACCCCACCAACTAGCTAATCAGACGCAAGCTCTTCTTCAGGCCAATTAGATTTCACCTTGCGGCACATCGGGTATTAGCAGTCGTTTCCAACTGTTGTCCCCGTCCTGAAGTTAGATTCTTACGCGTTACTCACCCGTCCGCCACTAGAATCCGAAGATTCCCGTTCGACTTGCATGTGTTAGGCACGCCGCCAGCGTTCATCCTGAGCCAGGATCAAACTCTCCATGATGAATCGTTTGATTCTTTTGACTTTTTTTTGTCTCCCCCTTGCGGGTTTGACTTTTTTGTTATAGAATTGCTTCTAAACGAGGCTGTTTTGCTTGGCTTTCAAACTATTGTTTTGTCTAGGTTCCAGCGTCGTTTGTTTCGCTTCGCTTTCGCTTCGCTTCAACCGCGCATTTACCAATGTATCTAACTTCCCTAAGTTTGTCAACCCCTTTTGGCAATTTTTTTTGATCTTTTTTCTATCCCTTGCTACGTCAGCCTTTCAGCTTTTCAGCTTTTGGGGTAGTCCCTTGCTCAGAACTGCTGGTGCGAAAAATTAGTTTACTTGTACTAAACTTTTTCCTCAATTTATTTTTTTCTTCAGTACCTCTCGATCGCCAGGTCGATTTTGGGGTATGGTTGCTTGAGAGTCTATTTTCTGATCGGAAAGCCCTCATGTCTCGCCGCGCTGCTTTACAATCCTATTTACTGGTGCGTTTACTCCTAGCTCCCTTGATGTTATGGACGATCATCACGGTGGTTTTTCTGCTGATGCGTGTTGCTCCTGGTGATCCCACAGATGCGATTTTAGGCAACCGCGCCCCTGAAAGTGCCAAAAATGACCTAAGAGAACAATTAGGACTAAATAAACCCCTATTTTTCCAGTACCTAGACTATATTTTTCACCTAATGCGCCTCAATTTAGGAGACTCTTTAACCAGTAAGGGGGTGACGGTATGGGAGATTATCGCTAAACATTTTCCAGCGACGGTAGAACTAACTTTTTATGGAATGCTAATTGCGGTGATAGTGGGAGTCGGATTGGGAATTATCACCGCTTCCCGTCCGAATACACCCTTAGACGCAGGGGGACGTTTATTTGGACTGATAACCTATTCCTTGCCGATTTTTTGGGTGGGAATGCTCTTACAGCTAATTTTTGCGGTACAGTTGCGCTGGTTTCCCTTGGGGACTCGTTTTCCTTTGAGTGAAACTCCACCCCAGACAATTACGGGTTTATACACCCTTGATAGTCTGATGACTCTACAACTAGATAAGTTGCCCACAGCTTTGTATTATCTAGCCTTACCTAGTTTTACTCTCGGCATTCTTTTGAGTGGAATTTTTGAACGGATGGTGCGAGTTAATCTGAAACAAACTTTGCAAGCGGACTATGTAGATGCGGCAAAAGCGAGAGGAATACCAGAAAAAACGATTATGATCGCCCATGCGCTTAAAAATGCTCTAATACCAGTAATTACTGTTTTAGGATTAACTTTTGCCGCTCTTTTAGGTGGTGCCGTTTTGACGGAAGTTACTTTTTCTTGGCCGGGTTTGGGAAATCAGTTATATCGGGCGATTTCTCTGCGGGATTACCCAACAGTGCAGGGATTAATGGCTTTTTTTGCGACAATAGTGGTTTTTGCCAGTATTTTAATCGATCTCATCAATGCTTACATTGATCCTCGCATCCGTTATTAAATAGGGAGATGGGTGTAGGGAGTGGGGAGTGGGGAGTGGGTAGATGGCAGGGGGAGTATTAGCATTTGTACTAAAATGCTAATACGAAGTTTAAATACAGTACAGCTTGAGATGAATTATGAAGTGGGTAGATGGCAGGGGGAGAGAGAGTCTCAGCATTTGTACTAAAATTCCCAATACATAGATCGGGATTGTTTTTTGTCTCTAGGTTGTTGTTAGGTGATTGCTGACTGATTAATAATGGTTAAATGTTAATCGGCTTTTCTTTTTAGGGAGACGAAATCAGACCTATGGGAATTACTATTGTTACCATTTTGCGGGGGATGAAACCGATTTCTCACTTTGGGGGGAGTGGGTAAACCCTGTTTCATTTCTGCTACTTTTAAGAGGATCAAATACTCATAAAAAGCTTGCAGAGTACACCAAGCAAAACCAGCTTTACCATCGAGAATTCCTGCCAAGATAAAATACATATAAAACCAACGAAGCAAGGGACGAAAAGGCAATCGTAGAGATAAATCTTTTAAAGCTCTCCGTCTATCTACTTCGGTTTGACCAAAAAATAATTTTTTCCAACTAACACCACCGTTAGCCAACTGATGCAGGGTTTCTGCCGCTTCGTCGGTAGAATAACGATTATGTTTTTCAATCCAACGACTTAAACCTTTACTACAGGTATAGTGGGGATAGGTTTCTTGTAAAAAAGAGGTTTTTCCTCGACATTCTTCTCTTTCCGTGTGACCATAATCGCTAAACCAGACTTGATCTTTTCTAAATAGACGCATTTGATAACGAGGATACTGGGTGCTGCGACGGATCCAAGTTCCCATAAACATAACTCTTTCGGCCACATAAAAACCAGTAAATGCCTGTTGTTGCGTGGCGCGCAGACATTCTGCGTAGAGTTGGGGTGTCATCCTTTCGTCTGCTTCGAGAATATAAACCCAATCGTATTTAGTCTCGATATTTTCTAACATCCAAGTTCTTTGTTTACCATGACTCTCGAATTGATGCTGAATCACGCGCACTGGATAACGAGAAGCGATATCTACAGTGCGATCGCTACTGTAGGAGTCAACCACAATCACATCGTCAGATAGAAGTGCCGATTCCACACAGGCGGCAATATCAATTTCTTCGTTATGGGTCAGAATGTAAATGGAAAGCATAGATATATGGTGTTTGATTATACGAAACCCGATCGGGTGGTAGTCCTATTGTGTACCGGAAAAAGCGGAATGAAAACCAGTTTATAGAAGAGATTTTCTCAAAACTATCAGACTGCGCTCATTCTAACCTCGATCGCCGTTTTGTCAATATTTTTTAGTATTCCTTAAAAAATTCTTTACCCGAACTAACAGCGACCAGCGATGAGCTATTCCCCGCCATGAGATAATAGACGGTGCTTTATGTCTCCAGTAATTTTCGATGACTGCTGTTTCCGAGTGTTTTCGTTCTCTCCGTTCCCAGGGGAATTGTGCCTTGATTCCCTTTATTACTGCCGGTGATCCCGATTTATCTACCACTGCCCAAGCTTTACGCATTTTAGACCGAGCAGGAGCCGATCTGATCGAATTGGGGGTTCCCTATTCCGATCCTCTTGCGGATGGTCCGGTTATTCAAGCGGCGGCCACCCGCGCTTTAAATCGGGGTGTCAAGTTGGAAGATGTGCTAGAAATCGTCAAAAATGCTCAGGGAGAGGTGAAAGCTCCGATTATTCTGTTTACTTACTATAATCCCATCTATCATCGCGGGATAGATGTCTTTTTAGACCAAATTAAAGCAGCCGGGGTGAGTGGTTTGGTGGTTCCCGATTTACCCTTAGAGGAAGCGGCAAGTCTGCTGCAACCAGCTGCCGCTAAGGGAATTGAAGTGATTTTATTGGTAGCGCCTACCAGTCCCCCGGAACGAATACAAGCGATCGCCATGCAATCCCAAGGTTTTATTTACCTGGTTAGTGTCACGGGAGTGACGGGAATGCGGAACCAAGTGGCCACCAGAGTGGAGGAATTGCTCGATTCTATCCGTTCTGTCACCGATAAACCCGTAGGGGTAGGATTTGGCATTTCTGACCCGACACAGGCACTACAGGTGAAAAACTGGGGTGCTGATGGGGTAATTGTCGGCAGTGCCATGGTTAAACGTCTGGCCGATAATTCCCCCAGCGATGGTTTAAAATCCCTCGAAGAATTCTGCCGTAGTTTAAAACGGGCGATTCAGTGAGGGATGAGGGGTTAGCAGCTGCGGATTAGATCGAGCGTTCATGTCTTCTCGTTCTGAATTCGTTCAATTTCATCCAGTGCTTTTTTCGCCCGGAATACAGCCCGGAGATAGGCGATCTGGCTCTCCCACGCCGATCGGGGTAGAATGGCGGGGATAGGGTTCGGGTTCTCGTTCATGGTTAGATTGTGGGGGTGAGTACGGGGGTTTTGTTTTGCCAGCTTTCTGTCCATTGGATTGCGTCGGCACTGAAGGCGAGGGGATCATTGGCTAGGGGAGAATGGAAGGGTTCTTCTACCAGCGCGAATTGACCGTTATCGAAGGGAATTCCGGCTGCGGGGCGATCGAGGTAGAATCTCTCTCGGATTCCCTTCTCCGCTTGTTTTAAGGCCCGGTGGTGACAGTAGGGATTGTTCCCCCGGCGATCAAAGAAAACATGAGCCGTCCAACTACAACCACCGCGGCAAAGTTCGGCGAACTCGCAGGTTTTACAGAATCCCCAGAGGTGATCGGTTCCCTTGGGGGTTCCCGCACCGAGGTTGAAGCGCAGTTCTTCGGCCTCTTCGATAATCTGGCGCAGAGAGCGATCGCGGATATTGCCCCCAGTATAGGCTGCGGTGGGAAGGGAGGGACAGCCTTTGATCGCTCCGTCGGCCTCGATACCCAGTGCCGCCAGTCCGGCACTACAGCCCTGCCAGAATGTCCACGCGTCCCCTCCCCGCAATAAACGTTCGTAGGGGCCGTAATAGCCGATATTGTTGCCCGGTTGTACGTCTATCCCCTCGCGTCGCGCTCGCTCGGTGACACGGGCGAGCATCGGGTATAGTTCTAGGAGTTCGTAGGGTTGAAGGAGAATCTCCGAGTTATCGGCGGCGTTCCCCATCGGGACGGTTAACTGGATCTGCCAGGCAAATACGCCCGCATCGCGGATTTTTTCGTAGATTCGGGGAAATTCGGGGGCAGAAAGGCGATTGATTTGGGTATTGCAACCGAAGGGGATACCGGCTTGTTTGAGGTGGCCCATGGTGCGGAAAGCCCATTGCCACGAACCTGGTTTCCCCCGCAGGCGATCATGGGTAGTTTCTAATCCGTCCACGGAGACGGAGACGACTTTGATCCCCGCGTCTTTCATCTTTTGGGCGGTGTCGAGGGTGATGCCGTAGCCGCCGGTGGTGACACCGCAGATCATGCCTGCGTTGGTGATCGCCCGGGCAATATCGAGCCAGTCGGGACGGAGGAAGGCTTCTCCCCCGATCAGGGTAACTTCTTTGATGCCCACTTCGGCCAGTTGACGGACGAGATCGAGGGCTTCTTCAGTGGTAAGTTCGTGGCTACGGGTATGGCCGGCGCGGGAACCGCAATGCTGACAGGCGAGGTTACATTTTAGGGTGATTTCCCAGACGGCGTAGCTGATGCGACGGTATTCGGTCATTGGAATTATCCTCGATTTAGGCGTAGTAAGTACGACCGCCACCGCCACCGCTGGTCGAGCCGTATACTTGTTGCATCCGTCCACCGAAGATCGCTTTTAAGTCTTCTTCGGTTAAGTCTTTGAGTTCGTCATCGTTAGCGATTTCGTCCAAAACCTTTAAACGAAAATCGGGATCGGTTGCTAGTTTTTCGGTAAAATTCGGGGTGCAATCAAAAGACATGATTAGCTCCTTACTAGGTTTAATACTCGATAAAATTTATGAGTCGGTTGGAATTAGAAATCCACGAGACGATCTGCCGGTAATCCGTACATCGGTCGAACGATTATAAAGGGGAAAGGCAAAGGAGATCCGTATATTTGGTGTATGTTCAGACCTCCCCCGACGATCGCTTTTAAGTCTTCTTCGGTTAAGTCTTTGAGTTCGTCATCGTTAGCGATTTCGTCCAAAACCTTTAAACGAAAATCGGGATCGGTTGCTAGTTTTTCGGTAAAATTCGGGGTGCGATCAAAAGACATAATTAGCTCCTTACAAGTTGAATACTCGATAAAATTTATGAGTCGGTTGGAATTAGAAATCCACGAAACTATCTCTCGGTAATCGGTACATCGGTCGAACGATTCTGTCGTCCTATCTATAGAAGTAGATCGCGCCCTGGTGGCAGACCGTAAATTAAGATATTCAGAAAACCGCCGATAAATCCACCGGCGACCGCCGCCAGAGCTTCCTCGCTTAAATCCTGAATTTCTTCATCGGGGCGATCGGACTCTAGAATTTGTGCAGTGTATTCCTCGAATTCCTGTGGTGTGAAATTGAACCCCGCAGTTTTAACGATCTCACTACATTCCTCTTTGCTATTTACCGATTGGATTTGGGAACGGAATGATTCATCGGAGGCGACTTTTTGATAAAAAGCGTGAACTTGTTCGAGAGCCATAAGTTAACTGCTGCTAGAATTTGATAGAAGACGATAAGCGTCTTTGAGTCTAATACTATGGAACCGCACAAGAGAAAACAAGATATGTTCAAAGATTTTTTGAACTTAAATGACTGTTTTAAGTTCAAAAAATGTGATCCGGGCTATTCTACAACTACAACCTTGTAGAGAATATAGGGCACCTCGAAAAGTAAGGGTGCTTATTGAGAATAGACAGGTATACCATGGTTGATTTTCGCAATAAGGCAATTAATCGAGGTGTCTTTGTGAAAAATAAATTACTCATCAGGCGAGTCTGAAAGCCTTGTTTTACATGAGCTACACAAGCACTAGCATAGGTAAATAATTTTGCCAGGCCACTTAAACATAAATAGCTCAAATATGATCAAAAAGGGCTGGACTTATTATTGATTTTTGGGCTCATGAAGAGAACAATAGAATCTGTCTAATACCTTAAAAGGAGTTATCCATATCATGGCTAATATCACAATTAAAGATATGCAAATCTCTGACTTATATGCATCCGGCAGTTTTAGTCCATCTGAGTGGAGTGATCTAACAATCACCCTCACGCTCTCGGAAACAGAAAGAATTATAGGGGGAATGAGCTTGGATACTGGGTTTCAAGTCGGCCTGGGAATGGTCAGTAGCGGTATCGGACTCGTAGCGATGGCGGGATTGGGCCCGGTTGGATGGTTTGCGGGTGGTTTCCTGTACGGTGGGGGGCTGGTTTTGTCCATGTACACTGCTTATCACCTCCATTAATAATGTTTTAGAATAATTAAGGGGCGGGGTGAGCATAACCCACCCCGTCCACAATTAATTACTTAACTCGTATTCTATTTCCTGAATCTTCTCCTTTACCCAGGCGTTAAACAGATCGACACCGATTTTCAGAGCCAACTCTTCGGTTAATTTTGGTTTAAGGATTTCCTCGACGAAAATCAGGTGAAAAGCTCGATCTCCTTGCAGCGGTTTCAACAATCGAGAAGAATCCGATGCGAAAATTGCGGCGGAAAGATTCGGTCGTAAATCCTTACGGTAAACAGTACCGCGATAACCACCCTTGCGTCGTAATTCCACATCCTCGATATAGCGATGGGCTACTTCCTGAAAGCTGATTTCCTCCTCCTGAATCGATTCATACAACTCCTCCGCCATCGCCTGATCTGCTAACACCACCTCATAGATCACCGCACCGGTATAATCTAGCTGGTGTTCCACAAAATAGGATTCAATTTTGTCTGCGAAAAGATGTTCGGCTAATTTACCCGATAGTAAACTGAATTGAATGACCGTCTCAAAATCGTCTAGGGATAAGCCCTGTTTTTGCAACCAATTCCATGTATCTTTGGCGTTATGTAATCCTTTGGCGAGACGGAATTGATCTGCCGCCTTTTGTAACTCGTCAGTCGTGTTTTTAATCCCCGCTGCCGTGGCGGTTTCGGTGATGATTTTCCGAGCGATAATTCCCTCCACTATTTCGGGGACTTTCCCCGATAGCTTAAGCTGTTGGATAAGGTCTTGATTGGTGATGGTGATACTATGCGACATAATGACTCCTTAAACAGTTATGCGAAATTAATTTTCTAGTTGAGATAGGCAAGAGGGTTAGCGAGGAGTGTAAGTAATTTGGCTTCGATACTTAAAAAAACTAGAGTTTTAACCCATCTTTTTGCAGATCCTTAAAGGGATCGAGGATGTAATCGATCACCCGACGCTGACGGACGATCGCTTCTGCGGTAGCCGTATCCCCCGGATTGAGGGGAATACATTGATTTCCCTTTTGAATGCAGGAGCGATCGAGTTGAATTTCTAGCTCGAAAACGTTAATTTTTCCGTTGGGCGTTTCCTTTTCGATCGCCGTCGGTGATTTCTTGGTGATCTTGCCGCCGATAATGCCGTAATCCTGAAAAGGATAGGCATCGAACTTGACTTTTATCAGCATACCGGTGCGGAGAAATTGACTTTGATCCGTGGGCATTTCTGCCTTGAGAATAAACTGCGATCCTTTCGGTGCTATCTCCGCAATCCGCGTTCCCGACTGCACCACCACACCCGCGCGTTTAATCGGTAATGAAAAGATCGTGCCGTCGGTATTCGCCTTTAAAACCCTCTGACTTAGTTGGATTTGGAGCGCTTGCCGTTGGCTCTCGGTTTGGGCGATTTCCGATGCAAGTGTTGCGATCTCCGTTTCTAGATTTTTAATCTGCTCCTGTATCCTTAAGAGTGCCAACTCGTTGGAATGGCGGAGACTTTGATAACCCCGCTGCCGCTCCTGTAATTGCAGACGCGCCTGGGCGATATCCGCGCTCGTTTGTTGACTCGTCTGACGGTAGGTGCTTTCGAATTCCGCTAGTTTATGTTGATTTTCTTTCACCTCCGCTTTTCCCCGCTCGTAGAGTTGTTGGCGCTCCTTGGCATTGTCCTCGCGCTCGATGAATTGTACCTGCGAGATTGCGCCATCCTCCCACGCTTTTCGGTAGCGATCGACTTCTTTTAAAGCCGTTTCATAACGACTTTTGAGAATCGGGTAATCGGTTTGACTGCGTGCGAGGGCGATTTTCGCTTGATTTACCCGCGCCTGTTGTTCTTCTAGCGATATTTTCGCTTTCTTGATTAATGCGTCCACATTCTCCTGCGCTTGCTCGATCGAGGCTTCTTTTTCCGCTGCTGCCGCGCGATTTTGTTGGCTTTGGGTGGTTAAAGAAATCTCTAACTGACTTTTGACAAGTTTATGTTGGGAAAGACGGCTTTTTTGTCCTTCTATTTTCTCCTCGATTTGTTGTATTTCCTTGCCGATTAATGAGGAATCTAGGGTTAAAATCGGTTGTCCTGCTTTCACCTCTTGGCCTTCACGGACATAGATTTTTTCCACTTTTCCCGTCGCGATAGCATCGAGTTTGACTGTTTCCCCTTGGGGTTCCAGTTTTCCTGGGCCGACACCCGTTTCATCGACTTTTGAGAATATCGCCCAGGGGAGAACGATCGAGACGAAAATAATCAGAAAATAGAGTAAACCACGCGTCCAGGGTAGGGGTAAAGTATCGATCAATTCCTTGGTTTGGAAAGACCAGTTATCGCGCTCTCTGTCTAGATTGGTGGTCATAGTTATTCATTCAATTGATTAGAGTTCAAATTACGGTAAATCCCGGGACGGGCCATTAATTCTTCGTGGGTTCCACTATCGACTAATACCCCTCGATCGAGAACGAGAATACAATCTGCGTTCCGCACCGTAGAGAGGCGATGGGCGATAATCACCATCGTGCGATTCTGGCGAATTTTCTGGAGATTTGTTTGAATAATCCGTTCCGATTCGGTATCGAGGTGGGAAGTGGCTTCATCGAGGATTAATAACCGAGGTTCTCCCATCAACGATCGAGCGATGGCGATCCGTTGTCTCTGTCCCCCAGAAAGTAGCCCTCCACCCTCGCCGATCTGGGTTTCGTACCCCATCGGCAGTGATTGAATAAAGTCATGAATTCCCGCTAATTTCGCCGCTTCGATCACATTTTCTAGGGGGCGATCGGGATGACCTAAACTGATATTTTCCCGAATCGTGGAACCGAAGAGAAAAGTATCCTGATCGACGACTCCCACCTGTTGCCGGAGGGAACTGAGGGCGATCGTACTCAGATCGTAACCGTCGATCGAGATTTTCCCGTCGGTGGGGGGATAGAGGCCGATCAGTAATTTCGAGATCGTGGTTTTTCCCGAACCGCTCCGACCGACGAGGGCAACGGTTTGACCGGGTAAAATCTCAAAACTGAGGTTTTCTAAAATATTGCGATCGCTGTCGGTGTGGTAGCGAAAGGTGACATTTTCAAAGCGAATATGTCCCTGTAATTCTGGGAGAAACTGACGGGAAAGTTCCTCTAAATTCTCCTCCGGCTTCGCCTCTAGTACATCGTTAATGCGCTCGACGGCGATATTGACTTCTTGAAATTGCGTCCAGAGAACAGTTAAGCGTTGAAAAGGCGCGATGATCTGGGCAAAAAGCATATTAAAGGCGATCAGTTGTCCGATCGATAATTGATTTTGAATGACCAGATAGGCACCGAAACAGAGTAACCCCGTCGTCGCTAAAGATTCGATCAGATTACTGACGATTTGGAGATTATTGCCGATGATCTGCCCGGAGAAATTTTTCTTGACCTCCACCGAGAAAAGGTCTTCCCAGTGCCAACGGGTTGATCGCTCTGTTGCGGTAGATTTGACGGTACGAATACCGGTTAAAATCTCGATCAGGTAACTGCTTTCTTTAGCGATCGCCTGAAAAATATCCCGGGATATTCGCTGCAGAAAAGGGGTAGAAATTAACGCCAGCAGAAAGAACGGTGGCACGATCGCCAAACTGATTAGGGCTAATTGCCAGCTATAGCGGAACATCACCGCCACGTACACGAAAACCGTTAATAAGTCAAGTAAAATCGAGAGAGCTTCCCCAGAGAGAAAACGCTGGATCTTGCGATTTTCCCCGACGCGAGAAATAATATCGCCCACATAGCGGGACTCGAAATAACCGAGGGGAAGGCTGAGAGTATGGCGGATAAAACCGGTGATTAATGCCGTATCGATGCGATTAGCGGTGTGATCGAGAAGATAAGCCCGTAAACCAGTAATTGCCACCCGAAAAAACCCGAAAATTAGCGCACCGATACCCATCGCCCAAAGGGTGGTTAAGGATCCCTGGACGATTACTCGATCGAGGATTAACTGGGTGAAAATCGGCGTAATTAAGCCGAATATCTGGATAAAAAGCGAGGCGACGAAAATTTCCAGCAGCACAAACCAATGGGGTTCGAGTAAGCGATAAAACTGCCAGAGAGAGGTTTTATCCTCTTTCGTGTCCCGGAATTTCTGGTTCGGTTGGAGCAGAAGGGTGAATCCCGTCCATTTACTGGTGAATTCGGCACGACTTAGGGTTAATTGCCCGATCGCCGGATCCCCAATAATCACCTGTTTGGGGGTAATTTTCCAGATAACAACGAAGTGTTTGCCTTCCCAGTGAGCGATCGCAGGTAGGGGCTGTTTCCCTAATCCCTCTAGAGTCGCTTTTACCGGACGGGTGGAGAGGCCGATATTTTCCGCAGCAGTGATCAGTCCCTTCAGGGATGCCCCGTCCCGGTTGACGTTGGCCATTTCCCGCAAACGGTTGACGCTGATTCTTTTGCCCCAATAACGGGCGATCATGACTAAACTGGCCGCCCCGCAATCGGAGGCGGACTGTTGCTCGAAGAAGGGATAACGGCGGAGGGATTGCCCGATCCAGTGACCTAACCGCTGCGCCGGAGAGGGGAAATAGGCTCGATCGCTTTTTTTGTCCGTTTCTTCTGCCTTCGTCCCAAGAAGTTGATCGATTTCCCGCGCCCGTTGCAGTAAGGTTTTTTTCAAGGCAGGGTGTTTTTTCAGGATCGGCCTCAGGGCGGACTCGGGGATAAGAAGTAGTTCCGCCTTTGCGGAGACTCGAACCGAGTAGGGCAGAAAACCCGATCGGGGAAAGAGGGAGAATTCTCCGAAAAATTCATCGGTTTTGAGCGCGATCATCTCTTTTTGTTGCCAGTTCGCTATCCGAACTTTGCCGCGAACGACTAGGTATAATCCGGGCTGTAGGGACAGGGTGCCTGCTTCCGGAGAGAGGGTGATCGCTGTTTTCTGGAGACTCCGCCACTGGGTTTCGGACAGGAATTCTGGCCAGGGATTGACGAGGCTGTGAGTATCGAGCATAGTTGTTTTAAGCTTTGGCTGAAGGAGAAAGATCGACGATGCGGATCGGCTGTAGCTGTTTGCGGAGGCGATTGATGTGGGTAGGGGTGAGCGCAACCCCGAATTCTTTCTCTAGATGCCGCGCTAACCAAACTCCCGACCATCGCTTAAAGGAATAGCCGAAATCCCGGGGGGATTTAGTAATCAGTTCCCTCAGGCGATCGAGGTAAGGTTGATCAACTTTTGGCGGGCGACCGCGGCGGTATTTCTGCCAGCGATCGATCTTGCCACTCTCGGCGATCAGTATCCATTTACTAGCGGTGGCAGCAGTACAATCGAGAAGCTTACGGATCTCGCCCTGGGATTTGCCCTCGTCAGCGAAAAGAATGATTTGAATCCGTTTGCGATCGATATCGGGGATATTTGGTTCTGTTAAGATTTCGAGAAGTTGCTGACGTTGGGATAGGGATAGATATTTACCAGTGCTTGATGACATAGCCTTTGCAACTATAAGTAAAAGCAGACAGCAGCAGGTCGGAGCGTTGAGACAAGAAAGTTGTACTAGGTTGTACAATGGGCTAAATTCCTCGTGCAACGATCTCTCTCGCTGTCCTTAAATTCTTATTTTGGCTGCGAAAGTGAACATTATGCAGTTTATTAAATCCGACATTCCGCACATCTTCATATACCTTTACATATTTTTATATATTTTTACATTCCCCAAGATGTTTTGACGAAAAACCTTCATTATAGAAACTACTATTGGGAACATTTTCAATAATTGATTGGCGTTGCTGAATCAAGTTATGAATGCCAACTGTGCATCGTATCCAAAAGTTAGTTTGGGTCGAGGTTTTAAAAATCCCACAAGAGAAGATTCATATCTCAAATCAGCAACGCCAAAAATTACAATTCTTCACCTTGATCAAAATCAATATTGATAATGTACCTCGTGCGAACAGGAAACGCTATAAATTGTTTTTCTCTCGCCCGATCAAACCTCTCTAACACCTAACCCCCATCTCCCTATCTCCCCATCTCCCCATCTCCCCACTAGCCACTGATAACTGATTGCTGATAACTGATGGCTGACTACTCAAAATCGTTATGACTATGATATAGTTGTTAAGGAATGTAAAAATAGTTGCATTTTCCCAGAAACTAGATTAAGGAGATTAAGAGTATGACCGCCGAAGGTTGCTTAAGAGTCGGACAAGCGGCGCCGGATTTCACCGCGACCGCCGTTTTCGATCAAGAGTTCAAAACCATCAAATTGTCGGATTATCGGGGTAAATACGTCGTTTTATTCTTCTATCCCCTCGATTTTACCTTTGTTTGCCCCACGGAAATTACCGCTTTCAGCGATCGAGTTAGCGAATTTGCCAGCATCAACACCGAGATTTTAGGGGTGTCCGTCGATAGTGAATTTGCTCACCTAGCATGGATTCAAACCGAGAGAAAATCTGGTGGTGTGGGGGATGTGGCCTATCCTTTGGTGTCGGATCTGAAAAAAGAAATCAGCACCGCTTACAATGTTCTTGATCCTGATGCGGGAGTGTCCCTGCGTGGTCTGTTTATCATCGATAAAGAAGGTGTTATCCAACACGCTACTATTAATAATCTTTCCTTTGGTCGCAGTGTCGATGAAACCCTCCGCACTCTGAAAGCGATTCAATACGTCCAATCCCACCCGGATGAAGTTTGTCCCGCCGGTTGGAAAGAAGGGGATGCTACCATGGTTCCCGACCCTGTGAAGTCGAAGGTTTACTTCGCGGCAGTTTAGTTAAAAGTCCTCAGAAGTCCCTCAGCTATAGATGGGGGGAGACTTTTAAGGGGGGCGAAATAATTCGCCCCTCTTTTTAATCGGAAAATTTTCTGGAAAATTTGCCCCATTAGCCATGACCTCATCTAGAATACTGGCCAGCAAGTCTAGAAAGAGTCACGGCGATCTATGACTACCAGTAATTACGATTCCGAGTTGACAGTTTTGGGATTACCCGCAGCCAAAGGTAGATGGTTATTAATACCTCTAGGAATGGGCGTTTTACTCTGTTTAGGGACGGTTTACTCTTGGAGTATCTTTAGAAAACCCCTAGAAACAGAGTTAAATCTCAGCGCCACGGAAAGCCTATTACCCTACACTGTAGCCCTAGTATTTTATGCCGCTTCTATGCCGATCGCTGGTTTTTTTATCTCCCGGGTAGGCACTCGCAGGATGACCGCTATCGGCGGAATTATCGTCGGTTTAGGCTATATTCTCGCTAGTTTTGCCCCTCAGATCCAGACAATTATTCTGACCTACGGAGTCATTGCCGGCACAGGAGTCGGCATCGCTTACGGTGTTCCCATGGCAGTGGTGGCGCGCTGGTTTCCCGACAAAAAAGGTTTAGCGGTGGGTTTAACTATCATCGGATTTGGCCTTTCTCCCCTGATTACCGCACCTTTAGCCAATCGATTGATCAATGAATATAGCGTTAGACCAAGTTTAAGATTTTTGGGGATTATCTTTACAATAATTATTGTGATTATTGCCCTCGCCATGAAGTTACCCCCGCGGGACTGGCAACCTCCCGCCAATTTAGCTAATCGAAAATCCGACTTTCCGGCCAATTATCCAGTGAATATGCTGAAAAGTCGCTCATTTTATGGTTTATGGCTTTGCTATGCCATTGGTGCTTTAATTGGCTTGAGTGCCATCGGTATTTCTAGTCCCGTCGCTGAGGAAATTATTCAGATTGAGCCGGGGTTAGCGGCCAGTAGTGTGGCTCTCTTTGCCTTGTTTAATGGTATTAGTCGTCCTTTGTTCGGTTGGTTAAGCGATCGCTGGAAACCCCATTATTTAGCGATCGGGGCCTATACACTCATTTTGATCGGCTGTCTGTTGATGGTTAAGGCCGAAAAAGGGGCGGTTACTAGCTATCTAGTGGCTTTTTGTCTATTTTGGTTCTGTTTAGGGGGATGGTTGGCCCTGGCTCCCGCTACCACTCTCCACTTCTTTAATCCTGACCACTACGCCCAAAATTACGGTATTGTTTTTACTGCCTACGGTGTCGGTGCTTTGATCGGCACTTTAGTAACCGGTAGAATTCGCGATTGGTTCGGTACTTACACTTATGCTTTTTATGCTATGGCTGTATTGGCAATACTGGGCATTTTTCTCGCTAGTGCCTTACTTAAAAGAGAGCGATCACAGCCATCAAATACTAGCTAGTGGGGTTTTACTCAGATCGTAACTGATGATAGCGGCCAACTCAAGCTTGAGGAGAGATTACCTCTTGGTTAGTTGGAGAAATGCTGCCCTCTTGCGGAGACTCGTTGAATGAATCATCCCCTTACCTTTAGGCAGGGGCGAACATCAATAAAAACCGAGTTGAAATTAGACAAATTCCAACCGATCACAAAAAATTGACCTTGAATATTAACGACGGATTGGAGCGATCGCACCATCGGCGGCGGCGCGAAAAGGTTCCACTGCCTCGCTATAATCGATCGGTAAAATAGCCACCACGTTATCGTGAGGACGGGGAATAATTACCCAGGTTTCTAAAGCTGCCCCCTCGGTTTTATTGACAGCTTCAATGCCGGCAGCCATAGCGGTTTTTACCTCCTGTACATCCCCACGAATATTGAGGGTAAAACGGGCGCTTCCTGCCCTTAAATAACCAACAATCGTGATCCGTCCTGCTTTTACCATCGCATCGGCGGCCGCCAGAATACCGGGGAAACCTTTTGTCTCGATCGATCCCACCGCGGGTTGGGCTGTCATAAATTAACTCCTAATAACAAAAATCAGATAAGTTCAATTGATAGAATCCAATCTATTTTCCAGTCTTTAACTATAGTCTAGTTTGGGGCCAATCGCTAGGGAAATTAACTGCGAAAACGGTCTGACTTAGCCGTATGCTGCACTGGTAAAACCGCCAGTACATTTTCTGGAGGATTCGGTACGATGTAATGGCTGACCACATTACCACCAAAAGCGGTCATGGCCGCCGCTAATCCTGCCTCTACTGCCGGTTTAACCTCGGAAATCGGACCGCGAATCGCCACCAAAAATTCGCCCCTTTCCGCTAGATCGAAATAAACTAGGGTGACTCGTCCCCCTTTAACCATGGCATCCGCCGCCGCTAAAACGGGGGGAAAACCCAACGTTTGAATGACTCCGACCGCCTCGGGCATTTTTCCTGATCTCCTGCGAAAGCAATTTTACATTATACCCCGAACCTGTCTTTATATTTTCTTCTGGAAATCCCCGACCGATCGAGCCTGTTTTTTCTCTAAATACTGTTGATGGGACTGATCGGCCAGATAATAATCTCCTGCGGGTTCGATCAAAGTAACGATATCCTGCTGAAACTTTCCCGATAGTTGTAGTTGACGCTTGCAAACAGTGGCGATTAACTTTTGTTCCGGGGTGTGATAAAAAATAATCGATCGATATTGTTCTCCCCGGTCCGGTCCTTGGCGATTTAACTGGGTCGGATCATGGATCGACCAAAAAACGGCTAATAACGCCTCGTAGCTTATTTCTTGGGGATTATAGGCAATTTGTGCCACTTCCGCATGACCGGTAATTCGCGATAACACATCGAGATAACTAGGATTGGGGAAATGTCCCCCCATATAACCCACAGAAGTGGCTAAAACCCCAGGTAAACGCCGAAATGCGTCCTCGGTTTTCCAAAAACAACCGGCCCCAAAGGTGGCCTTTTCGCCGCTATTCAATTCCCCTCACATCCTTGGCAAATTCCACCACTGCTTTTGTAATTGTCTCGCTTAAATTAGCATAAACTTTGGCAAAAGGGGGAGCTTTTTCGGTTAATCCTAGGATATCCGCCGTTACTAACACCTGACCATCACAATCTTCCCCAGCACCGATACCAATCGTCGGGATAATCAATTTATCGGTAATAGTAGCGGCTAAATTGGCGGGAATATGTTCCAAAACCAGGGCAAATACTCCCGCTTTCTCCAAAGCTAAAGCTTCCTCGATTAATCTTTGTGCATCCGATGGGGTTTTTCCCTGCTGACGGTATCCTAACCGATGCACCGACTGGGGAGTTAATCCGATATGACCCATAACAGGGATGCCTATCTCGGTTAAACGGCTAATCGTCTCGATCATAGCGGGATAACCTCCCTCTAATTTTACCCCTTGCACTCCCGCTTCCTTTAACATCCTTCCCGCCGAGTGAATTGCCTGACTGACACTTTCCTGATAGCTGAGAAAAGGCAAATCACAGACAACTAAAGCTTGTTTTACCCCGCGAGACACGGCCGCCGCGTGGTGAATCATCGCCTCTAGGGTGATCGGTAAAGTGGTAGGATAGCCCAAAGCGGTCATAGCTAAGGAATCACCTACCAAGATAATATCAATTCCTGCCCGATCGAGCAGTCGCGCGATCGGATAATCCCAAGCTGTGAGGGTGACAATCGCGCGTTTTTGCTGTTTCCACTCGATTAATTTGCTGGTGGTGACTGCCATTCTTTATTCACTGCGGACAGCTTCGAGGATACGGGAAAAATAGAAACGAGTGCTAGTCATACTCGTCCGTTCAATTTTAAAGCCATTTTCGTTGAGAGCGGCGACAATAGTTTTTTCCTTGTGTTGATAGGCACGAGTGGTTTTACTCGGACCGGGGAAAAATTGACCAATTTTCTTGAGAATGGTTAATAAACAGGTTTTAGGAGCAAAACTGAGGATTAAACGGGATTGAGCTAGGGTTCCCAAGTGTTTAATCATTCCTAATGCTTCTTCTGTGGGATAGTGAATGAGAACATCAAGACAGATGACTGTGTGATATTGGCCGGTTAATGCTTCTAAATCTTGAACGGCAAAGGTGAGTTTACTGGTATCTGCTAACTCTTTGGCTGCTCTTTCCTTGGCTTCTGTCACCATTTTCTCAGAAATATCACTGGCGAAAATAGTTGCGCCCGCTTTAGCGAGGGGAATACTGAGACTACCGACTCCACAACCGGCATCACAGATCGAGAGATTGGGCAAATTGTCATCACTTTCTAACCAACCGATAACGGTATCGATTGTCTGTTGATGACCGATGCGAATATCTTTTTGTACTTTGTTAACTTCGCCATCCCCATAAATCCGGCGCCAGCGATCGAATCCTGTGGCGTTAAAATAGTCCTTGACTATGGCTTTATCGTCTAATGTGTTGGTCATAAGGAAATCTAAACGAGTGGTCTCTGAGCTACGCCGAAGAGCGGAGATGGTTATTAGTTTATCCTACCTTAAAGATCTCAACCGTTGCCGCTGATGGCTGATTCCTGACGGTGAAGCAGCGAACCGGGAGCGATGGCAACTCTGTGGAAAAGCTTAATTTGTTTTCCGCTTCACCGTTAGTTAACCTAAAGTGAATATCATGTAATCGTCCCAAGATCGATCAGTAAGGGTTCCATGTCAATTATTACCCATAGAACTAAGATCGTAGCCACGATCGGCCCTGCCAGTAATTCGCCGGAAGTCCTCAAGCAGATGATCGGTGCGGGGATGAATGTAGCGCGGCTAAACTTTTCCCACGGTAGCTACGAAGATCATGCGAGAGTTGTTAGCCTTTTACGGCAAATTTCTCAAGAATTAGACAATCCTATCACTCTCTTGCAAGATTTACAAGGTCCAAAAATTCGCGTCGGTAATCTCCCCAATGGTTCCATTACCATCAACGACGGCGATTATCTCACCCTTGTACCCATGGATGAGTATCGGGGAGAAGCGAACACCGTTTCGATCGATTATCCCTATCTGGCCGAGGAAGCCAAGTTAGGTGAGCAAATTCTCCTTGATGATGGCTTATTAGAGCTAAAAATCGTTGAAATTAACGGAAAAACCCTAAAATGTCAAGTGTTAGAGGGAGGAATTCTCAAAAGTCGCAAGGGAGTTAATCTACCTCGTCTCAATTTGCGCTTACCTTCCATGACCGAAAAAGACAAACAAGACCTAGAATTTGGTCTTTCTCAGGGGGTTGATTGGGTTTCCCTCAGTTTTGTTCGTAAAGGAGAAGATATCAAAGCGATTAAGGCATTTTTAGCCGAGAGAAATCATGGGGATGTGCCAGTGATAGCTAAAATTGAAAAACCGCAGGCGATCGAAAATTTAGAGTCAATTGTCGAGGAATGTGACGGCATTATGGTGGCCCGGGGCGATTTGGGGGTAGAATTAAGTCCCGAAAAAGTCCCTATGTTGCAAAAACGCATTATCAGACTCTGCAACATGAAAACTATTCCCGTCATCACTGCCACCCAGATGTTAGAGAGCATGATTCACAATCCCCGACCGACTCGGGCCGAGGCCAGTGATGTGGCTAATGCAATTATCGATGGAACCGATGCGGTGATGTTATCGGGGGAATCAGCAGTGGGAGATTTTCCCGTCAAAGCGGTGGCTATGTTGGCCAAAATCGCCCATGATGTGGAAGCGGATGTCAAGTTTGATAATGTTCCCCCCAATCAGTCCGATGAAACTCACGCTCTCAGTGAGGCTTTAGTGGCGATCGATCAAACCCTTGATCTCCGTTATATTGTTACTTTTACCACCTCTGGCTACACTTCGCTACTGGCTTCTAAGGAACGTCCCTCGGTTCCTGTGATTGCCATGACTCCCAATAAACGAGTCTATCACCGTCTCAACCTAGTCTGGGGTGTGATCCCGATTCTTCTTGACCATCAGGTATCTGTTTTTGAGGATGTGTTAAAGCAAACGGAATCAATTCTGCTTCAGAAAAATCTAGCCCAATCGGGCGATAAAATCCTGATTATGGCGGGAATTCCCATGCAGAAAACTAAAGGTACTAATTTCCTCAAAATTCACACGATTTCCTAAGTTCTAGGATTCAGGAGTCAGGGTACAGGAGATAGGAGATAGGAGATTATTTCTATTTATTCTCCCCACACCCCAGGAAAAACTTTTTGCCGCAAACCCTAGATACAGATTTTGGGCGGTGGATTGGTTGTGATAGAAATATAAATATCGATCGCTTGCTATCAATATTGATGAAAAGACGATATTTTCTGGCTTTTATCGGCTCAATTGCCCTTAGTTGCTTATTATCTGCGGGCATAAACCTTTTTTTATCTACTATCACCACCGGCCAAACCCAGACAATTCTAGTTTCTGCCGCCGCTAGTCTCAAAGAAGCCCTAGAAGAAATCAAGCCAGAGTTTGAAAAAGCCCATAGCAACATTAAAATTAACTATAACTTCGCTGGGTCGGGAGCTTTGCAACGGCAAATTACACAAGGTGCGCCGGCCGATGTTTTCCTCTCGGCTGCCACTAAGCAAATGGACGCTTTAGCAAAAGCTGGTTTAATCGATACAAGTACCAGAAGAAACCTGCTCACTAATCGCCTGGTTTTAATCGTTCCCAAGAATTACACCCTAAAAATTAGCGATTTTCGTTCTCTGACTAACAGTAATGTCCAAAGAATTGCTGTGGGTGAACCGCGCAGCGTTCCCGTCGGTCAGTACAGCGAAGAAGTTTGGAAAAATCTCGGCATTTTAGAGCAAATAAAACCAAAACTGGTCTTTACCACCTCCGTCCGTAATGTTCTCGCCGCCGTAGAAACTGGTAACGCCGATGCTGGCATTGTTTACATCACCGATGCCAAAATTTCCGACCGGGTAAAAGTAGTGGCTACGGCTGCCAATAATCTCCATTCTCCGATTATTTACCCGATAGCTGTAATCAAATCCAGTAAAAACCCGCAAGCTGCCAAGACTTTCGCCCAATATCTCACCAGCGCAGCCGCTAAAAACATTTGTGAAAAATTCGGCTTCGGAATAGCCAGATAAACAATGTCAGATTTTTCCCCCCTATGGATATCCCTGAAAACCGCCACCATTGCCCTGATAATCATCTTTTTTCTCGGTATTGCCGCCGCTTATTGGATGTTGGGCTATCGCGGACGGTGGAAATCCCTAATCGAGGCAGTTTTCATCGCGCCCTTAATCTTGCCCCCGACGGTGCTAGGCTTCATTTTACTGCTCCTATTCGGCAAAAACGGACTATTAGGACAGTTATTAGACTTATTTAACTTTCGCGTCGTTTTTACTTGGTATGCCGCCATTATCACCGCGACGGTGGTGGCTTTTCCCCTGATGTACAAAACCACCCTCGGCGCTTTTGAACAGGTGGATGCCAACATCCTACAGGTTGCCCGCACCCTAGGGGCATCGGAAGGGAAAATATTCTGGCGCGTACTTTTGCCCCTCTCTTTTCCTGGGGTATTAGCAGGATTAACCCTAGCTTTTGCCCGCGCTTTGGGGGAATTTGGGGCGACTTTGATGTTAGCGGGTAATATTCCGGGGCAAACTCAAACTATCCCGATGGCGATTTTCTTCGCTGTGGAAGCAGGAGAGATGACCGAGGCTTGGATATGGGTGTTTATTATCATATTAATCTCTCTATCGGGGATTATCGCCGTTAATCTCTGGCAAAGTCAACGCAAACAGCAATTAGGACGACTGGGAGAAAGCAAACCTAACGAGATGGAGGACTGGATGCAACCGTGGGAGGGTCGCGATTTTGCCCTTTTAGAAGCTGAAAATCAACTTTATAGGGATAAAATAGGCTTATTTGTTGATATAGAGAAATATTTACCCTGTTTTAACCTTTCAGTCACTTTTAACTGCCAAAATCAGCCACTAGGACTATTAGGGGCTTCGGGATCGGGAAAAAGCCTGATTTTGCGATCGCTGGCTGGGGTGGAAACGCCCTCAAGGGGTCGTATTGTCTTAAATGGGCGCATTCTCTTCGATTCCGAAAAGGGAATTAATCTCCCCAGTCGTCAGCGTCGTATCGGTTTTGTGGTGCAGAATTATGCTCTTTTTCCCCATCTCACCGTGGCGGAAAATATCGCTTTTGGTCTCTCGAAAAACTTATCTAAAAAAGTTATTAAACAGCAGATTGCCAACCAATTAGAATTAGTGCAGTTACTTGGCATGGAAAACCTTTATCCCCATCAATTATCGGGGGGACAACAACAACGGGTCGCCATCGCTCGCGCTTTAGCTAGTCGTCCGGAAGCTTTATTATTAGATGAGCCTTTTTCTGCCCTTGATACCCATCTACGCGCTCAATTAGAACGTCAGATGATCAAAACTTTAAGTAATTACGATGGTGTGACAATTTTTGTTACCCATAATATGGATGAAGCTTATCGAATATGTGAGAATTTATTAGTTATGGAAAAAGGGCGGGCAATTGCTAATAATTCTAAACAGAAAATTTTCGAGCGACCAGATAGCGTTAGTTTGGCCAAGATTACCAGCTGTAAGAATTTTTCCCGTGCTATAATTATTAATAATCAACAATTAGAAGCCATTGATTGGGATGTTAAATTATACACCGTCACCGGAATTCCCGACTATTTAGCCTATACGGGAATTCGCGCCCATCAAATTATTTTTGGTCGAGATTTAAGCAATATTAATACTTTTCCCTGTTGGTTAGCTAATGCCATTGAAGGACACCATCGGGTGACTCTCTATCTGAAACTTAATCAACCCTCCAACCACGACCGAGATTTTCATATCCAAGCAGAGTTATATAAGGATAAATGGTTAGAGATTAAGGAGCAAGCTTTGCCTTGGACTGTTACTTTATCTCCCCAGCGTTTATTATTATTAAAATAAACAGAGATTTTGATGCTAAGTTGTCAAACACCCCCCTTATCAAGGGGGGCAGAGGGGATCGAACCCAAAATCTATCTTCAATTTAATTGAAACCACTGACTTAATACCATGTATGAAACACTTTTTGAAAAATGGTATAAGCCAATAACACCACTCCAAAGGGGTCTAATATAATTAGAAGAGGTTGATCAAAGGGGGTTTATGGACGATAAAACCACAAAGCCGGAAGAATCCGAATCTGAGGAGAAAAAAGAATCAGATTTTGACCAGGAAAAGGAACAGGCTCAAGTTTGGACGGGAAAAATCACTGCTTTTGTTGCCCATCAACTCCGAACCTCCGCTCCTTCCCTTCCAATTATCGGGGGTAGCATTACAGGCATCTTAACTTGGCTTAGTCAACATGACACGGTTAACGCGATTATTGTCGGGGGAGTCACCTTTATCGTCACGGGCTTTTTTACCTACGGATCAGCCTGGAGTAAAGCGTTTTTAGAAGTGGCAAGAACCAAAGGTAAAGATCACGGTAAAGGTACAGCTTTAAGCTTTTTTGTTTGGCTAGACAAAGGACTGGAAAAAATACGTTGGCAATTAGCTAATCCTGACGGGAAATATTTAATTAAATTACGGGATTCAGATTGTCGTTATGATGATATTGAAGGGATTGAAGATGCAATCTTTGGTTTTTCTACCCCAGAACTAGAAGAAATTTTTATTAATTTGGATCTGAGTCAATTAGAACTGCGATCAGAAGAAGAATCTAAAGGTACGGGGGATGATATTTGGGATTTATTGCGACGGGCTAAAAAGAGGACAAATTTACGGTTGTTAATTCTGGCTCCTGGTGGCCGAGGAAAAACAACTTTATTGCGTCATTTAGCCTATAACTACGCTCTAAAACAACCCAAACAAAATGCACCTTTTTTAATTCCTGTCTTTTTACGTTTACGGAGATGGCAGGAAGTGATTACCACCACAGAAGGATTGGATTTACCAACCTTAATTGAGCGACATCTTAAACAAGATATTTCTCAAGAATTAGATTTACCTCAGAACTGGGCTAAAAGTCATTTAACCCGTCAGCGAATGTTATAGCGGTGTGCAGTCGTATGAGGTACAGTGTCACGAGCTATAAACCATGCTAGGCAAAGCTTAGTCTGTATCTCACTCAATCGCTTACCGCTATAGTGATGTTTGATGGTTTTGATGAAGTTAAACCCGAATATGCCGAAAAAGTCAGTCAATGGATTGGCAAACAGTGGCATGATTTTCGCCAAAACTATTTTATTTTAACCTCTCGTCCCAAAGGCTATCAAGCGTTTAGCTCTGAGCATAAACCTCGGCAAAAGGTGTTTATTAATGAATTTACCGATAAAAATATTCAGGATTTTGTGTATAAATGGTATTTCTGGCAAGAGCAGGAAACCAGAGTTAGCAGAAGTTTAAAAGCTAAACAAGAAGCTGCCGACAATAAAGCAAAGAATTTAATTAATCAGTTATTTGCTCTCGATGATTCCGGGGAAAGTTCTACTCTATTAGCCTTGGCGAGAAATCCCTTAAATCTGAATATGATAGTACAGTTACATCGGGCAAACTTTGGCTCGGGACAAAAATTACCTCAGCAACGAGTGGATTTATTTCGCCGAATTTTTGATCTGCAATTGATCACTCGCCCTCAAGCTAGGGGCATTGATATGATTTTAGATAATAATGAGGAAAATCATCGTCAACGGGTATTACAACAATTAGCCCTGAAAATGGGAAATACAACCACGATTGAATATTCGGAATTACTGAGTTCTACACAAAATTTTATTCAGGAATTGGGTTATCCTGAAAGCACTTCGGCTAAGGATTTTGTAGAGCGGTTAATTCATGTGAGCGAGTTAATTTTGAAAAAAGATGAATACTATGAGTTTGCCCATAATCTTTTTCAGTCTTATTTAATCGCTTTGGAAGTTAAACGGTTAAAGCAGGAAAATTTACTCAAGGAAAATTGGGAGCAAAATCTCTGGTACGAGGCTTGCATTATGTATGCCACTTTATTGACTAATCCGACTGATTTTATTGTCTATTTTTATAATCAATCTAATCCTAAAGCTCAGGGATTAGCGGAGCGATGTTATCGAGAATTACCTGTTAAAAAACGTCGCGGTTTGGAATTTTTAGAACAAAAACGACAGACTTCTCTCTTTACACAACTAGAAACCTATCTGAAAAATGGCCAATGGCGCGAAGCCGATGAGGAAACGATGCGGTTAATGTTGTTAATTGCTAAAAGGGAAGATGAAGGCTGGCTAGATGAAGAAAGCATTAACAACTTTCCCTGTGAAGAGTTACGCACGATTGATAAGCTCTGGGTAGATAATAGCGGCGGCAAATTTGGCTTTTCTGTGCAGAAAAAAGTCTGGCTGGATTGCGGTGGTGTCCCAGGGGAATACGATTATGATGTGTATAAAAAATTCGCTGACGAGGTGGGTTGGCGCAGGAGCGGAAACTGGTTGAGCTATGATGAGCTAACTTTTTTATTAAAAAGTAGTAAACACGCACACCTACCCTTGAAGAAGGATGAAGAGGGGTTTGTGAGGTGGTATATCACTTTTCTCGCGCAGAGACTTGTAACCTGTAATATATCACAGATTTAGACATCTTAAACCAGTAAAAAGCCCCCCTTATCAAGGGGGGTTGGGGGGATCAAACCTATGCAATTAACCCATCATCTTAAACCAGTAAAAAGCCCCCCTTATCAAGGGGGGTTGGGGGGATCAAACCTATGCAATTAACCCATCATCTTAAACCAGTAAAAAGCCCCCCTTATCAAGGGGAGTTGGGGGGATCAAACCTCAAAACTGCCCCCCAAAATTCCCCTGCTAACAGCAAAACTTATCAACAATAACACCTGATTTTTTAATAAAAAAACGCAATCGCTTTAAGTTTCATCCCCCCGCCTACGACTCCTTGATAAGGGATATTATAGCGGTTCTCACCCCTGGGTGGCACAGTTAAACCTTTGCTGATTAAGCTTTTCAACATTAATAATGTACCTCGTGCGAACAGAAAACTCTATATATGCTAAACTTATTAGTTGAAAAATAATCTTTCTTTTTTTAATAAATAACACTGCAATCACGTTAAGTTTGATCCCCCCAACCCCCCTTGATAAGGGGGGCTAAGTACGGTAACATGACTAACCAGAAAGTAAGCTTATGCAATTAACCAATCATCATCATCTACCCTACAATCCCAAACTCGTAGAACGAGCTAAAGAACTCCGTAAAAACATGACCAAAGCTGAAAGAAAACTTTGGTATGAATACTTAAAAATTTTTCAATATAGAGTTCATCGCCAAAGACCGATTGATCAATTTATTGTTGACTTTTATTGCCCCGAATTAAAATTAGTGATTGAAATTGATGGTGATAGTCATAATAGGGAAGATGCTCAAGCCTATGACTTAGAAAGAACCCAAATTTTATCAGGTTATGGATTAACAGTAATCCGCTTTACTAATCAAGAAGTTTTGAGTAATTTTGAGGGAGTTTGTGGAGTAATTGGAAGTTTGATCCCCCCAACCCCCCTTGATAAGGGGGGCTTTGATCCTTCTTGATCAGGGGGGCTTTGATCCTCCCAATCCCCCTTGATAAGGGGGGCTTTGATCCTTCTTGATCAGGGGGGCTTTGATCCTCCCAATCCGGGCTGCCGCAAATACGGCGGCGAGGATGTCAGGTATTACTCCACTCGATTAAAGCGCTAGTCAATCCTTCTAGGGTATATTCTTGCGCCTCGATATCAACACGACCAAATAACTCTTGACAGGTTTTTGAAGTTTGCGGACCAATAGAAGCCAGACAAACTTTTTCTAATAGGGAATTAACCGATAATTCTCCCGTTTCTTGCAGCAATAACTGATAAAAATTCTGGACGGTTTTGGAACTGGCAAAGGTGACTATATCGACTTTCCCATCTCGAAACGCTTCCCAGATGCCACTATCCATGCGTGCCGGACATCCGGAATAATATGCGGCCACTTCCGTCACCTGACCAGCTTTGGCCGTTAATTCCTTCACTAATATCTCTCTGCCTCCCGTTTCCACGCGAGGAAAGAGGAATTTCTGCCCCCTAATCGGGTCGGGAAACTCTTTTACCAAAGCATCAGCGACAAAATCCCCCGGTATAAAATCTGCTTTTAATCCCCGTGAGTGCAAAACTTGGCTGGTTTTTTTGCCCACCACGGCGATTTTTACTGTCGCTAAAGATCTAGCATCTTTTCCCCAAAATGTCAAGCGATCAAAGAAAAAATTAACAGCATTGGCAGAAGTTAAAATCAGCCAATCAAACTCTTTTAACTGAGCGATGGCATCGTCTAAACCTTGCCAACGGTCGGGGGGACGAATCTCTAAAGCTGGCATTTCTAGGACTTCTGCGCCTTGATTTTGCAAAATTTCGCTAAATTGACTCGTTTGCTCGGCGGCACGGGTAATAACAATAGTTTTACCGCCTAGGGGTGGGGGAGAGGACATAATCGCCAGATCCACAACTTGACCAATGACCATAATAGATGGTGAGAGGGACACTCCGGCGGTTTGAGCGAGAATATTTTCTAAAGTGCCGCGCCAAATTTGTTGCTCCTTGCGTCCCGCCTGACGGATAATAGCGATCGAGTCGTCAATATTCCGCCCATTTTGGTATAATTTCTCGATAATTTGCCCTAAAGACTGACCAGCCATCAATAGTACCAGTGTATCAATTTTAGCTAAAGCTGACCAATCGAGAGACTCGGGATCGTGAGCGCTCAAGACCGCAAAACAGCGACTAATATCCTTTTCCGTCAGGGGAATTCCAGCCAATAAAGGAGCGGCTAAAGCGGAGGAAATACCGGTTATCAATTCAAAATCACAGCCAGCCTGCTTTAAGGCTAACATTTCAGGATATACTCGCCCAAAAACACCAGGATCACCACTTTTAAGCCGAATAACCCGTTTTCCCTCTTGACAATAATTAACCAGTATCCGATTAATCTGATTCTGCTCGGCCCCGGGTTGTCCCCCCCGTTTGCCTACATCGACTAAAATACAGGTTTTCGGCACTAGGGAGAAGATTTGACTATCCACTAGGGCATCGTACAGCAAAACCTCGGCCGTGGCTAAAATTGCTCGCGCTTGCAGGGTGAGAAAACTGCTCTGACCGATTCCCGCACCGAGAAGATAAACTTTACCCCGGGGATGGACGACTGCTGACATAATCGCAAATTTGGATTTAATCTTTAATTTAGCACTGGAGAACTGCCAAGGGCGCGGCGACTGGAGAAGATACAAATTACTAACGCAACAAGGGCAGCAGTAAAGTGACGAAATAATATACTAGGGGAGCGGTGAAGACATAACTATCAGTGCGATCGAGTATACCACCGTGACCGGGGATTAACTGCCCGGAATCCTTGACCCCGGCATCGCGTTTCATCATCGATTCGGTCAAATCACCCAATAAACTGACAATACCAATTAATAAGCCCAAAATTAAACCCGTCAGCTGCCAATAGGGCCAATCTAAATACCAAGCACCCGACTCGGCGATCGCTATACTGCCTAAAATGCCAAAAAAGGAACCTTCCACAGTTTTTTTGGGACTAATCAGTGATAAAATGGTTTTCCCTAACCATTTTCCCATGATATAGGCTCCGATATCGGCGGCCCAAATGCAACCGAAAGCTAGAAAAGTCACTGTCAAAGCAGCCGGGAATAATTTCGGTTCCATCCAGGATTCCGGCCAATATCCCATCAGGGGTAAGTTACTGGCCATGGCCACGGGACTACTTTCGGGAGAAAAACCGACCCGTAAACGAATCCAATAACTGGGTAAGTAACCACCGTAAAACAGACCGAGAATTGAGGTGGAAATGTCGGCAATTGTCGCCATTTTCGGCTGAAAGAGCAGATAAAAACAAATTAACGCCCCGGCCAGGGGAAACATGGCATCGGTGAGGGGGGCTGCCATAGTTGCCGTCAGCAGTAGTAATTGTGAAACTACGAGAGTGGTTTTAGCGGCCGGTTCAATGCCTTTGGCGCGAACTAAGCGAAAATACTCTAATTGTCCCAAAAAGACGATAACACCGATGCCGAGGGTGAAATACCAACCCCCAACGATAATAATTCCCAGTGCGAAGGCAATAGCAAAAATAGCGCTGACAATGCGTGGCCAAGGCATGGTTAATCCAGAGAAATTAGGCGGCATTGTTCTAATTATATAGATTAAGAAAACTTTATGGAAGGTTATCCCCAATTAAAGTTTATCGCCGCTCAGGATAAACATGGGATCGACGGCGGCAAAAACTTGGTGAATACCCCTAGTTTCTAAGCGATTTACTGCCGCTTGGACAATCTCGATATTACGGGCCTGTAAATTAGAAAAGCCTTCGGAAAATTGATAGAGGGTTTCTAAGTTATTGGCCGTGGCCACGATGCGGCCGTTGGGTTTCAGGTATTGCCACACTTCTTGCAGGACCGATTTAATCGGTTTGCCGCCCTCGATACAGACCCGATCGGGTGCTAGGGATATATTGGGCAGACAATCGGGCGCGCTGCCTTCAAAAACCGTAACATTTTTTACCCCAAAGCGATCGCAATTACGGCGGATTAAACTGGCCACTTCTTCATCCCTTTCAATGGCAATAATCGGACTATTGGGACATAATAAGCCAATTTCAACGGGAATAGTGCCGGTTCCCGCCCCGATATCCCAGAAAACCCCCCCATCGCCTAACCGCAAAGCGGAAATCATCAATAATCTCACCTCGCGTTTACTTAAGGGAATCCCGGGCAAACGTTCAAACAGTTCATCGGGAATGCCGGGGGTTTTATATAACCAAGTCATGGGGAATCAATTATTGAGAAGCTTCACTACCAAGCATTATTATATAAGTTCATCAAATTTTCTTTATTAAGTAAACAGGTACTTTTCTGGGGATAAAACCCTAATCATAGCTTTAAAAAGCTATTATTGGTCATAATAACCTTTTTCCTGTCAAGGGAGTAGATACCGAGAGGTGGGATGGTACTTGATGGAACTTAGCATAATTGCACGATCTTGTCAAAGATTTCTGGTTAGGAAAAAAGTTACTTTTTTTGAGCCAATGTCACAGATATTGTTAAGTAGCTAGACACAATTAATTATACATATCTAATACTAAATCCGCTGAGTATAGGCTACATATCAGGACAGGCACTCATGCAGAAGGCAAAAGGGAGAATAAATAATCAGTCTTTAATAACAATATTTAGTATAACTACCTCTTGTCTGCTAACCAAGAAGTTAATTTTGTCCTATTACTGAGCAACCGAAAACGCCTAAGTCCCATTAGGGGAAATTCACGGCAAAAACAGCCTCTAAAACTGATTATCGACCAGGACTTGGTGCTTCTATCGGGGACTCTGGGGAAAGGGGAGTCGATTCAACTATTGGCGCCGGGGCCGGAGGTTGGAGAATATTGCGCCAGCCCTGCATTTGGGAGCGAGCCGAACTGTAAGCGGTACTTTCTGGGGATACGGATTCAGCAAGGCGAATAGCTTCCAGATAACGGCCATTATTAGCTTGGGCCGTGGCTAAAGACAAAAGCTGATAACTCCAACGTTCCAGCAATTCACTCCGTTGCACACCCGCATCGGTTTTAGTGGAAATATTGGTAACTAAAGCAATCGCCCGGGTTAAACCTTCTGGGGTTCCCGTCGCCGCTAATTGATTAGCCTGTTGGAGATTTTGACGGGCCCGCAATTCTCGGCGCCAACGACGGATATTTTGGAACGCTTCTGCGGAAAGAGCGCGACCAGGAGGAATTTGATTGGCAGTTTCGATCGCCGTGCTATAGTCTTTGAGATTGGCCAAAGCTTGAGCCTGATCTAAAATGGGTTGATCCTCCATGCGTTCAATCCGCACTTGCCAGTCGCCAATTTCCCGTTGGGCATCGGTGTATAATGCCCGATTCTTACCAATGGCCCGGGCCTGAATAATAGCGTTACTGAGGGAATTAATATCGCCGGGGAGAGCTATTTCCCGCGCCCGTTCTAAAATCGGTCGGTCTTCAATCACTTGTATTTGACGATTCCAAGAGCCAATTTCCTGCTGTGCTTGCGACCAGAGGGGATTATCTTGGGGAACCTCGCCCGCTTTCGCGATAGCGGCGCTATACTGCTCGATCGTACCTGCTTGTGCTAAATCTCTAGCTTCAGACAATATTTTTAGATCCTGTACCTGTAACTGCCAGCGCTCCCTCATAGCTAGGGCCGTTTGATGGAGAGGTCGAGAAGGGTCGATTTGTTCTAGTCCCAGTATGCCTGCTTCCAATCCCTCCACCGTGCCGGCTTCCGCATCTAAGGCCGCTGCGGACAAGAGAGACCAATCGGTGACATCTTCTTTGATTTTGAGGTCTTTGGGGGTTTGGTTAGCCAAATCCCGGAGAGCTTGCCATTGCTTCCGCTCAATTAATCTTTCGGCGTATTCTTTTAGTTTATCCTCGGTTTTCCCGATTAATTTTTGTGCCTCCTGATAGGCATAACTGCTAGATTGAATTTTTCTAGCTTCTTCGATGACTTTCAACCAATTGTCGAGACCGCCCCTGGCAAAGAGATTGAAGGCATTATCTAATTTACTGCTATCTTCCCGGGCGACGGTAATTTTAGCGATCGCATCATTATATTTAACCGTTGCCCAATACTCGTTATTTAAGTTCAATAAATCCACTGCCAGACGGAAAGATTGATTCCAGTTGGAAGCGCGAAGATTTTCCTCTAGTTTGCTTAAGATATCGTTGCCTTCCGTCCAAGTTCCTTGCCACTTAGCGATTCTTTCTTCAATAATTGCCGCTACTGCCATATTATTGGGGATTTGACGAGCTTTAGCGATCGCTTGCCCCAAATTTCCCGCTTGATAGTCTTTTTCTGCCAAATTAAGGATATCTCGCGCCCACTCTTCCAACTGTTGATTAACTTGCGATCGCAAGGGATGATCTTCGGGTAAAGCTTCCACTAGGGCAATTGCCTCGAGTAAACCTGCCACGGTGCGACTATCGGCGGAAAGTTGAGCGCAGTAGAGACGCAGGGAAGCAGAAGCGATAGGCCAGAAGATTTTGGGGCAATTGGGCGACTTCTGCATATTTAATAACTGCCAAGTGGCGAGAAAGCCAACACCGCCAAAGACCACCACAAATAAAGCCGCCCAAACTTTCCAAGTGAAACGATGCTGGTATCGGTACCAAAAGAGAAAAAGAAAAGACTTAGTTTTCTCTGGCCAACGAGTCAGGGAGTCAATCGATTCTCGTTTGACTAGATTTTTGGTTAATTCTTTTCCTTTAAACATTCACGACTCCCCGGCAGATATTTTAGATAGATTTTACCCTAATGGCGCTCATTGCCCGACTTCTCAGCAAGATTCAGCCTGTAAAGACTCGACTAATTCGATTAATTGTCTCTCGTTGGCATTATACACTTCCCGACAAAACTCACAGATGGCTTCCGCTTGTTTATCTTTTTCGATAATGTCTTTTAATTCATCGACCCCGAGGAATTTTAAAGCCCCTAGGGCCCGTTCAAAAGAACAATCACAATCAAAACGCAGCAGCTGCACAGCCGGAAAAATTTCTAGACCCATATCTCCGAGAAGTTCCTGAAAAATATCTTCTAGGCCTTTTCCTGCCCGTAAAAGGGGTGTAAATCCCGTTAATTTTCGCAATCTCGACTCTAAACGAGCCACTAAGACCTCATCCCTGGCGGCCTCTTTCGAGAGAACTTGTAATAAAATTCCCCCAGCGGCCGTTACTCCTGTGGTCGTACCGACAAAAACCCCCACTTGCAAAGCGGAGGGAATTTGTTCCGATTGGTCTAGATAGTAGGCGATATCTTCCCCCACTTCCCCAGAAACTATCTCGACGATGCTTTCTTGAAGTTCATTTTTCTCCTCACCTTTTTCTTCTCGTAAGACTCGCACATAACCCTTGTTACCCACCGCGCGACCCACATCTAATTTACCCTTAGCATTGGGGAGTAATTCTACTTGGGGATAGTCCACATAACCGCGCACCGTGCCGTCGAGTCCGGCATCAACCAAGACCCCACCTAGCGGACCATCGCCTTTAATGCGAATATTGATCCTAGAACCGGGTTTTTTTAAACTGGAAGCCAGGAGTAAAGCCGATGCCATCGTGCGACCGAGAGCGGCGGTGGCTACGTTAGATAATTGATGTCTTTGGCGAGCTTCTTCGGTTAAACGGGTGGTAATCACTCCTACTACTCTAATTCCCCCATCGGCGGCCGTGGCGCGGATTAATTTATCTGCCATACTACTTACTGTTATCCTTGGAAAACGCTGTCGCAATTTTTGGTTATTCTTTAACTAACTTAACAAAAATTATTGGACAATAAAACCTAAGTAGGTTCTAACTGGGAGACAGTAATATGTTCGGCAATTTTCAACAAAGTCAGCTGCGTATCGAAATCTCGGCCAGTGAACGGGCTATCCGGGATAGTTTGCTCAAAACCGCTCATCTCCGTCAATGGCTGTGGCCGCAAATGCTCTCGCCTAATCTACCCGATAAATTAGAGGAAGGTTTGACTTTTACCTCTTGGTTAGGTTTAATTCCCGTACAACATCAGGTTTTATCGGCCGATGACCAGTGTTTACGCTTGCTTTTGAGTCAAGGCATCGATGGCTATCACGAATGGTATTGGGGTGATGGTTGGTTACAATCGCGGTTAGAAGGCATTTCCCTCCTTCCCCTCAATCTCGGTCAAACTCTCAGTTTATTGAAATTACGACTATTTCTGAGCAATCAAAAGTAAACAGTGAACAGTAATCAGTAATCAGTGAACAGTGAACAGTAATCAGTAAACTAAAAACTCACACCTGATAACTGATAACTGATAACTGATAACTGATAACTGATTAGGGTTCAGTTCCATCGAGACGGATTTGACATTGACGGGCATCGAGGTTAGTTAGAGAAGTGCCGTTATAAGTACCTTGTTTAACTATTCCTAACAGAGAAGCGATAACTATACACTTTCTTTCTTGGTTAGGATAGGGCGCAGCGGAGGCATTGGCGGCGGGATATAATACGATTATCGCTTGGTTTTGCGGCGGAACAAAGGTTAAATCCGGCACATGACCCCGAAAAGAAAAGCGAATCCTTGGATTGCCGCCCTGGATAGGAAAATTACTCACCACCATAAATATTTCCTGCGGCAGATTTAGGGAACCCGCGTTAGTATTAGTCGCCACTAAACAACCTGCTTCACTGGCGGTTATTTGCCGATAAACCGTGGGATTAGTGCCAGTCCCGTTAGTAAAATTAATCGTGCAAATTCTCCCTAGACGGACAGCTTGTCTTTGGGCATCCTCTAGGGCTGATTGTATAGAATCGGTGGCTTCTTGGACTTTATTGCTATTTAACCAAGCTAATAAATTAGGTAGGGTTAAGGCGGCAAGAATTCCCGTAATTGCCAAGGCTACCAAAATTTCTAACAGGGTAAAACCCTGATTTTTATGGACATTCAAACGACGCATCGGGAATCACCTCGACAGAACTTCTAGCAATAACATTTTCTTGGTTGCGGTAATCGTTAGCAGTTTCACCTTGTGCCAATTGGACTCGATAATCAATACGAAGGCGATGGGGATTATCCAGAGTAGTATTAAAAGTCCGAAAGAGAGAATAGTTTTTACCGACAATTTCTCGTGTTGCTACTAACTGGGGGTCCGTCGGTATAGGGTTGGGGACGGGAGTAGCCGTTAGTTCTCTTCTTAAAGCTGTGGCATAACCCTCACTTCTATCTGTACACACATTTAGACTGATATTAGGGTTGGCAGGGGTGGAGTTGACATCTAAAGTCGAAGCTAAATATTTAGTATCCTCAAAGTCTTCTTGTATCCAAAAGTTAGCTTGAGCCTGTCTTTCTGACCGAACTTTATATAAGGCATCCACTGCCATTAACTGTAGGGTTCCCGTTAAGAAAGCGGTAATAGTTAAAATGGCAATGATTACTTCTAACAGGGAGAAACCTGACTCAGATGATGACAGTTTTAGCGGTATCCTCTTTCCTTTTGATTTCACTTCCTAATCCTCCCAAGTTTTTCCTCAAAACTGCTGGCTTTTTTTAGTCCTCAACTACAGAGTACCCAGATGATGGGATATTTCTAACTCTAGTCAGGGAATTAATTCCCCGCAACCCCTATTGCTCAAGTGAGTCAGATTGTCTAAACTCTCATCCAGTTAGCATTCTACACTAATCTATTCTTTGTCTGTGATCACAAGCGGCGATCGAGATTACATTTAACCAGTAATTTAGATACACTAACAGCTTATCCGCCTAAAATAGCAATGCCTACGCCAATTAACAGAATTAATCCGCCATAAATGACTTCTTGGGCTGGTATTTCACCAAAAATGAACACTCCTAACAGACTAGCGGCAATTGGCTCTAATAAAATTACCATGGTTACTATTGTCGGTGCTACCCATCGCAAAGCCCAGTTAAAGCTAGTATGACCGATTAATTGCGGAAAAATCGCCATCATTAACACATAAACATACACGGATAGGGGATAGCTTTCGTAACCTTGACCGAATAAAAAAATAGAAGGTAATAAAGCTAATCCTGCGGTAGTGTAGGCTACAGTTATATAATTCTTAATATTTAAACCCTTTCTTTGTGCTTCCCGTCCGAGGAGAATATAACCACTGACGAGAATTGCCCCAATTAAAGCCAAGCTATTGCCCAATAAAGGGTTAGGATAAGAACTACTGACATCTCGATCGGCTAAAACAATCAATAATCCCCCCGTTAGAGCCACAAAAATGCCGATAAAAGTTAATTTTGTCGGTTTTTCTCGAAACCACCACCAACCCAACAGAGAAACCCAGAGGGGATTAGTGGTGACTAAAGTGGTAGAAGCGGCGATCGATGTGTAGGATAGAGAAGTAATCCAAGTAGCAAAATGGAGAGCTAAACAAAATCCTGCCCCCACTGCGTAATAATAGGCTTGAATAGGGACTTTTTGGCGTGATAAGGTCAACCAGTTCGGAATTAGGACAACCGAAGCCAAGATCAGACGGGAAGTCGCTAAAAATAAACTAAATGCGATCGTAGCATTACCTACCGCTTCGATCGCTAACCGGACAAAAATTGCCGATGCAGAAACCGAAACCACACCGATAGTTAAAATCAAAATAATTTTGGCGTTAGAAGGAGGCAAAATAGGGTAGGTTAGGCGCAAAGATAAATGATGTTGTTTACCAGTTATTTTAACCGTTAGCCTTTTCATTTACGGCGGTTCATCTATCCATCTGGTACAGACAACTCCTTATTGGATAAGTCTTTCCACTTAGAGGATGTACCAGACTAAGCTTGAATCCGCTGTATTCGCTTTCAAACACCTAAAACAGAATTAGCAGTAGTCAAGCGTCGAGATATACGTTAGACGTTCATAATCTGAGATTTATTAAACTTCTGAAATCGTAGAGTCAGCAGGGAATCCAGTTCTTTTTTATGTTTCAGATGGGCATCATTTAGACATTCATAAATAGCTGAAGAAAAGTCAGAAAAGTTTTCATAATAAATATAGCAAAGATCGGGGTGGTTAGGACAATCAATCGCTGAAACCCTTGACCGATAAGAGTTTGAAAATTGAAAGCGTCCTAAACAACCCATTTTTTGCTATATTATGAATAGATTTATAAAGCTTGTTCTCAAGCCACTAAAAGCCTATCTCTCTTGAAATTGTCTGAGAGTACATCTTGTTAATTTAGCTAATTTTTCTGCTTCCTAAGTCAGGGTGAGAGCATCTCAAAAGCTATTGACAATTGGCCAATGTTGTGATCCGCATGGGCATTTCAAGTGATACCAGTCAATCAGAATAGTTACGAAATCTTCACATTTGGTCGGTTTTTGCTTAACAATTGAGATGGCCAATTCTCCTCAAATATGCCTGAATCGCTCTCTGGGTAAACAACTCACATAAAGTTCATTTTGTCAAAGATTGTTAAGATGCGCTTACCCTAATTTTTGATTTTTACAAGGGGTCTAATAAGGGTGTGTTACTAGGGGTTAACACACCTAAAATCGGGAAATGATACCGCTCAAGCTTTAAAATTCTCGCTCGGAATTAGCCTCACTATCGCGTTTAGAACCGAGTAAATCTAATTGATCAACGAGAATCACCGGTTTAGAACGAGCTAATCCCGTGTTTTTATCATTCCAGGTATCCATTTTTAAAGAACCCTTAATCCCGATTAAACCGCCTTTTTTCACATAATTAGCGGCCACTTCCGCCGTTTTGCCCCAAATTTCCAGATCGAACCAATCCGGCTGTTCGCTATTTTTAGAGCGACGATTAACCGCTAAAGTGAAAGTACATAAAACCTTACCTGACTCGAAATACTTCGTTTCCGGGTCTCTCCCCGCTCGTCCCACCAAATGAACCAGATTTAAACTCATGGTCTTAAAGCCTCGATTTAGTACAATAGTATGTTCATTTTAGCCCGAAACCTTAGCCTTGACCGGTGGCTAGGGAGAAAATTAGGGCAAATACCTGCGTAAATCCGGGGAGAAAGAAGCGATAATTAACTAGACTTGAGAAACAAAACGTAATAGAATCCAAGTCGATTCGATCGAAAGTCTAGCTATAGTAACTTTTTATAAGAACAGGAGTGAAAACAAGTGGGTTTTTTTAGAGGACTAGGCTTATCAAGGGACATAGGTATAGACTTGGGGACAGCAAACACCCTCGTTTATGTATCAGGGAAAGGCATCGTTTTAGAGGAACCATCGGTAGTAGCGATCGATCAAGATCGTAACCCGGTCGCTGTCGGGGAGGAGGCCAAAAAAATGCTCGGTCGGACTCCGGGCCATGTCACCGCACTGCGACCCCTGCGCGATGGGGTAATCGCCGATTTTTACAGTTGCGAGATCATGTTAGCGGAATTCATCAAACGAGCGCTCGATGGCACGATTGGCAATCCCCGCATGGTAATCGGTGTTCCCAGTGGGATTACTGGGGTAGAAAGACGCGCGGTGGTGGATGCGGCCAAAAATGCCGGCTCGCGAGAAGTGGGGTTAATTGATGAACCAGTTGCGGCGGCCTTGGGTGCCGGTTTACCCGTCTCGGAAGCGACGGGAAATATGATCATCGATATCGGTGGTGGCACGACGGAAGTGGCGATTCTCAGTCTCGATGGGACTGTGATCAGCGAATCCGTCCGTGTGGCCGGGGATGAACTCACTGAAGCAGTTATCGCTTATCTGAAAAAAGTCCATAACCTGATTATCGGGGAACGCACGGCCGAAGATATCAAAATTCGCCTTGGTTCCGCTTATCCCTCCCCCGAAGATGAATTTCCTCCTCTGGAAGTGCGGGGATTGCATCTTATGTCCGGTTTACCCCGCACCGTGACCATAAAAGCAGAAGAAGTGCGGGAAAGTATGGATGAGCCACTTTCCGTGATCGTTGATGCGATCAAACGTACCCTAGAAAAAACTCCCCCCGAATTAGCGGCCGATATTATCGATCGCGGCATCATGTTAGCGGGAGGAGGTGCTTTATTACGGGGACTCGATCGCCTAGTCAGTCACGAAACTGGTATCGTTACCCATGTCGCTGAAGATCCCCTGCGCTGTGTGGTCAAAGGCACGGGAGAAGTGTTAAAAAATCAGAAACTCTTTGAGCGGATCGTTAATGAAACAACTCGCAATGTCTAAAGGTCACTAGGATCGGTTAGCCGTTAGCCATCAGCAGCGGAAAAATGGACGGATTCTCACTCTACACAGCCAAGAGGTTTTAAATCGCTCATGTATTCAGCACGACGAAAATGGACACAGCAGGGATGGCGACTTTTGCTGCTCGCTGCCGCTTTGGGGGTAGCTTGGTACATTCGCACCTATCAAAGTGGGGCGATTTTAGAATTGTATGGTTTATTAACTCGTCCTTTTCAGGGAGAGGAAACTAATCTGCAAGAGCAACTTCTGGCCGATCAACGGGTGCGAGAATTACAAAATCGTTTAAGTGAAGTCGAATATCAAAATCAACAATTAAAAAAACAGCTTGGTTATTATCAAACCCAGAAAAAACCCCTGATTTCTGCCCCAATTATCGGCCGCAGCGCCGATGATTGGTGGCAACAGGTAATTATCGGTCGGGGTAGCGCCGATGGTGTGCCAGTGGGTGCTTCGGTGACGGGAATTGGCGGTTTAGTGGGACGGATTACGGAAGTTACTCCCCACACCAGCAAAGTTTTATTGGTCAGTAATTCCCAAAGTCGCATCGGAGCAACGGTAAATCGTAGTCGGTCCATGGGTTTGATTCAAGGTCAGAATTCCCAAGTCGCCACCCTGCGCTTTTTTGAAAAAGCTCCCGATGTCAAACCAGGAGATGTGGTGACAACTTCGGCTTTTAGTAGTCTTTTTTCGCCAGGGTTGCCCATCGGTCGCATAATTTCCCTTAATTTACAGGAAAATCCCGCCCCTACCGCCAAAATTGAATTTACCGCCACCGTGGACAATCTCGAATGGGTGTTCGTTCACCCGCAACCCCAGCAGTGAGAGGGGGAATTATGCTGAAATTAAGCCGTTTATCAGCCCGTTCTCGTTTTATACTGAATATTTTAGTCACTATCGCTTCGCTGCTTCTCTGTGCTTTTCTTTCCTTGATGCGGCTACCTGGAATGGAGATTTTAGGCATCGCTCCCAACTGGTTACTGATTTGGTTGGTTAGTTGGAGTCTCAATCGCTCTTGTCTCGATAGTGTGGTTGCCGGATTAGCGATCGGCGCTATTCAAGATAGTCTTACCTCTAATTATCCTTCCCATATCATGGTTTTTGGTCTGATCGGTTTCCTCACTTCCCGTTTACACCGACAACGTTATGTTAAAGAAGAATTGATCGCCGTGGTCTTAATTGTCTTTGTTATGACTTTAATCGCCGATGGTGCGATCGCTTTTCAATACTATCTACAAGGAGGCAAAAATCTCGCATATCTTTGGATCGATTATCAACGCATTGCCCTCACTGCTGCTCTGCTTAGTAGTCTCTGGACTCCCCTCGTCTATTACCCTCTCCAGCAATGGTGGCGACAATTTAGCGATCTTTAAAGAGTCAGTCGTCAGGGGACAGGAGACAGGAGATTATTTTTATTTATTCTCCCCACACCCCACACCCTCACCCTCACCCGCTCAATTAACATGAAATACAAACAAAAACTTAGTCAATTTTTTCATAATCTCGCTAATAAATTAGAAAATTCCGAGCAAGCCCCTAAAGTTGATACTATCGACTCCAAATCTGCGCCAGTTGCTGGAGAAAAGCCACTAGAAGCCACTTCCGAAGAAAAAAAGGTTAATTTAGTCTCCCGAACCAGTAGCAAGGCTCTAGAGACAATAAAACTTCTAAAGAACAAATTTACTACCCTGATCGACAATTCCCCCCTACCGCAATGGCGACAACATCCCCGCTTTGGGTTGTACTTGGGAGTAGGATTAGGCGTAACAGGGGGCGTTTTGGGGGTAGGTTGGGGCATTTATCGCCTTGAAACCTCTTTACCGCAAAATATCGCCGATATACAAACATATACTCGTCCCGGCACCCTAACCATTCAAGCAGCTAATGGGGAAATCCTCAAGCAAAATGGCCCTAGTACCTACGAAACCGTGAAAATTGCCCAAGTTCCCCAACTGGTACAGGAAGCCTTTATCGCTAGTGAAGACCGTCGTTTTCGCGAACACGGGGGAGTTGATGGCCAGGGTATTGCTCGCGCTCTCTTTTCTAACCTGAGAGCCGGGGGAGTGGTGGAAGGAGGCAGCACCATCACCCAACAATTAGCCCGGATTGTCTTTTTATCCCAAGAAAGAAGTTTTGATCGCAAATTACGGGAAATGCGTATAGCTCAGAAAATAGAAGATAAATACACAAAAGACCAGATTTTAGAGCGTTATTTTCACCTAGTTTATCTCGGTTCCGGGGCCTACGGTCTTGCCGATGCCGCTTGGTTATATTTCAGTAAACCCGTCGATAAATTAACTCTAGCCGAGGCTGCCACCCTTGCTGGCATTGTTCCCGCTCCTAGTCTCTATTCTCCTCTCGAAAACCCTAAATCTGCCCTAGAACGGCGTAATATCGTCCTCAAAACTATGGCCGAGGTGGGATTTATTACTAATGCTCAAGCGCAACTGGCGATCGCATCTCCCCTAGTACTGAAAACCAGTCCCCTAAAACGTCTGCAACGGCAAGCGGCCTATTTTACCGATTATGTGGAAAAAGAACTGCCGCAACTGGTTCCCGCTAAAACCCTAGAAGCGGGGGGAGTGGTGGTAAAAACTACCCTTAATCCTCGTTGGCAAAGCGAAGCGGAGGAAGTGGTAGAAAGAGCGGTTTCTCGTTATGGCAGGTGGCAGAACTTCCAACAGGCGGCTTTAGTGGCAATTGACCCCAAAAATGGGCAAATTAAGGCTATGGTGGGAGGAATTGACCACGATAAGAATCAATTCAATCGGGTGACACAGGCAAAACGTCAGCCGGGATCTACTTTTAAACCTTTTGTCTATGCGGCGGCGATTGCGGCGGGGAAATCGCCCTATTCCAGTTATAAAGATGCTCAGTATGTGGTGGATGGTTATAAACCGGAAAACTACGGGGATAGGTATAGCGGCCGCGAGGTGTCCATGCGCGATGCTTTGACTTCTTCCCTGAATGTGGTGGCAGTTCAGGTGTTAGTGGCTGTGGGTTGGAATCCGGTGATTAAATTAGCTCAAGATATGGGTATCCAGTCGAAACTTTTACCCACTTATTCTTTGGCTTTGGGTGCTTCGGAAGTCAATCTTTTAGAATTGACCAGCGCCTACGGGACTTTTGCTAATAATGGTGTGCATCAACCAGTTTACGGTATTAATCAGGTACTTGATCGCCATGGTAAGGTAATTTATCAAGCCAATTTTAAACCGAAAACTGCTCTGAATAAAAACACGGCAGCGACGATGACTTGGATGCTGCAGGATGTGGTTAATTCGGGAACGGGAACCCCTGCACAAATTGGTCGTCCGGTGGCGGGAAAAACTGGTACTTCTGATAAGGCTCGCGACCTTTGGTTTGTCGGTTATATTCCCCAATTAGTCACCGGAATTTGGCTCGGTAATGACAATAATAAACCCACCAATGGAGCTAGTACCATGTCCGCTTGGATGTGGCGACAATTTATGTTAGAAGCAATTAAGGATATTCCCTATCAAGGTTTCCCAGAACCGAATTTAGGCAAACGTCCGGTGACAGTAAAAGCGGAACCCATTAAACCCCGACGTACCTACTTTACCCAAACTACTAACAATCGTTTAGCCAGCAGCGATGAGGGTTCCCCCAGCGAAGGACCTATCCGCAGACGGCGACGGGTTCGGGTAAGTCGTGAGCAAACTATCGTCCGTTCTAATACTAGCGAACCCAGCCAAGGCCGTTCTAGTCGTCGGCGTACTAGCACCGGTCCTACCAGCGCCGCTGCTCCTAGTCCTGAAAATACGGCCCCCGCAGCAGCCGAACCGATTACCGTTCCCGTCAATGTGGCGGATCCCGAAACTCGTTCGGTTCCCCTACCGGTAACTCCTCCCCCCGATGTGGCTCCTCCCGCCCCCCCAGCAGAAAGACGCTGAATCGGCCAAAAAACCCTCGCAGGATTTGCGGGGGTTACAGTTCCAAAACTGCTCGGTAAAATAGACCGCTTGTAAAAATCGAAAATTGTTGTTAGGGTTAGGAGCCAGTAGCCAGTAGTCAGTAGTCAGGAGAATTAAGAATAAGTAATAATCAATTAAATAGTATATTTACAGATTTTAGGACATTTAATCCTTATTTTTGCTGTTTTTGAACCATCAAAAATTAATTATGCAAGAGGTCAAATCTGGGAAAACCATCGGATTTTTCGCACTGCCATAATGCTAAATCCGTTGAGTATAGGCTACATATCAGGAGAGGCACTCATGCAGGGGAAGTGACTCTTAATTTATTACAGATGCGTCAGCGGCTGCGTGTAAGCATCCCACCGAAAAACTAATGCGCGGGGGGTTTGGGGGCGGCGCCACGCCCCCAACGGGGGGTTTGGGGGGTAGAACCCCCCAAAAGCTTGGATTGAGTGATAAAATCGCAAGTAATACTAAATCCGTTGAGTATAGGCTACATATCAGGAGAGGCACTCCTGCAAAAGGGGGAATAAATAATCAGTGTTTAATAGCCAGATTCAGTAGAATAACTTAAAAGCCTCTTTAATGCCGATGACCAGTCTTATTTCCCCCACTACCATCTCCTCAACTCGTTTAAGTCTCAGCTATCAAGTGGCTATGTCGGAACCGACTTCACACCTCTTTGAAGTCACTCTACAGATTACCGGTTGGCAAGCTCCGATTTTAAACCTAAAAATGCCGGTTTGGACTCCCGGTTCCTATCTAGTGCGGGAATACTCCCGTTTAGTTCAAGATTTTCAAGCTATTAACCTTAACAGTCGCAAAGTTGCTAAAAATCACTGGCAGATTGACAATGGTGACAGTTCCGAAATAACGGTCAAATATCGCGTTTTTGCCCACGATTTAACCGTCAGAACCAACCATCTTGATGATACTCACGGTTACTTCAACGGGGCTGCTTTATTTTTCTATATCCCCGATTATCAAAAACATCCCCTCACCCTGACAATTATCCCCCCCCATGGCGATTGGCGCGTTACCACTGCCTTACAATCTTTACCCGGACAGAAAAACACCTTTCACGTTCCCGATTTCGATACCCTAGTGGACAGTCCTGTGGAAGTGGGGACTCATCAGTTATACGATTTTGTCGTCGAGGGAAAACCCCATCAATTAGCTATCTGGGGACGGGGAAACGCCAATCCTAGTCAAATTATCGCTGATACCACTAAAATTATTCAAACCGAGTCCGCTATGTTCGGTGGACTCCCTTATGATAATTATCTCTTTTTGCTACATCTTTCGGCGGCTGGTTACGGGGGACTAGAACATAAAAATTCCTGTACCCTTAACTATGCGCGTTTGGGATTGCGAGATAAGGATAAATATAATCGTTTTCTGCAATTAGTCGCCCATGAGTTCTTTCATCTCTGGAATATCAAGCGTATTCGCCCAAAAGCTTTAGAAAGCTTCGATTATGATGCAGAAAATTATACTTCTTCCCTCTGGTTTGCCGAAGGAACCACCAGTTATTACGATATGATAATCCCTCTACGGGCGGGAATATACGATAGTAAGACTTTTTTAGAGCTTTTAAGCAAAGAAATAACCCGTTATCTCAATATACCCGGCCGTCTTGTCCAACCGCTAGGCGAATCGAGTTTCGATGCTTGGATAAAACTCTATCGACGGGATAGCAATAGTGATAATAGTCAAATTTCCTACTATCTCAAGGGGGAATTATTGTCGCTGCTTCTGGATTTACTAATTCGCACCCACACCGATAACCGTCGTTCCCTCGATGATGTTTTACGCTCGATGTGGCAACATTTCGGTAAAGAGGAGATTGGTTATACCGATGGGGAATTGCAGGCAATTCTCGAATCGGCTGCGGGAGTGGATTTAAGCGACTTCTACCAGCGTTATATCGACGGTTTGGCAGAATTACCCTTTAATCAATATCTTGAACCCTTTGGACTCTATCTGCGGGGTGTTAGCAATGGGGAGACGATACCTCATCTGGGAATGCGGGTACAGAGTGAAGCGGGTAAAGAAATAATTAAATTTGTCGAGATGGGTTCCCCTTGCCAAAAAGCGGGAATTAATGCTGATGATGAATTATTGGCTATCGATGGATTGCGGGTGACGGCGGAACAGTTAAACGAAAGATTAAAAGACTACCGCGCAGGTGATATTATTCAGATAACAGTCTTTCATCTCGATGAATTGCGAACCCTTGCTGTTCCACTGGCTGCCCCGCAGACGATTCGCTATGAAATTATCAGGGTAGAAAATCCTTCTAATAGCCAGAAACAAAATTTTTCCGCATGGGTAAATCCCGTTTAATTCTTGGTTAAATCAACAAAAAAATGTCTATTACCGCCGAAATTACTTTCCTTCCTCTCGCCTATTTTGAGAATAAATTTATCCCTTTTACTGAGGCAAAATTATCCATTGCTACCCACGCGCTACACTACGGAACTGCCGCTTTCGGTGGTTTACGAGGTACTCCCGACCCTAACAATCCGGGACAGATATTATTATTTAGATTAGAACGTCATTGTCAGCGTTTAAGTCAAAGTGCTAAGTTTCTTAATTACGAGATTCCTGCTGATAAAATCTATCAAATAATTATCGATTTTGTCAAAAATAATCAGTGTCATCGACCTTTTTATATTCGTCCCCTTATCTATAGTTCTGGGTTGGGAATTGCCCCGCGATTGCATGGTATCGAGAAGGATTTTCTAGTCTATGGTCTAGAAATGGATGATTATTTAGCAGCCGATGGGGTTAATTGTCGGATTAGTTCTTGGTATCGTCAAGAGGATAGAAGTTTCCCGTTGCGAGGTAAAATTAGCGCCGCTTATATCACTTCTGCTTTAGCAAAAACGGAAGCGGTAGAATCCGGGTTTGATGAGGCAATTTTAATGAATTCTCAGGGTAAAGTCTGTGAAGCGACGGGAATGAATATTTTTATCATCAGAAATGGTCAGCTAATTACTCCTAGTTTTGACCAAGATATCCTAGAGGGTATTACTAGAGATAGTGTTTTAACTATTGCGCGGGATTTGGGTATTCCGGTTATTGAAAGACCCGTAGATAAGACGGAGTTATTTATCGCTGATGAGGTGTTTTTAAGTGGCACTGCGGCGAAAATTACTCCGATTAAAAGGATTGAAACTTTTTCTTTACCCGCGGCTAAACCGATTACTTATCAGTTAAAAGAAAAGTTAAGTTCTATCGTTCTCAATCAGGAACCAAAGTATCAAGATTGGATTACTCAAGTTCCTTTATAGTCAGAGAAATTTACTTTATTTTTCCTTGAGATGCGTCAAATAATGGCACCTCTCAAGGAACCCTGAAATAAACAGAATTTATCTATTTTTCGGTTTGATTCCTTCCTGTATGTAGGGTATAGTTTTCTTAGGATCAATCTTCAGGATGGGTTTATTATCTCTTGCTATTTTTTCTTTTTGATTATCGCTTTCTTGCTGATTTTGATTATTATCGGTTGTATGTTCCATAGTAGAGCAAATAAGTATGATTATACCTTAAACTCTCTCAAAGTTGTCAAGAATACTATTAATCAACTAAATACAAAACTTACTTTGATTCTGACTATTAGTTTATTGCTGTTTTGGTTAATTGTAGCCGAGATTTACCTGCTTATCTAGTTTCCATTTATTCTTGGGTGAAGCTGTCCGGCATTTAAACTATGTCTTGGAAATTTTATTACCAATGCTCAAACTGTCAAACTAGGGATGAATTTCTGGTATCGCTGGTCACTGAAATAGGTACAATAAACATTGGCTCGTTTTCATAGAGAACTTAAATGACGCAAAATAATCCCCTAGAGTTGATTGAGAAGTTAGAAACAGGAATCCCCGGCTTTGATTTTCTTTCGGAAGGGGGATTGCCGAAAGGAAGAGCAACTTTGATAGCGGGGACGGCAGGAAGTGCTAAAACGGTCTTTGCCTGTCAATTTCTCGCAGAAGGCATCAAAAATGGAGAAAATGGCGTTTTTGTCACCTTCGAGGAGCCACCCCACGCACTCAGAAAAAATATGGGTGGTTTTGGTTGGAATATCCGGCAGTGGGAGGAAAATCGCCAATGGGCCTTTGTCGATGCTTCCCCCCAACCGGAAGAAAAGCCGATGGTGACAGGAGAATACGACCTAGGCGCATTAATCGCTCGCATTGAGTTTGCTATCCGCAAAAATAAAGCCAAACGGGTGTCTATGGATTCTTTAGGCGCAATTTTTAGCCATTTAAGTGACAGCGCTCAAGTGAGAAGTGATCTTTTTCGTCTGGCAACCGCTTTGCGAGAATTGGAAGTAACAGCGATTATGACCGCGGAAAGAACCCAAGAATACGGCGAAATCAGTCGTTATGGGGTGGAGGAGTTTGTGGCCGATAATGTGGTGATTTTACGCAACGTTTTAACCGATGAGAAAAGAAGAAGGACGATCGAAATTTTAAAATATCGCGGAACCGATCACCAAAAAGGAGAATTTCCTTTTACAATTATTCCCAATAAAGGGGCCGTGATTATTCCTTTATCAGCTATTGAATTAGAACAAAAATCCTCTAATATTCGTATTACTTCCGGCAGCCTGGAACTCGATAGAATGTGTGGGGGTGGTTTCTTCCGCGATTCGGTTATTTTGGTTTCGGGAGCCACAGGAACAGGAAAAACCCTGATGGTGACAGAATTTATGGCTGGGGGAGTAACCAATGGGGAAAGATGTTTAATTTTTGCCTTCGAGGAAAGTCGCGAACAGTTATTTAGAAATGCTACCGGTTGGGGGGTGGATTATGACCGCATGGAAAAGGAAGGTAAATTAAAGGTAGTCTGCCGTTATCCCGAAACCACTGGTTTAGAAAATCATTTAATTATGATGAAGGAAATTATCGAGGAGTTTCAACCGAATCGAGTGGCAGTAGATAGTTTATCTGCTTTAGAAAGGGTTTCTAATCTGAAAGGATTTCGTGAATTTATTATCGGTTTGACTTCTTTTATTAAGCAAAAAGAGGTGGGAGGATTATTTACTTCCACCACTCCCACTTTATTAGGAGGTTCCTCGATTACAGAGGCACATATTTCTACAATTACTGATTCAATTATTCTGCTGCGCTATGTGGAAATGTATGGAGAAATGCGACGCGGTATCACTGTTTTAAAAATGCGCGGTTCTATGCACGATAAGGATATTCGTGAATTTTCGATCGATCATCAAGGTATGCACATCGGTCAACCTTTCCGCAATGTTACCGGAATTCTGGCTGGAACTCCTATGTACACAGCACAAACAGAAGTAGAACGTTTGAGTGGATTATTTGAGGATCGTAGTTAAAATATAGCGGCACTTGCTAATCGCGCGTCGGCTGTTAGCTTTTTTTCCCTATCTCTTTCTTGATTTCTTGATATGTCTAAAAACTTTTGCCTTATTTTTCTAGGTCTTTTACTGATAAATAACCTACATTTATCAGTCTTAGCAGAAACAGTTTTACAAAGAATTGCTCGCACGGGAGAATTAAAAGCGGCAGCCAGAAAAGATGGTGTCCCCTTTAGTTATATTGATGAGAAAACGGGACAATGGACGGGTTACGGAGTGGAATTAATGCGCTTAGTCCAACGTCAATTAGAACAACAATTGGGTAAACCGGTTACAATAACCTTTACAGAAGCGACGGCTAATAATCGTTTTCAACAAGTGGAACAGGGACAAGTAGATTTATCCTGTAATGCGGCAACAATTACGGAAGAAAGACTAGAAAGGGTTAATTTTTCTATTCCCTATTTTATGACAGGAGCGCAATTTCTAACTAAAAGTGAAAATGTTGATAAAATAGATATTAATAACACTTTAGCGGCAGTTGCGATTGCCTATATTCCCCACACCACCACCGATAGTATTATTCGTTATATCTATCCTCTGGCTAATTGGCAAGCTGTCAGCGATCGAAGTGAGGCAGTGGCAAAATTACAAAGGGGAGAAGTTAAAGCAGTGGTTAGTGATGGAATTCTTCTACTGGGGGAAATCGTTAAACAAGGACAGGATACCCGAGAATTTGTGCTACTACCCCGTCAACCGATTACCACCGAACTTTATGGCTGTATTTTACCCAAAAACGATCCCGAATGGAAAAAATTTGTTGATACTGTTGTCGGCAGCAATGATAACCAGAAACTCCGAGAACAATGGTTTAATTTAGAAGAAGGTTATTTCCCCTATAGGATTCTGAATCAACCCTAAAAATAGACTGTGATTGCTGAAAATTAAAGGTCAGTAAATTCTAGTTTTTTTCTTTTTATCTGTCACTTTTGCCTGAAAAATTATGTCTTTTGTCGGTTTACATATTCACAGTGATTATAGCTTACTTGATGGTGCTTCCCAATTACCAGCACTAATTGATCGAGCAATCGAATTAGGACAACTGGCGATCGCTTTAACCGATCATGGAGTCATGTATGGTGCGATCGAATTAATTAAAACCTGCCGTAATAAGGGAATAAAACCAATTATTGGTAACGAAATGTATGTAGTCAATGGCGATATTGAAGTCAATCTTCGCCACCGAAAATATCATCAAGTTGTTTTAGCTAAAAACACACAAGGCTATAAAAATCTGGTTAAATTAACGACTATTTCTAATTTAAAAGGTATTCAAGGTAAAGGCATTTTTGCTCGTCCTTGTATCAATAAAGAGTTACTCCAACAATACCACGAAGGATTGATAGTTACCAGTGCTTGCTTGGGTGGAGAGATTCCCCAAGCAATTTTGGCTAATAACAGGAAATTGGCTAAGGAAACTGCTAAATGGTATAAAAAAAATTTTGGTGATGATTTTTATTTAGAAATTCAAGACCACGGTTCTAAAGAAGATAGGATTGTTAATGTAGAAATAGTTAACATTGCTAAAGAATTAGGAATTAAAGTAGTTGCTACTAACGATTCTCACTTTATTTCCTGTTACGATGTAGAGGCACACGATGCCTTACTTTGTATTCAAACTGGCAAGTTAATTACTGAAGACAAACGCCTCCGTTATAGTGGCACAGAATACTTAAAATCTGCTGATGAAATGCGTTTACTTTTCCGTGATCATCTGCCAGAAGATGTGATTGAAGAAGCGATTAATAATACCTTAGAAGTAGCAGAAAAAGTCGAACCTTATAACATCTTTAATGAACCAAGACTACCTAACTATCCAGTTCCTGCGGGACATACTGCTGATAGTTATGTAGAAGAAATTGCTTGGTTAGGATTACTAGAAAGATTGAAATGTCCTTCGCGTCACGAGATTGAACCTGTTTACAAAGAAAGGCTTGAATACGAATTAAAAATGTTACAGAAAATGGGATTTTCTACCTATTTTCTCGTCGTTTGGGACTATATAAAATATGCTAGAGATCATTATATTCCCGTCGGTCCAGGACGCGGTTCTGCGGCGGGTTCTTTGGTAGCATATTCTTTAAAAATAACCAATATTGATCCCGTTCATCACGGTTTATTATTTGAGCGTTTTCTCAATCCTGAACGAAAATCTATGCCTGATATTGATACGGATTTCTGTATCGAGAGACGGGATGAAATGATCCAATACGTTACGGAAAAATACGGTGAGGCTAATGTTGCCCAAATCATTACTTTTAACCGCATGACATCAAAAGCTGTCTTAAAAGATGTGGCGCGGGTGTTAGATATTCCCTACGCCGAATCGGACAAAATGGCGAAAATGATTCCCGTTTCTCGCGGTAAACCCACACCCTTAAAAGTGATGATTTCCGATGAAACTCCCGAACCAGCATTTAAAGAAAGATACGACACAGAACCCCATGTGCGTCATTGGTTAGATATGGCAATTCGTATCGAAGGTACTAACAAAACCTTCGGAGTTCATGCCGCAGGAGTCGTCATTTCTTCCCAACCTTTAGATGAAGTGGTTCCCCTCCAGAAAAATAATGATGGGGCGGTAATTACCCAATATTTTATGGAGGATTTAGAATCATTAGGATTGTTAAAAATGGACTTTTTAGGGTTAAGAAATTTAACTACTTTGAAAAAAACCGCCGATTTAATTAAACAAAATCAGGGCATAGATATCGATCTAGATCAATTGCCTTTAGATGAAAGAAAAGCCCTGCAAATTCGGGCTAAAGGGGAACATAAAAAACTACCTCCCGATATTATCAAAACCCACGGATTACTAGAAGAAGGGGATTTAGAAGGTATTTTCCAGTTAGAATCATCGGGGATGAAACAGATCGTTAAAGAGTTAAAACCATCGGGGATTGAGGACATATCTTCAATCCTAGCACTCTATCGCCCCGGTCCTTTAGATGCGGGATTAATTCCTCTCTTTATTGGCAGAAAACACGGTAGAGAACCCATTCGTTATGATCATCCTTTATTGGAACCAATTCTTAAGGAAACCTACGCGGTTTTAGTCTATCAAGAACAGATCATGAAAATGGCGCAGGATTTAGCTGGTTATTCCCTAGGAGAAGCGGATCTATTGCGTCGAGCAATGGGTAAGAAAAAAGCCTCCGAAATGCAGAAACAAAGGGAGATGTTTATCGATGGTGCTGCTAAAAATGGCGTAGAAAAAAGAATCGCTGAAAATCTCTTTGAACAGATGGTAAATTTTGCCGAATATTGTCTGGGAGGTGAGACATTAATTTTAACTGAGGAATACGGATTATTACCAATTGCTAAAATTGTGAGCGAAGAAATTAACTGCACTGTTTATAGTGTAGATAAAAATGGCTTTATCTATAGTCAACCAATCTCTCAATGGCACGAGCGAGGTTTACAAGAAGTCTTTGAATACACCCTAGAAAATGGGCAAACTATCCAAGCAACCAAAAATCATAAATTTATGACTAGCGATGGAGAAATGTTAGCCATAGATACAATATTTGAGCGAGGTTTAGATTTAAAATCCTCTGATTTTTCCTAAAAACCAAAACCTCCAATCTTGTGGGATTGGAGGGTGGGAAAGAATAATCCTGGCATCGAGCTATTGTCCCAGTCGGCAACCCGACAAGTATCTTGGCCACGGTGAAGTTTCACAACCGAGTTCGGGATGGAATCGGAGTGGTGCCATCACGTTAAAGACACCAGGAAGGGTAGAACCCTCAAGACTGCAAAAGCTAGAGAAAAAGTGGTGAAAGAAGAATGAGGTCAAGCCCTCGGTCGGTTAGTACTCCTCGACTGCACTCGTTACCGAGCTTCCATCTAGAGCCTATCAACGGGTAGTCTACCCGAGACCTTACTGGCTTAATGCCATGAGAGCAATCATCTGGAGGTGGGCTTCCCACTTAGATGCTTTCAGCGGTTATCCGCTCCGCACATGGCTACCCTGCGTTTACCGTTGGCACGATAACAGGTACACCAGCGGTGCGTCCTTCCCGGTCCTCTCGTACTAAGGAAGGCTCCTCGCAATGCTCTTACGCCTACACCGGATATGGACCGAACTGTCTCACGACGTTCTGAACCCAGCTCACGTACCGCTTTAATGGGCGAACAGCCCAACCCTTGGGACCGACTTCAGCCCCAGGTTGCGATGAGCCGACATCGAGGTGCCAAACCTCCCCGTCGATGTGAACTCTTGGGGGAGATCAGCCTGTTATCCCTAGAGTAACTTTTATCCGTTGAGCGACGGCCCTTCCACGCGGTGCCGTCGGATCACTAAAGCCGACTTTCGTCCCTGTTCGACTTGTGGGTCTCACAGTCAAGCTCCCTTCTGCTTTTGCACTCTATCGTCCCATTTCCAACGGGACCGAGGGAACCTTTGCGCGCCTCCGTTACCTTTTAGGAGGCGACCGCCCCAGTCAAACTGCCCACCTGAAACTGTCTCCCGCCCCGATTAGGGGTCAGGGTTAGAATTCTAGCCTCGCCAGAGTGGTATCTCACCGTTAGCTCCACCCTCCCCACGAGGAGAGTTTCAAAGCTTCCCACCTATCCTGCGCAAGCGAAGCCCGAAGCCAATTCCAGGCTACAGTAAAGCTTCATAGGGTCTTTCTGTCCAGGTGCAGGTAGTCCGTATCTTCACAGACAATCCTATTTCGCCGAGTCTCTCTCCGAGACAGTGCCCAGATCGTTACGCCTTTCGTGCGGGTCGGAACTTACCCGACAAGGAATTTCGCTACCTTAGGACCGTTATAGTTACGGCCGCCGTTCACCGGGGCTTCGGTCGTCAGCTTTAGATTACTCCTGACCAACTTCCTTAACCTTCCGGCACTGGGCAGGCGTCAGCCTCCATACTGCGTCTTACGACTTGGCGGAGACCTGTGTTTTTGGTAAACAGTCGCCTGGGCCTATTCACTGCGACCCTCTTGCGAGGGTACCCCTTCTCCCGAAGTTACGGGGTCATTTTGCCGAGTTCCTTAGAGAGAGTTATCTCGCGCCCCTTAGTATTCTCTACTTCCCCACCTGTGTCGGTTTCGGGTACAGGCAATTAATGATTAACGTGGTTCGGGCTTTTCTAGGAAGCTTGATCAACGCCACTTCCCTCCCTTGGGAGGTGGGACTCGCGTCTTAGCTCCTGGTGTTTTCGCCACCTCTCATCGCCTTGACTGCTTGCACTGGTAACCAACATCCAGCTGACGTTGACCTTCTCCGTTCTCCGGCACAATCATTAATCGGTACGGGAATGTTAACCCGTTGTCCATCGACTACGCTTTTCAGCCTCGCCTTAGGTCCTGACTGACCCTCCGTGGACGAGCCTTGCGGAGGAAACCTTGGGGTTTCGGGGTGTGGGATTCTCACCCACATTTTCGCTACTTAAGCCGACATTCTCACTTCTATAGAGTCCACAGCTGCTTGCCGCTACTGCTTCACCCCCTATAGAACGCTCCCCTACCACTACAATGTAGTCCACAGCTTCGGTAGATAACTTAGCCCCGTTCATTTTCGGCGCAGGAGCGCTTGACCAGTGAGCTATTACGCACTCTTTTAAGGGTTGCTGCTTCTAGGCAAACCTCCTGGTTGTCAATGCACTCCCACCTCCTTTCTCACTTAGTTATCATTTGGGGACCTTAGCTGGTGGTCTGGGCTGTTTCCCTCTTGACGATGAAGCTTATCCCCCACCGTCTCACTGGTAGTTTTTTTAGCCGTATTCAGAGTTTGCCTCGCCTTGGTACCGGTCTCCCAGCCCGCGGCGAAACAGTGCTTTACCCCGACTAAACTTCCACTACCGCTGCGCCTCAACACATTTCGGGGAGAACCAGCTAGCTCCGAGTTCGATTGGCATTTCACCCCTAACCACAGCTCATCCGCTAATTTTTCAACATTAGTCGGTTCGGACCTCCACTTGGTTTTACCCAAGCTTCATCCTGGCCATGGTTAGATCACCCGGGTTCGGGTCTACAAATTATGACGTATCGCCCTATTCAGACTCGCTTTCGCTGGGGCTGTGGGGTCTTCCCCCTTCACCTGCCATAACCTGTAAGTCGCCGGCTCATTCTTCAACAGGCACACGGTCAGACGTTCAATCGTCCTCCCATTGCTTGTAGGCTAACGGTTTCATGTTCTATTTCACTCCCCTTCCGGGGTTCTTTTCACCTTTCCCTCGCGGTACTGTTTCTCTATCGGTCACACGGGAATATTTAGCCTTACCTCGTGGTCGAGGCAGATTCACACGGGATTTCACGTGCCCCATGCTACTCGGGATGCAGTTAAGCTGGTGCCTTTTTCGACTACAGGACTTTCACCTTCTCTGGTGCGGTTTTCAGCCGCTTCGTCTAAATTTCCCAGTCTTTTGTCACTGTCCCACGACCCCAAGTTCCGAAGAACTTGGTTTAGGCTGTTCCCTTTTCGCTCGCCGCTACTGGGGGAATCGCTATTGCTTTCTTTTCCTCTGGCTACTAAGATGTTTCAGTTCACCAGGTTTGCTCGCTCCACCCTATGTATTCAGGTGGTCGTGTTTAGGGTTGCCCCATTCGGATATCTTCGGATCAGTGCTTGCTTCCCGCTCCCCGAAGCGTTTCGTCGGTAACTACGTCCTTCTTCGCTTCCGTGTGCCTAGGTATCCACCGTTAGCCCTTATTAGCTTGACCTTGCGGTCTTCTTTTTTGGCTTTTTCACCTAGCTCTATGCAGTTTTCAAGGTTCCTCTGGACTCTGTACTCAGAGCCAGCATTCTCTCTTACTATATGAGTAAGATAAGGTGCTGATTCCTCGCTTCCTTTTCTGTTTTTGCCACCTGTGCAGGTGGGCCATCCTGGACTCGAACCAGGGACCTCACCCTTATCAGGGGTGCGCTCTAACCACCTGAGCTAATAGCCCTTGTTCCTGATTCAGGTCTTGTGTGAACCCAGAACCTAGTTTGAAAGCCACATACCTCGTTCCGACCTTTTGGGATTGATTCAGAAGACTGGGCTACTTTTTTTTCACCCTGTCTCGAATTAGGTCTCCCTTTAAGGAGGTGATCCAGCCACACCTTCCGGTACGGCTACCTTGTTACGACTTCACCCCAGTCACTAGCCCTGCCTTAGGCATCCCCCTCCTCGAAAGGTTGAGGTAATGACTTCGGGCGTGACCAGCTTCCATGGTGTGACGGGCGGTGTGTACAAGGCCCGGGAACGAATTCACCGCCGTATGCTGACCGGCGATTACTAGCGATTCCTCCTTCATGCAGGCGAGTTGCAGCCTGCAATCTGAACTGAGGCCGGGTTTGCTGGGATTCGCTGGCTCTCGCGAGTTCGCTGCCCTTTGTCCCGACCATTGTAGTACGTGTGTCGCCCAAGACGTAAGGGGCATGCTGACTTGACGTCATCCCCACCTTCCTCCGGTTTGTCACCGGCAGTCTCCTTAGAGTCCCCAACTTAATGCTGGCAACTAAGAACGAGGGTTGCGCTCGTTGCGGGACTTAACCCAACATCTCACGACACGAGCTGACGACAGCCATGCACCACCTGTGTTCGCGCTCCCGAAGGCACCCCCAGCTTTCACCAGGGTTCGCGACATGTCAAGTCTTGGTAAGGTTCTTCGCGTTGCATCGAATTAAACCACATACTCCACCGCTTGTGCGGGCCCCCGTCAATTCCTTTGAGTTTCACACTTGCGTGCGTACTCCCCAGGCGGGATACTTAACGCGTTAGCTTCGGCACGGCTCGGGTCGATACAAGCCACGCCTAGTATCCATCGTTTACGGCTAGGACTACAGGGGTATCTAATCCCTTTCGCTCCCCTAGCTTTCGTCCCTGAGTGTCAGATACAGCCCAGTAGCACGCTTTCGCCACCGATGTTCTTCCCAATCTCTACGCATTTCACCGCTACACTGGGAATTCCTGCTACCCCTACTGCTCTCTAGTCTGCCAGTTTCCACCGCCTTTAGGTCGTTAAGCAACCTGATTTGACGACAGACTTGGCTGACCACCTGCGGACGCTTTACGCCCAATAATTCCGGATAACGCTTGCCTCCCCCGTATTACCGCGGCTGCTGGCACGGAGTTAGCCGAGGCTGATTCCTCAAGTACCGTCAGAACTTCTTCCTTGAGAAAAGAGGTTTACAATCCAAAGACCTTCCTCCCTCACGCGGCGTTGCTCCGTCAGGCTTTCGCCCATTGCGGAAAATTCCCCACTGCTGCCTCCCGTAGGAGTCTGGGCCGTGTCTCAGTCCCAGTGTGGCTGCTCATCCTCTCAGACCAGCTACTGATCGTCGCCTTGGTAGGCTCTTACCCCACCAACTAGCTAATCAGACGCAAGCTCTTCTTCAGGCCAATTAGATTTCACCTTGCGGCACATCGGGTATTAGCAGTCGTTTCCAACTGTTGTCCCCGTCCTGAAGTTAGATTCTTACGCGTTACTCACCCGTCCGCCACTAGAATCCGAAGATTCCCGTTCGACTTGCATGTGTTAGGCACGCCGCCAGCGTTCATCCTGAGCCAGGATCAAACTCTCCATGATGAATCGTTTGATTCTTTTGACTTTTTTTTGTCTCCCCCTTGCGGGTTTGACTTTTTTGTTATAGAATTGCTTCTAAACGAGGCTGTTTTGCTTGGCTTTCAAACTATTGTTTTGTCTAGGTTCCAGCGTCGTTTGTTTCGCTTCGCTTTCGCTTCGCTTCAACCGCGCATTTACCAATGTATCTAACTTCCCTAAGTTTGTCAACCCCTTTTGGCAATTTTTTTTGATCTTTTTTCTATCCCTTGCTACGTCAGCCTTTCAGCTTTTCAGCTTTTT
>NZ_BJKP01000009.1:0-24480 GCF_008974145.1 Microcystis aeruginosa NIES-4325 | reverse complement strand
TTCGCTTCGCTTCAACCGCGCATTTACCAATGTATCTAACTTCCCTAAGTTTGTCAACCCCTTTTGGCAATTTTTTTTGATCTTTTTTCTATCCCTTGCTACGTCAGCCTTTCAGCTTTTCAGCTTTTTTCTGGTCTGGTCTTTTTCCCTAGTAAGTTTGTCCTAGTTAGCTCTTGATGGTGGTGACAACGTTTCTCATATAGTCCGAGACTTTTAGGCATCAAATAGGCGGGCAATGCCCGAAATAACTATCTAGCAGGGTTTTTAGCCCCAATAATGTACTACCAAAACTCGGCTAGGGAATTCAAGGTCAATATATTTTGTGATCAATTTTTGGAACACAAAGGCGAGAGTAAGGGCGATAGCCACACCCAGTTTCAGAAATCACAACCCTGGCATTGAAGCGGGGAACGGAAGGCTCCAAGTTGCAACCTAACACCAGAAAGCGAGACCACTGCCAACCATCCAATATCTCCTGCAAAAGTCTTATTCAGCTACTTGATGGGATCCGAAAGCAAGTTCATAATTGTCAATGGCATCAATTATAGCGGTTCTCGTACCTGTGCGGCACACTTAAAGCTTTACTGATTAAGCTGTTTAAGGTCGAAAATGTACCTTTTGTGAATGGGAAACGCTATAAATTAAATCTCAAACCAAAATGCCGTCTCCGATTCTTAATATCTTGATGATCAAACTCCAAATATCTTCAGCCTTCTGTGAATAGGTTCGCTCTCGCATAGCGAGCGCCTTGCGTTCACAATTCTTTCTCTTGATAACTGGTGATTAAATTTGTTTCTTCAAGACTTTCGGCAAAAAAGGCGCATCTGGTTGACGCTTCAACCGTTCGGCTGAGCTCACGGCCGAAGCTCAACCGAAGTTCTTTGAGTAAAATCTGTTCGAGCTGCCGTTCATCACCTTCCAGCCCGGCGGTGAGTATGTCAATCTCGATAATCTCGATCAAAACTAAACCCAAGGCAGAATAGAACTAGGAACCAGTGAGTCAAAAAGAAGATTTAACTGTGGCAATATGTTAGGGATGTGTTAGGTTAAAGATAATTGCATCTTTGATGAATCGAGGGTTGAGCCGTGAATAACAACTTTTTCCGCAGCTATTCTGTCAATGATTCTGGTTTGGGTTGTTTCTTATCCTTAATTTTAGTCGGATTGTTATTAGGCTCGATCGGACTGGGTTGGTTAGTCAATGGTTTTTTAATTCTCGTGGCATTTCTAATAATTTCCCCTGTCATTGCTTGGGGGATTTTTCGCTGGTGGTTGCGACGCAATTTAGTTGAAGATAGCTGTCCTGTATGTAGCTACGAATTTACGGGTTTTAATCGCACGGAATGCCAATGTCCTAACTGTGGTGAACCGTTAAAAGTGACAGGGGGTAAGTTTATTATTCTCACCCCTCCCGGTACGATCGACGTACAGGCGATCGAAGTGCCTACCGGACAGTTGGAAGATTAGGGTCAAACCATTACCATCTAGGCACGCGCACCAAACTGAAAGCGGGGGATCTGTATTTTAACAATAACAGCAGTCCCAGCAGGTGAATTGACCAATGAACGAGAATTAAGCCCCAAATAATTGCAAAAATTAAACTACTAACGGCAAGAGCTTTAAAAATATCATTATCGGTCTTTTGATACCAGAGAAGACTAAGGAAGGAAAGCAGTAGGAGTAGAAGGGGAAAAAGTGGGGAGAACATGGGGATCACCATTGGGTGAGGGGACTGTCTTCACATCCATAGCCTATCATTTTCTCTTTGCATCTACGGGTAGCAGCGGCTACATACCCGCCTATTTGTCATAAATCTTTAGAATCAAATTAAAAAGTTTACAAGCCAATCTTTAAGCAGAAAGGTGGCGCGACAATCATCCTCATTGTAACGCAAAATAGCCGCCAATAAAGTCCGATCTCCTGTTTTTAACCACTGGTCATACCACCAAACGCATTGATCCCCGCTTACTCCTCGATCGCGCCATTGAAAGCCAATCCAGTTAGCGAGGGATTTTAAAGAATAACTTTCCACGGGAAAAGTTACCGAATTAACTACCTGATAGTGCAGATCAAAACAGCGAGAAACTAATTGATTAATCAAAGAAGAAGGGGTTTTATAAAGATAACCTAATCGTTTGATTGTTTCCACTTCGTACTCAGAAAAGTGAAAAATTGGGGCTTGATAATCCTGCATGACTAAGGTTAAAAATTCCTGCCAAATCCTGCCTTCATCTTCTGGCTTTTCTGCCAAAAAGGGATAAAATTGCTGGGTATTAACCCGATAATCAACCCGTAAAATCCCCAAAAGATAATCTAAATTCTGTTCTGGTTCCGCTTCGATGTCAAAATAAAATTCAATCTCGGTCCTCGGTAGCGGTGACAAATAAGCAGTTTTCCCGTTGCTTTTGCGAAAGGCCCGATTTTCAATAATTGCTTGGGCCTGTAATTGTAACTGATTAGCCACCTCTACCCCCATCCCCTCCCCCATACGGGTAGGACAGGTAAGCACCAAGGATTGCATGGTGGAAACCCCCAAAGACTGTAAAAATTGGTAACGACTGGGAGTCACCCCCGGGACTAAAGAAAGATGTTGACTCGCTTGGGCGATACCATAACAGTGACTATACCAATGACATAAACTGCAACGCTGACGCGAGATAAAAACTTGTGGTTCTTGCCGATTAATCACCATTTCGCCGAACTTTTTGATTATTTCCTCTAGTTTAGTTAACCAGAGATTCAATTCCACCCGATAGCGATTATGACGACGTAGAACAATTTCTGCGTAATTGGGAAAAACTCCCTGCATACTGGCTAATAAATAGGCGTAAAAAGTAGCCAGCATCTTATATTCAGGCTTAGGACGGCGACCGAGTTGTATATTGAGGGGATAATAAACCCAATCGCCAAATTTAGACTCTCCTGCCTGTTTAATTAATAAATGCGGGGAACCAGTTAAAGAGACGGGATAGGTAGATTGTAAAAGGACTCCGTGATAAATACAGGGTACCCCCTGACGCATCAAAGCTTCCGTTTCCCTGGCAGCGGCTAAAATATCAGTGCTGGGAGTAGTCAGGGAACAATAATCGGGATAGGAGTCTTGCAGGACTTTTTTAACGTGACTTTGACTCTCTTGGCGCAATTTAACCAAAAAATCTCGCTCAGGGTCTTTTTCTTGGCTATTGCCGTAGAGATTTAAAAATGCACGGCGTTGACAACGTTGGTAGTCTAGAAGTAGATCATCGGTCAGTAGCATTCTATCAAGGAGAAAAGTTAAGCTTTCCTAGACCAGTGAGGTAAAGTAAAAAATAATAAACTAAAAAAAGAAAACATTCCCAAGTGTGTATCCTCTACTTTAATACTATTGTGACAATTGCGACTCGATACGTCGATAGAATTCTCCGAGTCGGTCGTCAGGAGTCAGGAAGTGGGCAAGTGGGGAATTCAACTAAAACCCTAAAACCCAACACCTTCTAACTGATAACTGATAACTGATAACTGATAACTGATAACTGACCCCCATCTCCTCGCTTATGCAGAATTTAGACGAAAATAGCCTCGATTTCGCCGTTAGTAAACCGGATTTGGTCGAACAAAGACAGGAATTTCGGGGACTTAGCAATAAAGTTTATTTTAATTTCGGTGGTCAGGGAACCTTGCCCAAGGCCGGATTAGAAGCGATTATCGATGCCCATAATTTTCTCCAACAAAAGGGGCCTTTTTCAGGACGGGTAAACGATTGGATTACTGGAAAAACGGAACTTCTCAGGCAAGAAATGGCTCAGGAGTTGGGAATCAGCCCCCGAACTCTCTCTATCACCGAGGATGTCACTGTGGGCTGTAATATCGCTCTCTGGGGAGTGGATTGGCAAGCGGGGGAACATATTTTACTAACCGATTGTGAACACCCCGGAATTATCGCCACAGTTCGGGAAATTGCCCGTCGTTATCATCTGGAAATTTCCACTTGTCCTATTCGGGAAACTTTAAACGGCGGCAACCCGATAGAAGTTATTTCCGCTCATTTACGTCCAAAAACTAGGGTTTTGGTGGTTAGTCACGTTCTGTGGAATACTGGACAGGTTTTACCCCTTAAGGAAATCTCGCAACTTTGTCATGATAATTCTGTCACCGAAAAACCCGTTTTAGTGGTGGTGGATGCTGCCCAATCCGTGGGCTGTTTGCCCTTGGATTTAAGCGCTACTGCTGCCGATTGTTATGCTTTTACAGGTCATAAATGGTGGTGTGGACCGGCCGGTGTGGGAGGATTGTATATTCGTCCCGAAATTTTCTCTAGTTTACAGCCCACTTTTATCGGTTGGCGCGGTATTGAAACAGATAAGCAAGGACAGCCTATCGGTTGGAAACCGGATGCCAGACGCTTTGAAGTGGCTACTTCTGCCTATCCTCAATTTGAGGGTTTAAGGGCAACTATTGCGGTACATAACGCCTGGGGTGATGGGGGACAAAGATACGAAAAAATCTGTCAATTAGCGGCTTATCTCTGGGGAGAACTAAAGACGATTAAAGGGGTGAAATGTTTAAAAAATTCTCCGCCAGAATCTGGTTTAGTTTCCTTTCAAATTGACTCGGCCATCAGCCCACAAAATTTAGTGCAACAGCTAGAAAAACAAGGGTTTTTACTGCGAACTCTCCTCGACCCCATCTGTGTGCGTGCCTGTGTTCATTATTTCACTTTGCCCTCAGAAATCGAGCAGTTAGTAGCGGCTATCAAAAAGTTAGTTTAAACGGGGTCGGGGATATTTTTATCCCTCGGCCATTAAGCGTAATAATTCGTCAGTAGATAGCTTGCCGCTGGCGTCGGTTCCCTCCAATAAACTATCGGCAAGATCGCGTTTATGGTGGTGCAGATCGACAATTTTTTCCTCGATCGTATCCTTGGCCACTAAGCGATAAATCGTCACTGGACGTTTTTGGCCGATGCGGTGAGCGCGATCGGAGGCCTGATCCTCCACTGCGGGATTCCACCAGGGATCAAGATGGATAACATAATCGGCCGCCGTGAGATTTAATCCTGTCCCCCCGGCTTTTAAACTAATTAAAAACACGTCCCCTTCCCCCGCTTGAAACGCTTTCACCTGTTTCTGCCGATCGCTGGCTGGGGTACTACCATCGAGGTATTGATATTTTATCTGTCTTTGATCGAGATAACTGCGGATAATTGCTAAATGATCGACAAATTGACTAAATACCAAGGCTTTATGCTGATTATCTAATAAGTCATCCAGAATTTCCCCGAAACGGGACAATTTCGAGCCGGGTAAATCCAAATCTGGAGCCACTAACTGCGGGTGACAGCAGGCCCGGCGTAATTTCATGATCTCTGCCAGTACCTGGAGATGTTTTGCCCCAGCAGTACTGTCACTCTCGCTTAATTTCTCCAAAGCACGCCGCCGTAAGGCCTCGTAAAACGCCTTCTCCTCGACGCTTAACTCGATCGGGACTAAAATCTCGGTACGGGGCGGTAATTCCGCCAGAACTTGGTTTTTGGTGCGCCGGAGAAGGAAAGGCCGCACCAGTTTTTTTAACTGTTCACGAGCGGTTTTATCGCCGTATTTTTCGATCGGGGTGGCGAAACGGCGATCAAAACTTTCCAAGGATCCCAACAATCCGGGGTTAATAAAACGGAAAAGATTCCATAATTCCCCTAAATGATTCTCGATCGGTGTTCCTGTCGTGATTAGTTTAAAATCCCCACGCAGATTCATCGCTGCTTTCGATCGCTTGGTGGAGAAATTCTTAATCGCTTGGGCCTCATCGAGAACGATTGTCCGCCATTCCACCCCGGCCAACATAGTAGCCACTTCTTCCTGCTGTAATAACCCATAGCTACAGACCAACAGATCAAAAGGTTGCAGTCGATCGAGTAGTGCTTGCCGATCGCCTGTTCCCAATTGGATGATATTTAAGGTAGGTGCGAACCTTTCCGCCTCACTAATCCAGTTCAAACATACTGAAGTGGGGGCGATCGCTAAAGTCGGTCCCTCCGATGCGCGGGTAAGGATCACTGCCAGAGCTTGTAAAGTTTTCCCTAATCCCATATCATCGGCCAAACAGGCCCCGGCCCCCCACCGGGCCAGCCTAGCTAACCAACGAAAGCCTTCCAATTGATAGTCGCGCAATTCTGCCTGTAGAGTTGAGGGAACTTCTGGGGTAAAATCCTGACTGTCCTGAAAGCGTTGTAAATTATCGCGCCAACGTTTATCGGCCTTGAGTTGTCCCACTTCCTCGCTGAGTTCGGAGAGAATCGGGGCAGCGAAGGGATGAAACCGCAAACTGTCGCCGGACTTTTCCGAGAAAGCGCGCATTTCCTGTAACCGTTCCCGAAATGCCTCGGTTAGGGCGAGAAATTGACCATCTCCGAGGGGAATAAACCGCCCCAGCGATCCCTCTAGCAATTTCATCAACTCCTGCATACTCAGCACCGATTTCTCGTCTAGGTGTAGTTCCCCACTGACGGCAAACCAATCCCGTTGACTGTGGATATTTAGGTGTAGGTCTTGTAATCGAAGCTGACGCGACACCCGCCATTTTTCCCCTTCTGGCCATTCCACAAGGACGCTATCGCTTAATTCCCGCAATTCCAGCAGTAGATCTAGACAATCCTCTGGATTTTCTAGCCGCCATTCCCCATTTTCTTCCTCGAAACTGATCAGGATCGGACAAGAATCGATCGCTGTTTGGGCCAGTTTTTTCTCTAGGGCCAGATCCCTAGTTGTTTGCAGCCGTTCCCCCTCAATCTCGGCGATTACTGTTTCTCCCCCTTTTCCAGGCTGGAAATAGGGACCGGCTGCCCCAAAAGGACGGCTGAGAACCGCCACTTTTAAACCCTCTCCGGCCGGTAAGAGATGAATCCGGGGTTGACTATCGGCAGCCACTGACTGGGCTGCTTTTCCTCCCCCGATATCGGAATGTACTGTCACTATCCCAGACAGGGAATTGATCGCGGCCAGGACTTTTTCCCGGCCCTTGTCGGGGACTTCTAAGCGGTTGCCTTTGCCGATAATGTCGGCGATGCTTCGGTGTTCCGGCTTGACTTCGATTACCTTAACGCGAGTGGGGGTTTCTTTCCAAATCAGCACTTCTTGGTGATCGCTGAGATCGGGCAGTAAAGAGAGGATTAATTTACCCGATTTTTGCTTACTTACTCGCAATTCCGGTTCCCCGGCGACGATTTCTACCCGCGTTCTGGGGGAATCTTCCCAAAACACCAGGGGATGACCGATCAGTTCGATAATTGCCCGGCGCTCAAAGTGATAATCGTTCTGGCCATAGTAACTGGATTCCACGAAGATATGGGCGCAAATTTTCAGGTCTTGCGGGGTTAAATAGTCAATTTCCCCAGTTTTTCGCAGACGTTTAAGGGAGACGGGACGGCCACGACTCCAATTACCCCGCGCGTCGAGTTTCTGTTCTTTTGCTTGCAGGAAATAATCCTCGGAATGGATAGAGAGAAACCAAGCAAGGCGGACGACGGGGTTAGATTTACCCGGGGTTGGTGTTGGCGCACACAGATTAGTCAAGGCATTCAGGCACAGTTGCCAAGCTTCTTGGGGTTCGATCGCATCTACTAGGGGGGAAGGGAGATGCTGGTTTTTAAGCACCTCCACTTCCGGCGCTCGATCGAGTCGGGACAGTAGGGCCCCGGTTTCTAGGGCTAACCAATGGTAGCCGGCCGCCTTGGCATCTTTGTAGAGGGGCAAGAGTAGGCGGGGCAGATGTTTTTTAGCGATGCCGCTACTCATCCAGTAGAGACAGATACTATATATAAGAGTCTCTAGACCCTGGCCGATTTGGTAGGGATTGATCGTCGCGTCGATGATTGCGTCTTTGGCCTGCATATCTCCCTGACGGGCAGCGATGATTTTTTCCAGACGGGCATAGATAGGGCGGAAAGGATGATCGTTTTGACGCGTCACCCAATTGGTATAGCTGGCGGCTTCGGCGAGACGTTCGGGGGTTCCTTCTTTGAGGAGGGCGAAAATAAAGGAGAAGCCGCTAATCGAAGAAAAATAGATTTTTTGTTTTCCTTTGGCTTTTTTTAGGGCTTTAAGGGCGAGGGTATATTCTTGGATCGCTTTGCTGTTTTCCCCGCCTAGAAAGGCAATCCAACCCCGGATCGCCCCGATTTCTGCTGCTTGGCTTTCCGGGAAGGGGCGATCGAGATACCGACGCACTTTATCGCTTTGTCCTCGGATGATTGCCTGTTCGAGCCACAAATGGGCTTCGGAAACACTGGTCTGGTCTTGACAGAGTTCTTCTAGGAGGGAAAAAGCTCCATCGGCGCGAGTTATTTTTTCAAAAGCCTTGACAAGAATGCTATTTAGTGCTAGGGCTTGAACTTTGGTCGGTTGCGTCCGTAACCAATCCCCATCGAAGGGGTTATCGTAGATGAGGATGAGAAGGTCTTCTAGGCTGGTTTTTGAGGAAGAATAGCTGGTTTTCTGATAATCGGCGATTTGTTGTTCGATCGAGTCGAAATCTTGACTATAGATGGCCAGACGGATTTCTCGGATTAATTGCTCTTTTCCTTGAAAAACTAGGCTTTCATCCCAACGAGTTCGGGGTTGCGGCAGTTTTGCCTTGATAATCTCGGCAAAACGCTTGAATTCTCCCTTGCTAATGCTATCACGGCTGGCAATCTCGACGAGGAGGGGATGACAGCGCGGCCCGTAGCCTTTGTCCTGGGTGATCACTTCCGCTTCTAGGAGGAGATCTAAATGGGATTTCAGGGTTTGGCCGTTAAATCGCCGGTTGTTCTCGTCGCGGTAATGAGCTTGATTTAAACATTCTAGAAAAGTGCTGCGGGCGATCGGTTCATAGATTAGGGAAAAAAAACGGACGATCACCTGATCGAGTGCCGATAATTGTTGGTAGCGTTCGATGAGTTGGCGGCGGATTTGCTCGATATCTTTCATATTCGGTTATATTCGCTGATAATCCTAATCTTTTGGCGGGGATATGACTGCAATTTATGGACGGGTTTCCAAAAAAGGTTCGATTTCGATCGGGAACCAGTCCCCGTCTAATACCTGTTGGAGAGTGAATATAGACTCTAGGGGAATCCCGTTTTTATCGACTATCCGCGCGTTAATCAGGGATTTTCTAGCGGTTAAATAGGCTTTTTCCCAAGAATCGCGGGCATGGTTGACGAGGGTGGCACTATCTATTTTTTGTTCTAATTGCGATCGGAAAGCCGCGATCTCCACTATCCAGTGACGGGCATTCCGTTCTTTTTCCGATTCCCAATAGGATAGTTTGAGCAAGTGTTCGATTAAAACGGTTAATAAACTCGTTATTGCCTGTCTCTCGCTTTTTCCCATGCACTCCACTTCCTCGATCAGGTTTTCCCAGTCCACCAGGACGAACTCTTTTCGCTTTAACAGTTCGGCGGTTTTTTCTGTCCAGAGAACAAAATCTTCTTCGTAGAGAGCGGTCATCATAGATTTCTCATCCCGACCGAGAGCGCGGGGTAATGGCTCGATTATAACGCTCGATCGCTATCCTCGATCAGCTTCTAGTGCGGGGAATTTTTGTCAAGTTAGAGATTTATCCCTTAGCACAAGTTGTTCTTTTTGTCAAAACAACTTTTTCTTTTTAACAAAAGTACACAAACATTTTGAGCAACCTTATTGACGATGTTATTTTGGGACTAGAGGGGAAAGATAACCTCGCTGCTAGAATTTAATTTTCAGACAAGTAAGCAGGAGCAGAAATTATGACCTTTACACCAGCTATTGATCCAGATATTGAATACCCCGACAGTGACGGTAAACCCATGGCCCATAATACCGAACAATACGAATGGATCGTTAAAATCAAAGAAAATCTTGAGATTCTCTTTGCTAATTCTCCTAACGTTTTTATTGCGGGGGATCTGCTCTGGTATCCTGTCCAAGATAAGAAAATTACTGGACCGGTTGCTCCCGATGTTATCGTAGTATTCGGTCGTCCGAAAGGAAGAAGGGGTTCCTATAAACAATGGCAAGAAGATAACATTGCTCCTCAAGTGGTTTTTGAAATTCTCTACCCTTCTAATAGCTTAGAAGAAATGGAGCGAAAACTACTGTTTTATCAACGTTATGGAGTGGAAGAATACTATCTCTATGATCCCGATTCTCATAATTTTCAAGGATGGTTGAGACAGGAAGGACTATTCAGTTCCATACCTGAGATTAAGGGATGGGTTAGTCCTCGATTAAATATCCGATTTGAATTGAGAGGAGATGAGTTAGAAATTTATAGTTTAGATGGTCAAAAAATTTTAAGTTCTATCGAGTTATCTCAAAGGTTAGAACAAGAGCACCTTAAAGCTGAACAAGCAAGGTTACAATTGGAACAAGAACGTCTTAAATCTGAACGTTTAGCTGAATATATCCGTTCTCTGGGAATTGATCCCGATACTTTATAATGACATAATTGATGGGTTGTGACGATTACTAATTAACTGGTAAACTGCCGAAATTATTGTTATTGAACCTAGCCTAGTGCTATACTTAACTATGTAATCACTAAAAAAGCAAATCTATGAAAGCTTGGGCAAAATCTTTAGAAAAACCAGCAGTGGAATTTTCTGAAACCCAATTAACCTTATTATCGGGGAAAATTCCCCATGGATTGCGGGGTAGTCTCTATCGCAATGGTCCGGGGAGATTAGAAAGGGGTAAGCAAAAAGTTGGTCATTGGTTTGACGGAGATGGGGCAGTTTTAGCCGTACATTTTCATGATAATGGAGCCAGTGCCACCTATCGCTATGTCCAGACTGCTGGTTATCAGCAAGAAAGCGCAGCTAATCAATATTTATTTCCTAATTATGGCATGAATCCCCCCGGCTTCTTTTGGAATAATTGGGGAAAAGAGGTAAAAAATGCCGCTAATACCTCGGTGTTAGCTTTACCAGATAAATTATTAGCTCTCTGGGAAGGGGGTTTTCCCCATAAATTAGATTTACAATCTTTAGAAACCCTAGGCTTAGATAATTTATCTAGCTTACAAGCAAAGGAAACTTTTTCCGCTCATCCTAAGCTAGATTTGTCCAGAGGAGAGATTTTTAATTTCGGGGTGACAATCAGTGCCAAAGTTAGTTTAAATCTCTATAAGTCTGACTCCACTGGTGAGATTATCCAGAAAAACACTTTTGAGTTAGATAGATTGTCTCTGCTGCATGACTTTGTTTTAGCAGGACAATATCTCGTCTTTTTCGTTCCACCGATAAAAGCGGATAAATTATCGATACTGTTGGGATTTAAAACTTTTAGTGATGCCATGCAGTGGCAGCCAAAATTAGGAACAAGAATACTAATTTTTGATCGAGATTCTCTGCAATTAGTCAGTGAAAGTGTTGCAGATTCATGGTTTCAATGGCACTTCGCTAATGGTTGTGTGAATGAGCAAGGCAATCTTGAAATTGTTTTTGTCCGTTATGATGACTTTAAAACTAATCAATTTTTAAAAGAAGTTCCCACGGGTAAAACCGAAACCTTAGCCATCGGAAAATTGGTAAGTATTACTATTAATCCCCTATCAGCAAAAGTGATTAATCAGGAAATTCTCTCGGATTTAAGCTGTGATTTTCCCGTGGTTTTCCCGCAACTGGTGGGACAAAAATGGCAGAATACTTTTTTAGCTGTCCATCGTCCTGATAGCGATATTAGTGGGGAAATTATCGGACTTCCCGCTTGTTATAATCACTCCACAGGTAAGTTAACTATTGCTTATCTAGAAAATAACTGTTATGGCAGTGAACCGATTTTTATCTCCGATGGTTTATCTCCGGAAACGGGATGGTTAATCGTCGTGGTTTACAACGGCAATAATCACAGCAGCCAAGTGAGAATCTATGACAGTCAGCAGCTAGAAAAAGAACCCCTTTGCTGTCTGCAATTACCCAGTGTTATCCCTCCCAGTTTTCACGGAACTTGGCAAGAAAAATCAGAAAAAGTAAGCTAAGACGTATTTAAATCGCTTATTCTTAGATTAGCCGAATCTCCCCCAATCCCTTTACTGTTGCAAGAGCGCAAGAGTGCCTCGTCTCAACAAGCAATTTGAATTACGAACAGCTTATCGGTGTTTCTTTGAGTAATTAAAGCTTATTTTCCTAGATTGAATTTACTTGACAAAATTACTTATATGTGCTAGTAAATTAAGTCCTAAAATTGAATTACCTTGCTCATTTAACAGAGGACTATAACAAGCGATCGCTCCCTGTTCTGGTAAAATTGATAATAGGGATCCACTGACTCCCGATTTAGTGGGAAAACCCACCTCAAGGGCAAATTGTTGGGAAGCTTCATAAAGACCGCAATTAGTCATAATTTCCAGAACTATATCGGCAAAAGAAGAAGCTAAAATTAACTTACCTAAATTAGCAAGATCGGCAACTTTTCCAGATAAACAACAGATTTGATTGTAGGTTTCCAGAGCTAAATAACGATGACTGATATAACCATTTTTTTCTAATTCTAAGCTTAAAGCTTGATTATGAACATTAGGATAAGAGTGAACAGACTCAAGCACAGTGCGATCAAGAAATAATTGACAATTACCCATTTCATTTAACCATAAAAGCAAATTTTCACAGCGAGATTCTGGCGTTTCTCCGCCTAATAAATCTGCTAAGGCGATTGCGCCGCTGTTAATCAGAGGATTACGGGGAAAACCGTTATCTTCTTGTAGTTGAGTTAAGGAATTAAAAGGATAACTAGAAGCTTGTTTTCCCACGCGACGAAAAACAGCATCTTCCCCAAAATGAGTTAAAAGATATAATAACAAAAAAGGTTTAATCACACTCATTAAAGGAAAAGTTACAGTTTGACTCCCCCAAGACAAAATCTCCCCCTCAAGACAGTGAATCTGGAGAGCGAAAACCTCGGAATTAACTTTGTTCAAAACCGGTATATAATAGGGAGTCTGACCCTTCATATCCGATAAATGCACTTCCCCGATCCAAGCTTGTATATCTTCCACCCTTAATCTAGCTAATCGGTTCATTTTTTTAATCCATGTACTCAGTCAAAGAAGCAGAATCTATAATTTTAACTCAAATTCAACCCCGACAAGAAACAGAAAAAGTTTCTCTAGAGGCAGCTTTTGGGCGCATTTTAGCCGAAGATATCAGCAGTGATTTAGACTTTCCCTATTGGGATAATTCTGCTATGGATGGCTATGCTGTCCGCTACGAAGATGTCAAAGACACTAACCCAGAAAATCCCGTTACTCTAAAGATTATCGCCGAAATTTCCGCCGGCAAAGTCCCCGAAAAAATTATTCAACCGGGAGAAACAGCCCGAATATTTACAGGAGCGATGTTACCCGCCGGCAGTGATACGATTATTATGCAGGAAAATACTCAACAAAAAGGGGAGCGAGTGGCGATTCTTATCCCTCCCGAAAAAATAGGTCTTTTCGTGCGTCAACGCGGCACATTCTATCAAGCGGGAAATCTCTTATTAAAAGCTGGTATTGCCATTAATTCCCCAGAAATAGCCGTTTTAGGCACGGCACAAGCTACCGAATTAACGGTGTTTTCCCGTCCCCAAGTGGCAATTTTCTCCACAGGAGATGAATTAATTAATCCCGATGAAACCCTCCAAAAAGGTCAAATTATTGACTCAAATCGCTACGCTTTAACGGCATTTGTCGCCAGTTTAGGGGCAATTCCCAGACCTTTAGGTATAATCAAAGATAATCCTGATCTGCTTAGAGAAACTATCAGAAAAGCCATTAATTCTAGTGCTGTCGTCCTTTCCACTGGCGGTGTTTCCGTAGGAGATTACGATTATATCGAGGGAATTTTAGGGGAATTAGGGGGAGAAATTCTGATTCGCAGCGTTGCTATTCAACCGGGTAAACCCTTAACCTTTGCTACTTTTCCTAACGGTTGTATTTACTTTGGTATCCCTGGTAATCCCGTCTCTGCTTTAGTTTCCTGTTGGCGCTTCGTGCAAATGGCCATTAAAAAATTATCGGGATTGACAGATTATCAGAACAAATTTCTGCGAGTTGTCACCCGCGATACTCTCAAATCTAAAGGACAAAGAGAAGTTTATCTCTGGGGAAAAATAGAAATTATCGAGGGAGTTTATCAATTTCAACTTGCTCAAGGTCAACACAATTCGGCTAATTTAATTAATTTAGCGGGTACTAATGCTTTAGCCATAATTCTCCAGGGTAAAACTATTATACAAGCAGGAGAAACAGTAGAAGTTATGATAGTTGACTAAAAAAATACCTAACCAAATTTTTGGCTAGGTATTGATCAATTTACTTCCTTTGTCGAAAATGTTGCCAGATCATTTAACCAACACCAATTAATGAAACCTGCAATATAACATCGTCGCTACCATTGTATATATCAGCTAATTGACTAATATTTTCTAACTCAATTGCGGGAACAGTTCGTTTAATTAAACCAGTTAAAACTTTACCCGGTCCCACTTCGATCGCTTTTTCCACATCCAAGTCCAGCAATTTTAACATAATTTCTCGCCAGCGAACCGAGCTAGTCATCTGCCGGATCAGATATTTTTTTAATTCTTCCCCGTCCTGGGTAGGATTGCTCGGATCGACATTAGAAATCACTGGAACTTTCGCTGTTTGGAAATTAACTAATTCTAAAATTTGCTGAAATTGAATAGCAGCATTTTCCATCAAGGGAGAGTGAAAAGCACCGGATACTTTTAAAGGCATAACTCGCTTAACTTTCACTTGACCTAATACCAAATCCACCGATTCAGGAGTCCCAGAAATTACCACTTGTTCAGAACTATTATCATTAGCAATAACTACATTTTCCGTCTGATTAACCACTGTCTCTAGACTGGTGCGATCAAATTTCATTAAGGCGGCCATTTTGCCACCTTCGGCCGCATCCATCAAACGGGAACGGTTCTGAACTAGATTTAATCCCGTCTCAAAATTAAACACCCTGGCCGCATACAAAGCCGAATATTCACCGAGACTATGACCAGCAACTAGATCGGGAAAATGACCTTTTTCTTGCAACAAATCCGCTAAAATACTCTCCACCACAAATAAACAAGGTTGAGTATAAAGAGTACGAGATAGGGTTTCTTCATCCCCTTGACATTTTTCCAAGACCGACCAACCGAGGATTCTTTCTGCTATTTCTAATCTCTCTTGGCCAAGCGCACTTTCCGCTAAATCTCCAATCATTCCTAACGCTTGCGATCCTTGTCCCGGGAATATCCACGCTGTTTTCATAAGTTCTTAAAATAGATACATAGTTGTGTTTTGGTCAGTTATCAGTTATCAGTTATCAGATGTGAGTTTTTAGTTTACCGTTTACTGATCACTGTTTACTGAATTAATCTCCCCAACGGAAGATAATCCCACCCCAAGTTAAACCGGCACCAAAGCCGGAAGAAGCAATAATATCACCTTTTTTGACCTTACCACTCCTGACAGCTTCATCGAGAGCTAGAGGAATCGAGGCTGCGGAGGTGTTGCCATACTCGCTCAGATTACTGATCACTTTTTCCGGAGGCAGTTTCAGGCGATCGCTCACTGCGTCCATAATTCTTTGATTAGCTTGGTGCAGAACTAACCAATCGATGTCACTGGTGGTTAAATTAGCCCGATAGAGAGCTTTTTCGATGACCTCTGGCACTTTCGCCACGGCAAAACGATAGACTTCCCGTCCGTTCATCCTTAGGGGCTTATAGGTTCCTTTTTGAACCCTTACCCCCTCCTTAAGGGGCAATTCCTCCCCCTGATAGGCGAGATTGAGAGAACTATTCTGGCTGCCGTCGCTATGGAGTTCAAAACCGAGAATGTTATCTTTTGTATCATTTGCTTGACAAAGAACCGCCCCTGCCCCATCACCAAAGAGGACACAGGTAGCGCGATCATTCCAATCCACCCAACGGGAGAGAACATCGGCCCCGATAACCAAGACATTGCGGTAAGTACCGGTACGGATAAACTGGGTGGCGGTGACTAATCCCACCAGAAAACCCGAACAGGCGGCGGTGAGATCAAAAGCGATCGCCCGATTGGCCCCGATCTGACTTTGAACTTGGGCTGCACTACCAAACAGATCATCGGGGGTAGAAGTAGCCAAAAGAATCAGATCGACGTCACTAGGCGACACCTGAGCCATTTCCAGAGCCTTAATCGCCGCTTGGGCTGCTAATTGGCTCAAAGACACCGATTGATCCGCTAAATGGCGTTTACCGATGCCTGTACGACTTTTAATCCACTCATCGGAAGTCTCGACAATTTGGCTGAGTTCTTCATTACTGAGAAATTGCCCTGGTGTGGCCGATCCACAACCAGTAATGACGACTGCTGCCCCGAATCCGTTCAAAATATTCCCCCCTTTCAGTGATCAGTTATCAGTGGGTCAGTGATCAGTTATCAGTTATCAGTGGGTTAGTTATCAGTGGGTTAGTTATCAGTGATCAGATTTTAGTATTAAGTGAGCAGTATTAAATCGCAGTTTCCTACTGTCTTTTCACTGATGACTGATTACTGTTTACTGATAACAGCAAAAGGCTGACAGCTTAATCTTCACCGTTCAACGACAACTCTTTTAATTGATGATGGTGGTCATTGTAGGCTTGAATGCGATCGGAAACGCGATTATCAACGGCATTTTTCGCCTGTCGGATGGCGTTAAAAATCGAAGGCGACTGGGAACTGCCGTGACTGATCACACAGACCCCATCGACTCCAAATAACAGCGCACCGCCATGTTCCGCATGATCCATGCGTTGTTTGATCTGTTTAAGATTGGGTTTAATTAAAGCCGTCCCGACTTTACCCTGTATCCCCCTGGGCAATTCCTCTTTGAGAATTTGTAGGATAACTCCCCCCACCGCTTCGGCAAATTTTAACAGGACATTACCGACAAAACCATCGCAGACGATCACATCAAATTGTCCCGATAGCACATCCCGGCCCTCAGCATTGCCGATAAAGGGAATTTGCTGGTTATTTTCTAATAATTCGTAGGTTTTTAGGGCGAGATCGTTACCTTTGCTGGGTTCTTCACCGATATTGAGCAAACCGACTTTCGGCTCTTCAACCCCCATAACGTATTTACTGTAAATTGTTCCCATTAGGGCAAACTGCTCTAAATATTTGGGTTTACAGTCCACATTCGCCCCGACATCGAGGATAATCACCGATTTACCCGCCAACATCGTCGGCAGCACCGCACCAATCGCCGGGCGATCGATTCCTTTTAAACGACCTAAACGCAGTAACGCCGCCGCCATGGCCGCCCCAGAGTGACCGGCGGACACCACCGCATCGGCGCGATTTTGTTTGACTAAATCCATGGCCACATTAATCGAGGCTGCCGGTTTGCGACGGATAGCGGTGATTGCCTCTTCGTCCATGGCCACCACTTCCTCTGCGTGGACGATCGTGAGATTCTTGGGACGGGGATGATGCTGGAAATAAGCCTCAATCCGTTCAGAATCGCCGACTAATAATACTTCTACATCTAATTCTTCGGAAGCTCGCATCGATCCTGCGATAATCTCGTTGGGAGCGTAGTCACCTCCCATCGCATCTACCGCGATTCTTGCCCGATTTAATGCCGTTTCTGCCATTGAGTCAGTGGGATAGAAATCTTTAATAAGTTGAGCGGCAGCTCTTGACAAAAGCTGGCCGATCGAGGATTAGTGTTTTCTGATCGAGCAATTGTTAAAAATTACCAATCATCTCTATACAATAAGGCATCATTGCGATTAAGGAAAAGATGTTCTCAGTTTTTAATTTGGCAGTTTTCGGCTTTCTCTTGGGTTGGCTGGGGGGGCAATCCCAACCGATCGCCAATATTCCCCTAATTTCTTGGCAAAATCAGCCTATTTTTGACCTTCCCACCGATCCCGATCCCCAGGTGGCGGCGATCGTGGCCGATTATCTGCAAGACTTGACTAAAAAAGGTTTAAACTCTAGTCAACAACGGGTCTTAATTGAGACGGAATGGGCTGATTTAGCTGATCATCAGGGTAATCTGCCCGCTTCGGGGGCTTCTTTAACTAAAATCGCCACTACTCTCGCCGCCGTGGAAACTTGGCCCCTCGATCATCGTTTTGCTACTCGTTTTTACAGCACGGGAGAGCTAAAAAACGGGGTCTTAGAGGGAGATTTAATTATTGAAGGGTCAGGGGATCCTCTTTTTGTCTGGGAAGAAGCGATCGCAGTGGGCAATGGACTGGATCAATTAGGCATCCGTCAGATCAAAGGCGATCTGATCATTACGGGTAAATTCGCCATGAATTTTCAAACCGATCCCCTCAAAGCGGGAGAATTGCTAAAAATTGGGCTTGATCAATCGAAATGGTCAAAAGAAGCCCAAAAAGCTTTTCAGAGTCTTCCTAGCGGCACAAAAGCACCACAGGTGAAGATTTTGGGCATGGTTCGAGCCAGTCAAATTCGCCCCGAAAATGCCCAATTATTATTGCGTCATCAGTCCTTAACTTTAACGGAACTGTTGCGTCAGATGAATATTTATAGTAATAACGTCATGTCAGAAATGTTAGCGGAACTGCTCGGTGGCCCGGCGGCAGTGGACGCAATTAATACTAAAATCACTGGGGTAGGAGCGGAAGAAATTCAATTAATTAATGGTTCGGGATTGGGGGTAGAAAATCGCTTGTCTCCCAGGGCAGTTATTGAGATTCTCAAGGCCTTGGATCGCAAGTTAGCCAATCAACCGATCAAAGTAGCTGATTTATTTCCGGTGGGGGGACGCGATACCAAAGGAACTATGCAGTGGCGGGCCATTCCCAAAGGAGTAGTGATTAAAACTGGCACTTTAGCCCAAGTTAGCGCCTTAGCCGGAGAAATTCCCACCCAAGAAAGGGGTAAAGTTTGGTTTGTAATCATGAATGCCGGTAGTGGCAATATCGAGGGATTCAGAAATCAGCAGGACTGGGTGTTACAAGCTTTAGATCAACACTGGCAAATTCTCCCAGAAGCTACTAAAGGATCGATTCCTGAAAGGGCTTTTTTAGGTGATCCCAGTCGGGTAAGTCAAGGTTTCTAAGGGGTTGATATCAACTTGACAATCAAATTTAGTTTGGTGGTGAGGAACTTTAGCAAGGTCTTATATTCACTTTTGCCGATAAACTGACTACTTTTCTGCTATTTTCTCCTTGCCTTTGCTGCCAATCGGTAAACATCGCATCCCAATCATAGTGACAAAATTTTGCCAGTTCTTCCCGAAATTGAGCAAAGGATGCGTGGGTGAACGCATCCAGGAATTTTTAAGGATAAAAACACATTTGCGGTAAACCAAGGGATTCTTCCCAACCCATCATGAGATTGAGACATTGTACCGCTTGTCCCGATTGTCCCTTAACTAAATTATCGATCGCTGACATCACTATCACTCGATCGGTTCTCGGATCCACTTCAATACCGAGATAACATAAATTAGTACCACAGGCCCATTTAGTTTGTGGATAGACTCCCCCAGGTAGGATTTTGACAAAGGGAGAAGCGCGATAAAAAGCATTGTAGATAGTGATTAAATCATCCCGCACCAGATTGGGATCCCGCAAAGTTGCGTAAACTGTGGACAGGATACCCCGAACCATGGGCATTAAATGGGGAGTAAACTGGACGCGCACCTCATGACCGGCTAAATCACCGCAAATCTGCTCAATTTCGGGAGTATGACGGTGTTTTCCCGCTACATTATAGGCCCCGATCGAACTATCTGCTTCTGCCAATAACATATTAATCTTAGCTTGTCTTCCCCCCCCCGAAGTTCCCGATTTGGCATCGATAATCGTGGTTTCTGGGACAATTAAACCCTGTTTTAACAGGGGAGAAATCGCCATTAAACTAGCAGTAGGATAACATCCGGGGCAACCGATCAAAGAGGCATTTTTAATATCTTCCCGATAAAGTTCTGGTAAACCGTACACAGCCGTAGATGCGATCGCTTGATCCTGACGCTCCTTGCCATACCATTTACTATAGGTTTCTAGGCTAGTAAAACGATAATCTGCCGACAGATCCAAGACTTTACACCCTTTAGCGAGCAAAGGGGGGGCTAAATCACAGGCTAAACCATTGGGTAAACCCAAGAAAACCACTTGACAACGGGAGGCAATTATCTCTAAATCGATCGCCTCCACATTAAGATTAATGCTATGACCGAGATGGGGATATAAATCACTGTAGGGTTTCCCTGCACTACTATCGCCCCCCAGATAGACTAATTCTACTAAGGGATGTTCTTTGAGCAAACGTACCAACTGTACGCCACCATATCCGGAAGCGCCGACAATACCCACTGAAATCTTCTGTTCTTGCGTCATTTCCCTTATTCCTAAAAATTCTTATCGTTAATATAACGCTTTAGTATGGATGAATTTTAGCCTAACCAGTGGGATTTAAATCAAAAAACTTCCTGTAAAAATCTAGTATCTCGGCTGAGTTGTCCATAAACCGTCAATTTCGCTTGATCAATAGGCGGTTATCTTAATGATGAGGTACAAAGTTTTCCTTTTAGGGAGTCGGTCATTGGCCGATGAGGCCAAATTAGGTTAAACTCCATCTTGAGGAGAAAAGCTCTAATTCAATCCCCCATATTTACAATTTTGATCGCACTGTAAATTGATAATCTCCTCCCGGTTCTAATTGATAATCGTAGCGTTCTAAAAACCGATTCAAGGGTTCAAAAATCAAAGCCCTACCTAGGGACGGTTGTACTAATAACTTACCTTGAAGAAAATGCCATTGAAACCGCCATTGATATTGTTCCGTCCGCACTTCTCCCTCTAATTTCCCCGTTTGCCAAGATTGCTTAATTATCCGCACATAAGCCGTGCTTTCTGGTCGATTACCGCCACTCACCTGAACCCTACCTATAGATTAAATATCAAACATTAAGATAGCGAATTAATCCTTGTTTGTCATTACTTGAGCTAATTTTCTCGACTTTATTCTGGGGAAGTGACTTCATTAACCTTAGAAACCAAGACATTTAACTGAAAAGGTCGCCCCATTTCCTTGGTAATAAATTCTTGCAATAATTCTACCTGTTTGGGGGTAATGCTTTCGGCGGTTCTTACTACTAATCTCACCTGGGGAGGTTGATTGAGCCAATTAATCGAAGATTCCAATAATTCTGTCCGTTGAAAAGTAACTGTTCGTTGTAATAAAGCTTTTTTGATCAGCCTTTCTAAGCGCGCTTGATTAGCCAGAGTTGCAAAACTTATTCCTAAAGGAATTAGCAGCACTGCTGTCAGGATAGAAGTCAAAAATAGAGCGTTACGCGCCCGATGAAAATTAGAATAACCAGCCAGCAAAAAGACCAACAAACAGGAGAGAGCAATGCCTAATAAATTGGTAATATATAACAGAGTTGCCCCCCAACTTAGCACCCAATTGCCTTGGGATAATCCTAAACCGATCGTACAAACTGGCGGCATTAAAGCCACGGCGATCGCTGTTCCCGCTAAAGTACCTGAAATTTTCGGTTCTATTTTGGCATAACCACTGATTGCCCCCGCGGTAATTGCCACTCCTAAATCTAAAAGATTCGGTTGAGAACGGGCTTGAATTTCACTACCAAATTCGGAAATTCCGATCAATAATCCTAGGAACCAAGCTATCGCTAAAGCGATAATCGTACCGACTAAAATCGCTAGGGCTGACTTACGAATTAATCGCCAACTGCCAATTAAACCACCAAAAGCTAGACTACGAATCGGTAACATCAAAGGGGCAATAATCATCGCCCCAATAATCACGGCCGCACTATTGGCGACTAAGCCAAAGGTAGCGATCGCACAAGAACTAACAATCAAAGCTAGATAGGGAAAATCGAGGGACGCTTCTGACCATAAATCGCGCCACATAGCCCGCGATTGTTGCCAGGTCAAGGGTTTTCTTGGGAACCACGAGTAGATCCGTTCTTTTCTCGTCATGGGGCTTAGGAAGATTGACTTTTCTTTTACTTATAGCTTTTTTTCTCTAATCAACGTATATTTGTATCATTTTCTTTAACTAATCTTACCATTTTTTTCTTCGCCTCGATCGATGAAACCTCATGACCAATTTGCCAAAAACTATCTGGAAGAATTATTATCGCTCCTAGGCCGGGTAGAAATTAGCCAAGAAATTACCGACGAAACCCGACAAATTGATCTATTTCCATCTAAAAATCGAGAAAAAGGCAAAACCCTCTATCTTACCATAAAAAAATATGCAATAGATCTAATCTTTCCCGATCGATTAGTACCACAATTCAACAGGAAGTGAATATTATTCGAGGAGTCGGTCGCCAGTAGTCAGTAGTCAGGAGAATTAAGAATAAACAATAATCAATTAAAGAGTCTATTTAGAGCTTTTCTGCAACTTCATGCCTATTTTTCCCATTTTTGAACTCTCAGAAATTAATTCTGCCAGAAGTCTATGGAAAAAAGCAATAAGCGATCGCCATTAACCATGCTGGAAATTTGTCAAGATTAAATTTAACAAACTTAACATCTGAGCCAGTAGCGGGAGTGTAAACGGGGGGACGTTCCAGTAGTAGCATCATATCGGCTAAGTTGGGATTAGCAATTCTCGCCTCCACGAGCGATCGCTATTGCCAAAGAATAGGGAGTAATTGCCCGAATTTTTAGCCCTCAGAGACGAGGTATTTTTTGAGCATTCATTGCGAGATTTGTCAAAATATTTAAGAAATGTGAAAGAGCGCAAAGGAAGATTAAAAGAAGGGAAGATATATATGTCGGGGAGAATACTAAGTGCTAATCTAAGGTTATCCCATCTATTACAAGGCTAACCGTCGAAAGGGAGAAACAATCACTGAATTCCCTTGCTGGCGGCAAAAATCGGTTTCTTTAGAGAAAAGTTAACATAACTTCGCACTTCTCTTAAGAGAAGGTTTAGAGAAACTTGTTAGAATAGAGGTAGATAAATCCAGTTGCAAATAGGCGCTCGACCCGATGAATTTTCCGCGCGATCCGACAAAAAAAAGAGAACGAAAACACCGACAATATCTAGACTGTGACCTGTAATTGACTTTCACTCAAAAGTGCGATTGAGCAGATTTTTGGGGATTAAATTCTTAGCATCAACATCTCTTAAAAATAGTTGATGTGGGCAGTCCATAGCAAAATTTTTAGATGGAGTAGTGAGTATGAAGCTATTGATTCAGGGCAATAATATCGCTGTCACCGAACCTATTCATGATTATGTGGAACAAAAGCTGGAGAAAGCGGTGAAACATTTTAACGGCATAACCACAAAAGTCGATGTTCACCTCTCCGTGGAAAAGAATGCGCGCATTCCCGATCGCCACAAAGCGGAAGTAACGGTTTATGCTAATGGAACAGTGATTCGCGCTCAAGAAGGAAGCGAAAATTTATACGCGAGTATTGATTTAGTTTCTGATAAAATCGCTCGTCAACTCCGCAAGTATAAAGAGAGATTGGTGGATCATCGCACCCACGCCACCGTTAAAACTAGCGAGGTAGTGCAGGAGAAACCCTTAGATGATAACCTAATTGGCGATCGCACTCCTGAATTACCTGCGGAAGTAGTGCGGATGAAATACTTTGCCATGCCACCGATGACTATTGAGGAAGCACTAACACAATTGCAATTGGTCGATCACGATTTCTTTATGTTCTGCAACAAAGACACGAACGAAATCAATGTTATCTATCAACGCAATCACGGCGGTTTTGGTGTTATTCAACCCCGTCCCGTCAACCTAAATGGCAAAGAATCCCATTAACAGTTAGGGACTACAAATAAAACTAAAGACTGGAGAAATTCTCCAGTCTTTTTCTGATCTAACCAAGATTAACTTTCACCACTTTATTTTTTTCTGCCACCGCTTTCGGGAGGGTGAGATAAAGAATACCGTCTTGATAGTTAGCGGTAACTTGGCTATTTTGCACCTCCACTGGCAGGGTAATCAAGCGACTAAATTTACCATAATAAAATTCGCTGTTTTCTACCTCGGCAGGGCGTTGACGTTGCCCATTAATAGCCACCATTTGCTTGCTAACCTCCACATCGATATCTTTAATATCCATACCGGGTAATTCGATTTTTAATTGCACGGAATCCTCGTTAACAGAGATTTCCACCGGGGGACGAGATACCAAGGAAGTTGTCGGTAATACTTCTTGAAAAAGTTGATCGATTTGACGTTGGACAGAATTAATTTCCAGGAAGGGAGAATAAAGAGTGAAAGCCATAGTAATAATTTCCTTGAGAGGTTTTCTCTGACTGCGATTGTCTCTATCTTAAGCAACTAACTTGGCTTCCACAAGACGGTTTTCAGGAAATAAAAAGTCGCAATAACCGATACAGTTATCAGTTATCAGTTATCAGTTATCAGTTATCAGTTATCAGTTATCAGTGGGAAGTTGTGGGGAAGTGGGGTGTGGGGTGTGGGGTGTGGGGAAGTGGGGAAGTGGGGAAGTGGGGAAGTGGGGTGTGGGGTGTGGGGTG
>NZ_BJKP01000008.1 GCF_008974145.1 Microcystis aeruginosa NIES-4325 | reverse complement strand
ATGTCGGCAACGCTTTAATAAAAATTATGTTAAAAGTGATTTTACTCAAGTAAAACTTATCACTTGGGCGACAAATTATTGGCACTCAATAGCATAATTCTTTGAGCGACTTTTTCAGCAAACCCTACTTACCAAATCCGTTGAGTAACGCACAGAAAACGGGTTTCTCCGAGAAACCCGTTTTCTACTCATGCACTCATGCAAAAAGGGGAATAGATAATCAGTTTTTAATAACTGGATTTAGTATTAAGCCAGCTAATATAAAAAAGGAGTGAAAATAATCACTCCTACTGATAATCACAAGAAAAACTGGCTTAAACCTAGAGAGCGTTTGCCCCCGCTACTACTTCTAACAATTCTTGCGTAATAGCGGCTTGACGCGCCTTGTTGTAGGTACGGCTTAAAGTCCCGATTAACTCGCTGGCGTTCTCGCTGGCGTTGCTCATCGCCGTCATCCGGGCTGCTAATTCACTAGCCGCCGATTCCTGGAGAGCGCGCAGTAATTGGTTATTTAAGTACAAAGGCAGGAGAGAATCGAGGATTTGGACGGGATTCTGCTCAAAAATCATGTCTTGAGGAAAAACCTGCGCCGCTTGGCTGGCCATTTTTTCCCGTTGTACCTTAAATTTTCCCTCTTTAGTCACCAAACGGAAAATCTCGTCATCCTGTACCGCCAAACCTTGGGTAGTTAAAGGTAACAGGGTTTGAATCACCGGAGTGGAACTGATCAGGGAGATAAAACGAGTATAAATTAACTCGACGCGATCGACTGTTTCCGATAAAAATAAGGAAAGCAATTCATCCCCAATAGTACCAGCTTCATCGGCAGTGGGAATCTGTTCAAGGTTGATAAATTTAGCGGCAATGGGGGCATTGCGGCGCTCGAAATATTGTGCTGCTTTCCGGCCCGCAACAACTAATTGATAGTTAATCCCTTGCTCTTTTAATTCATTCATCCGTTGTTCGGCACGACGGATGACGTTAGTATTATAACCGCCACAAAGACCTCGATCGCCTGTGACTATTAACAGAGCCACGGTTTTTACTTCCCGTTGGGCCAGTAGGGGTAAATTAACATCACTAAAGGCTAAACGACCTTGGAGATTATAGAGTACCTGAGCGAGGGCATCGGCAAAAGGACGGGTACAGAGAACCTGTTCTTGGGCGCGGCGCACTTTTGCTGCCGCCACCAGGCGCATGGCCTCGGTAATTTTTTTGGTATTTTTGACCGATTGAATTTGGTCGCGAATCGCTTTGAGATTAGGCATAATTCAGTTATCAGTTATCAGTTATCAGTCATCAGTCATCAGTCAAGAGTCGGGGTTTAGGAGGGAATGGAGAGGTGGGGAAATGGGGAGATCGGGAAATTTCAACTAATACCCCAAAACCCCAAAACCTCAACACCCCATCCCCTAAAACCTAACCCCCATTACCAACACTCATTTACTGATTACCAAGATTATTTAAAAGCCTGTTTGTACTCGTTGATGCCATCTTTGAGCAGGCCTTCTGCTTCGTCGTTGAGTTGTTTTTCAGTGCTGACGATCTCAACGTAACGAGGTTTGCTGGTTTTCAGGTATTCCCGTAAACCGGCGCAGAAATCGATAACTTTATCGGTGGCGATATCGTCGAGATAACCGTTTAAACCGGCATAAACCACCGCCACCTGTTCCCAAACGGAGAGGGGGAAGTTTTGGGGCTGTTTCAGGATTTGACGCAGACGTTGACCGCGAGACAGTTGTGCTTGGGTGGCCGCATCAAGGTCAGAAGCGAATTGAGCAAAAGCTTCTAATTCGTCAAACTGGGCTAATTCGAGTTTTAATTTACCAGCAACTTTCTTCATCGCTTTCGTTTGAGCTGCCGAACCCACGCGGGATACGGAAATACCAGCGTTAATAGCGGGACGGAAACCAGCGTTAAAGAGGTCGGTGGAGAGGAATATCTGACCGTCAGTAATCGAGATTACATTGGTGGGAATGTAGGCAGAAACGTCACCAGCTTGGGTTTCGATAATCGGCAGGGCGGTCATGCTACCACCACCGAGGGCATCGCTGAGTTTAGCGGCGCGCTCTAGTAAACGGGAGTGGAGATAGAAAACGTCGCCGGGGTAAGCTTCCCGACCGGGAGGACGACGCATGAGCAGGGATAGCTGACGATAAGCTTGAGCCTGTTTGGTGAGGTCATCGTAGATAACTAGGGTCGCTTTGCCTTTATACATGAAGTATTCGGCGATCGAAGCTCCGGTGTAGGGGGCGATATACTGGAGGGTGGCGGGGTCGTTAGCGTTAGCGGCCACCACCACGGTGTAATCCATGGCGCCTCTTTGGGTGAGGGTGTCGATTACTTGGGCGACGGTGGAGGCTTTTTGACCGATGGCGACATAGACACAGATCACGTCTTCGCTTTTCTGGTTAATGATCGTGTCAATGGCGATCGCTGTTTTACCAGTTTTTCTGTCACCGATAATTAACTCCCGTTGACCGCGACCGACGGGAATCATAGCATCGATAGCGGTAATACCCGTTTGCATCGGTTCACAGACGGATTTACGAGCGACAATACCGGGGGCGGGGGATTCCACCAGACGGGTTTCGCTCGCGAGGATGTCCCCTTTCCCGTCGATGGGACGACCGAGAGCATCAACCACGCGGCCGACTAAGGCTTCACCCACGGGAACCTGAGCGATTTTACCGGTAGCTTTCACCGTACCGCCTTCTTTAATCCCGAAACCGTCACCCATTAACACCGCACCGACGTTATCTTCTTCGAGGTTAAGGGCGATGCCGACGGTTCCATCTTCAAATTCCAAGAGTTCTCCCGACATGGCCTGTTGTAGGCCGTAGATGCGGGCAGTACCGTCACCCACTTGCAGGACGGTTCCCACGTTGGAGACCTGTACTTCTTGGTTATAGGATTCGATCTGTTGACGAATAATTGTACTAATTTCGTCGGGTCTGATAGCTACCATAGTTTAATCTGGGAAAAAGTAAAAAATTAGAAGGTGAAAAAACGGCAAAAAAGAGAGATTAGATGACCTTAGCGCAGGGAGAGGCTGAGGCGTTGTAGTTGACCGCGAATGCTGGCATCAAAGACTTGAGAACCGACTTTGATCACCACACCACCGATCAGGCTGCCATCAACTTTGGTTTTCAGTTCGACCACGTTCGCCCCGGTCAGAGTTTTCACTTTGTCGATGACGATTTGTTTTTGGCTATCGTTCAATTCGGTGGCCGAGGAAACTTCTGCTAAAACGGTGTTAGTCAGCGCTCTGGCCAGGGTGAGATATTGTTGACAAACGGGTTCTAAAAATTGAATCCGACGTTTATCGACCAATAACATCATGAAGTTAGTTAAATAGGGATTGGCACTGCTCCCCATTACTTGGGAAAGAACGGCTTTTTTAGCTTCTTCTTTGATGACGGGATTGCCGATAAAAGCTCTTAGATCGGGAGCATTTTCCAACAATTCTAAGAGGGATTTAATTTCGCCGCCGATCGCTTCTAATTGTCCGCTGCTTTGGGCGACGGAAAGTAATGCTTGGGCGTAGGGTTCGGCTATTTCTGAACTGATTAAACTTCCCTGCATCTATTTACCTCCTAGGTTGGCCAAACTGCGATCAATTAGGGTTTGTTGTACCGATTCTTCCAGGCCGGTGCTTAATTTGGATTCCACATTAGCTAAGGCTAAAGCGGTAATTCTTTGGCGTAATTCTACTAAAACGCGATCCTGTTCCGCCGAGAGATCTTTAGCGGCACTTTCGCGCATTCTTTGAATATCCAGATCGGCTTGGGCTGCGATGTCGGCGGTGACAGTTTTAGCTCTATCTCGAGCGTTATTGATAATTTTTTCGGCCTCTTGTTTTGCCAGGGCGAGTTTTTTCTGTTCTTCGGCGAGGGCGTTAGCGGCAATATTTTTCCGGTCTTCAGCTTCGGCTAAAGCTTCAGCAATCTTCGACTGACGTTCTCCGAGTATTTGTCCGAGAACTTTGCGCCCGTAGAAGATGATTAAACCGAGCAGAATTGAGAGGTTAAATAGGTTAGTTCCTAGGATATCGGTGTTGATGCCGAATCCTTCTGCTGCCGCTTCCTTCGCCTCCGTGGCTAATAATAAAACTGTGTGGATGATCATGATTATTGATGGCGGGGAGTAGGTTATTCAGTTATCAGTTTCTGAAGGCAAGAGTCAATAGGCAAGAGGCAAAAGACCGTCTCTGGCAATTCTCCTACCCAAAAAGAAGGTTAGAAACTAAGCACATTAAAGCTTTTAGCTTAACCAATTAGGTTTTAGTTTCTGGAGAGTTATCAGTTATCAGTCTTCTAACTCCTGACGACTGAGTTCTATCTTTTTACTGATCACTGTTATTAACCAAGGGCTGGGGTTTAGCGAACGAGTTCGGGGCCGAGGAGTTTTTCGAGAATTTGACGGGAAAGAGAGGCCACTTGTCCTTCTAGAGAACGAAAGGCTTCTTCTTTCTGTTGGGCAATTTCGGCGGCGACGGCTTCTTTACGAGCGATCGCTTCTTTTTGGGCTGCGGCAACTCGTTCGCTGGCTAGTTTTTGGGCCTCGGCTTGCGCTTGGGCGATAATCTCTTGGGATTGTTTACGAGCCGAACTCAGTTGCAATTCGTACTCTTGTACCAATGCTTCGGTTTTGGCTAGTTGTTCTTTGGCTCCGCCTTCCGTTTGCCGAATATACTCCGCCCGTTCATCTAAGACTTTACTGAGGGGTTTATAAAAAACGGCGTTCAGGATCACTGCCAAAAGAATAAACTGTAGTGCCATCACTGGCAGGGTGGCATCGAAATCAAACATTGATTTATTCCTGATAAATAGAAGCTATAGACAGGTTCAAAAAAGGAAGATGATCCCCCTGCTTTAAAAATAAACAGTCAGGGGGAATCACTAAAATTCCCTTAACTAGCTATCAGCCTTCCGTCCCAAAAACCAGATTTTTTAGTTGGCTGCTTGGGGGTTTTTTTAGAGTTTTGAAAACTCTGCTGCCAAGCTGGGGACTGGGGGCTGATAGCCCACTGCTTTTTTAATTAGGCGAAGGGGTTAGCGAACAGTAAAACGAGAGCGATAACCAAGCCGTAGATGGTTAAGGATTCCATGAATGCCAAGCTGAGGAGAAGGGTACCACGAATTCTTCCTTCAGCTTCGGGTTGACGGGCGATACCGGAAACAGCTTCTCCAGAAGCAGTACCTTGACCAACACCGGGGCCGATAGCGGCTAAACCAACGGCGAGGGCGGCGGCGATAACGGAAGCGGCAGCTACTGTGGGGTTCATGGTGATTTTTTCCTCTATTTACTAATCAATTTCAATCTGTTGTTTACAGAGCGCGTTCTCAGCCGTAAAAAATGGCTGGTTTTCTGCTCAAAACTCCCGAAAGAGTTTTTGGGAAAGAACGATCTGGGAATTCAGTTGCTCATCCTGAATTCGACCAATAATTTCTTAGTTATTATCCTATTATTTGGACACTTTTTCCTAAGAAATTTTTCTTTTTTTAGTCCCTCGCTTTTAAGCGTGTTCTTCTTCGTGTTCCGATTCCAGTGCCTCATGGATATAGGCCCCAGCAAGGGTAGCGAAGACCAGGGCCTGAATAGCGCTGGTAAATAAACCGAGAGCCATCAGGGGTAGGGGTACGACGAGGGGGACAAGGAAGACTAATACGGCCACTACCAACTCGTCTGCGAGGATGTTTCCGAAAAGACGGAAGCTGAGGGAGAGGGGTTTGGTAAAGTCTTCTAAAATTTTGATCGGTAATAGCACGGGAATCGGCTCTAGGTAGTGAGCGAAGTAACCGAGTCCTTTTTTACTGATGCCCGCGTAGAAGTAAGCGAGGGAAGTCAGTAGGGCTAACGCCACCGTGGTATTGATGTCGTTAGTGGGGGCGGCTAATTCTCCTTCGGGCAGTTCGATTAACTTCCAAGGAATCAATGCCCCTAACCAGTTAGAAACGAAAATAAATAAAAATAGGGTGCCGATGAAGGGCAACCAGGGTCGATATTCCTTTTCTCCTAGCTGGTTTTTGGCTAAATCGCGCAGAAATTCCAGAACGTACTCCATCAGGTTTTGAATACCGCTAGGGACTTTCTGGATCTTGCGGGTAGCGGCGATCGAGGCGATGATTAAGATAGCGAAGACGATCCAGGAGACCGCGATCACTTGCCCGTGAATTTTTAGTCCGCCGATGTGCCAGTACCAGTGTTGTCCCACTTCCAGGGAAGCGAGACTATAAAAATTAAGCACACTTAAACTGTCTAACATTTCCACCTTGGGGAGATTCAGGTTCGCAAATCAGGGTTATTTTGAACGGTCAAAGGGTTTAGGAATCGGCTTTCTGCTCCAGCTTGAAGATGGTTTGCAGGGTATATACGATGATCGCCCCTTTATAGGTCAAAAAACCCAAAAAAACTGGCACTATGTGCAGTTCTTGCCAACGACTGGCGATGATGATTAATCCAGCGAATAGGGCTAATCCTTTTTTGCCCACGCGATTTTTCGTTACCCCCAATTTTTCCACTTCCCCGGCCAGGAGTTTTAGGTAAACAACTCCCACCATTGCCCCCAATAGGTAATTAAGGGCGGTATTGAGGGAATAAAACAAGCACACGGGGATAAAGATCAGACCGCTTAAGATCAGGGTGGTGATCAATAAGGTGTTTTGTAGTTGATAGTATTCCCGCATCGGATCTGACGGCGGGTTGGTTTCTGGGGTTGGGGGAGATTCGATCGATGGGTCAGACAAGGTACACCTAAATCAGCGATAGACTAATCTCAATATCTGGATTGCTTTCCCAGCTATGACGCTCAGGTAAGCCACAAGACATATTATCACGGCAGCGGCAACAATTATTAAGCAATTGTAAATTGTCATGATTCCGTCGGTCGTCGGTCGTTAGGAGACAGCAGACAGGAGACAGGAGATTGCTTTTATTTATTATCCCCATTTCCCCACTTCCCCACTTCCCCATTTCGCCAGAATTAGCCTCAATCAGGTCTTTTTAACAATTTTGACCCACAGTTTTTACAAAAATTGGCATCTATATCGTGACGGGGTAAACCACAATCTGGACAAGGATAATCAATTTGAGTGCCAGATTTTAATAGTTGTTTAGTCAGATCGCTAATTTGTAAGGGAATTAACAAAACTCCCGTTAAAATCATTAAAACTGTCACCATTTTGCCCCCATCAGAAAGAGGAGTCACATCCCCAAATCCCACAGTAGTCATAGTCACAACGGCGAAGTAAAAAGCATCAAAAAATGTTCGAAAGACTTGAGGATTAATCGGGTGTTCGATCTGATAAATTAAACCCGCATAGACAAAAATAATCGAGAATAGAGTTAGTAATATGCGAGTAAATACTATCTGATCTGAAGTTTTAATTTGAAAAATAGAAAGATCGGAACCAAAAAAACGAATCACTCGCAAAATTCTAAACCAGCGAAAAATTCTAAAAAACCTAATATCAAAAAAACCAAAAAATAGGGGGAGAATTGACAATAAATCTAGGATGGAAAAAATATTAAAAACAAAGCCTAGTTTTGATTCCGCACACCAAAACCGAATTAAATACTCTAGGGAAAATAAGCTTAAAATTCCCCAATCAAGCTGACGTAACCACATTTGCCAAGTGGCGGATAAGGGATAGGTTTGAGCCACATAAATCCCCAACGAGATTAAAATTAATGCTAAGATAAGCAGATTGACCGTCAGTCCGATCGCCGTGGTGACATCCTCTAAATAAAAAGCTATTTTGGCACGAAAAGAGAGCATAAACTCAGCTATCAGTGAACTGAAAACTCACGTCTGATAACTGATAACTGATAACTGATTAAGGTAATTCCACCGAAGTTGGTTTAGCGATATGAGGCAAACCCCAACCCAATTTTTCCCGGAGGATGCGGAAGAATTCCGTCGATTGCAGACGAATAAAATGGACTTGGTGGGGTGATTTCTGCACATTAATTCGATCTTCTGGCAAGATATAAGAACCGCCATTACCGTCCACTACCATCACCATCCGATTAGCAGTTGCTGGGAAAATATTCACAGTTTCCTTGTCAGAAAATACCAAGGATCTGGAAGCTAAAGAATGGGGACAAATGGGGGCTAATTGTAATACCGGCACATCGGGAGTTATTACTGGTCCACCGGCGCTGAGAGCATAGGCAGTAGAACCGGTAGGAGTGGAGAGAATCACCCCATCGGCAGCGATATCGACGGGTGCGTGTTCACCAATTTGAATCTCAAAATGACACATACTGGTGAGGGGTTCCCGGTGGACGACCACCTCATTGAGAGAAAGTGCCTCCCAGAGGAGAGTATCTTCGCGAAACAGTCGCACCGTGATCATCGAGCGATTTTCGATGGTGTAGTTCCCCTCTAAAACCTGCTCTAATGCGGGTTCAAGCTGATTTAGGTAAATTTCGGTCAAAAAGCCCATATGTCCGGTATTGACCGTTAACAGGGGCAAATTGAGGGTGGCCAACTGCCGGGCTGCCGATAGAACCGTACCATCGCCCCCCAAAACGATCGCAAAACTTAAATCCTGATCGAAGTGGGGGGGGACTAACTGATCGATCGGGGTAAAACAAACGGGACGAGAGGGTTTAGAATGGCCTAGCAGGCCACCGCTGCCGGTAGCCATAAACACCTGCCAACCTAGGGAAAGTAGCTGATCTTGTATCTGATGGGCTGTTTTACAAGCGATAGGCTTAATATCGTTGTAAATAATGCCGATTTTGGGCATTGACAAATTTTCCTACTGCTGGTTCACGCTTTCTTTTTGAAAGGAGTTTTCTTCTTCTTCTGAGCTTTTTGTTTCTCGAAGTCGATTTCCTTGAGCTTCTTGAGAATGCGGCTAAAGTATTCTTGTAAATAGGATTCTAAAGTAGTTGTTTGACTCGGATCAAGGCCAAATACTTGATAAACTTCTGCCATGGGGGCATCAAGGGCTTGACCACTAGCGAGAACCTCCGCAAAAGCTAGTCGGTCAGATATATTATAAGTCCACTGGAAAAAACGGGTTATTCCCCGCATAAAACGCAGTAATCCCATGGGTAAACGCCAAATTTTCCCCTCTTTACCCGATAAGCGCTCGCAAACTTCGATAATTTCTTCAGCTTTCCAAGCTTTGCTGCCGACCACGGGATAGGACTGACCGACGGTTTCGGGGACTTCTAGGGCGCGAACGGCGAATTTAGCGATATCTTGGGTGTCCATGTAGGCGATCGCTGTACTTTCTCCCGTGATCCAGACCGTTTGATTATCTAACATCGGGATGGCGTATTGACCGATTAAACCCTGCATAAAGCCACAGGGACGCAGAATTGTATATTTTAAACCCGATTCTGCCAGAAATTTCTCCGTACAGCGTTTTATCTCCATTAAAGGCACGTTGGGATATTTTTCGGCATTGAGAATCGAGAAGAAAATAAAGCGATCTACTCCAGCGGTTTTGGCTGCTTGAATCAGATTAACTTTACCATCCCAATCCACCTGTTTAATGCTGGCCGAGTCCGTCGCCCGGGCAGTAGCGGCATCGATCACCGCCTCCATTCCCTCTAAAGCAGTAATAACCGTACTTTTATCCCGCAGGGTTCCCCCGACTAATTCCGCGCCCCATTCCTTCAAAAAAGCGGCTTTTCTCTGACTGCGTACCAAACAACGCACTTGATGTCCCTGATCGATGGCATGACGCACGATCTGTCGCCCTAGAGTTCCCGTCGCACCGACAACTAATACTTTCATCTATAATTAATTTTTTGTTACATTTGTTAACACTTCTCTAAGATACTACCAAAAAAGTGGATCATTAGGGATAGAAAAATTCTAAGATTCCCCGATCCCCGTCCAGTTCTACCATTGTTCCCACCGGTAAAGCGGCATTATCGCCATCATGACCGAAAGGTAACTCAGCAATAACCGCAATGCCTAAATCGCCCAAACGCTCTTTTAAGACTTCCTCTACGGTTTGACTATCACTGCCGGGGGCTGCCAGACAACGGCTAAAACGACCGAGGGCAATGCCTTTAATTTGGGAGAAAATGCCCAGCATTCGCCACTGAGTTAACATTCGATCAATCCGGTAGGGGGCCTCGGTTACGTCCTCTAGGGCTAAAATTACCCCCTCTAGGGTGGGTTGAACCGAGGTTCCGAGGAGATGGGTGGCTACGGTTAAATTAGCCGGTAATAAGCGTCCCCGCACTTTGCCACCACCCCAACCTTGACCGACAAGAGGGGCTAAAGGACGACCTTCCAGAAGAGAAAAGAGGCGATCGATTGATTGGGGACTTTCTTGGGCTAAGGTGGTTAAAACTGGCCCTTGAACGCTACAGATGCCCTGTTTCGCTAAACTCCATAAAATCCCCGTCACGTCGGAAAAACCGATTAACCATTTCGGGTTAGTTTTTGCCCATGTCCAATTTTCCAAGAGGCGAGCGCTACCGTAACCCCCCCTAGCGCAGAGAATTGCTTGACAATCGGCATCTTGCCATGCTTGGGCTAAAGCTTGACGACGTTCCTCGTCGCTACCGGCGAGATAACCGAGACGATTCGACCAATTCTCGCTAAATTCCACTTGATAACCCCTCGATCGCCAGATTTCTACGCCTTTTTCTAGGGCGGCTAATTCCTTGACGGCGCCACTGGTGGCCACCAGAGAAACTTTAGCACCGGGTTGCAGAAAGGATGGGATGATCATAGGTTAATTCTCTTTTGTTGGCAGATTAAGCGGAAATTACAGGCAATTTTGTGGCAGCATGAAAACTGACAGCATATTCTATCGAATGTTTCTCGATTTTCCCGATTCGTTCTTTGAATTAATTGAGCGACCCGATGCTATGATTAGCAATTATCGATTTACTTCCCAAGAAGTCAAACAACTAGCTTTCCGATTAGATGGGTTATTTTTGCCGCTCGATAATCTAGAAAATTCACCCTTTTATCTGGTAGAAGTGCAGTTTCAAAAGGATGAAGACCTATATTATCGACTATTTTCGGAACTTTTCTTGTATCTTAGACAGTATAAACCTTTGTCACCGTGGCAGATAGTTGTTATTTATCCTAGCCGAGAAATTGAGCGAGAACATCCCCAGCAATTTGCAGATTTTTTAACCCTAGCGAGGGTTAAAAGAATCTATCTGGATGAATTGCCAAATGATGAGACTCCTTCCTTGGCGATCGCTCTGATCAAATTGGTTACGCAAAGTGAGAGTCAAGCTGTTAATTCTGCTAAGATTTTAATTAAACAGGCTCAAAGAGAAGTAAGCGATCGCTTAGTACAGAAAAATGTTATTGATTTAATCGAAACGATAATCATTTATAGGTTACCCCAAAAAAGTCGAGAGGAAATTGAAGCTATGTTGGAACTACAAGACCTAAAACAAACTCGTTTCTATCAAGAAGCTTTTGGAGATGGAATTGAACGGGGAATTGAACAGGGAATTGAACAGGGAATTGAACAGGGAATTGAACAGGGAATTGAACAGGGAATAAACTTGCAAAAATTGAAAACAATTCCGCTACTGCAAGACCTCGGTTTAACCCCGCAACAAATCTCGGAACGATTAGACTTAACTCTGGAAACAGTGCTTAACTATTTGGCACAACATTAACAATAATTAAACCTTTTTCAACAGTCTAGAAAAGCAGCAGTCGAGAGGAAATTGAAGCTATGTTGGAATTACAAGACCTAAAACAAACTCGTTTCTATCAAGAAGCTTTTGGAGATGGAATTGAACGGGGAATTGAACAGGGAATTGAACAGGGAATTGAACAGGGAATAAACCTGCAAAAATTGAAAACAATTCCGCTACTGCAAGACCTCGGTTTAACCCAGCAACAAATCTCGGAACGATTAGACTTAACTCTGGAAACAGTGCTTAACTATTTGGCACAACAGCAACAATAATCAATCCTGTTTCAACAGTCCAGAAAAGCAGCAATTGCTAAGTAGAATGGATAGTAGCGAATTAGTGACCTTTAACCTATCAGCGATAACTCGATGAATAACGACTTATTGACTTTCTTCTTTTGTGTTGCCCTTCTTATTCTCTATCTAGTTTTTTCAGCTTTAACCGAAATGGGAACAAAATGGCCTTGGACAAAAAAATAGAAATACTTATAGAGGTTAATAAACATAACAACGGCCAAGGGATTCGGTCATTGGAAAGATTCTATTCGCTCTACTGATAAAATATGAAACTAATTGCTAATATTTCTCCGAGCTTAGATTTATTCTTGTTGCTTTTTTTCTGGCATTGTCTCATCGGTGGCATTGCTACAGTCATCGCTATCAATAAAGGCTATCCCAGATTAAATTGGCTAATCTTCGGACTTCTGGGAGGAACCTTTACCTTTTTTATCGCTCTTTTTCTGAAAAAAAAGCCCGAAATTTAAGGGATAATATGGCTTGATTATCCTTTAATAGTTCCTATCAATACATCTAAATCTTCTGCGTCTAACTCCTCTGGGATACCATTACGAATTAATTCCGAAAAATCCTCATTGGGAACCATAAAACATAGTGCATAAAGTCTTCCGTCCCCCACATTTCTAATCTCGTGAATACCCGTGGGACGGACTAATAAACTATCCCCCGGCCCCAGGGGAATCGGTTTACCATCACAGATAGCCATTCCCTCCCCTTTGAGGATAAAAAACATTTCTACGGCAAAATGATGACGATGGGTAGGGGTGCGACCGTGGGGATCGAAAATTTCCACACAGACGGTCAAGGAATCCCCCGCTACGGTAGAATCAAAGACGATCGCTAAACGATTCGTATCCCCAGCGCTAATGCGAAAAACTTGATAATCCTGGGGAGATCGAATCACGGGTAACATACAATGATCGCTGGTTAGTTGGCTATTCATCGCTAATTTCGATCGAACTGTGGATGATTCTAAGACTAGCAAAAATTTTCAACTTCGCTCGATTGCGTCCACCACTTTACTCACATCTACGATTGCGGCCACATCATGAACGCGCAGGATATCGGCCCCTTTAGCGATCGCTATAGCACAGGCCGCCGCCGTTCCGAAAACTCGTTCTTTTGGGTCATCTTTACCTGTAATCTCGCCGATAAAGCGTTTTCTCGACAACCCAATCAAAATAGGTAAATCTAAATCCCGAAATTGCCCTAATTCTCGCAATAACTCAAGATTTTGTGTCCCAGTTTTGGCAAAACCAATCCCCGGATCGATGATAATATTTTCCCTAGCAATACCCCACTGTAAAGCTTCCTTAACGCGATTCTGTAAAAATTCTTTAATTTCCTTGACTAAATCATCATAATGTGTTAGGGATTGCATCGTTTGCGGATTGCCCCGCAGGTGCATGAGGATGATGGGAACAGCTAATTTAGCCACCGTGGGCAATAATAGGCGATCGAAGGTTCCCCCAGAAATATCATTGATCAAATCGGCCCCAGCGGCGATACCTTCGGCCGCCACGATCGCCCTAGTGGTATCGAGAGAGATAGGAATAGAACTTTGTTGTCGAATAGCGGTGATTACGGGGATAACTCGCGATAATTCTGCTTCTAGGCTAATTTCTTGCGCTCCCGGACGGCTGGATTGACCACCGACATCGATTATATCAGCCCCGGCCTCGATCATTTTCATCGCCTGTAGTAGGGCATTTTCAACGGTGTCAAATTCTCCCCCATCACTAAAACTATCGGGAGTAACGTTTAAAACACCCATGATATAGGTGCGTTTTCCCCAAGTAAAAATATGTTCACGAATTGCCGTTAAATTGGACATAATAATAGACCTATTGTAAAGATCAAAAATTGTTGTTAGGGTCAGTAGTCAGTAGTCAGGAGAATTAAGAATGAATAATAATCAATTAAATGGTCTATTTACATATTTTATGCAATTTAATCCTTACTTTTGCCGTTTTTGAACCTTCACAAATTAATTATGCAAGAGGTTTAATAAATCCTGTAACTGAAGACTGATCACTGATGACCATAGTTAATTTTTAGGTAGGGAAGAATCTTTTAATTCAAAATAAGCTTGTACCTCTTCTTTCCAGAGTTGATATTTTTCTTGAATTAGTTGATATTGACTGGCAAAATCGAGGTTACAATCAACGAGATTGCTATCGATATCGGATTGCAATAATTCCCGTTCGATTAGGGTTTCTCGGATAAATTTTAAACATTCTTGTCCCAAAGCTTCCGCTTGATCGATAATTAGCTGGACTTGATTAATTGCTCGATCGTACAATGGGGTTTGTGAATGAAAAATTTCCGAAGATGCGGCCAGATTTCGCAGTCTATGTAATTGATTTCTCTTTTCTACTAAACCAGCAATTTTGGGGTTAATTTCAAAAAGTAAGGTTTTCACCAGAGGAGCCAAGCGGCGAGTATTAGTATAATCGTAGTTATCAAGGTCTGATTTAATCAGGTGTACCTGTTGTAAATCGACGGTAATATCGTGGAATTGGATATTGGTTTCGGTAATAGTGGGATGAATCGTTTTAACTTGCCAAGTAGTAATAGAAGTCAACTGCTGGCGATCACTATTAACCATTGGCTGCTCCATTTTCAGAACATCGAGGGGAATGCTATAAAGTTTTTTCTCAGGAATATAGATGACATCGCTACCGAGAATGCGATCGATTTTAGGACGACGATATAAATAATGGTACAGGAATCGATAAAAGCTTTTACTGCCTTGAAAGATTTGGACAAATAACCAAATTTTCCAGCTGAATAACCCGCTAAGAAAGCGTCCGAATAGATGGTAATTCGAGGAGGGGTTATTCATGAAATCCCGTTAACAGTCATCAGTGAGGAATTGGAGGTTGCTGGCTTTTCAGTAAGCGGTAAATAGTAATCAGTAAACAGTAATCAGGGATAAAGATGAAGATAACTAACTAACTAATTAACTTAAAACTTACATCTGATAACTGATAACTGATTAAAGACGTTCTCCGGGTAGATTTTTTAACGATGTTGGTTTCGATCTTACCTGTTGACGACCGTTGCGGATAACCTGTAACATTTGCCCTAATTGTTGATCGAGATGTTCTAAAACTGCTTCGGCATAGTCGTCAGCATCTTTTTGAATTTCATGACATTCAGCTTGGGTTTTTTGTCGTAACTGTTGCACTTCCTGCAGGGTGCTGTGACGCATCTGTTCGATTTCATCGAGGGTTTGTTGTTGCAAGGATTCGCACTCCTGCTGAACCTGTTGACGAATTTGGGCTGCTTGCCGTTCTGCTTGTTGAATAATACCGGACTGATCGAGAATTTGGGCGGCCCTTTGTTGAGCGGAACGAAGGACTTGTTGAGCGTATTCTTCCGCTTTAGCGATAATTTCCTCTTCTTCCTGCAAAATTGCTAAAGCTTTCTGTACTGCTGGTGGCACGGTTTCATAGATGAGATCGATCTGTTCGGAGATCTGTCCCTCATCGATCATTGTCCAACGGGTGAGGGGGATATGGAAACTATCAAAAATCATCTCTTGCAGACGCGCCAAATCCTGATAGATATCGAAATCGACGGGTGGACTGGGAACCCCACTATTAGAAGTGTTAGGTACTGCTTTTCTGCGATCATTAGGTTCTCGGCGCGCCATAGGTTCAGATCGTCCTCATTACTGTATTCTAGTATGTTAACTGTAGTATGAGTAAATATCTCTAGAAACGTTTTCCGGGACTAGATGGGTGACGGATCCACCGAATTGAGCGATTTCTTTAACCACGCTACTGCTTAAAAAACTATATTCTTTAGTGGTGGCCAAAAAAACCGTTTCGATCCCTTCCCAGAGAGTTTTATTGGTATGGGCCATTTGCAGTTCTTTTTCAAAGTCCGAGAGGACCCGCAACCCCCGCAAAAGTACCTTAGCGCCTTTCAATCTGGCATATTCAACCGTTAATCCTGAAAAACTGTCTATTTCAACGTTTTTAAGGTGTTTTGTGCAGTAGCTGATCTGTTCTATGCGTTGTTCGACGCTAAATAAGGGGTTTTTATGGGGATTGCAGAGAACTGCCACGATTACTCGCTCGAATAGTGGCACACTACGTTCGATAATATCTAAATGACCGAGTGTAACTGGATCGAAGCTGCCGGGGTAGATGGCGATCATTTCTCAACCTGCACACCTCGCCAAAAGGCGATATATCCTTTGATATTTTGGGCTTTTGGCTTAGGATCGGGATAATACCAAGCGGCATCTTTATTGTCCTGTCCATCTACCCTGAGAGTATAATAACTAGCCTCTCCTTTCCAAGAACAAATGGTATGGGTGTTACTGGGTTGGAAATATTCAGCTTTGATGGTATCGGGGGGAAAATAGTAGTTTCCCTCGACAATTTCGCAGTTATCGCTTTCCGCTACCACTGCACCATTCCAAATCGCCTTTGCCATGTCACTAACTCCTAGTTCTGGTTCAAAATTATCTTACAACAGAGTTTGTAAATGTTGAACCAGTTGGTTAACCTGCACCACTCCCTCGATTCGATCGATCGGTTGACCATTTTTAAAGACTACTAAAGTCGGTAAAGCTTGAATACCGTACTTAGTGGCTAAATTAGGATATTTGTCTGTATCAATTTTGACAATCTGTAGGCGATTTTTGAAATACATTCCCGTTTGTTCTAGAATCGGAGCCATCATTTGACAAGGACCGCACCAAGTGGCATAGAAATCCACTAACACGGGAAGATTAGTGGTTTGCAACAGTTCCTGAAAACTGGAAAACTCTTTTTTGACTGCCATAAATTGTCACCTCGCCAGAAAAATAGCCTTTTTCCTACTATAGCTTTTCTAGATGTTCCCTAGACCTCGTGTAAAAGTAATTTATCGAGCCGCTATCGGCTCAAAATATCTTAAAACTCAGATAAATTTGCGATAATTTTCGGTTTTATGGCTAGTAAAGTTGTCTCTTGTCTTTTTGATCCTCATCTCCCTGCTCCCTTCTCCCTGCTCCCTTCTCCCCTCTCCTATCTCCTCACCTAACGGAAGATTTTTGATTTCTCCAGAGCAGTCATCGATCGCAGGGAAAATGCTAAGTTAAGTAAAGACTCGACAGCCAACTTTCCATGAACATCCTAACCAAGCTGCTTTTTCCCGAAACTAAAACTCCAGAGCAAGTAGGTTCCCCGCGAGTACAGAAAAGCCGCCGGGGAATCGAGACCAAATCCGCCGCAGAAATCGTTATTATGCGACAAGCGGGTAAAATTGCCGCCACAGTCCTCAAGGAAATTGCCGAGATCGCTCAACCCGGGATGACGACGGCGGATCTGGATGTCTATGCAGAAAAACGTATCCGCGCAATGGGTGCTACTCCCAGTTTTAAAGGTTATTATGGCTTTCCTGCCTCGATTTGTGCCTCCGTCGATAACGAAGTCGTTCACGGTATCCCTAGCCCGAAAAAACGCCTCAAAGCTGGTTCTGTCTTAAAGGTAGATACGGGGGCCTACTACCAAGGTTATCATGGGGATTCCTGTATCACGATCGCTATCGGTTCCGTCTCTCCAAAAACTGAAAAATTAATCCGCGTGGCGGAAGAAGCTTTATATAAAGGCATAAATCAGGTAAAAGCTGGCAATTATCTGCTAGATATTGCAGGAGCGATCGAAGATCACGTTCAAGCTAACGGTTTCCAAGTGGTAGAAGATTTTACAGGTCATGGAGTGGGCAGAAATCTCCACGAAGAACCCTCGGTATTTAATTTTCGCACTAATCAGTTACCCAATGTCAAACTCCGCGCTGGGATGACTCTGGCAATTGAACCAATTGTCAATGGGGGATCTAAACATACCAGAACTTTACGCGATCGTTGGACGGTGGTGACGATGGATAATGCTCTCTCTGCTCAGTTTGAGCATACTGTCTTAGTAACCGCCACAGGTTATGAAATCCTAACCGATCGCGATAACCTATAAAATTGTCTATCTAGGCATAATGGCAAAATCAAAGATTTTTTGCTCTGGAATCTTAATTGGAAATTTATTTAGCGGTAGGATTTAGTCAAAATGTTTAAAAATATCGTTGTTGCCTTAGATTGTGGGGAATCATCGGATCGAGTCCTCCATGCTTTGAATTCCCTCTCTCTAGCGGCAAATTCTCGCATCATCATCACCCATATTCTCAGCAAGGAGGGAGATGAATCGGCAGTGGATCGCCCTCACCCCTCCCTTGAGATCATTGAAGATCAATTGCGCTGCTATCAATCCCAGATTACTGCTCCTAGTGAAATCGAAGTCATTTTTGGCGATCCAGCGGAGGAAATTATTCGTTTAGCTAATATCTATCAAGCTGATCTGATCGCGATCGGTAGCCGGGGATTAACGGGAGTTCAACGGGTGATCGAAGATTCTGTTAGTAGTCTCGTGGTGGCAGAAGCTACCTGTTCCGTATTAGTGGTAAAAGCATAGCAGCCAGCATTCAGCTAGAAAAGGTGCTCTGACAAGAGTGCCTAAGTAGTCTTGAGCATCACTACGGATTAAAATTTGCAAATCTTATTTTTCCCCGATGTTTTCCCCCATACATTCCCCAGTATTTCCCCACTCACTCTCAAGTTTTCCACAGTTTACCCAGACTTTTCCACAGGCAACAGCGATATAATCGGCACTTGCTTCCAGAAAAAATTAATCTTGATCGTCAAAATCCCCATCGATAGATACTGAGTTACTGTTAAGTTAAGTAAATAAAATCTAGCTCTAAGCCTTATTCCTTCGTAAATATTAAGTTTTTCTAAAGCATTCCTTTACATCTGGTAATATTGCAACTCCCTCCAACTTGGCTCACAATAGTCCTTACTGTCCACTACACGAGTCAGGGATTTCCCCACTTCCGATCAGAGGTAAACGATATGAATACATCAGTCAGTATCTTGGCAGAAATCCCCGAAATCCTCCACCAATCCCTACAACAATACCTAGAAACTCACCCTGGTTGGGATCAAGATGGTGTGTTTACGGCGGCACTATCATTTTTTCTACTTAATTGTCAATCCTCCGAAAGGATGAATTTTGAGGAGCAAAATAGCTGTGCCAAGGTTTATCTAGAAACTTTGTTCCAGCGCTCGGAGTGCTAATTCGGTGATAATGAGAGTCGGGTGATTGTTAGAAGCCCGATTTTCCCCTATGAATTCCGATAAAACCCCTAATTTAATTATTCCTCGGCTAATTATCGGTTTGGGCAATCCCGAACCCAAATATGATCGCACCCGTCATAATATCGGTTTTGAAGCTGTGGACTCATTAGCGCGGGATTGGGGGTTATCTTGGCAGGAAAACAAGCGATTTCAAGGTTTTATCGCCGAGGGTGACGGTCCTCTCCCGGGCAAAATTCGTCTTTTAAAACCCCAAACCTATATGAATCGATCCGGGCAATCGGTGCGATCAGTGCTGGACTGGTATAAACTAGAGCCAGAGTCGATTTTAGTCATTTACGATGATATGGATCTGCCCCTAGGCCGGTTGAGAATCCGTCTATCGGGATCGGCGGGCGGACACAACGGTATTAAATCGATGATTGCCCACGTTGGCACGGAAAACTTCGCTCGTTTACGCATAGGAATCGGTAAATCAACCGAAAAAGCGACTATTTCCCACGTTTTAGGCCGATTCACCCCGCAAGAAAACGAAGTGATCTTGAAAGTGTTAGACTTGTCCAGAAAAGCGATCGAACTTGGTCTCAAACAAGGGTTACAAAAGGCAATGAGTCTCTACAATAATCAAAGTGTAGAGATTGGTTCTAATCTATGCTGATAGCAAATAAGCCCGATTTTAGTAATGGTTATAATCGCCATTTTCGTCTATACTATTACAGAACCCTTGCTTCAATTTTGATCGCCCTTTGCTAGATTAGGTCAATTTTTATCCTCGATATTAGCAGTTTAAGTATGATTAATCGCCAAAGTTTGCTGAGATTCGCCCACAAGTTTAATCTCATTTTATTGATAATCGCTACAGTTTTTTGTCTTTGGGGTAATCCCGCTTTTGCCCATCGTCCCCATGATGTGATTAGTCAAGTGGAAGTTTCTCCCGATTTCCAGACAGATAATACAGTATATATCTTAGCAAGAAATAACCTTTATAAATCCAGCGATGGAGGTAGCAACTGGACAAGATTAATTCAAGGTTTAGATTATACGGGGGAATTAAGTTCTCTATCCCTATCTCCCCTCAATAAAAATATTCTCTATCTAGCTTCAAGATCCAATGGTATTTATAAAAGTAAAGATGCGGGGGAATCTTGGCAGAAAGTTAATCAGGGTTTAGCAACTAACTTTATTAACTTCGTAGAAATTGCTCCTTCCGATCCCAATGTAGCAGCGGCAGTGGGATTAGAAAAAGGGGTTTATTTAACCGAAGATGGCGGTAAAAATTGGTCAAATATTTTCCCCACCACGGCACTGATAACCTTTCTCGCTATTACTCCCAGCAATCCAGGTCGAATTTTTTTCGGGGATGAACAGGGTAAATTATACACTTCCTCCGATGGGGGGAAAACTTGGCAGAATCTCCCCTTGCCTGCTAATGTGGGGGCAGTGGATACAATTGCTTTTTCTCCTAATCTAGACAGGGATAAAACCTTTTTTGTCGGTACAAAAGAATCAGGTATTTTTAAAACCGTTGATGATGGTAAAACATTCCAAGCCGTCAACGAAGGAATTAAAGATAAAATCATCGAAGACATTGTTATTTCTCCCGAATATGCCCAAAACTCCACCCTTTATGCCATCACTTGGTATGACGGGATGTATGTTTCCCAAGATGGGGGCAAAAGTTGGACAAAAATGAGCGAGGGTTTAACCAAAGACAAACAAGCTGATGATTATAAAGTTCCCCATTTTATGGATTTAAAAGTCGTTGAAGATACGATGTTTTTGGGGGGATTTAATGGCTTATTTAAAACCACGGATAGCGGCAAACAATGGCAGGAAATAGAAACTTTAGCCCAGGCAACAGTTATCGCTATGGCGGTTTCTCCTAATTATGCCCAGGATGGTACTGTCGTCATTGCTAATTATATAGGCAATATCTTCATCAGTCGGGATAAAGGGGAAACTTGGACACCAATTAATCGCGGTTTAGAGGTTTATCGACTTGGCAAGGATCCGGAAGAATCAGGACAAGATCCCCGGCGTTTCTTTGACATTGCCTTTTCTCCTAATTATGGAGAAGATAGAACTATTTTTGCTGGGTTTTTACGCAATAGATTTGCCAAATCCGATAACGGGGGTGATTTATGGAAAATTATCGAAATCGATGAAGGAGTCCGCGGTCCGAGAATAGTTACTTCTCCAGATTTTGCCAAGGATAAAACTCTTTTTCTTACCAATCAGCAGGGCAGAATATTTCGTTCTACCGATGGAGGAAATACGGTTAAAAATATCAGTGAAGTGGGCAGAATTTTTGGTAATTATGCCCCTGCTATGGTAGCTTCCCCCGATTTTGCTAAGGATAAAACTTTGTTTGTCACGGGAACAGAGGGGATTTATCAAAGTGTTGATGGTGGACTAACTTGGAAAAATGTCACTCAAGGAAACCCCCTATCAAAAACCCCTAATGTGCAGTTGGCAATGTCTCCCAATTATCCCAAGGATGGGACTATTTTTGCTGGGACAATTTCTGGGTTGTTTGTCAGCAAAGATGGGGCTAAAAGTTGGACAAAATTAGAGAAACCAGGGTTTAATCCGCAAGCATCAGTAGAAACTATTGCTATCTCTCCTGATTACGCTAATGATCGCACGGTAATGGTTAGTTTACAGGGAGATGGATTGTTTAAATCTACCGATGGCGGGGCAACTTTTCAATCAATTGGTGATCCTAAAATACCCCTAGTGAAAATTCATAGTATCCCTTCCTCTGGTATCTCCGTCCAGTTTTCTCCTAATTACGCTCAAGATAAAACTTTATTCGGTTTTGGTGGCGCTAAAACTACAGTTTTTCGTTCCACCGATGGGGGAGAAACTTGGACAAGTGTAACTATTCCTCCTCACGCAGAAGAAGATACACCCCGCTATAAAATCGGTGAGTTTTTCTCTGGTCGCGTTGGCACAATCTTGCGCTTAGTTATCCCGATTCTCCTAGCAATCGTCGCTTATTTTCTGGTGGGTTTCTTGAAACTGGAGAAAATTATTAATCTTCCTAAATCCTTCTTCCGCATGGCAGCAGCATTTATGATTTTTCTCTTTGTTTTCTTCGTTATCATTAGCCAAGTTTAGTAGAAATTTTTGCTGGCGGGGCTTGACAAATCCCGCCGCTTGCCATATATTTATATGTATAATGGAAATCCGTGCCTGCCTGCGACCTCTGATTTCTGCGGCAGTTATCCCCTCAGACAATTAACCATCAGCAACATAGGGATTGACCATCTTAGCGGGGTCAACAATGCGATCAAAATCTGCCTCGTTGATGTATCCCAGTTGCAAGGCTGCCACTTTCAGGGTTAAATCCTTTTCTAGGGCATAATGAGCGACGTAGGCAGCCTTTTGGTAGCCAATCACGGGACTTAGAGCAGTCACCAGCATCAAGGACTGATTTAAAAAAGTCTCAATTTGTTTTTGATTAGCAGTCATCCCCTTAACCAAAAACTGACAGAAATTAGCGCAACCATCAGTGAGCAGCCGGATAGACTGCATCAGATTATGAATCAACAGAGGTTTATAGACATTCATTTCCAGATGTCCCCCGGCGCCTCCCATCGTCACCGCTAAATCATTAGCCACCACCTGCACTGCTATCATCGATAAAGCTTCGCATTGGGTGGGATTAACTTTCCCTGGCATAATTGAAGAACCTGGCTCATTTTCCGGCAGCTGTAATTCTCCTAATCCACAACGGGGACCACAGCTAAGTAAACGGATATCATTAGCAATTTTATAGAGAGAACTAGCGATAGTTTTCAGTCCCCCGCTCAAGAAAACGAGAGCATCGTGGGAACCTTGCACGGTAAACTTATTAGGAGCGGTAATAAAGGGTAATTTGGTCAGATTAGCGATTTCGGCAGCCACATCTCGATCAAAATCCAGGGGAGCATTAATTCCTGTACCCACTGCTGTTCCTCCCAAGGATAAACGATAGACTTTTTCTAGACATTTTTCTAGCCAATCGCTGCCGTCATCTAATAAACCCACATAACCAGAGAATTCTTGTCCGAGGGTTAAAGGTGTGGCATCCTGTAGGTGAGTGCGACCGATTTTAACTATATTTGCCCATAATTGCGCCTTTTCATCGAGACTATTCCGTAATAGTTGCAGACTGGGAATTAATTTTTCCTTGACTGCCAAGGCAACGGCAATATACATGGCCGAGGGAAAGGAATCATTAGTCGATTGGGACATATTAACATGATCGTTAGGATCCACGGGAGTTTTGCTACCCAGAGGATTCCCCGTTAGTTGACTGCAACGATTGGAGATGACTTCGTTGATGTTCATGTTAAACTGGGTGCCACTTCCCGTCATCCAAACGTAGAGGGGAAAGTTATCTGCGTGTTGTCCGGCTAAAATTTCATCGCAGACTTGACAGATGAGGTTTTTTCTCTCCTGACTGAGACGATTTTTTTGCTGATTGACAATTGCACAGGCTTTCTTGAGAATGGCATAGGATCGGATCATCTCCCGGGGCATGAGATTATCACCGATACTAAAGTATTGTAGGGATCTTTGGGTCTGCGCTCCCCAAAGTTTATCGGCAGGCACGGGAATTTCTCCCATGCTGTCTTTCTCGATGCGAAATTCTGTCATCTTTAAGTTACTTTTGCGGTCAGGAAAAGATGGTCGTTATCTGGCCTGAAAAGAGGGTGGTACAGGGCGACACTGATTCCCATTATAAGAGTATAAGTCAAGTCTGGCTGATTTGTCAAGCCCTATTGGAACTTTTTCTGGCGGCATTTTTACCCAGGAGGTTGACAAGAATAACTGGCAGGGTGCTGGGGCGATGAGGATGATTAAATGGGACAAAAACTGTTATATTGTAGGGAAAATAATCGGTAAAAAAGACGGGATTGGAGACTATGGACACAGCGATCGCATTAAGTTGGACATTGGGAATTATTTTAGGGTTGATGACCCTTTTATTTATCTTAAGGATCGTGCTGACTTGGAATCCACAGGCAGATTTAAATAGCTTCCCCTTTAATATTATTGCCTGGCCCACGGAACCTTTTTTAATCCCCGTGCGTAAACTGATACCACCCTTGGGAGGAGTTGACATTTCTCCGATTATTTGGGTGGGAATTTGTACGCTGCTGCGGGAAATTCTTCTCGGTCAACAGGGTTTAATTACCATGACCCTCAAATAATTATTTAAGCGACTAGAATATGCTGACATAATTTATGTTCTAACTCTCGTTCCTGTTTTTCTAGGGTAATAATCGCCTGTTTGATAATACTTTTAACATCCATACCCTGGTCGTATTGTTTTAACCATTGTTGTGCCGTGTTACCCTCACGGAGGATTTTTTGTAGGGGAGAGAGGAAACAACTAAAACCCCTTGCTTTAGCGATCGGATAAACTTGAACATAGAGGTCTTTAATCCAATCCCTAGCCAAGATTTCTCGGCCATCGTACCAATGTCTCAGGGTGGCATCAAGACTAAAACGTGCGGCGGCCTGTTCGTTTTCTTGGGTTAAAGTTAATAAATCCTCGCTGCGATTGCTGCTGGGTAATTGACTTAAAATTAAAGGGTCTAATTGGGGATCGTGCAGAAGTTGAGTTAAACGGGCTTCTAAAAAAGCCATGACTGCTAATAAACTAATAGGATCAGCAATCAGGTCACAAATTCGCAATTCTAGACGATTGAGATTATAGGGACGATTGCTACCGTTAGGACGTACCGACACCCAGAGATGACGAACATTCTGCATCGTACCGAGTTTTAATTGTTCCTCGGTCCAAGTGACAAAATGTTTATGACTTTCAAAGAGGGGAACAGAAGCGGGAGTTTGGGGGAAAACTTGCCAACGACGGGAATGGGAACCGGTGATTTTACCATCGAGAAAAGGAGAGGAAGCGCTTAAAGCCAAGTATAAAGGAGCTTCTAGGCGAATTAAGCGACAGGCACGCATTAAATCCTCATAATCGCTAATACCGACGTTAATATGAATACTGGCCGTGACTACATTAGTGCCGTAGGTCTGTTCGATATAGTCATGATAGGGATTGTGGGGGTCACTGCGATAAAAATATTGACTATCGCCCAAGGAGAGGGTACTGCCAGGGATTAGGGTATAATCGCCTAAACGACGCAAATATTGCCGTAGAGCTAGACGAGGTTTTAAAGTAGCGCATAAAAGACGGTCATAGTTAGTCATGGGAGCCGTAGTATATTCTACGTTACGAGTATCCGGTTCCCGGACAAAACCATCTAAATCCTTGACAATGCGATCGGATAAACCGATAATTTCTCCGGCTGCCGTTCCGGTGTACATTTCCACTTCAAAACCTTTACTTAGAAGCATCGTCAATTCACCCTGCTGTGTCTATTTTGTAGTGTGACATTATTTGGACTGTAAATGACGTTCGATCAGTAGAATCGCTACTATATCATCAATGGGGCGATCAGGAAGACGCATCCCCTGGGGGATGAGTTTCTGTAGTCCTTTGGGGGGAAACATTTGCCAATAGCGATCGCGCGCTTCTAGGGTACTATTGCGTTCATCCACTAGAGTAATCGGGATGGAGATACAAGCGGCAATTTTTTGGCGCCAACTTTTTGAAGTGGTTTGATTCCCCATCACCAATAATTCGATCGGATACTGTTGACAGAGACTAGCTAAACGCTCGATCGCTTGTGAAGATGCTATCACCTCATGGGTATAAATTTTCCCCGTCGATGACCTGACTGCGATCCCACATTTATCCTTACCCGGATCAAAACCGAGAATACACATAGTTTTTATCTCCTGCAGCAGTGGTCGGTTTTATTAAATCATTAAATTAGGGGTTCGGGTGTTGGGGACTTCAGTGAACAGTAATCAGATTGCAGTTTTAAGTGGACAGTGTGAGGTGAAAACTACTGATTACTGTTCACTGATAACAGCAGCAAGGGAAGCCCAAAATTTCTTGGTTTAATTATACTATGACTCTTGCCGATACAGTCACTACCATAATACTATGGTAGGGGAGCCTAGTAGTCAGTGAGTTTACCGAACTGCGTGCGACCAAAATGTCCTATAGATATTTCGACCAAATTGAGATGCAGCCACGGAAACGAACTAGACATGAAGAGGTAGAAATTTATGAAAACTGAAGATTTTGACCGCAAATTTGATGATGGAGAAAATATCATCGAATACTTGGATTTAACTAAAATTAAACGTTATAATTGCGAGGAACAAACAATTACCTTTAAGTTTCCCTCATGGATGGTAGAGGCTCTTGAGCAAGAAAGTCAGCGTCGTGATTTACCGTTATAAGCTATCGCCCTGATTATTATTGATTTGATGGTGGCAAAAGTTATTTAATTAACATCAGTTTTATTTAAGTTCCCCGTTCCCTTAATCCTCTTTCATATCTCAAATTAGCAACGCCTAGGGAGAGTTTACTGATAGCCAAGGGCTAAGAGATGACAGAGTTGGTGATATAGTAACTAAAGATCACACTTAAATCTAACCTTGCCATAGATGTACAAATCTCGAATCTGGCAACCCCAAAAATCTCCCGTCTCTAACATCAGTTTTAGCGATGAAATGAGGTAAGAATTTTGACCAAAATACTTAGCGATCGCATTGCCGTTTATCTGCTCATCGGTGGACTCCTGTTTAGAATAATCATCGCCCTGGGGCTTTATCCTGGGTACGATGAGGCCTATTATTACGTTTACAGCCATAATCTGGATTGGAGTTATTTCGATCATCCACCAATAGTAGCGATTTCCACGGGTTTTGGGACTTGGATCACGGGATTAGTCAATCAATTTACCATTCGCATCGGTACTCTCCTCCTCTATACCGGCAGCCTCTGCTTGCTATATCTGACGGCTTTAAAATTGTTCAGTCTGCCGGTCGCCAGAATGACTTTAGCGATCGCCACTCTCATCCCCATCTATGGGATTGTCTTCGGGATTCTCTCGCAGCCAGATAGTCCTTTAATCTTTTTTTGGTCATTAACAGTCTATTTAGCTGCCCAGGAATTCTGGCCAATTCGGGAAAAAAACTATCATCCTAGCTATCGTCTCGCTTATATTGGACTTGCCGTAGGATTGGCGGTTTTAAGTAAATATCACGGCTTTATTTTGGGCTTTGGTTTAGTTTTATTTTGTCTGACCACTCCCCGCTATTGGCCTGTATTTAGGTCTTCCTGGTTGGGATTAGGATTTATTCTCTTTTTGATAACTTTATTGCCAATTATCTACTGGAATATTAACCATGACTGGATTTCCTTTCGCTTTCATTTAGAAGAACGTTTTTCTGGAGAACCCAAAACCTTTAATATTCTCCGTATTCTCTCGGTTATTGGTATTAGTATCGCCACGATGTTTCCTCCTTTTGGTCTGCCAATGTGGTGGGTGACATTTAAAAGCTTTGGCGAACAAATCCCCAACTTTATCTCGAAAAAAAGATTTTTTAATCGAGAAGAAGAATCCCTAAAAAAATGGTTAATTCTCTCGGTTTCTCTGCCTTTAATACTGGGAATGCTTTATGTGGGAGCTTCCCATTATCTCGCTCCTAGTTGGATTTTACCAGGGTTCTGGTCCTGCACGATTTTATTAGGAGAAAAGTCCAATACTTGGCAGCAATCTTCTCGAATTTGGGTAAAAAGATGGTTATGGGGATCGGGAATTTTTATAGTTACTGTTTTATCGATAGCAATGCTTCACGTTACCCTTGGCACTTTCCAAAAACCTAGTCAATACGCAATTTTTGGGGGAATTATTGCCCCAGAACAGGATCCTTCTCGGGAAATTGTCGATATCGATCAACTGCGCCAAGGCTTTGCTAATTCGCCCGAATTATTAGCGCTCTTAAAAAATTCTAGCTTCGTTTTTACCCATAGTTTTTATGTGACAGCATGGCTAGATATGGCCCTTTATCCCCTAGTTCCTATCCCCGTCACCTGTTTTAACAACGATCAAAGAGGTTATCAAATTTGGTTTAATCATCAAGAATGGATCGGTAAAAATGGTTTATTAATTACTACCAATAGTTCTCTAGAAAGACCGGAAATAATCGATCGCTACCGTCCCTATTTCCAAGATATAACTAAAGTAGCTGTCATTCCCATCAAGCGCGGTGGTGTCGCCATCGAACAATTTCATGTTTACCAAGCTAAAGGACTAATTAAAACTTATCCTTAAAGCAGTTATAGCGGGTAGGAGAGTTCTACCTACTGAATTTTGTAACCTTTTTTACTTTTTACTTGATAAATATGTCCATTCATCGAGTGCGTATTGCTAGAGATAAAGGGGAATTTGTCCAGTCCTTAGTTAATTTTAATCAGGGAATTGGTCCCTTTCCAACCTATGCTGATGTCATCGCTTTTGCGGCGGCTTTAGGGGTAAGATATCAAGAGAGGGTGGCGATAGAAAATGTGGCTAAGGAACCCTCACCTATTAACCTAGAAATTTTTATTTCTCGTGGCTACGATACCCTAATCAAATTATTGGCAGTTAATGAATTGCAAGACACGAAAATTCTTTCTCCTCACGGAGTAGATTCGGAAGCTTTGCGAGTAACAATTTTCGAGGAATATGCCAACGCCGGTTTAGCAAGATTAGAACGAGAATTGCGCGGTGCGGTGGATTATACCGAAAGATTATTGTTAATTATCAGTCAAGAACGTTTTCGAGAAATTACTGCCACAACCGAATTCGATTTAGGTAGATTTTTGTAGTAGAAATCTTAGTTATTCCTGTAGGAGGGAAACAATTGCTTGTAAAGTTTTTTATTGATCTCGTATAGTAGCCAAATAATTAAAAAACAGACAGAGATGAATAGCAAAGGTTTTTTAGTCAGTAAATTCTGCAAACTCCAGAAGACTTGCTGCGGTTGAGTGATTAGGTGCCAACTATTCAGTCGGAGAAACCTTCCTAAATAGATACCGATCGCACTTAAAAAATGGAGAGTTATTTCTAGGGGTAAAACTGCTGAATTTAGCTGACTTTGCTGACAATAACTTTTTAAATTAAGTAAGGAGAGAACGTATAGCTGAAAGCCAATAAAAATAAAGATACTATACTGGGGTATTAGAACTAAAAAAATTAAACTTTTGGCGTAATCCTGCTGAACATAAGAGATTAAATGAATGCTATCGGTGAGAATATAGGGGGCATTGGGTAAAAAAAGCAGGAAAACTAAGAGAATTAACCACCAGAGTAGGGAACGAGAAAAAGCGAGCCTAAATAGCCAAAAGCTAAGGATAAAGGGTATAAAAGCCAGAAAAGAATTCCAGATAATTCTTCTGGTACTGAGGTTAAATAATTGCCAAGCATTGTGCCACCAATCCCCAGTTAAAATCATCATTAAATCTGCCCAAATCATTCCTTAAATACCAGTATCCTCTGGGGTTGATAAATATCCTAACCAATTTTTTAAAGATTCCGGGAAAGGGATTCTTTGTCTAGCGGTGGGATCGATGCAGACATGGTGGGTTTTTGCTTTTCCGACCATGATTTCAGCCAAATAAATTTTATACTGCAATTCAAACTCGTTTTCGCTTAGGGATCGGACAGTGAAATTAATCTGTATGCGATCGCCACAAAAAAGGGGACGAAAAAACTGGATTTCCGCTTGAGTAATCGGTAGGGCAACCTGAGAATCTTTCAAAAAATCCTTGATATTGATGCCAAATTGTGCTAAAGAAAACTCGTAGGCTTCATGACAGATCGAGAGAAGATGGGCAAAGTAAACCACACCGGCCGCATCGGTATCGGCCAGATAAATTAGGCGTTCATAGGACATAAAAAGCTTATTGTCTTTCTAGAAAGGTTAAACTATCTTGTAGTTGTCTTAACTCGTCCCGATGGGCTTTGACAGTTAATTCCGTTTGCTGAGATTTGCTTTCTACTTTAAAAGCCACTTCTTCTAACCGGCCGACTTTTTGCCAATAGAAAACACCCGCAAGGGGAGATAAACCCACAAGAGCGAAAATATAGGGATTAGTATCGGGAAATAACACCGATAACACCAGTGAGAAGCAAAATAAACCCAAGGCCGCCAAAATTGTCAAAAATATCGCTAGAAAAGGGCTAGGTGGCACAAAACCCTGTAATCTGACAATATTCTGTGCGGGTTCTATCGCCTTGACTTGATAGGAACGTCGGTCAAAATAATCTCGTAGTTGTTCCAATAGTTGGTCGTCACTGGTACTCGTAAGATAGACACGCTGTTCGATACGCTCCTTGACGGAACCGCGAATAAAAAAGAATAATCCCACCATGAGCAGGAGAGTCAGAAAAAAAGTTGAGGAAAGAACGGGGGTATCCATGGCGGCAGTTAGGAGCGAAAAAACTTACAATTAATCCTAATTATCCTAACCTATCTTCTCCCCCGATTCAGAAGATAGACCCTAGGAGCAAAACCTCGATCGAGAATCAGAAAAATTTAACCTCAAGGCAGATTCATGGGCAACAATCTATTAACAGGATTAATCGAACCCTTACAGTATAGTTTCATGCAGAGATCCCTAATTGAAGCTATCATCGTCGGGATCATTTGTGCGGTGGTGGGAACCTACCTGATGGTACAACGTTTGGCCCTCTTGGGCGATGCCATCAGTCACTCGGTCCTACCTGGACTAGCGATCGCTTTTATTGGTAATTTTAATCTTCTCCTGGGTGCTTTACTAGCCTCAATGGTCAGTACCCTACTGATTAACTTAATCCGTAATCGTTCCCCAATCAAAGAAGATGCGGCCATGGGTATTGTTTTCTCGGCTTTTTTTGCCCTTGGTATCACCCTGATCACTCTCATCCAAAAAAACAACAAAATCGACCTTAATCACTTTCTCTTCGGTAATATTCTCGGTGTTACTGCTGCCGACATCCGCGATACCCTAATTATTGCCTTTATCGTTTTATTAACCGTTTTGCTCCTATATAAAGAACTATTATTCTACACTTTCGACAAAATCGGGGCGCAAGCGGCGGGTTTACCAGTAAATTTATTAGATTTAGGCTTAATGCTCCTGATAGGTTTGACAATCGTTGCTAGTCTCCAAGCGGTGGGAGTAATCCTCGTTTTGTCCCTTTTGATTACCCCCGCGGCCACTGCCTATCTTTTAGTTACCCGTCTCCATCAAGTCATGGGTGTGGGTGTGGGTGTGGGTATTATTTCTAGTATCAGTGGGATGTATTTAAGTTATTACTGGAATTTACCCTCTGGACCTGCGATCGTGCTTGTCGCTTTTACCCTATTTATGTTGGCCTTTTTATTCAGTCCCCGTCAAGGAATTTTGACTCATCCCTCTAGTCTAGGTGGTCAACTTTCTATCTGGGGAGAGATGAAAAATTTGTTGAGACGGCGTTAGTTTGCAGGAGAAGGTGGGAGTGATCAAAAAAAGCCGATGGCTGACGGCTAAAAAACTGATAACTGCGATAATTTGCCAGATTTTAGAGGCTCTTACCCCGATATTGTACGAATTTTCTCGTTTTATCTTGTACTTAAGCGACATACCAGACCATAGCATTAGCTTCATTCTTTCCCAGAAGAATCTTACAGGAGAAATCGGGGGATTTCGGTAATCTAGATGCGAGTTTTCAGTTCACTAATTACTCTTTACTGATCACTGAATTGGTCCGTGGATACTGCCGGTAAAAAATTGCTTGAGTACGGGGATTTCGGAGTGATAAGCCTCTTGAGTCGGTCCAACCCATTGAAATTGACCTTTATAGAGAAAAACGATGCGATCGGTGGTATTTTTGATGGTGCTGTGGACGTGGGTAACAATGAGATGGGCCCCACAAGCTTTTTTTAGCTTGAGAAGTTCCATAATTACCGTCTGAATGCGGGTAGAAGCGACGGGATCGAGTCCTGCAGTGGGTTCATCGTAAAGGAGAATGTTCGCTCGATCGGCGGCGATCGAGGGATCGCTGATAATTGCTCTGGCTAAACTGACGCGTTTTCGCATCCCTCCGGATATTTCAGAGGGATAGAGGTCGTAGGAACCAGCCATACCCACTAAATCCAGTTTTTCTTCCACTAAATCGCGGATTTCGGCTCGTTTTAGCTTTGAGTGGCGATAGAGAGCAAAACCGACATTTTCCCCAACAGTGAGGGAGTCAAAAAGGGCCGATTGTTGGAAAACTAGACCAACACCGAGGGGATCTTCCCCCTGTTCTACGGTTCTCTGGCGTTTTGTGCCGTAGATATACACTTCTCCCCGATCGGGGGCCAGTAATCCAGCGACTAGGCGTAAAATGGTCGATTTTCCCGTCCCGGATGGACCGATCACGCCGATCGCTTCCCCTTCGTACACTTTCAGATCGACGTTATTTAAGATTACTTTCTTGCCGAAAGCTTTAGTCACTCCCCTTAATTCGACGATCGGTTCGCGCATCACCATCTAGAATATCTTTACAAAAATCCCCTTTTATTGTAGGGCAATGACCCGATCTTTCTTTTTTTTCTTTTCTGGTTTTATGGTTCGCGATTCTATCTGCATTTCGGGAATCTCTCGCAATTCTTCGGCATCTAAACGATATTGTTCGCAGACAAGACTGAGACGAATACCGGAACAGCTAACGGGATTAACTGAATGGGTGAGATCTCCTTGAAAGAGGATCAGGGTGTTAGCACAAGGACGAATCTGGGCCACGGAACGATTGCCTGTTGCTAGTACCAATTCCCCCCCTTGAATATCTTTAGGAACCTGCACATAAAGGACGCTAACTAGGAGCGGGGGATCGATTGTTTTACAATAGGATCGCAGGGAGCGATCGATATGGGGATCGACGCGTGAACCAGTTTGTAGGAGTAAGGGGTTAAGATAAAAAGCGTTGCAGTCAGCTTGTAAACTGCGATCAAGATAGGGTTTAAAATAGGGAAACATTCGTGCAACTTCGCTGATTTGTGTGCGTCGAAAAGCGATGGAAAAGCCTTTGGTTTTAACGAAATCTCGATTTAAATTGTTAACTGTGAAGTGGGGACAAGCGAGAATCTGTCCTTGTAGTTCGCTCAGATAACTGGGAGTGAAAGCGTCGGGATATTGGGAATAGTAAGGCACGGATAGAATCGCAACGGTATGGCAATCTTTAGGATATATTTTTAGTCAAACACAAAATCAGAGTTTTTGCCGCTCCCGAATACAGGTTTATTGAGAATCAGCTTTTGTGACTTATAGTCCGTAGATTAATAGTCATCATAGAAGGAAAATGGACTGTAAAGAATTTCAATATCTTCTTTGGTAGTTTATATATGGCAGGAAAGCTAGTCACTGCTGTTGCTGTGACTGTAAGAAAATTGCGGAAGAAACGTAATCTGAGTCAAGAAGCTTTAGGGTATAGGGCTAATCTTGACAGAACCTACATATCTGGAGTTGAAAGGGGAGTAAGAAACATTACTTTGGACTCCTTAGAACAAATTATTTCAGCTCTGGACATGGATATTGTTACTTTTGTCAATAGTGTTGCGGAAGAAATTAATGAGTTATATCATAAATAAACATTCTGATACCAGCTTTTTCTCAAAACAGGGTCAGAAAATAACTATCGATAAAGTCATATTTGAGCATTCATTAGTTGAATGTGATTCTGTTGTTAAAAAAATAGTCCAAGATATACCAGTAGATATATTTGGAATTCTAGGTATGAGAAATCTTTCTGCATTTATTGGTGAGCTATTTGCCATAGAATTTGCCAATAAATCCCAGGGATTATTTATCAACAATCCGCATCAAGACGGCTATCCAGATTTGCTGTTAATGGATAAAAATGGCAAAGTTTTTTTTGAACAACTTTCCCAAGAAAGACGAATGCGAGATAAGTCTCCATCTAGTCCATTTGCTAATGGGGGAGTAGAGGTTAAAGCCACTTGTGGCAGTGTTCCTACACCAAGAGAATTAAAGAAGACTGGAAAAGAAAAACCTGATATGGGAGACACAAGAATCGAGGTAATGAAAAGCTATGATTGGAAGGCTCACCATAGAGAAACTAACAATCTTATTGGCATTCTCTGGGATTTTGAGAATACTATACCTCAAATAGTTGCTGTCTTTTTTTGCAACAACTTAACTGACAATGATTGGGGTAAAATTGTTCAGCCAAAAGAAGGCGGTGGAAGAACAACTAGCGTCTCAATTATGTCACGACAAGGCGTTAAGAAAATGTATAAAAACTGGATTATGATCAAGAATGACGATAGATATATTAATTTTGTCAACAAATATAACAAAGACAATTTAATTTCAAAATAGACAGAGCTGCTCATATTTTTCCTTGATTTGCTCCTCAAGAGAACAATCATCATTGAGGATGGATACTAAATGATCAAATATTTTTTGTAATCCAGCAGGTGGGATACTTTCGCCAATTAACTCTCTAATTAGTTTATCACTAACTCTTTTGCCATCTGCCCGTTTCCATGAAAATGGGTATTCGGTAATTGTATGAAGAATCATTGCTTCATACAGAGATAATACTCTATTTTGAATAGGATGTAGTTTATTGTCACTACAAGCATAGGAGAGATTTCGTGTAATTGTACTGGCTGGTGCGTCCCAACTCATTCTTTTATAGGCACTGGTATAACCTTTCATCAACCTGTATTTTCCATCTTCTTTAACCCATGGACGAGGAAGAATGTGTCCACATTTAAGGCAGTAAAGGGGGGTTTCTGTACTAGCTCGATTAATTCCTTCATTATTTTTGCGTGCGCTGTGTGTTGGATTACCATTATATCTACAAACAGGGTTAATACATTGATTATCAAATGAACTTTTTTCTTCTGGTGTATTACTGATCCAAAAATATTTTTCTTCATCTAATAGGGGTACATAGTGATATGGTATATCATCTGATTTAGCAGTTTCTGTTCGTTGAGAGTCAAGTGGTGGTAAATGATATATTGCGTCTCGAACAGTTTTCCATCTGGGAAGTTCTAATCCTTCTTTACTATGAGTTGGTTTAGGAAAAAGAGAATTGTTCTTTTTTAAATAATTCTTCAGTTTCTCGTTTTTAGTAAATATTGAAATAAGTCGTTGACGATTCTGCGGGACTCCATAATCGGCAAAATCTATAATGCTAATCGAACTTAAAAACTTATCACCAATACGCTGTTTTATATAACATAAAATATTTACCAAATAATCATCTTTCTCGGGAAAGGGTATATAAGTATTTTGCATTTCTGGCACATTTTCCATGACCAGTGTTTCTGCTCCACTAGCCAGAAAAACTTCTAGGGTGGGAATGATTAATAAATTTCTCTGGTCGATTTCATTTTTTGAGCCTTTACGAATAGAATTAAGCAGCTTACCCCTGCCATTTCTAGACATACCTTGGCAGGGAGGAGTCGCAAAAACAATGTCTAAATTTTGTCCAGAGAGTCGCTGCTTTGTTTCTGCGACTATCTCATTTTTTGTATCCCATATATCCCCAATAATCATTAATGATTCTGGGTGGTTAAATTTAAATACTTCTGCACGATCTTTCAATAATTCATTCGCCACTACAACTTCAAATCCCCCAGAGCGAAGAGCCATATCTCCAATTCCACCACAGGCAAATAGACTGATTGCTTTCCTCATCGATTTTCTGACTCCATGTAACTTATAGTCTATAATAATAATTGGCTGAAGGCAACTTTTAAAAATGAGTATCCCCAGCAAACCTGAAAGCGATCTTTCCGGCCAACCTGGTCGTGGTGACTACCCCCCGTTTACAATAGTTAAGAACCAACGGCAAGCAAGAATTAACGATGCGGATTTCGATCAAATGGTTACGAGAATTAGTCAAAATAGCCCAATCTCCCCAAGAATTAGCCGAATTATTGACAATTGCGGGAATAGAAGTGGAAGAGATCGAGGATCGCCGAGAATGGGCAAAGGGTGTGGTTATTGGTAAAATTATCGATCGCCAACCCCATCCCAATGCAGATAAATTAAGTGTCTGTCAGGTGGATATCGGTCAGGAAAATCCTAGTACAATTGTCTGTGGTGCGCCCAATGCTAGGGCTGATATTCTAGTTCCCGTGGCTACTTTGGGAACTTATTTAGCCAAAATCAATTTAACGATTAAACCGGCTAAATTGCGCGGGGTAAAATCGGAAGGGATGATCTGTTCCCTCGCAGAATTAGGATTAACTAAAGATTCTGAAGGAATCCACATTTTTAGTCAGGAAAATCTCCCTTTAGGTACGGATGTTCGTCCCCTTTTAGGACTCGATGAGGTGATTTTAGATATTTCTCCCACCGCTAACCGTGCCGATGCTTTGAGTATGATCGGAGTTGCGCGAGAAGTGGCGGCTTTGACAGGAGGAGAATTAAGCCTACCAAAAGTGAAATTAGGGGAATTTTCCCCTAAAAAAGATTTAACGCTAGAAATATCAGAAAATACAGCCTGTCCTGCTTATATTGGTACGGTGATCGAGGGGGTAAAAATTGGCCCATCTCCGCTATGGTTGCAACAGCGTTTACAGGCTGCTGGATTGCGATCAATCAATAATGTGGTCGATATTACTAATTATGTACTTTTGGAGTGGGGACAACCTTTACACGCTTTCGATTGCGATCGTTTACAAAGTTTTGCCGGAGGTAAATCCGTTACTATTGGAGTCCGTTTTGCCGAGGAAGGGGAAAAAATTATTAGCCTTGATGGTCAGGAAAGAAGCTTAAAAGAGCTTAATTTATTAATTACTGCCAATAATAAGCCGGTAGCTTTAGCGGGGGTGATGGGAGGTCAAGATACAGAAGTTAACGAGGAAACCGTTAATCTTGTGCTAGAGTCGGCTTTATTCGATCCGATCGCCATCCGTCGTTCCTCAAAAGCGCAGGGTTTACGCAGCGAATCTTCCGGACGCTATGAACGCGGTGTTAATCCCGCCGCTTTGGAATATGCTTGTCAAAGGGCGATCGATTTGATTCTAGAGTTAGCTGGGGGAACTGTCAGCAGTCAGGTTAAAGCTGATTATCGTGCCGATCAGTCCAGTCGTTCGATCGAATTGCGTTTAGAACGTTTGCAGCAGCTACTGGGTCAAGTTACCCTAGATAATGATGCGATCGGTGAAATTCTCGCCGAAGATGTGGAACGGATTTTAGGCAATTTAGGCTGTGAATTACAGTTAACCTCGCAAAATCCTGTTCTGTGGACTGTGACAGTGCCAGACTACCGTTATCGGGATTTAGAACGAGAAATTGACTTAATTGAAGAAGTAGCGCGACTGTACGGATATGATCGCTTTGTCGATACTTTGCCGGCAAAAACCGCAGCCGGAGGATTATCCTTTGAGGAAACTATACAGCGTCGGGTACGGGAAGCTTTTCGAGCAGTCGGTTTGACGGAATTAGTCCAGTATTCCCTAGTTAAACCGGAATTAGCGGAAGTTGTCCTCGCTAATCCCCTTTTTGTCGAGTATTCTGCTTTGCGGACTAATCTCCTAGACGGTTTAATCGAAGCGTTTGAGTATAATCAGTCTCAGGGTAACGGTTCCTTAAATGGCTTCGAGATCGGGCGAGTTTTCCGCTTAGAATCGGATAATATCAACGAATACGATGCAATTGCTGGTATTTTCGGCGGTGATTTCTTCCCTACTGGACGTTGGCTGCGATCGGGTAAAGAGGTAGCCATGACTTGGTATGAAGCAAAAGGGATTTTAGAAGCAGTATTTGATCGCCTTTCGCTGACGGTAAACTACGAAAAATATGCCGAAGATGCGCGTTTTCATCCCGGACGAACAGCATCTTTATGGATTGGTAAACAACGCCTAGGTATATTCGGTCAACTACACCCGCAATTGCGTCAGCAAAAGGGATTAATTGAGGCAGTTTATGCCTTTGAAATCCAGTTCCCGATCCTGTTAGCAACTCTTAGGGATAGTGCCAAAATTACCCCACGTTTACAGGTCTATTCTACCTATCCGGGGGCAGCGCGAGATATAGCTTTCTTTGTTTCCACAGATATACCCGTAGATAGATTGACAAAAACTATCAAAAATGCAGGGGGCAATCTCTTAGAAAAAGTCGAATTATTCGATCGCTATCAGGGGCAGAATGTGCCAGAAAATCATTGTAGTTTGGCCTTTAGTTTAGTCTATCGTGCCAGCGATCGAACTTTAACCGATGAAGATGTGGAACCCTTAATGACAAAAGTGCGAGAAGCTTTAGTTAAACAGTTCCAAGTTTCTTTAAGAAGTTAAATTCAGCGAGCAATTATCAGTTATCACACATCGACCTTATATTATCTCAAGACTGAAAGTTTTTCGGCTTTGCTGAATCAAGATATGAATAGTAATTGTGCATCGTATCGACAACGAACACTTATTAGATAGACTAGGAATATAGAGATAAAAAAGAGGAAAACTGATGATTAATATACGCAAAGCTGAGGAAAGAGGCCACGCTAACTATGGTTGGTTAGATACCTATCATACTTTTTCTTTTGCCCAATATTATGATCCCCAACAGATTAATTTTAGGAGTCTCAGAGTTATTAACGAGGATAAAGTGATTGGGGGAAAAGGATTTCACACCCACGGACACCACGATATGGAGATTTTAACCTATGTTTTGCAGGGAGAACTAGAACACCAAGACAGTCTCGGCACGGGTTCCGTGATTCGACACGGTGAAATTCAACGGATGAGCGCGGGAACGGGGATAAAACACAGTGAATTTAATCATTCTGCCACTAATCCACTCCATCTTCTGCAAATTTGGATTATTCCCGACCAAAAAAATCTAGAACCCAGTTATGAACAAAAAGCGATCGCATTTTCTCCCCATACCTTACAATTAATCGCCTCTCCCACCGGTGCCGGTAATGCGGTTAAAGTCCATCAAGATGTTAATCTCTACGCAGGAATCTTGCCACTAGGCCAGTCCCTCACCCATTCCTTAGTACCTGGTCGTTATGGCTGGTTACAGGTGGCTAGAGGGCAAATAACCCTAAATGGCGTGCATTTACGAGCGGGGGATGGAGCGGCAATTAGCGAGGAAACTTCTTTAGCTATTCAATCCCTAGAAGACTCGGAAATTTTGCTTTTTGACCTAGGGTAGCGGGGTTGAGTATTAGGAACCCTGGGGGCGAAGTTTTGCCGCCAATTCCCCGGCCGACTTTTAGCCATCAATACTGTCCACCACACACAGAAAATCGTTGTGGATTAACTCGGCGATAAAATTCTCCGGATCGGTTATAGGAACAGTAACGCCTTGGCTGGCTACCATCTGTGCAGCCATCCGAGTCATGAATTCCTGTCTTGTTTCCGTCATTCTACCCTGACATTGTTGTAATTTTTCTACCAATTCCATTGGGGAATCGGCCACCAGTTTATCTCCCTCGCGGGTGACATAAATTGTCATCTTTCCTACCTCCTAAATGATGGGGAACGAGAATTCGGCACTACTAAACCACTTCTTTTCTCGCTATCATTATTGCCAGTTAGTTGGTCCGGGCCTCGTCCGTCTTTCCCTATTGCCACTATTTGTTCTGGCTTGTCGCCGGGTACTTATTATTATCACTAAAATAAAAGGATAAATTTGTCAATCTTTGTAACGAAAAATCAAGAAAAACTGTTCTCACGGTATCGCCCTGAACCTTTGCGGAGAAATTTGTTACAATAAAGACAAGGGGATTCCCTGCGCCAGATCCCATCCCTAGTAAAAAATTGGCGGGGTGGGGAGCGGAAGCCAATAGTCCCGATCGGGACGGCATTTGTCAGAGTTTCCCGCTTCCTTTAGTTTTAGGGGGAAAAGCCATGAAATCTGCCACATTATTATCGCCCGATCGACCGCTGCCAGAATTTCTCCGGTCAGCTATCCGAGAACGTTTTCCGGGTAAAGCGATCGATGATCTCAGCATCCGCTACTATGAAAGCGTCGAGGATGTGGGGTGGGAGTATTTTAACGATCAGGTGTTGCCGGGCTGTAGCGATGAGCCTGTTGTCCGCTATCTCGGCCCGTTTATCTCCTACGTCCGTCTAGGGGAGGCCTTGGTTTTGGATCGGCAAGATGGTCTTGTGGTTTACGAAACCGATCAAGATGTTCCCTGCACGGAAACTGGACCTTTCTGGTGGGTGACTCCTAAATCGCGCTAAAAAAGCCAAACCTGGGTAAGATTTGACGGGTGGAGTCGGTAAACGACAAAACCCGTCGCATTTTTATAACGCTTGCGATCGCAGCCAAGCCACAGGTAAGTAGAGCATTTTCTTGGGTAAAGGCACGAAGGCACGACGGGCGAAGACCTCGTAGTTATTTGCTTCAATTACGTCTAAAATGCCTTGATAAAGCAGTAAAGCCGCCCAAACCGGCCAACGGGAATCGGGATTAAGGGCGCGAATCCCCCTTTCGGCGGAATCGTAGTAATAACGGGCCCGCTCAATTTGGAAGCGCATTAACGCCTTCCAACGGTCATCATTAACCCCTTTGAGTAAATCGTCTTCGCTGTAGTTAAAACGCTCTAAATCCTCTAAAGGTAGATAAATCCGCCCACGATGGACATCTTCCCCCACATCCCGCAAAATATTGGTTAATTGATTGGCAATACCGAGATCGATCGCCTCTTCTTGGGGAATATAGACGCTCTGATTGCGTCGCCAAGGGGCTGAGCGATCGCCATCTTCCAATCCTAAGACCGCGCTGGACATTAACCCCACCGTTCCCGCCACCCGATAGCAGTACAGTTTTAGTTCATCAAAGGTTTGATAACGACTGCGATAGAGATCCATCTGTTGCCCAGCGATCATATCCCGAAAGGGTTGGATATCCATGGGGAACTTTTCTAGAGTATCCACGAGAGCGACATCGGCATCCTCAAGGGCAACGCCAGAAAAGACGGTTTCTAGCTGTTTTTCCCATAAATCTAGGGTTTCAGAGGTAGTTAACCGGGCTTGGGGTCCATCGACCAGTTCATCGGTACGACGACACCAGACATAAATTGCCCAGATCGCTTGACGTTTTGCTTTCGGCATCAGGAGAGTACCGAGATAAAACGTTTTGGAATACTTCTCTGTAATCCGGCGACAGAGTTCGTAGGACTCCGCAAGGGAGACGAGGGGTTTGGTGGGGTGGGTCGGTTTTGGCAATTGGAGCATTCTGCTGGGGCGGAATGATTGACTTAGATTAACGGCGAACTGTGGCTAATGATATAGCATTGTCTCACTCAAGGCCATTTTCGTCATTAGTCCCTAGCCAGAGAATTAACGAGCGCTGGACACTGGTGTAGATTGGGTTTTATTCGGGTTTAGCGGTGCTGCGGGGTGATCTTTGCTGATCACTGCTGCCGCTAATTTCCCCGATAAAACCGCTCCTTCCATGCTTCCTAAATATTTTTGCATGGTATAGTCACCGGCGAGATAAAAATTCTCGATCGGAGTTTTCTGAGAAGGTCGATAAGCTTGTCGGCCGGGGGTGGCTTTATAAACCGATCGAGGAGTTTTCACCAGATGATATTTTAACAATTGACTGGGATTATCGCCAGTAAAATGTTGGGGAAAGAGTTTTTCTAATTCTTTCATCGTGGCGGCGATAATTTCTTCATCGGATTTGCTAATCCAATCCTGAGCAGGAGCGAGAACTAATTCTAACATCGAGCGATCGGGGTTAGCGTATTCTTTACAGGTGTTGCTCATGTCAGCATAAACACTGAGTAAAGGCGAACGGGAGAATAATAAATGATCGATGTCGGTTAGTTTGCGATCAAACCAAAGGTGTAAATTAATGACGGGAACTCCTTCTAATCCTTCTAATTTTTGAAAGAATTTATCTTCTTGCCAAGGTTTAGGCAGTAAAACTTTTAGAGGATCTACAGGCATCGCAGAAACGTAAATATCGGCTTCAAAAAGATAATCTTCCCCACCGTCTAAACCGCGCATTAAGAAGGCTTTAACTGTGCCATCTTCATTTAAGAGAATCTCTTTTAAAGGGGCATTTAAGCACACTTCGCCACCTCTAGCGGTGATGTAACCGACTAAAGGTTGGCAAAGTCTTTCTGTGGGTGAACCGTCGAGAAAGGCCATTTTTGAGCCGTTTTTCTCCTGTAAAAAGCGGTTGAGGGCTGTTAGTAGAATCGTGGCGGAAATCTCGTTAGGATCGATAAAGTTTAGGGCTTTCGACATAGCGATAAACACTTCTTTTTCTACCCTAGGTGGGATGTTTTGTTTCTCTAACCATTCCGACCAAGAATATTTATCCATCTCCTCGACGTATCTTTGTCCTTTAACAATGGCAGGGATTAAACCTAGTCCAAATTTAATTTTTTCCTCCCAAGTTAACATATCATTATTGCTGAGAATGGCAACAATGCCGTTAATTGGGGCGGGAATATCTGGGAAGTCAAACCGCGAATAGGTCCCGGGTTTTTCCGGCTGATTGAAGATCATCGAGTGTTCTTTCCACTGTAGGCGATCTTCTATGCCTAATTCTTGGAATAATTGCAGCATATTGGGATAAGCCCCGAAAAAGATATGTAAACCAGTTTCGTACCAGTCCCCATCGGCATCTTTCCAAGCAGCAATTTTTCCCCCTAATACATCGCGACGTTCCAGTACGATGGGCGTATGTCCCGCATCGACAAGGTATTTCGCACAAGATAATCCGGCTAGTCCTGCACCAGCGATCGCAACTCGCATCGTTTCCTATCTACTCTCTAATGTCTTGTCTTTATCACCTTCGCTATTATACTTCACATTTCGTTACATTTTTTTCAGATTATCGAGAAGGCGGTCGGCAGGGGGCAGGAGGCAAAAGACAGGAGGAGATAGGGTGATAGGGTTTTGGGATGATAGGGTTTTGGGGTGATAGGGTGATGAGACAGCTTCCCCATTTCCCCATTTCCCCATTTCCCCATTTCCCCACTTCCCCACTTCCCCACACCCCACTTCCCCACACCCCACTTCCCCACACCCCACTTCCCACTTCCCCAATGCTCCCTGATAACTGATATTGTGATATGTAATTAGCTTAACTCGCTTACCTTTTTAGTTCACGCGTACACCCTCTTCAATCGATCGCTATGACTTTTCCCACTACGTCCCCCCAAGTCTCGGAGATAGAGAATAATCGTGCTTGGCATAATTTAACTGGCGAACAAACCCTAGAAATCCTGAGAACCAATGGGGAAACTGGCTTAAACGAGGCCGAAATTGTTAAAAGAAAAGATATTTTCGGTTTAAATGAACTAAAGGAAACGGGGGGACGTAGCCCGTTAATGATTCTCTGGGAACAGTTTACTAACATTATGTTAGTGATGCTGATTGCCGTGGCGGTGGTTTCGGCGGTTTTAGACTTGAAAAAAGCGGAATTTCCCAAAGACGCAATCGCTATTTTTACGATTGTTATTTTAAACGGTATTTTAGGATATTTACAGGAAAGTCGGGCAGAAAAGGCTTTAGCCGCCCTTAAACAGTTATCCTCGCCCAAAGTCCGGGTTATTCGCAATGGTAGCACCTTTGAAGTGGCAGCCAAGGAACTTGTACCCGGGGATATCATGTTACTGGAAGCGGGGGTACAAATTGCCGCCGATGGCAGATTATTAGAAGCACAAAACCTGCAAATCCGGGAGGCTGCCCTCACGGGTGAAGCGGAATCGGTGAATAAACAAGCACAGAAGGTTTTACCGGAAGATGCCTCTTTAGGCGATCGCATTAACCTCGTCTATCAGGGTACGGAAGTAGTACAAGGACGGGGGAAAGTGGCGATTACCAAGACGGGAATGGATACAGAAATCGGTAAAATCGCCGCCATGTTGCAAGGAGTAGAAAGTGAACCCACACCCCTACAGCAGCGAATGTCGCAGTTAGGTAACGTTTTAGTGAGTAGTTCCCTAGCTTTGGTGGCTCTAGTCGTGCTTGGGGGCGTAATTCGCTTTGGTTGGCAGTTTTTTGAATCATTCCTCGAAACTTCCCTCAGTATGGCTGTGGCCGTTGTTCCCGAAGGTTTACCGGCAGTGGTAACGGTGACTTTGGCAATTGGAACCCAAAGAATGGTGAGAAGACAAGCTTTAATCCGTAAATTGCCGGCAGTGGAAACCTTAGGCTCGGTAACGACGATTTGCTCCGATAAAACCGGAACTTTAACTCAAAATAAAATGGTGGTGCAGAAAGTCAATACTTCCCACCATGTCATTACCGTCACGGGGGAAGGTTACGCACCCATCGGTGAGTTTAGTGGTGCTAGTGAAAGTGATCCCGAACTACAGGCAATTTTAACAGCTTGTGTGCTGTGTAATGATGCACTTTTGCAGAATCAAGCTCAAGAATGGTTAATTTTAGGCGATCCCACCGAGGGAGCTTTACTGACTTTAGCGGGTAAAGGAGGACTATATCGGGAAGCATTGGAACCAAAAAGCCCTCGTTTAGGGGAATTTCCCTTTTCTTCCGAAAGAAAGAGAATGTCAGTAATCTGTGAGAATGCCCAGTTAGGTTTGGGGGATTCTGCCTATTTAATGTTTACCAAAGGCTCACCGGAATTAATTCTCGAACGCTGTTCTCTGATCCAAGTTGGCGCAGAAAGTCAACCCCTAACAGATGAACAAAGAAGCCGTATTTTGGCACAAAATGACGAAATGGCGGGTAATGGCCTACGAGTCTTAGGTTTTTCCTATAAACCGATGACAGAAGTGCCAGAAGCGGAAAGCGAAGATAGTGAGGAACAATCCCTGGTTTGGTTGGGATTGGTGGGAATGCTCGATGCGCCCCGAAAAGAAGTTAAAGAAGCGGTTGCCCTCTGTCGTCAAGCGGGAATTCGTCCGATTATGATTACCGGAGATCACCAACTAACCGCCAAGGCGATTGCCATTGAATTAGGCATTGCTGCTGCCGGGGATCGGGTAATCACGGGAAAAGAATTAGAAAAAATGTCTCAGAATGACCTAGAGGGAGAGGTAGATGGTGTGAGCGTCTATGCTCGTGTTTCTCCCGAACACAAGCTTAGAATCGTCCAAGCTTTGCAAAAACGGGGCAAATTTGTTGCCATGACAGGGGATGGAGTCAATGATGCTCCGGCACTAAAACAAGCGGATATCGGTATCGCCATGGGGATTACGGGAACCGATGTCAGCAAAGAAGCCAGTGATATGATTTTGCTGGATGATAATTTTGCCACCATCGTCGCTGCCACCGAAGAGGGGCGCGTGGTTTACAGTAACATTCGGCGCTTTATTAAATACATTCTCGGCAGTAATATTGGCGAGGTTTTAACCATTGCAGCGGCTCCGCTGCTAGGTTTAGGCGGTGTACCCCTTTCTCCCTTGCAAATCCTCTGGATGAACCTTGTCACCGACGGTTTACCGGCTCTTGCTCTGGCAATGGAACCCGCCGAACCTAATGTGATGAAACGTCCACCTTTTAGCCCCCGGGAAAGCATTTTTGCTCGCGGGTTGGGTTGGTATATGATTCGCATCGGCATCGTCTTTGCCATTCTCACCATTGTTATGATGTACTGGGCTTACCAATATACTCAGGCAACCCCCGAAATCGGAGATCCCGGACGTTGGAAAACCATGGTATTTACTACCCTCTGTTTAGCACAAATGGGTCATGCTTTAGCGGTACGTTCCCATACCCAGTTAGCTGTGCAAATGAATCCCTTCTCTAATCCTTACATTATTGCCGCCGTGGGCTTGACAACGATCCTACAATTGTTGTTAATTTATGCTCCTCCTCTACAAAACTTCTTCGGTACTCAATGGATTAGTGGCACGGAATTATTAATCTGTTTTGGATTTAGTACCTTAATGTTTGTTTGGATCGAGTTGGAGAAGTTATTTATTCGCTGGTTCATGACGAAAAAATAAATCAATGCCAACACCAATTATTCTGACTTTAACGGTTTTAGTCGTGGCTTTAGTCGCTTTCGTGGCGGAATGGCTACCGGTAGATTTAACCGCTTTATCCGTGGCGATTGTCCTGATTCTTTTGGGTTTAGTGACTCCCGAAGAAGGTATCGCCGGATTTAGTAATTCTGCCACGGTGACGGTGATGGCGATGTTTGTGCTTAGTGCCGGAATTACCCGCACGGGAGTGATTCAAGTAGTTCGAGATCGCTTGCTGGTTTGGGGGGGCAAAAGTCCCCACCAACAGGTGTTTGTACTAGGAGCATTAGTGGGGCCAATTAGTGCTTTTATTAATAACACGGCAGTGGTGGCGATCTTTTTACCCATCGTTGAAGATTGGTGTAAAAAACAAAAAATTTCTCCTTCTAAGTTATTAATTCCCCTTTCCTACGCCACGGTTTTAGCGGGGATGATTACAGTGGTGGGAACTTCTACTAACATTCTCGCTAGTGGTATTTCTGCCAAGCTGGGTTATGGGCAATTTAGCTTATTTCAGTTCACTGCTTTAGGAGTAGTAACTTTTTTAGCAGGTTTGATTTATTTAACAATTTTTGCCCCAAAATTACTACCCGATCGCAAATCTTCCACGGGGGAATTTTTAGACGATGATTATGGTTCTAAAGTATATCTGAGTGAGGTAATTATTAGCCCTCGTTCTAATCTTATCGGTCAAACTTTATCGGAAAGTGGACTACAAAGAAAGTTTGATTTTGATGTGTTGGAATTAATCAGAAATAAGGTACATTTACCGCAACCTTTAGCCGATAAAGTTCTCAATGCTGGCGATATTTTAATCGTTCACAGTAGTCGGGAAGAACTATTAAAGATTAAAGATGAACGGGGATTAGAAATTTTTGCCGATCTCAAATTTCAGAAAGGAGATATTGAATCGGCAATTACTACAGGTGAGGAAAAATTAGCCGAGGTTTTGATTCTCTCTAATTCCCGTTTAATTGGGACAACTTTAAAAGATTTGAAATTCCGCCAGCGTTATAATGCAACGGTTCTAGCGATTAGACGTGGTTCGGAATTACTGCAAGGAAGATTAGGCAAAATTCCTTTAAAATTTGGTGATTTGCTCTTAGTTCAGGGACCAAAACAGAGTTTTATTGGTTTACAAACCACGCGAGAATTATTAGTTTTAGAAGAGAAAGAGATCGAATCATTGCGACAGGATAAAGGCATTATTGCTTTAATGATTACTTTGTCGGTGATTATTATTGCCGCTTTTGATATTCAACCGATTCTCGTCACCAGTTTAGTCGGAGTGGTTTTAATGGTAATTACTGGCTGTCTAAAACCGGGGGAAGTCTATGGTTCCATTCGTTGGGATATTATCTTTTTATTAGCGGGTTTAATTCCCCTGGGTACTGCCATGGATAACTCAGGAACGACTAAATGGTTAGCAGATAATTTAGTGGCTATCGGCGGCAATCTTTCGGGGTTTTGGATATTGGTTTTCTTCTATCTAATTACTTCAGTTTTAACCGAAATTCTTTCTAATAACGCCGCCGTGGTGTTAATGATTCCCGTCGCCGTGGAAGTGGCAAAAACTTTGGGTTTAAATCCTTTGGCTTTTATGTATGCTGTCACCTTTGCTGCTTCTAATAGTTATCTAACACCAATTGGCTATCAAACTAACACTATGGTTTATGCCCCCGGCGGCTATAAATTCCTCGATTTTACCCGTTTGGGTGCGCCCCTAAATTTAATTTTGACGATTTTAACCCCTAGTTTAATTGTCTTGTTTTATGGCTTGAAATAAAGGAAGAGATCGAAGATTCTTCGATCTCTAAAAAGAATTTGATCATTAGTCAAAACTATTTCGATTCAGCAAAGCGTTTACGCAGGGATTCGGTGCGCTTTTTCGCTACGGTATTATTAGGATCAAATTTGAGAGTTTCTTCGTAGGTTTCGAGAGCTTTTTTTGCCATTTGTTTCTTTTCGTAAACATTGCCAAGATTATTAAGAGCGATCGAGTATTGAGGATAAAGTTTAATTGCCTCTTTGTAGTTACGAATCGCTAATTCTAATTGTTCTTGGGCAAAATAGGAAAAACCGATCGCATTGTAGATTAGGGCTTGATTTTCTGGTTCGATGCTTTCTTCTTCAGACATTTTTAAAGCCTTTTGCAGTAAACTCAAGGCTTGAACATAGAGTTTTTTATCCAGATAAAGGCTCCCTAATTCATAGTATTCTTTAGCTGTACCTTTCTCTTTTTGCAATTTCTTTTGTAGCTTGTTAAAGGTTCCTTCCACTCGACGGGTTTTAACGATTTGCACGATGACAAAAATTCCTAAACCAATCACGAAAATTAGCAATCCAGAAACGTAAATAAGCGGCAGGGTGTCTTCCATAATTAGCGATCAAGCAATCAATATTTTTATACTTATTCAATCAGATTATAACAGGATTTAGTCAGTTATCAGTGATCAGTGATCAGTTATCAGTTATCAGTTATCAGATGTGAGTTTTCCGTTCACTGTTCACTGTTCACAGCAAAAAACTCCCTTCTCCCCCCTCCCCACACCCCACACCCCACACCCCACACCCCATCACCCTATCTTCCCATTTCCCGAATTCTCAGGGGTAAACCCCAATAGTTCACCCGTTCTGCTAACCAGCCGGTGGATTCTAGCCGCTCGATCGCTTGATTGACGCGTTCTCGGAGACTTTGGTACTGTAAACCTTTAGGGAGAACGACTCCTAGAGCACTCGCCCCTAACTCGATCGGTAATTGACGATAATTGGGGAATTGCTGCACCCAACCAGTTAAAAGGCTATTATCAGCCGCAAAAGCGTCTATTTCCCCCGTTTCCAGTAAATTTAAAGCTTCTTGATAGGAAGCAACCCCGCGCAGGATAGCGTTAGGCAAATTGGAACGCACAAAGGCGATTGTCGTCGAGCCGTTGAGTACGGCGATTCTAGAGTTAGCTAAGTCTTCTAAACGCTGCAATTGCGGGTTTTTCGTCACAAAACCGCTGCTATCGAGGTAATAAAAGGGGCTAAAATCCACTAAGCGCTGACGTGCAGGAGTAATCGCCACACGAGCGATCGCCAAATCCACCCGATCATCAATCACCACCTGTAAACGTTCTTGATTACTAACGGGTTTAAGAATAATAGCACTGTCAGAACCGAGAATTTCTGCCGCTAGACGTTTAGCGATGTCGATTTCCAATCCTTGCAGATTACCCTGAGAATCAAGGAAAGCGAGGGGAGGGAGATTATTTTTGACAGCGACAATTAATTTTCCCCGGCGTATAATCGTATCGAGATCGGCACTCAAACTTGGGGCTACACCTAAGAGCAAAAAACCAAGAATCAATAATAAATTTTTCATACTGTTTTACCTAAACTAACTCGATTCCTACCTTGATTTTTAGCGGCGAACATGGCACGATCTGCCCGCTCGATAACCGCTTCTAGATTATTATCTTGAGGGCTAAATGTTGCCACACCAATACTAGCAGTAACTCGCACTTTTTGTCGATCAATTTCAATATTTAGCTGATTAATTACTTGACAAATGCGCCAGGCTAAGGTTTCAGCATCCTCAAGATTAGTTTCTGGGAGAATAGCGACAAATTCCTCGCCCCCAAAGCGCCCAAAACTATCCACTTGACGCAGACAGTTTTTAATTGCCCCAGCGACGGTAATTAAAGTTTTATCTCCTAGGATATGCCCAAAGGTATCGTTAATATGTTTAAAATGGTCTATATCGATGACTAAAACCGAAAAATAACGATGATAACGACGACATCGTTGAAATTCTTTCTCACCTAAGTAGAGAATCTCTCGACGATTATTTACCCCAGTTAGGCTATCAGTTCTGACTAGCTTTTCTAGTTGAGAATTGATCTTTTTAAGTTCTTCTTGAGTCTTTTTTAGTTCTAAATGAATTTTAACTCTGGCTAACAGTTCTGAACCATGAAAAGGTTTATTTACATAGTCCACAGCCCCAGAATTAAAAGCATTGATAATATCTTCTTTTTCTTTACTATCTGTTACAAAAATAATCGGTATATGAGTGTATAAATTATCGCTTTTTAGTCTTCGGCAAAGTTCTAGCCCCCGCTTTTTTGGCATGATTAAGTCCAGAATAATTAGGTCAGGATTAGCAGTTTTTACTCGTTCTATTGCCTGTTGAAAACTACTAGCGCAAGCAGTTTCATAACCAGCAGAATCAAGAATCTTCATAGCCAATTCTAGATTTTTACTGACATCATCAACCACTAAAACCAGACAGTCTTGAGGACGAAATTTAATCATGATCAGTAGGTATAATTAATCAAGCTAAGGACAAAATAGAGATACAATTATTAGTGATACAGCATTTCTTATACAGGTGAAGTATGATGGGATTGGGCATCACCCCTAAAGGTTAAGCTTATCCCTAGTTTCTAGAAGTCTGCTTTTTTCGACTAGAATAAAAAAAGCCAGTCAGAATAGCCACAATTAAAAAAATTTCTCCTCTTAGACTTGACGTGAAAGAGTCCCTCAACCCTACTTCTTCGGATCTCAAAACCATTTTTCCCTTTAAACTCGACGACTTCCAGCACTCGGCGATCGCCGCTCTCGCAGCCGGTAAATCAGTGGTAGTCTGCGCCCCCACGGGTTCCGGCAAAACCTTAATCGGAGAATACGCCATCTATCGCGCCCTAGAAAGGGGCAAACGGGTTTTCTACACCACTCCCCTGAAAGCTCTTTCTAACCAAAAATTCCGGGATTTTCAAGAAAAATTCGGTCGCACCCCCACCGATGGTGATGAGGATTCCCCGCTGCTGTTTGCGGAAGTGGGATTGATTACCGGCGATGTGGTGATCAATCCTTCAGCGTTAATTGTAGTCATGACTACAGAAATTTTCCGCAATATGCTGTACCAAACCCCGATCGGTCAGGTAGGCACTTCCCTAGAAAACGTGGAAACCCTGGTTCTCGATGAATGTCACTATATCAGCGATCGAGGTCGCGGCACCGTTTGGGAAGAATCAATTATCTACTGTCCCCCTAGTATCCAATTAGTTGCCCTCTCCGCCACCATCGGCAACCCGGGAGAACTCACCGACTGGATTAACTGGGTGCGGCAACAGCCCCAACCCAGCGACAATAAACAGACCTCCAGCTGCGAGCTAATTAACTCCGATTTTCGCCCCGTCCCCCTGCGCTTTTATTTCGCCAATAAAGAGGGATTATTCCCGCTGCTCGACCCAAAACAGAGCAAAGTTAACCCGAAACTACGCTCAAAAGTCGGCCACGGCAAACCCCGACGCTTAAAACGAGAAGATTGTCCCACCATCGCCTCGATTGTCACCACGCTGCGGGACAAGGATATGCTCCCAGCCATTTACGTCATTTTCAGCCGTAAAGGTTGCGATCAGGCGATTAGAGAGCTAAAAAACCTCAATCTCGTTAATCCAGAAGAATCTAGAGCCATTTACTACCGTTTACTCATTTTCTTCCTGGAAGATAATCCCAATCTGCAAGAACTGACCCTTTCCTTCTTTGCCGTCGAAAATCCGCCTTTACACCAAAAATTACTGGCTTTTTTCGCTAATAACCCCCAGTCCGACGATCAACTTCTCAGCCTCTTAACCGCCGATTCCGAGACGAAAAACCAACTATTTGAATTCCTGGCCAGTGCTTCCCAATTGGTGCGCGCCGACCAAGTGGAACCCCTCACCCGGGGCTGTGGTGTTCACCATGCCGGGATTTTACCCCTCTGGAAAGAATTAGTCGAACAACTCTTTGAAGCCGGTTTAATTAAGGTGGTTTTTGCCACCGCTACCCTCTCGGCCGGGATTAATATGCCCGCCCGCACCACTGTCATCTCGGCCCTCTCCAAACGCACCGATGATGGCCATAGTATGCTGACTCCCTCGGAATTTGTCCAGATTGCTGGCCGGGCTGGTCGCCGGGGAATGGACGCGGTCGGCCATGTGGTGACAGTACAAACGCCCTTTGAAGGGGCAAAAGAAGCGGCTTTCCTGGCCACCGCCCAACCGGAACCCCTGCAAAGCTGTTTTGCGCCCAGTTACGGCATGGTCTTAAATCTCCTGCAAAAACACAGTCTAGAGGAGGCCAAAGACCTCTTAGAGCGCAGTTTCGCCGAATATCTCGCTCGTTTGAAGTTAAGCCCCGAACGACAACAGATTACCGACCTAACCACCGAATTAGCTAAGTTGGATATGGAATTAGCCGGTATCGAACGAGAGCAGGTCTTCAGTTACGAAAAGCTACGGGAAAGACTGCGGGAAGAAGAAAGACTGTATAAAATCCTCGCTAGTCAGTCAGAGGCCCATAAAAGACAAGAAATACATCTAAAATTGCCGAATATTCCCGTCGGAACTATCCTCCATCTCAAGGGCAAACATATTAAGGTTCCCGTCCCCGTCCCCGCCATCTTCGTCAATACCCTGCACGGAGCCGGTCAAGTGCGAACCCTTGTTTGTTTAGGTAGTGATAATCGCTGGTATTTAGCCGCCTATGCCGATATTAGCGAGATAGATCGAGGTTTTCTCACTCCTGCGGAATTAGGCGAACTGATACCCCCTTCCCTAGAAGCAATTTCCCTAGGGGGTTGGCGCAAGGGTGAGGAAAATACTCAGGCGATCGCTGATTTAATCCCCCAACAAGTGCAGGGCATCCCACCAGTGGCGGAACTGGCAACACAATCACAAAAAATTGAAATTGTCAATAGTCAAATTGCCGCTCATCCCCTGCAAAAACGCAAAAATCCGGGGCGATTGATGAAATTATACTACGATCGAGAGATTGCTCGCGATAAGTTACACAAAACCCAGATTAAATACCAAAAACAACAATCGCGTAAATCCTACTACTGGGAAGAATTTCTGAATCTAATCGAGATTTTGCGGGAATTCCAAGCATTAGAGGGTTATTTGCCCACTCCCCTCGGAGAAGCGGCGGCCACTATTCGCGGGGAAAATGAACTCTGGTTAGGATTAGCGATGATGTCCGGAGATTTGGACAGATTGAATCCTAGCCAACTAGCCGCCGCCATCAGCGCCATGATTACGGAACCCCCTCGCCCCGATACTTGGTGCAATTACCCGCCTGTGCCAGAAGTTATCGATATTTTGCGGCAAGGAGAGGGAAATTCCCCCGGTCTGCGAGAAGTTCGCCGTTTACTCTATCAAGCTCAATCTCGCTACGATATCACTATTCCCGTCTGGTTAGAAACCCAACTGATGGGGATTGCCTCCCGTTGGGCCCAGGGGACATCCTGGCCGGAATTGTGCGAAAATACTAGCCTTGATGAGGGAGATATAGTGCGATTATTACGGCGCACCGTCGATGTTCTCTGGCAAATTCCCCAAATTCCCCAGGTTTCCCCAGTCCTTAAAGATAATGCCCGTCTCGCCGTCACCGCCATGAAGCGCTTTCCTTTGTAATATTGATCACTATTTTAAACAATGGGAGATGGTAGGGAAAGTAACTGTTGGTGAATCTGCTCGATTAGGGCGAGGATTTGCTGATAATTGTGGTGCAATCCCTGATGATAGAGGTGATTTGCTCCTTGATTTAAATCCGCTAAAGCTGATTGATAATAACCCAATTGATGCCGCAGTAATCCCCTTCTAATATAGGCATCGGCATAAAAAGGATCGATGGCAATCGCTCGATTTAAATGGGTGATCGAGCGTTCGTATTCACCTAATTGGTGAGCGGTACAAGCTAGATTATAGTAGGCTGAGGCGTTATTTTTATTTAACCGCAGAGCTTGAGTAAAATCCGCTTTGGCTGAGGTAAAATTGTGGAGGGCTAAATGAGATAAACCTCGATCATTATAAATAGTGGCTAAAGTGTCGGGTTGCTGGTTGGTAATTTGACGCAAGGATTGATTAAAATCGGCTAGGGCAAGGGGATAATTTTTCATGGCCGCCTGAACTAAACCCCGATTATAGTAGGCTTGATAATAGGTGGGTTTTAACCGGATAGTCTGGTTATAATCGGTCAGTGCCTGTGAATAATCTCCCAAACGATAAAAAGCTAAACCCCGATGGAAATAGGCTAGATAATTATCGGATTGCTGTTGTAAAGAGCGGGTGCAGTCTTGCCAAGCGTGCAGATAATCCTGTAAATAAATCTCAGTTAAACAGCGATTACTGTAGGCTAGGGTTAAGTTATTTTCCTGTTCGAGCGACTGATTGAAATCCTGCAAGGCTTGCTGATAATTACCCGCCTCTAGTTGTTCAATTCCCGATTGCAACCAGTAGGATAAATGTACTGATTGATCCGCTTTTCCCGGCCGAGGCAATCCCCCCAGCACAAGCGAGCAGAGCAGTGCAACCATAACCAATCCACCGAGACGAGGAAGAAAATTTTTCAAAACCGTTGACATAGGAGTATCTTTGTGCATATACTCCCAATTCTGAGGAAACTTTCTCGATCGATCAACAGACAGCCTGTCAAATACAGTTATCAGTTATCAGTTATCAGTTATCAGATGTGAGTTTTCAGTTCACTGATTACTGTTTACTGTTCACTGTTCACTGAAAATACACCCCACTTCCCACAGTCTAGGACTGGTCTATGTCTGTAGAGGTCGGGGCTGCGATAAGCTAATAAAGGAAAGATTGTCACCGAGCAATTATGGTGGCGTTACTCGCTAACGCAGTTGACACCCGATAACCGATAAATGATACAGGAGTTATCTATGGAAACTATTTTTATCCCCCACCTCCTCAAATCTCCTGATCGACAAAGAGTAATCATCATCGATAATTTTATCCCCGGTCTAGAAACCTTGACACCGGTGCGGGGGACCTTGCTGGTTAGACATGGGGGGAATTTTTTGGAAGTATCGGTGAAAGCAGAAACCATCGTCACCTTAACCTGCGATCGCTGTTTACAACAATATAATCATCGTCTGCAATTAAACACTTCCGAATTAATCTGGCTAGACAAAAATAAAGACTACGATAGCTCCTATCCTCTAGAGCGAGAAATAGCCTACGAAGACCTCTCGGAAACCCTCGATCCTAACGGGGATTTTGACCCGCAAATGTGGTTATACGAGCAGTTATGTCTGACTCTACCCCCCCGTCAACTCTGCGGAGCCAATTGTCAACCCCCCGATTTTCTCCTTCCAGAAAATACTGCTATCGATGGTCGTTGGGCTTCCCTAGAATCCTTGAAAAGTCAGTTATCTCAATCGCAAAATTGAGCCTTGATGCTGATTTTTTTTCGGGTTTCGAGCCACGAGAAAAGCGATCGAAACCCGATTCTTTACCTGCCCCAAATCTTTTTCAGGACAGTTTCGGGAGTAATATCGGCGACTTTTCCCGTATTAGCTTCAATATATCGATGACGCTCTCCCCCGCTCGGTAAAACTCTCTTAGACAACGAAGGAACCAGCAGGGAGAGGGTATAGGTTCCCACGGCCACGGCTAACTGTAAAGGGACACTTTCGGTAGCTAATAATAAATTGGCACCGGCGATCATGGCGGACATTTTACCGATATCGGCCGTTCTGGACACTTTTAAGTTATTATCCATAGCTTTGAGGGCTAAAACCCAAGCTTCATCCAGTTCTCCCTGAATCGCGACAATTGGCAAATCCGGTTGTTGATGGCGAATGCCTTGGATAATTTCTAGCCAACTCTCTAGGGGATAAACCGTTTCCAGTCCTTGGCTGATACTGAGATCGCTACCGCCGGCGTAGAGGAGAATATAGCCGCTATCCTTGATCTTGAGGCGTTGCTGCTCCATTTGGGCCCAATCGATATCATCCCGATTCAATGTTATTTTTAAAGGTGGACAGGGTGCGGCAATCTTTAACCCTTTGACCAGTGCGTGATAATGATCCGCTAGATAGCCTTCCGTTGGCTGGGGTACTTGTTCCGATAAGAACCAGCTGCCATTATTTTCATAGCCTATACGGTTAAGAACACCATTTAACCAGAGTAAAAGGTTGATAGCCGGACGATTGGTGAGACTAATGGCGATTTCGTACTCCCGGTCTCGAATTACTCCCAAAATATTTAAATAATCCGCTAATCCGAACTGATCTCGATAGTCAAATAAAAGCACTTCCCTAACCTGGGGACAGAGACGATAGGCAGCCTTTGCCCTAGGTTCGACCAAAACATCGATTGTGCTTTGGGGGTAAGTTTGCCGGAGGGTTTCTAGAGTGGGAAAAAACAGCAGTTGATTGCTAATTCCTCCCGGTACAAGGGTTAATATTCGCATTTTATCTAGATATACCTGAATCGATCAGCTTAATTCTAGCAGTGTCCCTCGTTATTCACTAAATCTGGGCAGCAATGTTTTTTCTCAACAGAATGCGATCGCAGATTCTCTAATTACCCCTTCCTCTTAACTATTACCCGAAGGATTAGAACCGTACATAGCATTTAAAACCAAAGCGGGGTCAACGTATTGATTGCCGTACATCAGTCCCCAGTGCAGGTGTGGTCCGGTGGTGCGTCCTGTCATTCCCACTCTAGCCATACGCGCCCCTGCCGGTATATCCTGACCGAGAGTAAGGACGATTCCCCCTGACCTATCAATCAAAAAAGTACCGCGGCTATCGGATTGAACCGAACCCATGAGATGACAATAAATATGTGTCCATTGACCAGATTGCATCTTAATCATGGTTCCACAGCCTGTATGATCGGATAATTCGACGATTCTGCCGGTCCACCAATTGCGGATATAACTGCCCAAGGGTGCAGCTATATCTAACCCGGCATGAAATTGTTGACTGCCATCCATGGGAGAGAAACGATAACCGAAACCGGAGGTGTAGGTTTGAAAGTTTTCCACGGGAAAGGAAGCCCCGGCCCAAGCATTTTGAGCTATGAGGGTGGGATTAGCTTTAACGGGGTGTAAACGGTCAAATCCTAGAGAAATTAACGTTACAAGACAGCTAATCGCTAAAAAACGCAGGAATTTAACTGGCAGATACTTTAGCATGAGACTTACTCCAGACACCACAATTAAATATACCGCTAATTTTACCGGCGGCTTCCAACCGATATTTTAGTTAAGTTTTGAGTTATTATTGACCATTGGTTAGGGGTTGAGAACATTTCCCCTCAGGCTGCCGATTCCCCGACTCCCCCACTTAATTTTTACTTTTTACTGACTCGTACCATGTTAGACCTAAAGCAAATTAGAGAAAATCCAGAGGAAGTACAGAAACGCTTAGATAGTCGGGGAGGTAGTTATGATATTGCCCCTATTTTCCAGTTAAATCAACAACAGAAGGCCTTAGAGTTAGAACGCAGCAGTTTACAGGCCCGGGGGAACGAAATCGGTAAACTGGTGGGACAAAAAGTGAAAAGTGGCAGCGATGTTAACAGTCCCGAAATCTTGGCACTGAAAACAGAAGGAAACGAGATTAAAAGTAAACTAGCTCAATTAGAACCGCAGGAAAAAGAGATTAAAGCGGCCATTGACCAAAAAATCTTAGATTTACCCAATTTACCTAGTGAAACCACTCCCATCGGTAAGGATGAACGGGAAAATGTGGAAGTCAAACGCTGGGGAGAGGAATATAAACCCACCAACCCGAATATTTTGCCTCACTGGGAAATTGGGGAAAAATTGGGCATTTTAGACTTTGAACGGGCAGTAAAGATCGCCCAGAGTCGTTTTGTTAATCTTATCGCCCTCGGGGCAGCCCTAGAAAGAGCTTTAATTAATTTTATGCTTGATCGCCATATTGTCGCTGGTTATACAGAAGTTTTGCCGCCAATTTTAATTAATAGTGACTCCCTGCGCGGGACGGGACAACTGCCAAAATTTGCGGAAGAAAGCTTTAAATGTCGAGATGATGAGCTTTGGTTAGCACCAACGGCAGAAGTACCCGTAACTAACCTTTATCGCGATGAAATCCTCTCATCGGAGCAATTACCGATCAAACACTGTGCCTATACCCCTTGTTTTCGTCGAGAAGCGGGCAGCTATGGCAAAGATACGAGGGGCTTGATCCGTTTGCATCAATTTAATAAGGTGGAAATGGTCAAAATCGTCCATCCTGACGCTTCTGCTCAAGAACATGAAAGTTTAGTCGCTAATGCAGAGGCAATCCTGCAAGCTTTACAGTTGCCCTATCGGGTGATTGAATTGTGTAGCGGTGACTTGGGTTTTGCGGCCGCTAAATGTTATGACTTAGAAGTGTGGCTACCTTCGGCTAATACCTATCGGGAAATTTCCAGTTGTTCTAATTTTAGAGACTTTCAGGCACGACGGGCAAATATTCGCTTTAAAGAAAAAGGGCAAAAAGGCACTAATTTTGTCCACACCCTCAACGGTTCGGGATTAGCGATCGGTCGTACTATGGCCGCTGTTCTAGAAAATTATCAACAGCCGGACGGGACAGTAAAAGTGCCGGAAGTGCTGCAACCCTATCTAAAACGACAAGTTATTTGTTAATTTTTCTAAAAATGCTTGACAAAATGTCTCTATAGTGAATTTGAAAAAGTTGCTCTTAACCCCACTCTACAATTGCCTGTTTTAAGGCTCCTTCGGGCAAATTGGCTGGATCAAAAGACTCACCCGCTTCTATTCTGGCTAAAGCTTCAAAAAAAGCCCTCACACCACTGGCAGGCCCCGATGGGTGGTCCATAATTCCGGTTCCCGCATTGAGGATAACATTACGTCCGTAATCCCCAAGGACCTGGGGAACAATACCTGGACGAATGCCGGCCGAGGGAACTGGAAAAACGTTTCTATCGCGCAAAATATCGCGAATTTTGCCCTCCTCCTGCGGATCGAAGGGTAAACTACCGTAGGCGGCGGGATATAGCACCGCATCGGCTCCCGCGTGGGCCATCATCGTTCCCAAAACCACAGAATAGGCTAATCCCGTATCGCTACCAGCACACATCGCTCCAGCAAAGGCAGGATGGGCGAAAATAGGAACATCGATCGCCGGATCACTGGCTAAAGCTTCTAAAACGGAAAAACCGTAGGTAAGAACGTTTAATAACAGGGCATTAGCCCCATGTTTCACCAATAAACGGGCTTTTCTCTGCAATTCGTCCGCTTTTCCAGTGACATTGACCGCATAGAGAACATTTCTGCCGGTTTGCTGCCGCACTTCCTCCAAAACCCGGCGACAACAATCTAGGCGCTCGTGGGTGGGAGCCACGGGAAGATCCGCCATGATTTCATCATCTTTAATCACGTCTAAGCCAGCAAAAGCCACTTCTCGCAGGATATCGGCGTGATCTTGGGCCGATAGTCCTAAAGCGGGTTTAAAAATTGCCATGACTAGAGGTCGATCATAAACCCCCAAACGTTGCCTAATTCCAGTGATTCCCACCTTGGCCTTCGTGCCGTAGCTTTCGGGGAGATACACCCCCACCACTTTTCCGGCTCCAGCCATGGAATATTTGCCGAAAATCATGGTTAAAAGACTGGCGATGTCATTTTCAACGTTTATCTGGGGAAAACGCACCCTAGCCACCTTATAACCGTCGGCTTCCTCCCTGATCCCCACCACTTCCGCTAGGTGTTGTTGCAGCTGCTCTTGACGATGACTATGGCGCTCGCTCCAAGTGCCGGCGGTTTGACCGATAGCGATCGTTTTTGCCTGTTTTTCGGCATTAATAGCGGGAGGAAAGCGATAATCGACAATGATAGTCATGACAAGTCAAAAGGTAAAAAAAGCGAGTGGGAATTATCAATTATAAATTATCAATTATGAATTGGGGAGGTGGGGAGATGGGCAGAAAAAGCTGCCTCTTGCTTATCCTAATTAAGGGGTTCATTTTGTCCGATTACTTAATAACTGGTATATTTTGAGCATTCCCTGAAATATAAGCTATTTGAGGTTATAATCCAATAATTTAGGCTCTCTTATTGTTTGTGTGATCAGTTTAAATTATATAAGAGCGATCAATGTTTGTGTCCTTTGTGTTTTTGTGGTTCGTTCCACTTGGTCTCGCGTAGCGAGCGCGTTGCGACCGCCAGCAGGAATGTATCTTAGAATACATTTTACCCACCAAACCCAAGAGAGACTAATAGACTTAAAATTAATTAATCAATTGGACAATGTATAGAAAACTAGCGAACAAAATCCTTAAATTAGCTAATTCCCTATCTAGGTCATCGAAGCGATCTCTTTTAATGGTCAGCGACTGCCTTATTTTTAGTCTAAGCATCTATCTGGCCTTCTCTCTCAGGTTTAATCTGAGCCTCGAATATCAGCAAATTAGACCTTTTTTCGGGGAAATACTCAGCTTAATTGCGATTAAACTTCTAGTTTTCTATCTCAAAGGTATTTACAGTCCCGTAGTACGTTATACAGGATTAGAGTTTCTTTCCTCCGTACTGCAAGCGGTTCTCTATAGTTCAGGGGTTTTAATCAGTCTGGCCTACTTTCAAAGGGATGCCTTTTTGCCGCGTTCAGTCCTAATTATCGACGCATTGTTAACCCTAGTATTGGTTATCGGGGTGAGATTGTTGATTCGTTCTGTCTTTCACCGTCTCAATATTTACGTCAGTAGTGTCGATAGGGAACCGACAATTGTTATCTATGGTGCGGGGATTGTGGGTTGTCAATTGGCACGTTCCCTACAAAATGACCCCCACTATCGTTTATTGGCCTTTGTTGATGATAATCCCGATTTGCAGCAGCGAGTTATCCAAGGTATTAGGGTTTATCCCTCCTCTCAATTGGCACTACTGCACCAAAAACGGGCTTTTGACTGGGTTGTTCTCGCTATTCCGAACCTAGACAAGGTCAGAAAGCGGCAAATCATCGAAAGTCTAGAAATTTTACCCATCGTCATTAAAACCATCCCTCCCCTCTCAAAAATTTTATCGGGAGCAGCGGCCATCAATCAGATTCGCAGTATTGATGTCTCGGAATTATTAGGACGCGAAGAAATTCTACCCCATCCTGAACTTTTGGGAAAAAATGTCACTGGTAAAGCGGTCTTAGTCACTGGGGGTGGCGGTTCCATCGGTTCGGAATTATGCCGACAAATCGCCTTCCTCCAGCCAAAATGCTTGGTAATCTACGAATTAAACGAGTTTTCCCTCTACAAAATCGATCTCGATTTAAGCGAAAATTATACCGATTTACGCAAGTATGCCTATCTAGGCAATGTTCTCGACCGCAATCATCTGTCCCGAGTCATCCAACAACACCAAATTGAGACAATTTATCACACGGCCGCCTATAAGCACGTTCCCCTTGTGGAAGCCAATGCTAGTCAGGGGGTTTACACTAATGTTTGGGGTAGTTTAAATGTCGCTCAGACTGCGATCGAGAATTCAGTTAGTAATTTAGTTCTTATTTCCACTGATAAGGCCGTCAGACCGACTAACATTATGGGGGCCAGCAAACGCTGTGCTGAGTTAGTTATACAAGCTTTGGCCGCTTTACCCGACAGTTCCACCTGTTGCGCTATCGTCCGCTTTGGCAATGTTCTCGATAGTAGCGGTTCCGTGGTGCCGCGTTTCCGCGAACAAATCGCCCAACGTAAAAATATTACCCTCACCCATCGCGATATTATTCGCTATTTTATGTCTATTCCGGAGGCGGTGCGTTTGGTTATGCAAGCAGGAGCCATGGCTGAGGGGGGTGAGGTATTCCTGTTAGATATGGGTGAACCGGTAAAAATTTACGATTTGGCCCTACAGATGATTCGTTTAAGTGGCTTGGAATTAGGGCAAGATATCGACATTGAAATCACGGGATTAAGACCGGGGGAAAAACTCTACGAAGAATTATTAATCGATACCGATAAAGCTCGTCCCACCGCTCATCCAAAGATTTTTTGCGCTAATGAACACTTTCTTGCTTGGGACAAATTGCAAATCAAATTAGAGCAACTGCTTAATTATATTCAAGTTAATGACCGTCAGGGCTTAGTTAAGTCCCTACAAGATTTAGTTCCCGAATACTGTCCCTCGCAGCAAATAGCCAGCAATTTGTCAAGTAAAAAGTAATACTAAATCCGTTTAATATAGGCTACTTATAGAGGAGAGGCAAAAGGCAAAGGGGGGGATAAATAATCAGTTTTTAATACCTGGATTTAGTATAAAAAGTAAAAAAGAGGAGTTTTACCTCTCCTCTTTTTGCCAAAATTTATTAATCTAATTGAACCGAATGCTCTTGTTTTAATTGCTTTTGGATATTTTTTACCGTCCGCTCAATTTTATTGATTCCGGGAGAAGAATGGCGATTTATTCTATCAGCTAGAGGAGAAGTTTGTTGAATAGCAATGCTTAAATAAAGAGGAAAAGCGAGGGTAAAGGCTAAAAAAAGACGTTGTAACATGATCCACTCCCACAAAAGTTTTTCAGCGATTATTTAGCCGGCTGAAACTTCTAACAGAATAACGACTAACTAGGAAAATTTCAGCTAGTTTGTGACAGTCCGGCAATTGGTAGAGCAATCCTAAAGAATTAGCGCTGAAACCCTCAACCCTAGACCGAGAGTCTGATACATTGATCTAAGAACATGATTGATCGCTCTATCTATGCACAAAATTCCAGTTACTGTGATCACGGGTTTTCTGGGTGCGGGAAAAACTACCCTCATCCGTCATCTACTGCAAAATAATCAAGGCCGACGGGTGGCCGTTATGGTCAATGAATTCGGAGAAGTGGGAATTGATGGTGATTTGTTGAAAAGTTGTCAGACCTGCGACGACAACCCCAACGATAATATTATGGAATTGACCAACGGCTGTCTGTGCTGCACAGTACAGGAAGAATTTCTCCCCACCATGCAGAAATTGCTGGAGCGACGGCAACAGTTGGATTGTATGCTGATCGAAACTTCGGGATTGGCTTTACCTAAACCTCTGGTTCAAGCTTTTCGCTGGCCAGAAATCCGCAACGGTGCGACGGTGGACGGAGTAATAACTGTGGTGGATGGTTTTGCCGTCGCTAGGGGGCGTCTGGTGGCGGATTTAGACGCTTTAACGGCACAAAGGCAAGCAGACCCCAATTTAGAACACGAAACGCCCATTGAGGAGTTATTTGAGGATCAGTTAGCCTGCGCTGACCTGGTACTCTTAACTAAAACCGATCTCATCAGCGAAATTGAATTAGAAAAAATTATTAATTGGCTGAAAACACAACTGCGATCAACGGTAAAAATAGTTACTTGTGCCGATGGACAAATTAGCCCCGATGTGCTACTGGGATTTAATGCCGCCGTCGAGGATAATTTAGCTAGTCGTCCTAGTCATCATGATCACGAGGAAGAACACGATCACGATGATGAGATCAATTCTGTGCAGTTTTGCCTCGATTCTCCCGTAGATGCTCGAATTTTGACCCAACGTATCAAAGAATTGGTGGCCTTAGAAGAAATCTATCGGGTCAAGGGATTTGTTAACGTGGCCAATAAACCCATGCGTATGGTGTTACAGGGAGTCGGCGATCGCTTTGATTCTTTCTTCGACCGACCCTGGCAATCCACAGAAATGCGGCAAACCCGCTTGGTCTTTATCGGCCGCTCCCTCGATAGTCAGAGAATCGAGCAGGCCTTAACTAGGGTTTGCTGAAGAATTTCCTAGGGACAGGGTGTGGGGTGTGGGGTGTAGGGTGTGGGGTGTGGGGTGTAGGGAAGGAAACCTCTTTCATCTGTGGGGGTGAAAATTTTTTCATCGGGACTGCCTCCTGCCCCCTGCCTGACCCCACCAACAAACTTTTTGCCGCAAACCCTATTTATTCTCCCCTCTCCCTTCTCCCCCTCTACAATAATTCTCGTAGCCAGAAATACGTTAGGGCTTATCATACTTTGTGCTTTTTGTCAAAAAAACTTTTTTTTTGCAATAAAACTACACAAAAAAAAGATCATCGTTGTGGGTGAAATTGACTGATTTAACCGTCTTAATTAGGATCACCTTCTAGGTGTGGCAAGGGTTTCAACTATTGCTGCCCAAAAAAGCACAGAATAACCCACTATGAAATTCAGTAAAATCGCTGTAACCATGATAACATCGTTGTTAAATAAAAATCTTTCTCAATTAATTCTTAAGAATTTGTAAATATGGCGGAATGTTAATTTTAATATTCTCAAGTTTTTGCACTCAATCAATAAATTTTACTTATCCTTGGCCAACATCGGGTTAGAAGTCAGTATTCTCCGAGTCGGGAGACAGTATTTATGAGATAGGAGAGAGGTTTTAGGTGTTGGGGTTTTAGGGTTTTAGGGTTTTAGGGTTTTAGGGTTTTGGGGTTTTAGTTCAATTTCCCCACACCCCACACCCCACTGAAAAAGCTCTGGCACTCGATCGCCCGGATAGATGGTCGGGGATTTGGGTTAGGGTAGTAAAAGATACAGATTACTCACCCTTGCAGACCAAAAATTATGACGAATACCAGTAACCCGCTGCTTGCCGGTCAAGGATTACCGGCTTTTGACCAAATCCAACCCGGCCTGATTGTCCCTGGCATGACGCAACTTTTGCAGGAACTAGCCCGAGAATTAACCGAACTAGAAGCGCAGATTGCCCCCACCTGGGAAAAATTGGTCGAACCCCTCACCCGGATTGAAGAACGTTTAAGCTGGAGTTGGGGGATTATCGGTCATCTGATGGGGGTAAAAAATAGCCCAGAATTGCGTCAAGCTTACGAAACCGTACAACCGCAGGTAGTCGAGTTTATTAGCCGTTTAAGCCAAAGTAAACCCATTTATGAAGCATTTTTGTCCCTGCGCCAAGGGAAAAGCTGGACGCAATTAGACGAGGCACAACAGCGCATTGTCGAAGCTTCCCTGCGGGATGCCCAATTAGCCGGGGTGGGATTAGCAGGGGAGAAAAAAGACAGATTTAACGCGATTCAACTGGAATTAGCCGAAATCACCACGAAATTTTCTAATAACATCCTCGATGCCACCAAAGCTTTTCAACTGAAACTAACAACCCCAGAAGATATCGCCGGTTTACCCCCTAGTCTCCTCAGTTTAGCAGCCCAAACCGCCCGCGCCCAACGGGAAACTAACGCCAGCACCGAAACCGGCCCCTGGGTGATTACCCTCGATTTTCCCAGTTATTTCCCCTTTATGAAGTACAGCGATAATCGGGAATTGCGAGAAAAACTCTATAAAGCCTACGTTAGTCGGGCTGATCTGGGAGAATTGGATAATAATCCCTTAATCGATCGCATTTTGCAACTTCGTCAGGAACAGTCCCATCTTTTAGGTTATAGTACCTACGCTGAGGTCAGTCTTGCCCGGAAAATGGCCAATTCTGTGGATGAAATCGAGAAATTGCTTGACAATTTGCGTCAAGTAAGCTATGAAGCGGCAAAACAGGATTTAGAGGCCTTAAAAACTTTTGCGGGAACCGACGATCTCAAGCATTGGGATATAGCCTATTGGTCAGAAAAACAGCGTCAGGCCAAGTTTAACTTTAGTGCCGAGGAATTACGCCCCTATTTCCCACTACCACGGGTTTTAGAAGGCATATTTAGCCTCGCTAAACGGATTTTTGGGGTAGAAATTATCGCTGCCGACGGTAAAGCACCTATCTGGCATCCCGATGTGCGTTATTTCCAGATTAACGACGAAATAGGCGAAAAAATCGCCTATTTCTACCTCGATGCCTACAGTCGTCCCGCCGAAAAACGCGGCGGCGCTTGGATGGATGTCTGTATCGGTCGGGCCAAAACCGGCACCGAGGTGCGTTTACCTGTGGCTTATTTAATCTGCAATCAAACGCCTCCAGTGGACGGAAACCCCAGTTTAATGACCTTTGAGGAGGTAACTACCCTATTTCACGAATTTGGCCACGGTTTACAGCATATGTTAACCACTGTGGATTATTCCGGCGCGGCGGGTATTAATAACGTTGAGTGGGATGCGGTGGAATTGCCCAGTCAATTTATGGAAAATTGGTGTTATGATCGCCCTACTTTAATGAGTATGGCCAAACACTACGAAACTGGTGAAACTCTCCCCGAACATTACTATCAAAAACTGCTTCTAGCGAAGAATTATATGAGTGGTTCGGCTATGCTGCGTCAGCTACATTTGTCTTTAGTAGATTTGGAATTACACCATCGTTATCAACCCAATGGCGGCGAAACTCCTAAACAAGTCAGACAGCGTTTAGCGGCGACGACGACGATAATTCCTCCCCTACCTGAAGATGCTTTCTTGTGTTCTTTTGGGCATATTTTCGCTGGCGGTTATGCGGCGGGTTACTATAGTTATAAATGGGCAGAAGTTCTCAGTGCCGATGCTTTTGCCGCTTTCGAGGAAGTGGGATTAGATAACGAAGAAGCAGTGAAAGCGATCGGTCGCCGTTTTCGCGATACTGTTTTAGCTATGGGAGGAAGTTCTCATCCTATGAATGTTTTTAAAGCTTTCCGCGGTCGCGAACCCAGTACCGAGCCTCTCCTCCGTCATAGCGGCTTATAAAAGTAGCCAAAAACTTTTCTTTGTGGTGCGTTACGGCAATATTTAGCTCTTGATTTTTTCCTTAAAAACAAGGGATTGCCTAACGCACCATACTTGACTACTATCCTCCATTTCCAACATACTCGTTGAGGTAAGAATTTTATGTACAAACGTATTTCTGACATTCTTGGAATCCCACTAGAATTTCAAGTATTCATGCTAACTTTTATTTTCATATTATTTCTTTCCCCATATTTTTCCAACGTAGACTTTGGTATTTTTAAAATTCCAGAATTTACACAAAAGGCTAAATCAAAGCTAAAAATCATCGGTCCGATTCTCCTTTTATTATTCTTCATACCGATAATTCCAGCGCCTCCTCCAGACTGCAATGAAAATCGGCAGATTACAGTCACCGTACAATATCCATCGGGATCCCAACAAGAAGAAAATGCCCAGAAGTTACGACAAGAGTTAAGCGATCGTGGATTTAATGTTCCAGGGGATCGCCCAGAACCAGTGCCAGAAAGAGCCGCTCCACCACAAGGTCAGGCATGGATTAAATATTTCTATGATGATGATCTTACGGCAGCAAAATGCCTTCAAAAGGTTGTAAGTCAACCTCTTATTAAGAATGCAAAACTACAGGACAATACAGGGCTACAAGGAGACTATAAGCGTGGAACTATAGAAGTATGGTATCCGGCAAAATAATCGCAACATATTTCAGCAAGCTTTTTGCTTTATGGTGCGTCCAGAGTCACTCTTTTTCTTGTTCTTCTTGAGGTTGGGATAACTCCTATCCCCCATTCCCAACATACAAGGCTGCGTTAGCGTAGCGTAACACACCTTTCCCACCTCAATGCTCAAGCTTGTTGTCGGGAGGGAGTGCAGCATCTAACTCATCGCTTTATTGTGATGACATATCAGGAAAAAAAGTTAACTAACAGGAGTAAACTTTAATGAGTATCGCATTTTTTCAAGATATTATCGAATCGGTGGAGAGTCTATCCATTGAAGACCAAGATTATTTGTTTGAGCTAATTTGTAAAAGACGCATTGAGAAACGCCGGGAGGAGATGGCTAAAAATGGCGAAGAAACCTTAAAATCTTTAGCAATGGGAACAGCAAAAAAAGGCAGCGCTGAAGAGATAATGGCTTATTTGTTAGAGGATGAAGAAGAATGAAATTAGTTGCTGACAAAAGCTTTAAAAGAGCTTTTCAACGCTTAATCAGCAAAAATCCTCAACTACAAAGCAAGGTATCAGAGGTTCTACATTTGTTAGCAGATAACCGGTTCACTCCTTCTTTAAAATCTCATAAGCTGACAGGTAGATTAGAAGGTTATTGGTCATGTTCTGTTAGTTACGATTGTCGTATTATTTTTACTTTATTGCGTCAAGATACTGATTCAGGAGAAACTTTAATTGTTATAGTTGATATTGGCAAACACGATCAAGTTTACTAATTTATCTCTTGAATTTGTTCTTTCTTATCCACTGTACAATCACAGTGCGATATCTTCTACTTTTCTAGAGTGCGTTCCCTGAAATTTTTGGTTTTGAAACCCTTTAACTACTGTATATTTTTATTAAGAATTATCTGTCCCTTGTAACATTAAATCTTGATTCTTAACAAATTACCCTAGATTCTCAGAGAAAAACTGATTATAATAAAGGGAACTGAACAGAACTGCTCGATCGATAGATAACTGATTAATTAAAGTTTTATTACTTTTGATGAACTGGTATTAAGATAAGTAAATTTATTCTTGATCGCCTCCTGAAAGTGAGAAGAAATAGTTTTAATAAACAAAGAGTTTTCAACTTGGCAAAAATCCTCTGGGGGCAATACGCATGGAAGTTCTAACCGAGACAATTAACCCAACTTCGATCGAACGGGAACCGATCCATCTCTATAACCGAATTCAACCGCACGGGGTGCTTTTAGTTCTCAGCGAACCGGAGCTAAAAGTCAGCCAAACCAGCAGTAATAGCGGCAGTTTATTGGGTATTTCTCCGGGTGAAATGATCGGTAAAACCCTAGAGGAAATCTTCGATCCCTTTCAGATCGATCCTCTGAAATCAGCCATAGAAAATAACGATTTTGATGCTATCAATCCCTCCAAAATTTGGGCGCGGGTTAAAGGGGATGATTTTGCCGTCTTTGATGCTATTTTTCACCGCAACGCCGAACAAATGCTGATTTTAGAGTTAGAACCAGCTATTTCCTATGAAAACATTCCTTTCCTGAGTTTCTATCACCTAGCCAAAACTTCGATCGATAAACTTGAAGCCACCCGTAACCTGAAAGATTTCTGTAATATCATCGTTAAAGAAGTGCGAAAAATGACAGGATTCGATCGAGTTATGTTATATAAATTCGACGAAGAAGATAACGGTGATGTGATAGCAGAAGACAAAATAGAGCAACTAGAACCCTATCTCGGGTTACGTTATCCCGCTTCCGATATCCCTCTACCGGCACGAAATTTATTAAGTGCTAATTGGATTCGACAGATTCCCGATGCTACCTCTGAACCCGTCGAGCTAGTGCCTAGTCTTCATCCCGAAACCCAACAACCCTTAAATTTAACCCTGTCCAGTCTTAGAAGTGCTTCTCCATGTCATTTAGAATACCTGCATAACATGGGAGTGGGAGCATCTCTAACCATTTCTCTGATTGAAAATAAACGTCTCTGGGGCATTATTGCCTGTCATCACCGCACCCCCAAATATGTACCCTACGAACTCCGTAAAGCTTGTGAGTTCTTAGGAAGAGTAATTTTCTCGGAAATATCAGCACGGGAAGAAAGCGAGGATTATGACTATCGAGTAAAATTAAACTTTGTGCAATCGCAGTTAATCGATTATATGGCTGAGGCTAATAACTTTATTGATGGATTAATTGCCCATAAACCGAATCTGCTTGATCTAACTAAAGCCACAGGAGCCGCTATTTGTTTAGGCGGCAATTATACCTTAATTGGAGTAACACCGAGCGAAGAACAACTAAATTATCTGATTACTTGGCTAGAAAAAAACGTCCATGAAGATGTTTACTATACCAATTCCTTACCGAGAATTTATACCGATGCAGGTAAGTTTAAAGATATTGCCAGTGGTTTACTAGCAATTCCTATTTCTAAACGTAATTATCTCCTCTGGTTTCGTCCGGAAGTAATTCAAACCGTGAACTGGGGTGGTGATCCGGGTAAAGCGATCGAAACGACTGCCATAGATGGTGATATTCGTCTCTGTCCGCGTAAATCTTTCTCCCTGTGGAAAGAAACCGTTCGCCTCAAATCTTTACCATGGAAAGCAGTAGAAATTAACGCCGCACTAGAATTACGAAAAGCGATCGTCAATATCATCTTAAAACAAGCCGATGAATTGGCACGTTTAGCGCGGGATTTGGAACTATCGAACGCCGAATTAAAAAAATTCGCCTACGTCGCTTCCCACGATTTACAGGAACCCCTCAATCAAGTCGCCAACTATGTGCAGTTGCTAGAAATGCGCTACACCGAAGAACTGGACGAAGATGCTAAAGAATTTATTACTTTTGCCGTCGAAGGTGTCAGCTTGATGCAAACATTAATAGATGATGTGCTGGCTTACTCAAAAGTGGATATGCAGGCGGTAGAGTTTAATACCATCGATGCTAATCTGGCACTGGAAAAAGCTCTCGCTAACCTGAAAGGGAGAATTCAGGAAAGTCAAGCTATAATCACCGTTGATCCTTTGCCAATTGTCATGGCAGATAAAACCCAGTTAATGCAATTGTTCCAAAATCTCATCGGTAATGCCATTAAATTCCGGGGAAAAGCAACCCCCACTATTCATATTGCTGCTCAACGTCAAGAGGAGGAATGGCTGTTCTCTGTCACCGATAATGGAATTGGTATCGATCCCCGATTTTCCGAACGTATTTTCGTGATTTTCCAACGACTACACACCCGCGACGAGTACCCCGGCACAGGTATGGGTTTGGCGATTTGTAAGAAAATTATCGAGTGTCATCGCGGACGAATTTCGGTAGAATCCCAATTAGGTAAAGGAGCGGTTTTCTATTTTACAATTCCCCTAGGAGGTAACGAGCGTGAGCGCTGGCGAGGACGTGCCACACAAAATTATCTTATTAGTGGAGGACAGCAAAGCTGATATTCGCCTCATCCAAGAGGCATTAAAAACTAGCACCGTCCCGCATGAATTAGTTATCGTTAGGGATGGTGTCAACGCCATGGATTATCTGCGTCGAGAAGGGGAGTATCTCGATTCTCCCCGTCCTAATCTGATTCTTCTCGATCTGAATTTACCAAGAAAAGACGGACGGGAGGTATTAGCGGAAATAAAAAACGATCCCAGTTTAAAAAGAATTCCTGTGGTGGTTTTAACCACTTCTCGCAACGAGGAGGATATTTTTTATAGCTATGAACTGCACGTTAATTGTTATATAACCAAGTCGCGCAATCTCAACGATTTGTTCAAAATTGTCAAAAATATCGAGGCTTTTTGGTTAGAAACCGCTACTTTACCCAGGGAGTGAATCATTATCGGTTATCAGTGAGCACTGAGCAGTTATCAGGTTTGAGTTTTCAGTTAATAGTAAGCTAAGACGCATCTTAATAGCCTATCCTTAGATTAGCTCAATCTCCCCTAATCCCTTTACTGTTGCCTCTTGCCTGATCTCAATAAGTAATTTAAATGCTTAATGGCTTATCAAGTGGCAAGTTCGGAGCTTTCTTTTCACTGATTACTGTTTACTGGACGGCTACGCCGTGCCTTTGGCAACACTGAAAAATCGTCCCAATCCCTAACCTCCCAAATCTCTTTAACTCTTGATTAAAAAATGGGACTCTCGCAGGATATAAAAGTTCTTTTAATCGAGGATAATTTAGCCGAAGCTCGATTATTAAAGGAAATTCTTAAGGGTAATGAAAACAAAGAATTTCATCTGGTTAATGTGTCAAGATTATCCGAGGCGATTTCTCTGTTACAACAAACAAATTTTGATGTGATTTTATTAGATCTAACTTTACCAGATAGTCAGGGTTTGGAATCCTTAGCTCCCCTTTTAATTACGGCTCCGAAATTACCGATCGTGGTTTTAACTAATACTAATGATGATAATTTAGCTTTGCAAGCACTACGTCAGGGAGCGCAGGATTATTTAATTAAAAGAGAAGTAACTTTAGAAATTTTAACTCGATCGCTATGTTATGCGATCGAGCGAAAACAGATGGAGGAAGCTTTACGAGAATCCAACGAAGCTTTAAAAATGAGCGTGATTGAACGCACTAATCAACTGGAAAAAGCTCGGGAATTAAATCAGTTAAAAACCGAATTTGTTTCCATGTTATCCCACGATTTTCGCAATCCTTTAAATAAAATCTTACTCTCGGCTGGATTATTAGAAGAAAGTCGTGATCGGTTGACAAAAGATCAGCAAGTTAGCTATTTTCGCATGATTCGATCAGCCATTAAAGACATGGATCAATTGCTCACGGAAGTGTTATTAATTGGTAGGGCTGATTCTGGGAGATTATACTGTCAATTTGATCCGGTGGATTTGCTTGATTATTGTCAAAAATTGGTGGAATCTTTTATTGTTAAGCCAGAAAACCAATCAGCAATTATTTTCCAAGTTGAGGGCAGCTTAGAAAGAGGACTTTGGGATGTTAATTTAATTAAACATATCTTGACAAATTTACTGGGAAATGCTCTCAAATATTCACCCGAAGGAAACCCCATAGAATTTAAGATTATTGTCGAATCCGAGCAGCTAGTCTTTAAAATTGTCGATCGAGGCATTGGTATTCCCAGCAAAGATCAAGAACATTTATTTAAACCTTTTTATCGCGGTAGCAATGTCGATAATATTCAAGGAACGGGATTAGGATTAGCCATTGTCGGACGCTGTGTGGAAGCGCACAAAGGACAAATTTATCTGGAAAGTGAGGAAGGAAAAGGCACAAAGATCACGGTGATTTTACCGATTATTACCGACATTGAACACCTAAATTGAGATGAATAATAGGGTGGCACCACAATTTTTTTTCTGCTGCCCCTCTCCCCTAGGGTTGATTCATGAATCAACCCTACCTCTCCTTTTTCCCCTTCCATAGGATTGATACTAAATCCAGTTATAGCGGTTCTCGTACCTGTGCGGCACACTTAAAGCTTTACTGATTAAGCTGTTTAAGGTCGAGAATGTACCTTTTGTGAATGGGAAACGCTATATTAAAAACTGATTATCTATTCCCCCTTTTGCCTCTTGCCTCTTGCATGAATGCCTATCCTGATATGTTACCTATACTTAACGGATTTAGTATGAGGATCACTCTGAGCGTTCATCCGATCGAGTGATTTTGCGGAAAAGTGTTAAAAAAGATTGCTGTTTGTAAAGACAACTGTTACCGTAGGTTCAAGAGTGCGCTTTGAAGGAGGAAAAATCCCATGCACCCTAACCTATCCATCTATCCCTCGATTGCTTCGCTACTTATGTAGGGTATAGATGCGCAAATGAAAGATTTCAGAAGCAAAACCAATAAATTTCTGTACTGTTGCTTAAAACAGGAGTTTGATCATGAAATTACAGGGAAAAACTGCCCTAGTCACGGGGGCATCCCGGGGCATTGGACGAGCGATCGCCTTAGAATTAGCCCGACAAGGTTTAAGCAGAATTGTGATTGTTGCCAGAGATCAAGAGCGATTAGAAAAACTAGCGAAAGAAATTGAGTCCCTAGGGGTCATTGCCACACCTTTAGCCCTAGATTTAACCGAAAATGACCTTGTTAGTCCTTCAATTATCCGCGTTTGGCAAGAATGCCTTGGCATCGATATCCTCGTTAACTGTGCCGGTATTGCCCATCAAACCCCCTTTCTGCGATCGCAATTCTCGCAAGTGCAAGCAGAAATATCTTTAAATCTGATGGCCATGTACACAGTTACTCGCTTAATTGCCCGCCGGATGGCAATTCGGGGACAGGGAACGATTGTCAATGTTTCCAGTATGATGGGTAAAATTGCCGCTCCTAGCTTCGCTACCTACTCGGCCACCAAATTTGCCATTTTGGGTTTTAGTCAAGCTCTCAGGTCGGAATTAAGGGAACATAACATCAAAGTTGTCACCCTCTTACCCTCTTTAACCGATACGGATATGGTGAGAGAATTGCAGTTATTTCGATGGTTAAAACCGATGAGCGCCGAAGAAGTCGCCCAAACCCTAATTACCGGGTTAAATAGGGAAAAAACGGAAATTGTCGTCGGTTGGCAAAGTCATCTAGCTCTTTGGTGTCAAAAATTGGCCCCGAAACTGCTCGAGAAAATTGTCGATTTAGCCTCTCCCTTACGCCAAAGCAAAGGAAAGCGAGGATGGCGAGAAGTGTTTAACTAGGGTTTAATTAAATCCATCAGGGTGAGCCATGCTCACCCTAATCACCTTAACTAATAGGCAATTAAACGGCTGTCAGGGTTTTTTCTAGAAGTTGTCGGGGAGTTTGAACCGAACCACGACAGTGGATTTCCGCAGAATTATTGGGACTTTCAATCAGTTTAACTTTATCTAATTCGGCTCCTAATTGGCGGATCCGTTCCTCTAATAGTTGAGCGATATGTAGGGCAATATTTTCGGCAGTGGGAACCACTTCGGCAAAGTGGGGAATATCCTTATTTAAAAAAGCATGATCGAAGGGTTCTACTACCAATTCATCGATCGCTTTTTGTAAATCTCCTAGATCTACAATCATACCGGTGCGGGGATCGATTTCTCCCGCCACGGATACTTCTAGGTGATAATTATGGCCATGACCATTTACCCTGGCGCATTTGCCGTAGATTTCCGAGTTTTGTTCCAGGGTTAATTGCGGTAAGGCCAAACGATGGGCAGCGCTAAAGTGAGTTTTGATAGTTAAAGTTGCTTCCATATCTTTTCCTTGATATTCTGCCCACAATTCGGGGTGTTCAAATAGTTGAATTTTGACCAATGGTAAATAGGGTGCTAATCTTTGCCAGATAACTCTAGCGATATTTTCCGTGGTGGGTAGGGTTTGCTGAAATTCCGGCCAGACTTGATTGAGATAGGAGTAGTCTAATTGACTGGTTACCTCTCGTTTAATTACCTGTTTCACGGTGGAGAGATTTTCCACCATGCCATAAAGATTGAGTTCTTTGTATAGGGAGACATATAATTCGTAATTGTGACCATGACCGGGAAAACGGCTACCAAGACCAAAAAGTCTTTGATTTTCGGCTTCGTTCCATTCTGGTAGATAATAGCGATGGCTGGCTGAAAACCGCGCTCGACGATTGATAAGGCAATCCATAAATGTGGGCGATCGATGACTTTGTAAAGTTACGTTAAGAGTAACCCCTTATAGCATAAACCAGTTTTGTCCCCTCTGACTGGAAAATGATAACGCAACTAAAAAGCGTTATGAACGAGTTGGCCGCTGTCTTCAAGGATAAAGGCCAGATTGACCCGTATTTTAGACCAATTTAAAAAAAAAACGCAACAGGCTCAAGATTAACTTGATAACGAAGCTTCTCTAAACGTTTAACCAGAAGTTTTTTCACACTTTCGGGTCGTTGTTGGTCAAAATAATCAGCCCCTAAATCCCGGTAAGGTTGTTGACGAGAGATAAGATGATCAGCAATCACCAGGATAGAATGAGCGACAGCAACGGCAGCACGTTTTTTGCCCCGACGCAGACTCAGACGGCGATACTGGGCAGCTAAGTAAGTCTTAGTGCGAGCCAGGGCATGGACTGACTGTACTAAAATCGTCCATAAAACGCGATTGCCCTTGCGAGTGCTGGCAGAAAGGGTTTTACCACCGCTCTCATAGTTACCCGGAGCTAATCCTGCCCAAGCCGCTAAATGTTCGGCACTGGGAAAACGGCTCATGTCAGTACCAATTTCTGCGACGATTATCTCGGCAGTCCTTCTGGCCACACCGGTCATAGTATCAACTAACTCAACCGCTTCGGCGAAAGGGCGGCAATACTCCTCAATTTCTTGGTCAAGCTGGGCAATCGTCTCGTCAATACTGTCAATAAGACTTAGTAACTGGGCGAGAATAAATTGCTGATGGGGACGCACCCGACCGGAGAGTGCTTCTACTAGCAAATCCTGTTTTTGTCGCAGTGTTCCTTGGCCTAGGGCGGCTACCACTTCTGGGCTGCTCTCACCAGCTACAATGGCTTCGAGCATGGCTCGTCCCGATACTCCTAAGACATCACTGGCGACACAGCCTAGTTTAATGTTCGCCCCTTCTATAGCAAAAAATGGGTTATTTAGGACGCTTTCAATTTTCAAACTCTTATCGGTCAAGGGTTTCAGCGATTGATTGTCCTAACCCCCCCTATCTTTGCTATATTACCCGAACTACTACCCGGTCAAATTATCATCATTGATAACGCCAGTTTTCATCCCAAAGAGAGAATCAAAAAATTGTTAGCTAAAGCGGGATGTGAAGTGCTATTTTTACCCGCCTATTCTCCAGCTCTCAACAAAATTGAAAAGTTCTGGGCTAGATTGAAAAACTATGTTAGTCAGATTATCAATGATAGTGAAAACCTTGTGGATGCTGTGAGTAAAGCCTTCAGGCATCTGTCCTAACTAACTCGTTCTATGCCATATATACCCCAAAATAGTCCTACTGTTCACTGATTTTACTTTCAGCGAGAATTTCTTGGAGGACGGGGGATAAATTGCTAGTTAAACGGCCGGCTCGAATAAATTCAGCGTAGGTATCAGCTTCGATATCTAGGAGGGTTTCCCGAAGTTGTTCCATTGTTAATAGCTGTAATTGGGGATAACTATCGTTGAGAGATTGTATTTCCGCTTCTACGGTCTTTAACTTTTCTTTGACGAGATGCTGCTCATAACTAAAGAATTCGGGGGCAACATCGGGAGATTTATGTAACTTAGAAAGATAATCTAAAACCCTTTTTAGAGCTACCCTTCGGGCTAAAAGTTCCGCATAGTTTTCTCGAATTGGTTGATCACCGATCAGGTCTAATCTCGATAGGAAAGTTTGAATAGTTAATCCCTGAACCAAAAGGGTAAAGAGAACAACTCCGAAGACGATATCGATGATATCCTGACGATTGGGAAAAATAACCGGCACACTTAAAGCTAGGGCAATAGAAACGGAACCACGCAAACCTCCCCACCATAAAACCGTTTTTTCCCGCCAATTAATTTTAGTTTCCATCAAGGCATTACTAACAGTTGCTAAAGCAAAGGTAGCCAGAAAACGGGCTGCCACCACGGCGGCGATCGTGATAAAAATTAAATTGAGATTATCGGCTAAACTGGAGAGACGAATCTGATCGCCGATGAGGAGAAAAACGATCGAATTGACAAAAAAAGCAAGAAACTCCCAGAATTCCGTGACTAATAGGCGAGTACGGGGACTCATACTAATTCTAGAGCCAAAATTACCTAAAATAATCCCCGTAGTCACCACTCCGATTACCCCCGAACCCCCGAACTCCTCGGTTAATAAATAAGCACCGTAGGCGGACACAAGAGTTAAAGACTGTTCCACTAGGGGTAAATCCAGACGTTGAGTCAGATAGGAAATACCAAAACCCACTAAACAACCCACTGCCACCCCGATACCGATAAAAGCGGCAATCCGGCTAATGGTTGTCTCTAAGGATAGACCACTAGCACCGAGGGGAATTTCCACCAAAAGAGCGAAAGCGACGACAGCGACCCCATCATTAAATAAGCTTTCCCCTTCCAAAAGCACGGTGAGCTTTTTACTGGCCCCTAATTCGCGAAAAAGAGCGACAACAGCAACGGGATCCGTAGAAGAAAGGCTCGCACCCACTAATAAGGCCGTAAATAGGGGTAAATTGGTCAATTCATCTAGGGTAAAACCAACCCCAAAAATCGAGATAATTACGCCGACAATGGCGAAAAGACTGACGGGAATCCAATTATCCTTCAGATCTCGCCAGCGCGTATTCCAAGCGGCTTCAAATAGCAAAGGGGGCAGAAAAATTTCTAGAATCAGTTCGGGGGATAGGTTCACCAGACGGATATCGATGAAAGCTAAACCTAAACCGACTATCACTAACAATAGGGTGTAAGGAATTTGGCGAAACCAGCTAAAAATCCTCGAAACCGTGGCCACACTCAGGGAAACGGACAAAACAATTAGAAATTGTTCCAAATTTTGCTTAATGACTTCATCGGTAGCGGATTCTAAACTCATTGGGTGCGAGGCAATCGGTGAGCGGACGTGCAAGAAAAGAACAATCTAAATTATTATTACACTTTAGAACGAGTGATTTTTTCTCCTAAACCCAAGTTTTTCTGCTGGCAATTCCTTATTATCTATGTCCTTGACTATGCCTCAGTCTGCCGAGTCCTCCACGGGTGAGGATTTACCCTTAGCTATCTCACCCAGTAACGAGCAGTTAGAGAATATTAATAGCTATTTAAACCTGATTTTGGCGGCTTTAGTCTCTCTAGCTAATTTAGACTCCGAGTCTATCACCCAAGCAGCCCAAGAATTAGCCTTAGATGCAGATACAAGCGATCGCCTAGTTGCCCACCACTGGCAACCCCAGTCAAAACTTTCCCTAGCGGACATCCGTTCTCTAGTTCTCCTCCTCTGTCATCTAGCCCAAAAAAAGCAAGAGTTAATCCGTCGCGCCGTCATTCTCTTGGAACAAGTGGGAACTCAAGGACAAGAACCAGTCAAAACCACACTTTTGGGCAATTATATCGATAATTTTCGCTTAAAATACCCAGAAATCTCGGAAAATAATCTCAGCGATTCTAGCCTGATTTCCCTAGCCTGGAAATTATTAATCGATTTATTGTTCTACAGCAGCCCCCGCAGTCATCTCCTTCTCTGGCACACCCTTTTAGCAAGTAAAAAGTAAAAAGGCTATCAGGAGTCAGGAGTCAGTATTCAGGAGTCAGTATTCAGGAGTCAGGAGATTATTTTTATACTAAATCCGGTTATTAAAAACTGATTATTTATTCTCCCATTTGCCTTTTGCCGTTCGTACCTCGGCGTGAGCTTTTGTCGAACGCTGAGCTCACGGCCGAAGCCTCTTGCATGAGTGCCTCTCCTCATAACTAGCCTATACTTAACGGATTTAGTATTATTTATTCTTCCCAGTTCATAATTCATAATTCATAATTTATAATTCCCACCGATAACTAAAAATGAGTAATCTAATTCGCAAATATACACCCCCCACCTGTACCCTAGAAATTTTGGGAAATAGTTCGCCTCTAGCGGTTTGCCTAGGTAAAAATGTCTTAAACGACGCCCACTTTCAATTGCGCTTTGATGATCCTAGATTGAGTGAGGAAAAACAGGTGACGATCAAAGGCGATCGCACACAATTACAACTCCTAGGGGAAATTGTCGCTAATTATGTGCAGAATTTACTCTCTAGTCCCGTTTCTACCCTCTCTTTCGTGGCTAGTGGTTCCCCCGAAAGTCATCTTCCCTCCTTACCCTCTCTCCGTTGTCAGGGACTTCTGCACCATCAATTATTTTTGGGTTCCCTGCTAACTGATAGGGATAAACAGGAGATCGAATTAACCACATCGCAATTATTCGATCTAGCCAATGCTTTAGGGGAATATAACCTTGAAAGCCCCCTAATACCCCCACTAATTCGCCATAAAACTCGAAAAAATGCCCTGATCTGGACAGGATTAATCGCCTCAGCCCTAATAACTATCGGAGGAATAGCGATCGCATTTTATCAACAGCAAGAACTAACCAACAATGATTTAACCACCGATCCCAATAGTGCCAAGATTCCCCAACCCTTGCCAACGCTGCCTTTACCCTCCACGGGAACAGCCGCCCCCAACCCGCAGTTACCGGCAAATTTGGGCAATAAAACCCCTTTACCGCCACCGCCGCCCGTGGCAACCGTTCCAGCCCCAGTTCGCCCGTCTAGCGTCCCCCTAGTGATTCCACCGCCCACTTTACCGCCGCCACCAGTCACAGGTTCGCGTCCCGGCGGCACGGCGATCATAATTGAACCGAATAATCAGAAAATCCCGATTACTGCCCCCCCCGTCACTGGCGATCGGGGTACAAATGCACTGGCAAATATTCCCCCCACCACGATGAATCCGACTCCAGCACCGCCAAAATTGCCCAATTTACCGACTCTAAGCCCTGTTAACCCCGAAAATGTCAATTTAGACCCCAAACCGCCCACAACTACCGCTAAAGCCCCAGAAACGAATTTACTAGATACAATTCCCCAAGTGGCAGAAACCAGAGAATATTTTCAGTCCCGTTGGCAACCACCGGAAAGTCTCAAGCATACTCTAGAGTACCGTTTGGTCTTAAATCAGGATGGTTCCCTAAAACAGATTATTCCCCTAGGACAGGCGGCGAAAATCTATCTCGATCGCACTAATATGCCCCTGCTCAATCAACCTTTCGTGTCTCCCCTCGATATCCCCGGTAATCCCCAATTGCGTCTAGTGCTTGGTTCTGATGGTACGGTGCGGACTTTTATGGAACAGCAATAGGCTGTACTGCATTTAATTAACAATAATCTCGTCAGTGCTGTCGGGTTGGTTCATTTCCGTTAGGGTTTGCCAACCTGATTGCCAGAGGTTCGCATCTTGCAACTGTTTAGCATTAATCCAGAAGCGGACGGTCGGATCGCAGGAAGCGACTAATTCGGCAAAAACCCATTGACCGCGATTTTGACGATTGACCACTTGAAAATGTCGCCAGCCCCATGTTTTTTGTTTTGCCGTCCATTTTGACCCCAAGAGATGGGGATATTTCTGTTTTTTGGGCATAAAAGTTAAGACACCTGAGTTGCCGACAAGAGAGAGGAAAAATTATCGGGGCGCTTAAGTGCGCCCCCATTTTGACTAATAACCGCGCCAAACACCAACCAAAACCCCTTGTACTTGTACTTGTTCGGTATTGGCTGTAATTGGTTGATATTTTTGATTGGAGGGTTGGAGAGTGATGTTTTCTCCTTCTTGGTAGAAACGTTTTAAAGTAGTGCCGTGGCCCTCGACTCTAGCGGCGACGATTTCCCCATTGGACACCGCCTCATTACCCGTGAGAGAACGCATAATCACTAGATCCCCATCGGCAATATGATCCTCGATCATACTGTCTCCGGAAACGCGCAGAGCATAACAGTCTTGACTGCGTTGCAACAGGTTAGAAAGATCGAGTTTTTCTTCCACATCGGTGAAGGGTTCCACTAAACCACCAGCAGCGATCGCACCTAGAACCGGTAAACCTTGCACTGGTTGTTTGAGAATCCGCAGGGTGCGTGCTTTTCCTTCTGTCCAATCAATATAGCCTTTGGTGCGTAAACGTTCTAAACGGCTTTGAATCGGTGCGGGAGAGCGTAAATTCATTGCTCGCATCATTTGCCGGATGGAAGGGGCGTGTTGCGTAGTGCGAATGTACTCAATTAGCCAGTCGTACAACTCCTGTTGCGCTTGAGTCAGGGATTCGAGGTTAGTCATGATCTATTTTCCTATCCTTGGGTTAAGATAATTTGTACTTTAGTTCATTTGTGTTTAACCTAGTACATCTTAACTTCATCGGCTGACTAAATCAACTGGTTATTAGAGCTCTTGCAAAAATCCAAAATTGTCGTGTTTGGTTAGGAGTCGGTCGTCAGCCTTGAATCAGTTATCAGTTATCAGATGCGAGTTACAGCGTTTCTCAGATAGATGAGGTTCGTTCTTGCGGCTAAAATACTTGATTAGCAAGGGTTAATTTGTGCTTCACCTTTACGAGAAATGCCGTATCAGTTTACTGATTACTGATAACTGAAAAGTCTCCCTTCTGCCCACTTCATAATTAATAATTCATAATTCCTTCTCCCTGCTCATAGACAGTCTTAACGAGTAATTTGGATGGTCAATAGCTTATCTTCTGACCCAGCACTTTTTTTAAAAAAGTATCATTAATTTTTATCTCAATTCTGAATATTAGTTAATCCCATTGTCGGTTGCTGGCAACCTCAGCAGCGTATTAAGAAAAAATAACGAATTGCTAGAAAGCCGAGAATCTGGATAATGATCGAGGTGGAGACAGAAAAATTGCTCTACTTAAGCCTGTCTGCCGTAAGCGTCCAATAGTAGATAGGGAGTCAAAAGCGACGCTCAAGAAAGTCCTTCGGTTGTCAGGGAAACGAGAGGATATTTAGTGCGAAATTGAGCCGTAAAAAAACTTAAAATCCCGACAAATATCGTAAAAACTAAGGGGAACACATGACCACAAAAACCTATGCAACCATAGACGGTAACGAAGCTGTTGCGCGCGTTGCCTATCGTCTCAGTGAAGTAATCGCTATTTATCCTATCACTCCCTCCTCGCCTATGGGTGAATGGTCCGATAGTTGGGCTGCCGAACGCAGAGCTAATCTCTGGGGAACCATTCCTTCCGTAATCGAAATGCAGAGCGAAGGTGGGGCAGCGGGAACCCTGCACGGAGCGCTACAAACAGGCTCTTTAACTACCACTTTTACTTCCTCCCAGGGATTACTATTAATGCTCCCCAACTTCTACAAAATTGCGGGGGAATTAACCTCTTCAGTGGTCCATGTGGCAGCTCGTGCTTTAGCAGCCCAAGGGTTGTCAATTTTTGGGGATCATAGTGATGTCATGTCTGCCAGAAGTACGGGTTGGGCTATGTTAGCGGCTAATTCGGTTCAAGAAGCTCATGATCTGGCAGCAATCGCCACAGCTACCACCCTAGAAACGCGGCTTCCTTTTCTGCACTTTTTTGATGGTTTTCGTACCAGTCATGAGGTGCAAAAAGTCGAATTAATTAGCGATGAAATTCTCAAAGAACTGATAGATGAAGACCTAATTATTGCCCATCGTCAAAGAGCTTTAACTCCCGATCGACCGGTTTTACGAGGCACGGCACAAAATCCCGATGTTTATTTCCAAGCAAGGGAAAGCGTCAATCCTTTCTATCATGCTTGTCCCGATATCGCCCAAAAAATTATGGATCGTTTTGCCCAATTAACAGGACGGCAATACCATCTCTATGAATACCACGGTGCGCCCGATGCCGAAAGAGTGATTATTTTAATGGGATCGGGAGCAGAAACCGTCCATGAAACCGTTGATTATCTCAATCAAAATGGGGCTAAAGTTGGGGTGTTAAAAGTTCGTCTCTATCGTCCCTTTGCCGCCGACAAATTACTGGCAGCTTTGCCCACCACAGTGAAAAAAATAGCCGTTTTAGATCGCTGTAAAGAACCCGGTGCCGGGGGCGATCCGCTATATTTAGACGTGGTAAATGCCTTTATGGAAGACTACGAAGGCAAGCTGCCGAAAATTGTCGGAGGACGCTACGGTTTATCTTCCAAAGAATTTACTCCAGCCATGGTTGCTGGTATATTTGATAACTTAAGTCTCGACAAACCCAAAAATCATTTCACTATTGGTATTGTTGACGATCTTACCTTTTCTAGTCTGGAATATGACCGCTGTTTTTCCACCGAACCAGACAAAGTAGTGCGGGCGGTTTTCTACGGTTTAGGTTCCGATGGTACGGTGGGAGCTAACAAAAATTCAATTAAAATTATCGGTGAAGATACTGATAATTATGCCCAAGGTTATTTCGTCTATGATTCCAAAAAATCTGGCTCCGTCACCGTTTCTCACCTACGCTTTGGTCTGGAGCCGATTCGCTCTACCTATTTAATCACTGATGCTAACTTTATCGCCTGTCATCAGTGGGAATTTATCGAACAATTTGACCTGCTAGAAACCGCTAAACCGAACTCAATTTTTCTCCTCAATAGTCCCTATCCACCGGAGGAGGTATTTAGTCACTTACCCCGCCATCTCCAGCAAACTATCATCGACAAAAATCTGCAAGTTTATACGATTAATGCCACTCAAGTGGCCAAAGAAGCGGGGATGGGCAGCCGGATTAATACCGTGATGCAGGTGTGTTTCTTTGCCCTAGCGGGGGTTTTGTCTCGGGAAGATGCGATCGCACAAATCAAAAAAGCCATTCGCAAGACCTACGGCAAGAAAGGAGAAGAAATCGTGCAGATGAACATCAAAGCTGTGGATTCTGCCCTAGAACACCTCTATCAAGTGCCAATTCCCGCCACTGTCACCCCCGAAGCTTTTGAATTAAGACCCCCAATTCCCGACACCGCACCCGCTTTCGTCCGAGAAGTCCTCGGCAAAATTATCGCCCGTCACGGGGATCAACTACCCGTTAGCTCCCTTCCCAACGATGGGACCTATCCCACCGCCACTAGCCAATGGGAAAAACGCAATATTGCCCAAGAAATCCCCGTTTGGGATGCAGATGTCTGTGTTCAGTGCGGTAAATGCGTTCTTGTTTGTCCCCACGCCGTTATTCGCTCGAAAGTCTATGATGAGGCCGAATTAGCCACGGCCCCGGAAACCTTTAAAGTCGCTAATGCTAAGGATCACGACTGGAAAGGGCTAAAATTCACCATCCAAGTGGCCGCCGAAGATTGTACCGGTTGCGGTCTCTGCGTTGATGTTTGCCCCGCTAAAAACAAATCGCAACCACGTCTAAGAGCGATTAATATGGCTCCCCAATTGCCCCTGCGGGAACAGGAACGAATTAACTGGGATTTCTTCCTTAATTTGCCTAATCCAGACCGATTAAGCTTAAATCTCAATAAAATTAACCATCAGCAAATGCAGGAGCCTCTCTTTGAGTTTTCCGGTGCTTGTGCCGGTTGTGGTGAGACTCCCTACGTTAAATTAGTCAGTCAGCTATTTGGCGATCGCATGATAGTGGCTAATGCCACCGGTTGTTCATCTATCTACGGAGGTAATTTACCGACAACACCCTGGGCAGTTAACGCCGAAGGTCGCGGTCCAGCTTGGTCGAATTCCCTCTTTGAAGATAATGCCGAATTTGGCTTAGGATTCCGGGTTTCCATCGATAAACAGGCAGAATTTGCCGCCGAACTGTTAGCAACCCTCGCTAGTGAAATCGGAGAAAGTCTGGCGGCAGATATTCTCAATTGTCACCAAGTGGATGAAGCGGAAATTTACGAACAACGGCAACGGGTAGAGGCCCTAAAATCCCGTTTAGGGCAGTTAACCCCGACCACGCAGGTGAAAATGTTGTTATCCGTGGCCGATTATCTGGTTAAGAAAAGCGTCTGGATTGTCGGGGGTGACGGTTGGGCCTACGACATCGGTTATGGTGGCTTAGATCACGTTTTAGCCAGTGGTCGCAATGTGAATATTTTGGTCATGGATACGGAAGTTTACTCGAATACGGGCGGCCAGGCCTCGAAAGCGACTCCTCGCGCCGCCGTAGCTAAATTTGCTTCTGGTGGCAAACCGGGGCCGAAAAAAGACCTCGGTTTAATGGCCATGACCTACGGTAACGTCTATGTGGCCAGCGTGGCTATGGGGGCAAGAAACGAGCAAACGATCAAAGCTTTCCTAGAAGCGGAAGCTTACAACGGGCCATCGTTAATTATCGCCTATTCTCACTGTATTGCTCACGGGATCAACATGACCACCGCCATGAACCATCAAAAAGAAGTGGTGGAAAGCGGTCGCTGGTTAATGTACCGTTATCATCCCGATTTAGCTAAAGAAGGCAAAAATCCCCTACAATTGGACAGCCGTGCGCCTAAGCTTACCGTAGCGCAAACTCTCTACTCGGAGAATCGCTTTAAGATGTTGGCCACCAGTAAGCCGGAGGAAGCTAAACGTCTGCTCAAAGAAGCACAAGCAGATGTGGATACGCGCTGGCAAATGTATCAGTATTTAGCAGCAAAAGGTACAGGAGGCAACGAATAGTTATGAATCTACACACTACCTACATGGGTTTACAATTGCGATCGCCGCTAGTCATCGGTGCGGCCGCACCCTTGAGCGAGGATATCGACAATATCAAGAGAATGGAAGACTTTGGAGCCGCTGCCGTGGTTTTACACTCCTTTTTCGAGGAGCAGATTAAACAGGAAAGACTGGCTCTACACCATCATTTTACCCACGGAGCCGAGAGTTTTGCGGAAGCTTTGACTTATTTTCCCGAACCGGAGGTTTTTCACGTTGGTTCCGACGAATATCTTAACCATATTCGCAAAGCCAAAGAAATGGTCGATATTCCTATTATTGCCAGTCTCAACGGTGAGACATCTGGGGGATGGTTGGAGTATGCCATTCAAATTCAACAAGCGGGTGCTGATGCTTTGGAGTTGAATATTTACTATGTTCCCAACGACCTAGAATTAACCGGAAATCACGTCGAACAAAACTATGTTGATATCCTCAAAATTGTCAAATCGGAGGTATCAATTCCCGTCTCGATGAAGTTAAGTCCCTACTTTAGCAATACGGCCAATATGGCTAAACAATTAGCGGAAGCGGGGGCCGATGGGTTGGTATTATTTAACCGTTTCTATCAGCCGGATATCGACTTAGACACCTTAGATGTTCACCCCAATATTATCCTCAGTAATCCCCAAGCAATGCGTTTACCCCTGCGCTGGATTGCCATGCTTTACGGTCGTGTACCGACGGATTTTGCCGCTACCAGTGGTATTCATAACGCCATCGACGTGATCAAAATGATGATGGTGGGGGCAAAAGCGACTATGTTAGTTAGTGTTTTATTACGCCACGGTTTGGAGGAAATTATTAAGATCGAACAGGGTTTATTGCATTGGTTGGAAGAAAATGAGTACGAATCGATCGAGCAGTTAATTGGCAGTATGAGTCAAATGAATTGCCCAGATCCGAGCGCTTTTGAACGGGTACAGTATATGAGGGCCCTGCAAAGTTACGAACCTGTTTGGAAACGTTTTCAAACCACCAGCAAATAAAAGTGGGGAGTGGGAAGCTTTTTTCAGTGATCAGTGATCAGTAAACAGTAATCAGTGAACTGAAAACTTACATCTGATCAGTGATCACTGAAATCCCCAACACCCATCCGACTCCTGACAAAAAAAATCCCGGAGGATATAACCATGAACGAGAATCAAAACAAAAAAATCGGTATTCTGACCAGTGGTGGCGATTGCCCGGGGTTAAATGCGGTAATTCGTGCCGTGGTGAAAGCATCAAAACTCAAGGGTTGGGATGTGTACGGCATTCCCTACGGGACCGACGGTTTTATGCAGATTGCTGAGGGGAAATATCACCCCCAAGATTTGATCCTGACTCAGCATGGCTATGACCTACCCGGGATATTGAAAGGATTAGACGTTTTGCAGTTTCTTAGTGGTAGTGTACTGGGTTCTTTGAGCAAAGGACATCCCGAAAACCCAGAAATTGCCACGAAAATCCTGCAAGGATACGAAATGCTGGGATTAGATGCCCTGATCGTCGTCGGGGGCGATGGGAGCGTCGATATCATCTACGATCTGGCCCAGAAAGGCAATTGGAATATTATCGCAGTTCCCAAAACCATCGATAATGACGTTCCCTATACGGAATGGTCCGTCGGTTTTACCACTGCCGTGGATATCGTCACTCAAGCTTTGTATGATCTCACCTTTACCGCCGCTAGTCACGAAAGGGTGATGATTGTGCAGGTGATGGGTAGAGATGCTGGTCATTTGGCCCTTCATGCCGGAATTGCCGGGGGGGCCGATGCGATTTTTATTCCCGAATTAACCCCGGCTCTCACTCCCGCAATTATCGACGGTTGTTGTCGTCATTTGGCACAATTACGCGCTCAAGGTCGTCAATTCGCTCTCATTGTAATTTCTGAGGGCGTTAAGGACGAAAATAACCAAAAAGAGAAGTATATTGCCGATTATTTAGAAAAATTGATAGTTGACAAAACTCGCTCTTTGTGCGTTACCGATCCCGTCTTCTGTTATCTCAATTCCATGGATGTGCGCGCCATGTCCTTGGGACACCTGCAAAGAAGTCGTCCTCCTTTAGCTATGGATCGACTGTTGGCGACGGCTTTCGGCATTAAGGCCGTAGAATTAATCGAACAGGGTAAACTCGATCGCGTGGTGATTTGGCGCGGGGGACAAGTGCGTAGTCTGCCCCTGAAACCGGTGATCAAAATTATCAAACAATGTCATCAAGAGCATCGCTGTGCCTATCCCGTCGATCCCCAGGGTTTCATCGTCAAAACCGCCCGTTCTTTGGGAATTTACCTAGGGGAAAATACCACGACCGAGACGGCAGTAGTTCCGCAAGCTGTGGAGGTGTTAGTTTAGTTATAATAAAGCGAGAAGGGTTGCTCATACCTTCTCGCTCTGTTCATTGGTTAAGATTGGGTATTTCTCAACCCTACAATTACGAGAGATACTGACAGCCATAAAATCAGGATCAGGCTTCGGACTACTTTAATGATAATCCCAGCTTTTTTTAATGACCCTAACTAAGAATTAAGAATAAACCCTTCTTCGCTTATTAGACAGGCTTCCTAAAATAGATTGTCATCGAGATCGAGCGCGGTTTCAACCCTGCTCGATTTTACTGATGAGAATCCCCGTCTTTTGCAAGCGGGGAGATGTCAACACACCTCTATCACAGGATTTTTGCGAGGATTTTGTTTCTGACTACCAGCTAGACTTGACTACACCGGGTAAAAGACCTTGGTGCGCCCATTCCCGTAAAACGTTGCGCGATAAACCAAAATCGCGATAGTATCCTCTCGGTCTGCCCGTGGCTAAACAACGGTTGCGGTGACGACTGGGAGCGCTATTGCGGGGTAATTCCTGTAATTTTTGGTGAATTGCCAGTTTTTCTTCAAAATCTTCGGCGGTGCGGAATTGTTCTTTTAGTTCCGCTCTTTTAGCTTCGTATTTTTGTCTGAGATGATCGCGTTTTTTCTCGCGTTCTACCATCGATTTTTTTGCCATGGGGGTTTCTCGAAAAAGATTTAACCTGTAAAGACAGCATTTCCCATTATAACCTGAATCTCTCCTCGGCCGTCAGACGATAATTCTGCCCGATCCCTAACACCGGTGACAAAGGTAACATTTCTTGATATTAATTCTTAAAGTCCTAGTTGAAATTTCCTATGTCTGAACCACCTCAATTTCTCCAACAACGTCTTTTTTATCAAGGTCGCGTCTTTCAATTTCAAGTCTCGAAACTCCGTTTACCTAACGGTGTCGAGGGAGAATGGGAATGTGTGCGTCATCCGGGAGGCGCTTTAGCAGTTCCGATCACCAGCGAAGGTCAATTAGTTTTAGTACGTCAGTATCGATTTAGTCTGCAAGCTCGAATTCTGGAATTTCCCGCCGGAACGATCGATGAAGGAGAAGACCCCGCTACGACGGTAAAACGAGAATTAGAGGAAGAAGCGGGCTATCGGGCGCATAATTGGCAATCTTTGGGTAAATTTGCCCTGGCACCAGGTTATTCCGATGAATACATCTATGCTTTTCTGGCACAGGATCTGGAAAAATTAAGCTTGCCCCCCGATCAAGATGCCGATGAAGATCTAGAAGTGGTTTTTATGAGTTTTGAGGAAATGGAATCAGCGATCGCAAGGGGAGAATCGATCGATGCTAAAACTATTACTAGCTTCTATCTAGCCCGTTTAGCCCTTAATTAATCTTTTCAATCACCGCTTGTCCTAGTTGAATCAACTCAAAACCGATGAAAAGGCTTAAAATCACAGTGACAGCCTGATTAAGTAGGGGTATATTGCCTTTGCCTAGAACAGAAGCGACGAATTTGACCACAACTAAAACGAGAGCGCTAACAACGGCGATTTTGACGGCTATCATAGATTAATTTTTCCTCACGGTTAACCAAAGTATACTATTTCTAGACTTTTTCTGGCTAGTTTCATCTGGTTTGATACAAAATTTAGCATTTTGGTGGAGAGCGATCCTGTCATTGCCAAAAATGTACAGGTTTTTGTTAAGAATTGTAAAATATAGTTTAGATTTATTTGCTCAGAAGGGGATTTATGTCTAACCAAGAAACGATTTTTCCGTTACCTCAAAAACCAGCATATTCCTCCCTATTCAAGTCGATTTTAGCGATAATATCAGTTATCTTAATTATGTTAGCAGTGATCGGCGGGCTAATGATGGTCAGTTTATCATTATGTTGGCCGGAACACAATATTTATCGATTACTACTTGGCTTAGTAGAAGATTTTTTTAACCCCTTTGCTTGGATCAAAGTTCCCACAGTTACTAATAGCTATCAATTATTATTACCCACAGTTATCCTGCTAATTTTTACGCAGTTCTTCATTTTCTTGTCTCCGCATCCGCAAGTTTGGTCAAGATTAGTCATTATTTCTATCACTCTAGCTATCACCCTGCGCTATCTACTCTGGAGAATTCTGGAAACCTTAAATCTTTCTACTCCTCTCAATGGCTTTTTTAGTTTACTACTTTTAGGCATTGAGATGATAGTTTTAAGTAGTAGCATAATTCAGTTAGTTTTAGTCTTGACCACAAAAAATAGACGCAAAGAAGCTGATTTTTATAGCCAAGCAGTGATCAATAAACAGTATTTACCGACGGTAGATATCCTGATTCCCACCTATAATGAGCCAGCCTTCATCTTAAAAAGAACTATTATCGGTTGTCAAGCCCTGAATTATCCCCATAAAAATATTTATATTCTCGATGATACCCAGAGATCAGAAATTGATAAATTGGCAGAAAAATTAAATTGTCATTATCTGACTCGTGAGGATAGAAAAAACGCTAAAGCAGGTAATTTAAACCATGCGCTCAGACAAACTCAAGGGGAATTAGTGGTGGTTTTTGATGCAGATTTTATTCCTTGTCAGAACTTCCTAGAAAGAACTGTTGGCTGGTTTCAAAACCCTAAAATTGCCTTAGTGCAAACTCCCCAAAGCTTTTATAACGCCGATCCTATCGCCCATAACTTAGGCTTAGAAAATCTCGTTACTCCCGACGAAGAATTATTTTATCGTCATATCCAACCAGCTAAAGATGGGGTAGGTAGTCCTGTCTGTGCTGGCACTTCTTTTATTGTCAGAAGAAAAGCATTAGAGGAAGTGGACTACTTTAATATAGAATCTATTAGTGAAGACTATTTCACTGGGATTGCTATCTCAGCGAAAGGTTATGAAGTTATTTACTTAAATGAAAAACTCAGCGCTGGTTTATCTGCCGAAAGTTTATCAGCTTATTTACGGCAAAGATTGCGCTGGGCAAGGGGAACTTTACAGGCCTTTTTTATCAAAGCTAATCCCCTGAAAATTGCGGGACTAACTCTACCCCAAAGATTGGCACACTTAGAAGGACTTTTATCTTGGTTTTCTCCCTTAGCTCGTTTATTTTCTCTGCTTATTCCTCTCCTTTATACCTTTGGTTATATCGTACCTTTTAATATTACCATCGATGAGACAATCTATATCTTTTTACCCTACATGATGCTGCAGTTAGCCACTTATCACTGGTTAAATTCTCGCTCGCGCTCAATTATTTTTTCTGAGGTACTATCGATGATTATTTGTGTACCTACATCCCTAACAGTTCTCCATGTTCTTTGGAAACCCTTTGACAAAGGATTTCAGGTGACACCGAAGGGAATTGCTCGCCAAAATTATCAATATAATTGGCACTTATCCTACCCATTACTCTTTTTTCTCACCATTACTTTAATTAGTATTTTCTTTAATTTAAATCATCACAATTATCAAGAAAGTCCCCTAAATTTTGGCTTGATTTTGGCCATATATAACGTGGTTATTATCATGACTGCTCTAGTGGCTTTATTGGAAGCTCCCCTCACCCTAGAAACTCAATACCAAGTGCTGGAATCTCCCGTTAACTTGATAACAGAATCGGATATAGTTATACAGGGCAATCTGAAAAACCTTTCAGAAATAGGAGCAGAAATTAACCTAAGTGAACCTATCTACTCAGAAAAATTACTCCTAGATATTTTAGGCGAAGATTTGCGCCTATCTGCTCATCTAGTCAATCTAGAAAAACGAGGAAAAATCTGGCAAGTAACCCTTAAATTCCAGCCACTTACCCTATCAGAGCAGAGAAAACTAATTACTTTTCTATTCTGTCGTCCCCAGCGCTGGCCACTGAAAAATACGGCGGGAGAATTACAATCACTTTGGTTGTTAATTATCAGCTTTTGTCGTGGAATAGGCTTGATTTGGCGGGCATTTTTGAATCGAAAAACAGCCCTTTAGTTAAGTCAAAAGTCGGCTCTCTTATTCTTTGTGTGATCAGTTTAACTTACTATAAAAGCGATCAATCTTGGTGTCCTCTGTGTCCCTGTGGTTCCTTCCACGCGCTCGCCCGCAGGACTGTATCTTAGAATACATTTTACCCACCGAACCTAAGAGGGCCAAAAGTCGAAAATACTTATCGAACAATTACCGGCTGTTGACAGCGTTTCTTAGATAAATGAGGTTCGTTCTGGCAGCTGAAATATTTGATTAGCAAAGATTATTTTGTACTTTACCTTTACGAGAAACTCTATATCACGGTTGTCACTTGACCAAAACTTGACAGTATTATAATAGAAGTAACCATTCTTAGATGGACTAGCCCATGAAAAATCGTTTATGCCTTCACCTGATGGCTAATAAGGAAAAAGGGTTTGCCTTGCCTCTTGCCGTGTTAATTGGACTCATCATGATGGGAACAGGAATGACTATGATCATACGCGCCCAGGGAGACCAATCGAAAGTAATTGCCCAAAACGCCAGGGCTGATGGTTTAAGAAGTTCCGAAGCTGGGGTGACGCGTGTACAAGATTTACTCAATAGCGTTCGAGTTATGGCGACGGTTGATAGTAAGTGTACTTCTGGCGATTGTTGGCAGAACGCCCAAGTACCTACTGGTAATCCCAGTCCAGGTTTACAAACAGATTTAAAAAAATTAGCCATTGCCGCCGCCTGTGGTAATCCCGATCGTAATAACGAAATTGCCAACAAAATCCTCGCACCCACAGGACAACGAGCAGCAAGCCCAGGATTAAGAGATTTAGCTAGTGGTGAGTGGTTTCAGTTCCAGTTGAATGATAATCGTTATTATCGCGTGGTTGGATACGATTATAACGACGTAGTCGACCCCGATGTTCTGGGTTTGGGAGTTCTCACCCTCGAAGGGCGTTCCCGCAAAAGTGCCGAAACAGACCTAACTAACATTGATATAAATAGAGATAGTGGCGACAATGCCGCCTCCCGTAACCGTGTGGTGGTCAGTATCCCGATTCGTCCCTCTCTTCCCCTCGCATTCACTCGCACCACTGTCCCGGCTTTATGGGTAAGCGAGGGAGCCACGGAAAATGCGGGTCAAACTGCCCAGATTACGGTCGGTAGTGCCGACTATTCTGGCGGTGCTAACTTTCAGGGGGATGTGGTGATGAGCGGCACCACGGCGGCGACGGGATTTGTTGAGGTGACAGCAACTTTGCAACCAGATCTAGAATGTATTATTAACACGCAGAAAATTCAACAGCCCATACCTGCACCCAGTACCCCCTACAAAGCGCAATTTGTCGGTGTGGCTTTCCGCAATTTACCAGAAATTCCCATTGCAGCCACCCTTCGCCCTGAGCAGCAAGACCTAGAACTTGCCAGTTCCGAAACTTTTCCCCGACCGGGAGACACCCCATCTCCCAGCGGAGCGTACGAGTATATCGTTGATAATATCAACTTGGATGATGGCGAGAAGATTACCATTACTCTGGGGGAACGGGTGGTTTTTTATGTTAGAGGTAATATTAACGGTGCCATCGAACACAATTGCAATGGTGAGGACGGCTGTAGACCGGGCAATCTACAAATTTATGCCTATAATCACCCTACTATTTTAGGTGCCGCTGCGCCGCAAATTTGTCTGAGAGGAGACCAAAGACTAGAAGCGTTTATCTTTGCTCCTGCCTATTCCCTCGGTAAAAGCGGTAACGGTGCTTTCGTCGGTGCCGCCTGGGGTAAAAATTGGGGCAAAATTTCAGGCTGTGCCTCACCTGACAATGCTGTGGCTGTTACCCAAGGGGTAGAATGGACTGACTTAATCACAAACCTGAAACCAGCCCCCGTAAACACTTTGCCCCAACTTGGTGAGATTGCCAATTGGTGTGAAGAACCCATCGATACCGCTGCGGGTGCATCTGAGTGTGTACCTTAATTTCGCGACTGCCTCTCCCTCTCCCAGTCCCTAAAAAAGTTTAACTTATCGGGTTGATAAGGGGGGTTGAGGATTTCGGTTCAGGACAGGTTTTATTGGTGAAATCACAGCGATAAATTGCTGGTTTTTGCCAACTGAGGGGAATTTCCAGCAAATCCCTCGAACCTGTCATGGCTTGTCCCAGAAAGAGAGCCAGAGCGATACAATTGAGGACTGTATGGGCAATGCGCCAACGATGGGAACGGTCTTTATAGATATCTTCGACAATGGCCAGAGAGAAAATCATCAGTAATGATGCCGCCATGCCGATATAGTAGTGAGACCAGTACCATTGGGCCGAGAGTCGCCAGACCCCATCCTGAGAACCGATAATAATTAAACCGATGCCAGTCAAAGTGGCAAAAATTCCGCGCCAGAGAGCTTGTCTAGCGCGGTAGAGACAGACCAAAGAGGCAATGGTGACAAAAAACATCAAAATCACAAAAATGACCTGAAAGGAGTCTAATTTTCCATCTTTTTGTTTATCGACAAAACCATTAAAACCGTAAACGACCGAGTAAGCTAGTGCTAACAGGTTAACCCCTACCACTGTACCCGTTAACCAGCGGCCTAAGCGTAGATGTTCCGGCCCGACCACTGGCGGAATTTTACTTTTATTTCCCGCAGCGTTTTCTAAGCGACGTTGACGGGTTTGCCAAGCAAAGTTAACTACGAGGCCGATAATGGGGAAAACGACCACTATCGCTAGGACAGGATGAATGAGAGTCAGAAAATCGACGAATTGCATATTAAGTATCCCGAAAATAGTAAGCAGAAAATCTTCAATAGTTGACAAGCTATAGCCTTGTTTTTTTTAGCTTATCGCGGTTGATATCCTTACTGCTGAGTTTTTTTATCGTTAAATTAATAGCCTAGGAACCTCTTTGATTATCGGCTAATCTAAAAGCAGCAATCCCTAGATTCAATCCTGACCATGAAACTACAAGAACTTTTGACAAATATCACCCCGGTTTCCCCGATTTCTTCTCCTATCGCTTTAGAAACCGAGATTACAGGAATTTCCACCAATTCCCATGCTTGTCAACCGGGATATCTATTTATCGGTTTACCCGGAACGCGGGTGGATGGGGGGGAATTTTGGCGTTCCGCTTTGGAAACCGGGGCCGTAGCGGCGATTATCTCCCCGGCAGCCGCCGCTAAATTTCCCCCTCCGGAGGATGCTTCGGTAATGGTTGTGGAAGATTTAGTTACTGCCACTGCTGCGATCGCAGCTAAATTCTATCATTATCCGGCCCTTACCCTAAAATTAATCGGTGTGACGGGAACCAACGGCAAAACCACCACCACCCATTTAATTGAATATTTTCTCGGCCAAGCAGGGATTCCCACCGCTTTATTCGGGACTCTTTACACCCGTTGGCAAGGATTCCAAGAAACCGCTAATCATACCACCCCTTTCGCTAATGAGTTACAAGCTAGTTTAGCCAAAGCGGTGAGCGCCGGCAATGAAATCGCCGTCATGGAAGTTAGTTCCCATGCACTGGCCCAGGGACGGGTACAGGGTTGTACTTTTCCCGTGACGGTGTTTACTAATCTCACCCGGGACCATCTCGATTATCACCTCGATATGGAGGATTATTTTGCCGCTAAAGCTAAATTATTTAGTGCCGATTATCTGCAAGGTAAGGCGATTATTAACCTTGATGATGCCTATGGTCAACGTTTAGCGGCCTCCCTGTCTCCCCAACAGGTTTTAACCTATAGTGTGTCCGATGCTAGTGCCGATTTTTATACTAAAGATTTACACTATCAACCCACGGGAGTGGAAGGGGTGATGGTGACTCCTCAAGGAGAAATAGCCTTTGCTTCTCCTCTAGTGGGTCAATATAATCTAGCTAACCTGTTAGCGGCGGTGGCGGCAGTGTTAGAATATGGTGTAGATTTAGAGTCAGTAATCGGTCAAATTCCCCAGTTTTCAGGAGTACCGGGGCGGATGGAACGGGTTAGCATCGCTCCCGACCAAGATATCAGTGTCATTGTCGATTATGCCCATACTCCCGACAGTTTAGAGAATGTTTTAAAAGCTTCCCGGCCCTTTATTTCCGGTCGGATGATTTGTGTTTTTGGGTGTGGCGGCGATCGAGATCGGACAAAACGACCGTTAATGGGTAAAATAGCCGCAGAATTAGCAGATTTAGCCATAGTTACCTCCGATAATCCCCGCACAGAGTCTCCCGAACGAATACTTGAGGATATTATCGCTGGCATTCCTCCAGAAATTACTGTGCAGGTAATTAGCGATCGCGCTTTGGCCATTGACACGGCTATTCAAGCGGCACAACCGGGAGACGGAGTAATTATTGCGGGTAAAGGCCACGAAGATTATCAAATTTTGGGGACGGAAAAAATCCATTTCGATGACCGCGAACAGGCCCGGGCTGCCTTGGTGAAAGTGAGAAAGTGATTAGGGGATAGGAGACAGTTATCAGTGACCAGTAACCAGTCATCAGAGACCAAAGAACAGGCAATAGGCGAATTTTTACTTTAGTATCGGGTGCATCTCAATTGGCATTGTTCCTATCTGACCATTAAGATAACTGCTGTATATAAATTTTGGGACTAGGCGGTGCGCCCCTGCCATTGGCGCATTAATATTAATGTAGGGGCAAATTGCACTTGCCCTCTCTTAACAACTTCTGCTACTCACCATAAGTGAGAGAAGGTCACAACTATGAGATACCTCCTTAGTCTCTCTGTCCCTCTTTCTTGACTTTTTCCTTTCAAGCCACTCCCTGTTAATTTTCGGCAATTTTAGGGAATCATAAACTAAAGAAAGACTGAGAGAACTAGCGATCGCTTGTTGACATCGTTTGAGATCACAGTTTTTCCCTGTGTTGAGATTGAGGAATCAAGATTGGCAATTGTCCCATTACCAGTCTTCCGCTTCTGAAAGTTATGACACGATGCTTTGAAGTTAAAACATCTCCCCCAACCAAAAAGGAAGATAGAGCAAAAATTTGCCGATAGCGAAGGGCTAAATGCCTGCCGCTATAGGAATGAAAACCCCCCATAAGGTCAATTGGTGACTCTCAATGAGCTACTGCGTTAATCCATCCTGTTCTCAACCGAAAAACGCCCCTACAGCGTCAATCTGTCAGAATTGCGGTTCTAAACTGCTTCTGCACGATCGCTATCAAATCCTAGGTATTTTAGGAAAAGGGGGGTTCGGGGCAACTTTTGCCTCATCGGATCTGTCCCTACCGGGTAAACCAATATGTGTCGTCAAACAACTGCGACCTTCCACTAATGATCCTAAGATTTTTCGCATGGCCAAAGAACTGTTCGAGCGAGAAGCGGAAACCCTAGGTAAAGTCGGGATTCATCCGCAGGTTCCCCGATTATTAGACTATTTTGAAGATAATCAACAGTTTTATCTAGTTCAAGAATACGTTAAAGGTTATAACCTACAACAAGAGGTAAAAGAACGCGGTCCCTTTAGCGAAGCGGGAGTCAAACAGTTTTTAAGCGAACTTTTGCCGATTTTGAAATATATCCACGAAGAAAAGGTAATTCATCGGGATATCAAACCCGCTAACCTAATTCGTCGGCAAACAGACCGAAAATTGGTTCTAATTGACTTTGGGGCGGTTACAAATCAAGTTAACACTATGATTACTAATGCCAACTCTCAAAACGCTTTCACTAATTTTGCCTTGGGGACCGAAGGTTTTGCCCCTCCTGAACAGATGGCCATGCGTCCCGTTTACGCTAGTGATATCTACTCGGTGGGAGTCACTTGTCTCTATCTACTCACGGGCAGGTCTCCTAAAGATATCGAAGTAGATATAAATACAGGTGAATTACTCTGGGAAAAATTAGTCAAGGTGAGTCCCCAGTTTGCCCAAGTCCTGAAAACCATGATGGAAGTCTCTGTCCGTCATCGCTACAAATCCGCCCAAGAGGTAATGGATGCTTTAGAAATGACGGATTATGCCGATAGTCTAAACCAAAGTCTAATCACGGCTCCAGTGGTCACTTCCCCGACACCCCCAGAAGATTCAGGTCTGATAGCCAATTCCTCCGTTTCTGCCCCTCTAAGTTCCAAATTGCGCCCCAAAAATCCGGTTGTCTCTCCAGATAATATGCTGGGGGGTAGGAGTAAAGACCGCAGCACCATAGATATAACCTTACTGAAGAAAAAACCCCGCTTAGATGCAAAAGCAATTCTCGATGCTTACAATAACGGCCGGCGCAATTTTTCCCAAGAGGAATTACCGAATCTCAATCTGGCCAAAGTAAAACTTTTGGGGGTAAATTTCTATCAATGCAAATTAACAGGAACTAATTTACAAGGAGCAGATCTGTCTAATGCAGATCTAGGCCGGGCTGATCTCAGTCATGCTATTCTCAAAAATACTAATTTAAATAATACCTATCTCGCTTATGCAGACCTAGAAAAGGCCGATTTACGCGGGGCTAATCTCACCGGAGCCAATCTTCGCCATGCTAATCTCAAAGGTGCTAATCTTTGCGGGGCTAATCTCTCTGATGTCCAAGTAACTCAAGAACAAATCGCCCTAGCAAAAACCAATTGGTTAACAGTTATGCCCAGTGGCAAACGCGGTTCCTGGTAATCTTTTTTCATTAAACAGTAATCAGTGAAAAGACACTAGGAAACTTCTATTTAATACTTAAAACTCAAATCTGATAACTGATAACTGATAACTGATTTAACTGCGGCTTTCCTTAAAGGTTTTGTAGGCGGTTTCGGAGTCGAAAATATGACAATAATCAACGATTCGCTTCATTAATGCCCAAGAAAAATTGGTTTCTTTTAGGTGACTACCCCAATTTTCTTTGAGACTAGCGTGAACTTTGCGGAGGTTATAGGAAGGAATCGCCGTCGAGATATGATGGGGGATATGGACATTAATATCGTGACAGAGAATTTCTACCCAACGGGGATAGCTACAGTGAACTGTTCCTTCTAGTTGCGCTAAAGCTTGATTCCAGTCTTCGGGATAGGAAAATTGAATATCGGGGTCTGTGTGATGGACAAGGGTAAAGGTACTCATCCAAAAATGATAGACAAACCAAGGTACCACCCAAAATTTAACCAATCCCCAGACACCAGTGTAGAAAATGAGGGTTGGGAAAAAAATAGCGGCAAAAACTAGGACGACAATCATCGAAAAGCGCGCTTTTTCCCGTTCGTTCTCTTTGAATTGTTCGATGTTGAAGTGTAGAATAGCCCAGTGGGCGATCGAACCGAGCCACCAGAAACGTCCGCGAATGCCGCGATAAAAGAGACGCACTAAGGGATTGGCCGAGTTAAAAGCTTCTAATTCCCACGGATCCCAAGCATTATCTATAGTTACCATGTTAGTTTTAGCATGGTGGCGATCATGCAGGAAACGCCAGCAGTGGAAGGGATAGATAAGGGGTAAGAGGAAAATATGACCGACAAGATCATTAACCCAGCGTCGATTAGAAAAAGACCGATGACCACAATCATGGGCGATCACAAAGAATCCCGTTAAGGCTGTACCAGTGAAAATCCAAGCTAAAGGCAGTAAATACCAGGGAGAATACACTAGCATTGCATAACCCGCAATGACCGCCAAAATATTCGTAATCACGCCAAACCAAGCTTTAACCGGGTCTTTCTGGAAATATTCTTTGGGAATGGTTTTAATAATATCTTTCAGTTTAAAGTCTGGCTCGATCGAGGTGATCAACTCCCCATGCAATTTATCCGTCGTTGCCGTCATGAAATCTCCAATTACACTTAGGTGAACCCTTGACAAGAAATCAGCTAGGAGGTTTGGCTAAATTCTGCTCCCTACCACAAGCCAATTTTTTTGTCAATATATTTTTAACTTTAATTAATAAACTTCCGCGAAGCTTAATAATCCTTTACTTTATATACCATAAGAGGAGATTTTCTGTTTTGGCAAAATTTGACCGCTGCCGGCTGCCTTCAGAAGCTGATAACTGATAAAAAGCCCAAATACTGACTATTTTTAGGCTTTTTTCAACGACTAGCGGTGTTTTCTAGGGATTTAATCTCCTCCTGTACCTTACGGTGTTCGCGATTTAACTGTTTTTTGACCGATTCGGGGAGTTGTTCCTGTTTTTTCAGGGCATTATTAAAGTAATCTAATGCCAGTTTCAAAGAGCCAGTATTTTTATCCGTATTGCCTTGAATTCTCAGGATTTGACCCTTCAGATACATTAATTCTGGATTATCGGGGGTCGCTTTCAGAGCGTTATCGATAAACCGCAAAGCCTGATCATACTGCTTTAAATCCCGGTAAGCTAGAGCTATACCTCGATCGACCAAGTAATCGGGACTTCCGTAGGTTTCTAGCCGTTGAATTGCCTCTTGGGGACTAGAAAAGGGTAGATTAACCGCTAAAATCAAATCCATATAACCCTTTAACAGGTTCAATTCCGGATCCGTAGGATTAGCCTTTTCTGCGGTTTCCAAATACTGAAACACCTGTTGTAATCTGGGGATAGCCGATACTGCTCCTTCGGTTTGGAAAACGTAGGTTCCCTCTAAAAAACTCCCCACCGCTAGATACAAATTTCCCCTTAAAGGGTCGCTGTCCTGCATTTGTTTGGCCGCTGCCTTAGTTTTTTCCGAGTAGGTTTTGAGGGTGTTCCAATCCTGGTCAGTAAAAGCAAGAGAGGCGCGCATAGCATGGGCCAAAGGTTCTTGGGGTTCCTTTTCCGTGGCCTCAACAATTAATTTTTTTGCCTCTAGATAGTTACCTTGTTTAAAAATAGCGTTAAAAGCGGCCTCGGTCTTATCACCAATCGGTCGGGGATTGGTTTTGCGGAAAGGATCTCCGGCTAACCCGGGACCAATCCAGTTAACCATTACCATAATAGCCAGGGAAGCACCGATCGCCATTTTTTTGGTTAAACCTAAGCTCAGCACCATGATCAAAAGTCTCCTTGAGCGAATGAAAAAATCTGTCACAATAGAAACGGGTTTCTAGACTTAATTTCCAGTTATTTTCCTGTCAATGCTTTATCTCAAAGATGTGGTTTATCATCCTCCCGCTGCCCTCAATCCCATTTTACAGGGGATTAATCTCGAATTAGCCCCCCAAGAATTAGGTCTGATTGTTGGCCCCAGTGGTTCCGGAAAAACGACTCTTTTGGAAATTCTAGCAGGCTTTGCCGATAAAACAGGAGGGACAATTCACTGGCGCGACCAAGAATTAACGGTGCTGCACCTGCAACAATTAGGGGGAATCGTTTTTCAGTTTCCCGAACGTCATTTTTGCGGTAAAACCATCCTTGAGGAGTTGCGTCTCGGTCATCCGGAGATTAAAAGCGATCGCCTAACAGCGGCCTTAAAGGAGGTAGGATTAGAAAACATTCCCCTGGATACTTCTCCCCACAATCTTAGTGGAGGTCAACAGCGTCGTTTATCCCTCGCTGTTCAGTTAATCCGGCAGCCTAATCTGTTACTTCTCGATGAACCTACGGCCGGTTTAGATTGGTCGATGCGTCGTCAATTGGCTAAACTTCTCGCTAGTCTCAAACAACACTGGACTTTATTAGTAGTTAGTCACGATGCTGGGGAATTATTGCCTATTGCTGACCGTCACTGGAAAATTGAACAAGGACATTTGAGGGAATTAAAAAGTGAAAAAACAGATAGTTGAGATTTTACGGTTTTGCGGTATTAGTTGAAATTTCCCCACTCTCCTCATACCTGATAACTGATAACTGATTACTGATTACTGATAACTGATAACTGAATTAATGATCCTTCCCGAATTATTTGACCTTTGGCAAGAAACCCTAGAATGGCAACCCGATGGGGCCCAACAAGCGCGATTTCAACAACTTTATCAGTTGATTTTAGAGGGTAATCAACGTTTTAATCTCACCCGAATTACTCAACCAGAGGAGTTTTGGGAAAAACATCTTTGGGACTCTTTATCGGGTTTAGCTTGGTTAAAAAAATCCCAGCCATATCTATTGACAAAATCCCTATCAGTCATTGATTTGGGGACGGGGGCCGGATTTCCGGGTGTGCCAATTGCGATCGCATATCCCCATTGGTCGGTGACTCTCTTAGATTCCACCCAAAAAAAGATTAATTTTCTTGAAGAAGTTATTGACAAATTAGAGTTAAATAACACGAAAACTCGTTTAGGTCGGGCGGAAATCGTCGGGAAAAACCTTAAACATAACTGTGCTTACGATATCGTCTGTTTGCGAGCGGTAGCTAATGTGGACATTTGTGTTAACTATGCTTTGCCTTTCCTGAAAAAGACCGGAATCGCTATTCTCTATCGTGGTCAGTGGTCCGCGCAGGATAGTTTAAGTTTAGAGGAGAATCTAGGGAAAAATGGCGGTAAAATCCTCGAAATTGCCAGTTTTACCACTCCCTTAAGCCAAAGCATCCGTCATTGTCTATATATCTCCAAGGGATAACTTTAAGCAGTGAGAGGATGAAAAAAGAAAGCCAAGGCCAGAATAGCATAGGTAGCTAAGAGTAACATTCCTTCCAACCAATTCGATCGCCCATCACTACTAATCGAATTAGCCAACCACACCGCTACAGCCACTGCCACTAACTCAAAGGGATTAAAATTTAGATCCATGGGCTGACCGATAATATAACCCATGATAACCAAAACTGGAGCCACGAACAGGGCGATCTGCATACTGGAACCGACGGCCACAGATACCGATAGATCCATTTTATTCTTAAGAGCGACGGTGACAGCCGTAGCGTGTTCGGCCGCATTACCGATAATAGGCAAAAGAATCACCCCGGTAAACAGTGCCGTTAAACCTAGCTGTTCCGTAGCCTCCTCTAGGGATGCCACTAATAACTCTGATTCTACGGCCACGGCGATAGTAACGATCAATAAAATCAAAGACCAAAACCAGATTTTCGGCTTTGCGGGGTTTTCTTCAGTGCTTTCCTCCTCGATACCAGCAATCCCGACATCGTAGAGATAGGTGTGGGTTTTCATGGAGAATAAGAGACTTAAACCATAGACGAAAATTAACACCGCTGCCACGGCCACGGATAGACGCTGTAGGACTGGTTCCCCGACTCCCGTGGAGGTAAATTGCACGGCAGTTGGTAAAAGGAGCGCCACCACCGCTAAATTCATAGCTGAAGCGTTTAAACGGGCAGTTATTGGCTGAAATTCCTGTTCTTTGAAGCGTAAACCGCCTAAAAACATCGATAATCCCATAACTAAGAGTAAATTACCGATAATTGAGCCAGTAATCGTCGCTTTTACCACATCGATGAACCCTTCCCGCAAAGCGACATAGGCGAGAATTAATTCTGTGGCATTGCCAAAGGTGGCATTCATCAAACCGCCAATATTTGGCCCAACCACCACCGCAATCGCTTCCGTGGCTTCCCCCATATAGGCCGCTAGGGGGATAATGGCTAGACAAGCGGTGATAAAAACTACCGTTCCGCCCCAGTGTAACAGGGAACCGGCGATCGATAGCGGCACAAAAATCAATAGGATGGCGAAAATGGTGTTTTTGCTTAACATAAAGTCGGGAATTTTGTCAAGATAATTTTATTTTGATTTGGTTGGGAATTGAGGGGGACTAGAATCGGATTTTAGCCAAAATTCCCCAGTAGAACCGGTTATTATCCATAATATTGCCCTAAAACCGTCTCTGAGTGACTTTTCTAGGGGTTCGGGGGGTGATTGGGAGGGAACAGTCGCCGGTTTAATCACAATTCCGCGACTACCAAAAACAATTTCTCCCACTAATCGCGCCCTTCTCATGTGATTATCGGAAGTGACTAGATAGACACTATCAATACCTTGAGCTTTCAGTTGATCGGCTAGGCTAGTAAAGTTAGTGACAGTATCTCGCGCATTGTAATCGAGATGGAGACGTTCTAGGGGAATTCCCGCTTTTTTAAAAATCTTTTTCACATATTGCCGCGGACTACCGGAAGACACCCAAATCGGTAGATCGGGATATTCCTTAGCTAATTTTGCCGCAAAACGTTCTCGATCGGCATGACCTCCCAAAACAAAAATCGCTTCTGGTTTTAGCCACTGCTGACGTAAATCGTGATATAACCAGCCTAAACTCGCCAAAATTAGCGGAATAGCCAGCAATTTTAACCTAGATTTGCCTAACTTCCCTTTCGGAGAAACTCGCTTTTTTCTGCGAGAATTAGCCTTGAGAACCATATAACAGTGATCGCTGAGGGGTTGTCAGCCTTCAGCTTTGTGGATTAAAGTGATCGAGGGTGAGGATCATCGAACTCACATTGACGTAGGAGATGGCGATTTTATTCCCCAACTGACCGATAATTTTCCCGGAACTCAGGTTGATTGATGCAGTCGCTTACATCCCCCACCAACGGGCTACCGCTTCGGGAAGGGGCAGCAAAATACTTAATAACAAAGCCAGGGAAAATAGACCTAATAAATCTCGTTTATCATCCAATTCGGTCACATCATTTAAAGCTGGTTGATCGCTGACTGGCATTAATAAGAGAATAATCGCCCAGAGTAAAAAATCTGGCTGCACTAGGGCTAAAATAAACATGAATAATCGAGTTAATTGACCGATAATTATGGCGGTTTTCTGCCCATACATGGCGTGAACAATATGACCACCATCCAATTGACCCACCGGCATTAAATTTAGGGCTGTAACGATAATTCCCACATAACCAGCTACCGCTAAAGGATGTAAATGGATGGCTTTTCCCGCGATTAAATTACTGCCGAGGGCTAGTTTAGATACGATAGACAAGAAAAAAGAAAACTGCGGATTTAAGGCCTGAAAATTTAATAAACTGCTTTGATTAGTTAGGGGAACTATTTCCGAGAGGGACAATCCCCAAAACAGTAGAGGAATAGCGATAATTATACCGCCCAACGGACCGGCCACTGCCACATCAAATAAAGCTTTGCGGGTGGGTACAGGCGATCGCATTTGAATGAAAGCTCCGAAGGTGCCTAGGAAGAAAGGAATGGGGATAAAATAGGGCAAAGTAGTTTTAATTTTATATTTAACTGCTGTAAAATAATGGCTGAATTCGTGCAGTCCTAAAATAGCAATTAAGCCTAAACTATAGGGTAAACCTTGCAATAATAAACTAGAATTATTTTCTAATTGTCGGGCGGTAATGCCACTTAATCCCGCACCGATAACCGTGGTAGTTAAGAGAGTTAATAACAATAAACCCAAGGCAAGAAGGGGGCGAGTAACTTTTTCAGTTTCTATATTTTCTGTTTTTTGCTGCCAGGGATTGGCCACAAGAGCGAAAAAAGGTTGTCCCTGAAAAGTTTCTTGGAAAAGCAATAAAAAGCGATCACCAAAAACCTTTTCCACATTGTTTTTAATCACTTGATAAGCTTCTTCGGGAACCGCTCGCAATTTCCCCCGACAGAGAATTGCCTGGGGACGATAATCGATATTTTGCAGATAATAAATACTCCAGGGAAAACAATCTCTTAGGGATTTTTCCTCTTCGGCAGTGATCGGTTTTAAATTATTTTTAGGTGCAGGATTATCAATATTTTCTAGGACTAAATTCGCTTTTTCCTCTGGTGATGGGGGGCCTTCTTGGGGAGTAACTCGACCCTTTTGTACTAGCCACCAGTACAAAAAAGGGCAGATCACAAAGGGACTGATGAGCAAAAATGCCGGCATGGGGGTATCCTCTCCATAGATTAACGTCCATCCCGTCCAAATTAGAGCCGGAGTCATCAGGACTAACCAAATTAACCAAATTGGTGTTGTCGTGATTTTGGCCACGCTACGCTTGACGATAAAATAAGTGAAACCGCCAAGAATCCCTAATAACAACCACATTTCCATATCGGATCTTTTCTCTTGAATAAAAAGCGGCTAATTTCAGCCGGCCCGGTCATTGATCGTGCTAAGTTATAAACCGCATTGATTGTGATTTGGATAGGCAAACCATGCGATCGGAAACCGAATCGTCTCCTTTAGAGGTTAGCAAAACTACAAAACCCCCTCGATTAATTCTAGAAGGTTTATACGCTTTCTCGCCTAATCGGGAAACCCTAGGGGGAACCTCTTATCTTATTGTAGAAAATACTGGTAATATTCTGGTGGATTGTCCTGGCTGTGACGAGAGCGAGCGGGATTTTCTCCGAGAAAAGGGAGTCCGTTACCTATTTTTTACCCATCGCGGGGGTCAGGGTAAACAGAGCGATTCTCTGCAAAGTTTACTTGATTGTGAGATTATTTTACAGGAACAGGAAGCTTATCTACTTCCTCACCGTCAAATTACCGTTTTTCAGCAGCAAATCCAGTTATCTCCCACTTGTAGCGGTTTTTGGACTCCCGGCCATTCTCCCGGTTCCTCCTGTCTTTACTGGCAGCGTCACGGGGGGGTTTTATTTACCGGTCGTCATCTTCTCCCCGACACTAAGGGTCAACCGCACCCCCTACAGACCGCGAAAACTTTCCACTGGCCGCGACAACTGCGGTCACAAAAGGCTATTTTAGACCGTTTTAGTCCAGAAACCCTCTCCTATCTTTGTCCGGGGGCTAATACCGGCTTTTTGCGCGGTCGGGGAATTATCGATCGCGCCTACGAAAAAATCAGCACCAATTCTCTTAACTAAAGACTTTTTAGAAGCTGCATCGTTCAATTCCCAGAAATTATGAATTTAACCGTTAAAGACTTGGGTGAACAGGGATTGCTACCGATTCTGCAAAAATATTGTCCTGCGGAGATTATCGGTGATGATGGCGCAATTTTATCCCTCAAAGAGGGTTACTCTCTCGTCGTCACCACTGATGTTTTAGTTAATAACGTCCACTTTAGCGATCTTACCACCTCTCCGGAAGATGTGGGCTGGCGAGCGGCGGCGGCTAATTTATCGGATTTAGCGGCTATGGGGGCAGAACCCCTGGGAATTACGGTAGGATTGGCTTTAACTCCCAATCTAGCCATCGATTGGCTAGAAGGACTCTATCGGGGTCTTAGCTCTTGTCTGCAAGTATATCAGACGGCGATCGTTGGTGGCGATGTCTGTCGGGCTACGGAGATTAACATCAGCATCACTGCCCTGGGACAAGTGGCAAAAAATGAAGAAATTAGACGTTTTAACGCACAAGTTGGCGATAGTATTCTTATTACTGGTTATCACGGTTTATCGCGGGCTGGATTAGAGTTACTCTTGCACCCTGAAACCGGGAGGAATTTAAATTCCGCTCAAAAAAAGCGATTAATCCAAGCCCATCAACGCCCGCGACCGAGACTCGATTGCATACCACATTTACAAAAAATTGTCAAGCAATTTCCCATCGCCGGCATGGATAGCAGTGACGGGTTAGCAGATGCCATCATGCAAATTTGTCGCTGTAGTGGGGTTGGTGCTGAAATCGAGAGGATTCCCCTGCATCCAACCCTGAAAGAATATGTAGGAGCCGAAAAAGCTCTAGAATGGGCTTTATACGGCGGTGAAGACTTTGAGTTAGTTTTGTCTTTGCCCCCGGACAGTGCCAGAGAATTGCTGGAGAAAGTGGGGGAAGAGGGGGCGATAATCGGTCAAATTGTCCGGGAGAAAGAGATAAAATTGGCCGACGGAAGACACCTCAGTTTAAGCTCCGGATTTCAACATTTTTAGCCTCTATAAATCGCCAAAACCTTTCTTTTTCTTGATTTTCTTCGGTTTTTTCGGGCTGCCACCCTGACCGCGGAACCCCGGTTGATTGCCCCCCCCAAACATTCCGCCACCCATACCGGGCATTCCCGGCATAGCGGGCATTTGTCCCCGTCCCATCTGTTGCATCATCGATCGCATTCTGGTGAAATTAGCAATTAGTTTGGTAACTTCTGTTTCCGGATGTCCCGAACCCTTGGCAATGCGACGACGACGATTAGGAGACTTAGCCAATAAATCGGGGTTAGCGCGTTCCTCCGTGGTCATGGAATTAATCATCGCTTCCGTGCGTTTTAACTCTTTTTCGCCCTTTTCGATGTCTGTCCCGCTCAGTTTGCCCAGACCGGGGATTAACTTCAAGACTCCCCCCAGGGAACCCATATTTTTTAACAACCGCATCTGTTTGAGGAAGTCATTAAAATCAAACTTAGCCTCTAAAATCTTGGCCTGCATTTTGGCCGCGTCTTCTAGGTCTAACTGTTCCTGAGCTTTTTCCACTAGCGTCAGGACATCACCCATATTGAGGATGCGACTGGCAAGGCGATCGGGATAAAATGGCTCTAAAGCTTCTACTTTTTCGCCAACCCCAACAAATTTAATCGGTTGTCCCGATATTTGCCGCACTGATAGGGCTGCCCCACCGCGAGTATCGCCATCGAGTTTGGTGAGAATTGCCCCTGTGATGCCGATTTGTTGGTGAAAAGTGTGGGTGAGATTGGCCGCTTCCTGACCAGTCATCGCATCCACCACTAATAAAGTGTCGTCGGGCTTGACAATTTTCTTGATTTGTCCTAGTTCGCCCATCATCTGGGTATCTATCTGCAAACGACCGGCGGTGTCGATGATAACGGTATCTACGCCCAATTCTTTGGCTTTTTCCACACCTTGACGGGCGATATCGACGGGATTGGCCTGAGAACCCATCTCGAAGACGGGAACATTTATCTGTTTACCGAGGGTGATTAATTGGTCAATGGCCGCCGGACGGTAAACATCGGTAGCCACCATCAGGCAGCTTTTGGACTGTTTGCGGAGATATAGGGCTAATTTGGCGGTGGCGGTGGTTTTTCCCGTCCCTTGCAACCCGGCCATTAAAATTACGGTGGGGGGTTTATCGGCCCGGGCTAGGGGAACGTTACTTTCCCCCATAATTTTGACCAATTCATCATAGACAATTTTGATAAATTGCTGGCCGGGATTGACTCCGGAAATAACTTCAGCGCCGAGGGCTTGTTTCTCGACCTCAGCAATAAATCCCTTGACTACCTGTAGGTTAACATCTGCTTCCAGTAAAGCCCGCCGGACTTCTTTGAGGGTATCTTGTATGTTGGCCGAGGAGATTTTATCTTGACCTCGTAACTTTTTCCATGCGTCTTCTAAGCGATCGGCCAGTGCGTCGAACATAGTTTCGGAATTAAATTTTTAACTAGATCGATTTTATCTCAATGTCGGGCTGAAGACCCCCGCTCTCACCCTGTCAGCTGTTGACTACAGAGTTTCTCGTCAAGGTGAAGTATAAATTAAACCTTGCCGAAGCAAGCAATGGTTAGAATATTTTGGTTTTAAATATGGTAAGGCTACGGTAGCAGTATCACCCCATAACACGAGTCAAAATTTCTCTAATTGTGGTCAAAAAGTCCCTAAATCTCTATCGACAAGAACCCATATTTGTCTTTACTGTGGCTATGTAGAAGATAGAGATATTAACGCCCCTATCAACATTCTCAAAAAGGGACTAAGTACCGTGGGACACACGGAAACTACTACGCTTGGGGAGAGATTCCCTCTGGCTTGGTTGGATACGTCCTGTCAGGCTAAAGAAACTCAGCGACTCAGCGGAACCAAGAATCCCTCCCATGAGCGCGACGGAAGTGTCAATGAGTCACTATTGCCCTAAAAATCCAGTAAGGGCTGAATAATTTTCGCTGTCACAGCCCATCGACCTGAGGCGAGAAAAATTGATTTTTGTAAATAATAGTTTCAACCCGCTCGCTACTAGCATAGGATAGAAACATCGGATTTCTGGGAGGGGTGACGATGAAAGACAGTTCTATATTCCCACGTTTCCCGCAGGTATTCGCAGGTTTATCGGCGCTATCGATCGCTCTCGTCTTCAGTTCCTGGATAGCGGCGCGCTCCCTCTTAGCGGTGAGACGGGCCAGCGATGTTTTTGTCGTGACTGGTTCGGCAAAAAAGGCGATTACATCGGATTATCTTCTCTGGCGTTTATCGGTTTCCAGTCAACAACCCACCGCTCGTGATGCCTACCGCGATCTGATCCGGCAAACTGAGCGGATACGAGCTTATCTCAAAGAAAAACAAGTTCCCGACGACGCAATCACCACCAACGCGATCGAGACGATGGCGATTCCTGAAGTAACAGCTAACGGCCAGGAAACCGGGCAAATTCTCGCCTATCGCCTCAGCCAACGCTTCGAGATCCGAGGCAGCGATGTGGCCCGTTACACGGAACTTTCTAGGCAGGTAACGGAATTGATCGAGGAGGGAATTAACCTCGTCTCCGAACCCCCGCAATACCTTTACACCCAACTCGATCAACTGCGGGTGGAAATGGTAGCTGCGGCGACCAAAGACGCAAGAGCGAGAGCTGAAGCGATCGCCAGTAGTACCGGCAGTCGGGTGGGAAGGGTGCGCGATGCGAAAACAGGAGTTTTTCAGATCACCTCGCGCAATTCCACCGACGTGAGCGATTCGGGAATTTACGACACTTCCTCGATCGATAAAGATATTACCGCAGTCGTTTCGGTGACGTTCGGGATCGAGTGAAGGACAACACACTCCTTACTGCTTCCAGACAGTGGATCGTCTCTGCATAGTAATTTCAGCAGACAGAGAACCTCTGTTTGGGTGGGAAAATAGAAAATCAGTTACATTGGCTCAAAGATGTAATTTATGAACCACTCCACTGCGCTACTCGATCAAGTGGAGTTTCCGAGGCTTCTTTGTCGATGGCGATTGCCTCATACTTCGCGAGTGTGGTACAGCCAGACGACTCTGCATTGCGCTTTTGCTCGTTCCAAACCCACTAACATAATTAGGGTACGACTTGGGTTGTTTCGATCAACCATTTATCTCCTTGCCGTACCAAATCATAGCGCACCTTCAAGGACTCATTATAGGAACGCTCGACAATTTCCTTGCCATTATGAAAATACATGGCCTTTTCGTTGACTATCGCCTCCACCGTCGCTAAATTAGGGTTTTTCCCATTATTAGTAACCGATCGCACATCCACCTGATGATCATAGCGCCAATAGTTATTTCCCCCTAAAGCCGCCGCCCGTTTTTGCCAAATTTCCAGGGCTGAACCTGTTAAAACCTCTTTCAATTGCTCTTTTTGGTGTTCACTGCCAAAAGCGGCCGATTTTGCCCCTAACCAAGCTTGAATCGTCTCCTTGCCCGTTTCCTTGTCTAAGGGAATCCCTTCCATCACTTCCGCGTTAGCCGAAGGAATTTCTAGGATGGGAGTATTTAAAGAAATCGGTAACTGTTCCCCTTGCAGGGCTGCCAAAGGAGATTGACTATCGACAATTGCCTTTACCCCTAAGGACAAAACCGCGAGCGTTCCCACTAATCCTACCCCCAATATTGCCACTCGATCGAGTCGTAGTTTTCTGCGGGCCGGTCGTCTCCGTTTCGGTGGTACTACGGCAGTTTTTACCGTTTCTAGGGCTGCCTGCTGGGAGTTGCCCGCTGCTGGGGTACGGGAGCGACTAGGACGACGACGGCGGGGATTAAGTGCCGGTTGACGATGGGCTGCTGTCACCACCACAGTACCCTGAGTATAGGGGGTAAGAGTTTCCTCCTGGGCGGTGGCTCTCAGGGCAGGTACAGCAGTGCTTGTCCGCTCACCGTTAGCTCTAGCTAAAGACGGTTTTTGGGGACGAGAGTGGGAAGAATAAGCAGATTCCCTCATCGGTGTCGCTCCTGGCACTGGGTTTAAATGGGTGGGGGGGGTGTGGGTTTTGAGAACATTTACTTCCGATTCTAAAGGTTCGCTGGGCTTTTCTCGAACCGGCACGGGAACTTTTTCATCAGGAAAACCTGACAATTCTTCTAAATAATTTTGTACCTCTTCCTCGGCAAAATACTCTTTGAGTGAGGCTTTCCCCTCAACTAAATCACTAAAATGGCAGAAAACTTCTGTTTGTAACCAACGCTCACCGTAACGACATAACCCAGGTAAAAGATCGGGAGATTGCCCGGATTGTTCCTTAATATAATTTAATATTTCTTTCTCTTGACTTTTTGCTAAAATTGTGCTTGCTTGTTCGGTTTGACCGAGCAGTAGGGCGCAGATCGATCGCTCTAGGGAGACATCCTGATGTTTTTGTAATTGCTGTAGGCGCTCGCTGGCTGCGACAATAGCGGCGGGTTGTTTTTGGGCGAAACCGCGGGCAATTAAGGAATAGACCAGCAGATAATTAGCCACCGCCGAGGGGCGTTGTGCCTCTTTTGCCCAAATTTTCTCCTGTTCAGCCTGAGTCAAATAAACCCGTAACTGTTGAATAAAGCGTAAAAAATTATCCACCCCCAACCCAGAGTGATCGTCGCCCTGGCCATCGATGCCGCCGCGAGCTTCTAACATCTCCTCCAAGAGATTTAAGCCGCGCTGACGGGCAAGACTAGGTTTTTTTTCTTGGGATAACAATTCCAGAATCCGGTAGGGACGCAGGCGATCGCAATCATGGCGAATCTCCCTGGCCACTTCTGGGAACATTTGTTCTTGTTCCAACCAAGTCAAGGCTTTAGCCGCGGTGCTGGCCGCCTGTTCATAATTTTTATCCTGCCAATATTCCCGACTTAATTCCCCGTAGGCCAAAGCCAAGGTTAAGATCATGTCTGGGCGAGTAGTTGGCTCTAAATCTAGATAAGTTTCAGCCAAACGAATCACTAACTCGTATTCTCCCAACTCTTGCAGGATGAGCAAAGCTCCCACGAGATCGGCGGGGGCAATGGTAATCTGGGGGGTGAGATATTCTGCGGAAGTCGCCGCCGCCTCCCCACCCTGAGAATCAAGGTTTTCGGTGCTGCTTTCTGGGTTGAGAAGCAGGGGATTGGGGTCGAAAAATTGGGCATCGTAATCACGACGGCGATCCGCAGCACTTAACACTTGGTAAGCTTCATCTAACAAGTGCTGACGGGCAATGATCGCTGTTTGACTGTATTCTTGACGTGGCAATTGCCGTCCCCGATCGGCGTGGGCCAAATCAATTTGCTCGGCACTCACCTGAAAGGGGATTCCCAATATCCTGTAGTAGTCAAGAGGAATTCGCACGGTTAGCTGTACCTCAACTCTGGAGAGTCCTTAGTGAATTAAATGATGTAAGTGAGAGCGGAGCGAGTAAAATAACAAGATACCATTCTATCCTAGCCAATCTCTGACTGACTAAGACTAGATTTGAGAGAGAAAATACCAAGAACTAACTGGTTTAAGACTAAAAAATTCACTGCCAGAATTCTCGAAAAATCTACCGCTTCCTCTCCCCTTGCCTTTTTGTTGTCTAAATGATACTACAGACCCTATGATTTCCGAACGTACTTTACCAACCTTTAATCCTGCTTCCATCATTATTACCAAAGCTGAAGGTCTTCGCCTATACGAAGATATGGTTTTGGGGCGGATGTTTGAAGATAAATGTGCCGAAATGTATTATCGGGGCAAAATGTTCGGTTTTGTCCACCTCTACAACGGTCAAGAAGCGATATCTAGCGGTATTATTAAAGCCTTGCGTCAGGGAGAAGATTACGTTTCTAGTACCTATCGCGATCACGTCCACGCCCTCAGTGCCGGAGTTCCCGCCAAAGAGGTAATGGCGGAGTTATTCGGCAAAGCTACCGGCTGTAGTAAAGGACGGGGCGGCTCCATGCACATGTTTTCCGCCGAACATAAGCTTTTAGGGGGTTACGCTTTTGTGGCCGAGGGGATTCCCGTCGCCACTGGGGCGGCTTTTCAGAGTAAATACCGTCGCGAAGCCATGGCTGATGCCAGTGCCGATCAGGTAACGGCCTGTTTCTTTGGGGATGGGGCGAGTAATAATGGCCAGTTTTTTGAGTGTCTGAATATGGCCGCCCTCTGGAAGTTGCCAATTATCTATGTGGTGGAAAATAATAAGTGGGCGATCGGTATGGCCCACGATCGAGCCACTTCCCAACCGGAAATCTATAAAAAAGCCAGTGTTTTTAGTATGGTAGGTGTGGAAGTGGACGGTATGGATGTGGTGGCCGTTCATGCCGCCGCCAGAGAAGCTGTAGCCCGCGCCCGCGCCGGTGAGGGACCGACTTTAATAGAGGCGTTAACCTATCGTTTCCGGGGTCACTCTCTGGCAGATCCGGACGAGTTACGCAGCGCTGACGAGAAACAATTCTGGGGTGAAAGAGATCCGATCACTCGCTTTGCCGCCTACCTCTACGAGCGAGATCTGGCCACGAGAGAGGAATTAAAAGAAATAGAGCAGAAAATTCAAGCTGAAATCGAGGCAGCGGTTAAATTTGCTGAATCTAGCCCCGAACCCGATCCTAGTGAACTAACTCGCTTTATTTTTGCCGAAGACGAGTAATTTTAGTGATCAGTTACCAGTTATCAGTGATTAGTTATTAGTTATTGTCCCTCCTCAAGATATTTGACACAACAGGCGCCATCTTCTTTTTTCCAGCAAATCTTGACTGGTTCTGTATCTGTTTTTCAGTGGCTTTCAACTTAGATATTCGGCTAATTAGGCTTTTTTGGCTATTTTATCTCTGCGTCTTTACTCATTTTATTAGAACAGGATTTGATATTACTGGTCTGAGCAAAAATTAAAATTTTTGGCTTTGCGGAGGGAATTAACCGTTAAAACCACCTGTTCCCCCACCTGTTCAATTTCTTCTAAAGTATTAAAACGACTCAACCCGAAGCGCAGGGAAGCATAGGCGAGAGATTCGGAGCGACCCAAGGCAGTTAAAACGTGAGAGGGGGCGGTATGGCTAGAAGAACAGGCAGAACCGGAGGAAAGCGCCACTATTGGCTGTAATCCTAACAATAAGGCCGCACCGTCCACCCCTTCAATACTAATATTCAAATTTCCGGCTAATCTTTGACTAGGATGACCATTGAGATAGATTCTGTCTAATTGACTGATAATCTCCCATAAACGGGCTTTTAATTGATTTAAGTACCTAGTATCTTCTTCGATCGCTTTGATAGCCAATTCCACCGCCTTGGCAAAACCGACAATTTGTGGTGTAAATATTGTCCCCGATCGCAGTCCTTTTTCCTGGCCTCCCCCTTGAATTTGAGCGGCGAGACGGACTCTAGGCCCCCGGCGCCGGACGTACAGCGCACCGATTCCCTTCGGTCCGTGAACCTTGTGGGCAGTTAAGGACATTAGATCTATATTCATTTCCTCCACATCTAGGGGAATTTTCCCGATTGCTTGGGCCGCGTCCGTATGAAAAAGTACCTGATAGCGGCGACAAATCGCCCCAATTGCCGCTAAAGGTTGAATCACCCCAATCTCGTTATTAGCAGCCATAATTGACAGCAAAATCGTCTCAGGACGCAGAGATTTTTCTAGTAATTCCAAGTCAATTAGGCCATCAGCACCGACGGGTAAAATTGTCACCTCAAAACCCATTTTTTCCAGATAATGACAAGGATCTAAAACGGCGCGATGTTCTGTCACCACCGTGACTAGGTGCCGCCCCTTGGCGAAATACGCTTCGGCAACCCCTTTGATAGCCAGGTTATTGGCCTCCGTTGCCCCACTGGTAAAAATAATTTCTTCGGGGCTACTATTAATAGCAGCGGCGATTGTTTCTCTTGCCTGTTTAACCGCGGCCTCGGCTGTCCAACCATAGACATGATTAATACTACTGGCATTACCAAAGTGTTCGGTAAAATAGGGCAACATCGCCGCCAGAACTTGTGGATCGAGCGGTGTCGTAGCGTGGCAATCTAGATAAATCGGCTTTTGAGACATATTTTTTGCGTGCGGGGATCAGGAAGTGCAGGTAAACTTACCGCTAATGGTTATGACGGAAAAACTGAAGGCGATTTACGAAGATGGTACTTTGTATCTGCCAAGTAAATTTTTTCGGCTCTTCTAGAGTAGTTATGATCTATGATACCAAATCCGTTTTTAATCATAATGATTAATTGCCAATCCAACTTTAACAACCCGATCCCTTCTCCGATACAGCCATTTTCAAGGGGAAAATGTACCCAGTGGCGGCTTGTCATTTTTTTCTGAGAATTCCCATGCAGTAAGGGAAGTGGGCAGCGGAAAGTGGGGATTTTTCAGTGAACAGTAATCAGTGAACAGGGAGAAGGGAGCAGGGAGAGAGGAGCAGGGAGAATAAATAAAAGCAATCTCCTGAATACTGATCTTTTTAGGTAGGAGAATTGCCAGATACTGTCTTTTGCCTCTTGCCTTCAGAAGCTGATCACTGAAGACCGACTCCCCAAAAGGCCAACTTTGTACCTCACCATTAAGATAACTGATAGTTCTTGAGACTGACTAACTGCTCAATTCGCTTAATATTTTTTAACATAAAATACGATCTTTGATCGCTGTAATTGGTTCCCTAGAAGTCAAGCTAATGAGTTATGATACTAGGTAGTGATCCATAGTTCTTAGAGGAAAAAAGCGGGGCAATCTCAATTTTTTGTCCAGCGACAAGACCATGATTTTGATGTTTTAAAAATCTCGCGTAAGTCTTTAAGAACTTTTAAAATCAGCATTCACAAGGAGGTATATTATGACAGGTAAGAGTAAACGCGGTTTTGCCTCTATGGATCAAGCTAAACAACGGGAAATCGCTAGTAAAGGTGGTAAGGCTGCTCATCAAAAAGGTACAGCCCACGAATTTACCTCGGAAGAAGCCCGGGAAGCGGGACGAAAAGGTGGTGAAGCGGTTAGCCGAGATCGCGCCCACATGGCAGCCATCGGACGGGAAGGGGGCAGAAATTCCCACAAAGGCAGTCGCAAAAACTTAAACTCGGAGGAAAATTACCCAACCAACGAGTCTATAGGTGAAAATTCCCCAGATTTTGGCAACTCGGAAGCAAATAGTTGACTTGGGTTGACTCTTTCTCGGACTAACAGGGTGTTGGGGTGTTGGGGTTTTTAGTTGAAATTCCCCATTTCCCCATCCCCAATAAATACTTTAAGGTTCGATACTGACAATCCAAGTGCCAACGTAGAGACGGACAGGAATATTGCCAGAGGCAGTCACATCACAGGTAAAGTAATAAGTGCCTAATTCGGGATTTCTGACATTAGACATGACGATTTCAACTTTGCTGGTCGGATCGATCGCTTGTTCGGGGATAATTTGAATAACGCGACTATCCTTATCCCAAACCACTTCCTTTAAAGGTAAAGATTTGCCGTTGATGCGTACCTCGATTTTATTGGTGTCAAACTGGCCGTTAAAATAATCGGGATAGGAAATAAAAAAAGCTGAAGCTCCTTGGGAGAGTTTTTTCGCGGGAATATAGAGTTTATAACGATCCATTTGCTTGGGACGACCGCCAAATTGCAAAAAATAATCTAAGACATCCTTGCGATCGACTCCGCTAAAAATTGTTAGGCCAGGGTTGCCATTGGCTAAAGTTATTTTTGGTAAAACAATCCCTGCACCTACAGCTAAGGATAGAGCGATCAAAGCGGGTGCTTTAGCATATTTAATTACTTTTGTCAAGAGTTTTAACATAAATTTTAACCCAAGGTGAGGGGGATGGTGACGGCCGCAAGGGGCTTAATACAGTTCAACTGTAACAAAACTCGATCGTTTCTTACCTAGACCTTTGCCAGTCCGATAAGTGTCTTGGTTAACGCTTCATCGCTCGTGCCATATCCCGTTGATCCTGACGACGTTTCAAATCTTCGCGTTTATCGTGTAATTTCTTGCCTCTACCGAGGCCAATGCTGATTTTTACCCAACTACCTTTAAAATACATCTTCAACGGCACAAGAGTTAAGCCTTTCTGTTCCACTTGACCGATGAGTTTGCTGATTTCCTTTTTGTGCATCAACAATTTTCTTGTCCGGCGCGGATCGTGATTAAAATATTCGCTACTCTGTTCGTAGGGGGAAATATGAACATTAATTAACACCGCTTCACCATTGCGGAGTAAAACGTAACCATCCCGCAGGTTCACCTTACCAGCGCGCACAGATTTAACCTCGGTCCCCAGCAACTGCACCCCCGCTTCAAAAGTCTCTAAAATCTCGTAGAGATGGCGCGCTTGCCGGTTATCACTGATAATTTTGATTTTGTCGTCTTGATTAGCCATATAGTCAAATGAAAAGTGAAAAGTAAAAAAGCGATTGGTAGAGGCAGTATCGGCTAATTATCTCGATTTTCCCGTTTCCATATCTTTATATCTTACTCGCTCTTTTGCTCTCTCTGGACTGACTGCTGGCGGCTCTTTGGTGATCACCGGCCTTGTCAGGGGGAACCAGAAGGGGGAAAATGAGAGCAGTGTTAAATTTTTATGAAGTTTGGTTCTGTGGACAAAATTCGTACTGTTTCCGATAGTAAGCGTGATTTTTATACTCGCCACACCCGCCCCATCAATTCGGTATATCGGCGCGTGGTTGAGGAATTATTAGTTGAGATGCACCTGCTCTCCGTTAATGTAGATTTCCATTATGATCCAATTTATGCCCTTGGTGTGGTTACTTCTTTCGAGAAGTTCATGGAAGGCTATCGTCCGGAGGAAGATAAACCGAATATTTTTAATGCTTTGTGCCAAGCGGTTAATGGTAATCCCGAAGTCTATCGTCGTGATGCCGAAAATATGATCGCTATTGCCAAAGAAATTAATATTGATTCCTTGCTCTCCCAACTGCAAAACCAGGCTCTAGGTGGTAACAATCAGTTGTCTGATAGTTTAGTTTCGGTGATCAACGCGCCTAAGTTTAAGTATAGTCGCCTCTTTGCCATCGGTCTCTATACAATTTTAGCCGAAGCACAACCGGACATGATCAAGGAAAAAGAAAAACGCGAACCAATTTTGCAAAAGTTCTCAGAAATTCTCCATCTCTCCAGCGAGAAACTGCAAAAAGACCTCGATGTTTATCGCGGTAATCTTGATAAAATGGATCAGCTGCTCAAGGTTATCGAAGATGCCCTAGAAGCAGAAAAGAAAAAACGTCAACAAAAAGAACAGGAAAAACAAACCACCCTGCAATAAAGGCTCTCAACCGGAAATTACCGCGTGCAGACAAGGGAATGGGGAACAGAAAAAGGATTAAATCGGCTCTCTTTCTTTACTGTTCCTTCTGACCTCGTTCTACAATTAGGATCGCCAACCCTCAATATTTATTTCCCGTGACTAATTCCTCCATCACCGCACCCGTAACCGATATTTTGGCAAAAGCGCGGTCAGGGGCAAATTTATCGGCAAAAGAAGCGATTATCTTGCTAGAAACTACCGATAACCGTTTAATTGCCCAGATTCGGGAAACGGCAGACTTTTTGCGTCATCAACAGGTGGGAGATACCGTCACCTACGTGATCAATCGCAACATTAATTTTAGTAACATTTGTGAGCAGCATTGCAGTTTTTGTGCATTCAGACGCGATGAAAATGAAGAGGGAGCATTCTGGCTTAATTTAGAGGAAATTATCGCTAAAGCGGCGGATGCTGTCCATCGTGGGGCGACAGAAATTTGTATGCAGGGAGGATTAAACCCAAAAGCCAAGATTAAGGGCAATTCCTTAGACTATTACCTCGAAATTGTTAAAAACTTGAAACAAGCCTTTCCTGACCTGCATTTACACGCTTTTTCGCCCCAAGAAGTCCAATTTATCGCTAGAGAAGACGGTTTAAGTTACGAAAAAGTTATCGCTTCCCTGCAAGAAGCAGGAGTCAATTCTCTGCCGGGGACGGCTGCCGAGGTGTTAGTGGATGAGGTGAGACGGGTAATTTGTCCAGAAAAAATCGATGCCGCCACTTGGTTAGAAATAGTCGGTACTGCCCATCGCTTAGGGTTACATACCACCAGTACCATGCTCTGCGGTCATATTGAAACCCCTAGCCAACAGGTGCAGCACCTTGAAAAAATTAGAAAACAGCAAGAAATCGCCCTAGAAAATAATTATCTGGCTAAAATCACCGAATTTATTTTATTGCCTTTTGTGGGACAATCGGCCCCCAAACCCCTGAGAAATCGAGTCGGACGAGATCAGCCAATTTTAGCCGATACATTAAAATTAACAGCAGTGGCGCGGATTTATTTGGGCAATAGCATTAAAAATCATCAACCCAGTTGGGTAAAATTGGGCTTACAGGGGGCGACAGAAGCCTTGAACTGGGGTTGCAACGATCTCGGTGGTACTCTCATGGAAGAACATATTACCACTATGGCCGGGGCCCTGGGCGGTACTTGTTTGACCGTCGAGGAATTAGCAACGGCGATTAAATCCCTCGATCGCCCCGCCCGTCAACGGGATACAATCTATTAGAGTCTATTTAACCCGAATCCTGGATTAGCTGAAAGCTTGATCCTGTCCCGGGTTAAAACTTTCCTTCTCCCGTCCGACTGAAGTTAATTGAGTATTAAGAAGGTGCGCTATTGAGATAGTTATATTCTCCGACCTGATAGATCAAATTAGCTACGAGTCCTGTCCAACCTGTTTGATGGCTTGCTCCCAGTCCTTGACCTGTATCTCCGTGAAAATATTCGTAGAACAGTATTAAATCCTGGCCATCAGGGGTTTTGAAAAGCTGACGAAGTTTTGGGTTATCTCCGTAAACTGGTCGTTTCCCTGACCAATCAGGCAGGAAAATCTTAATGAGTTTCTTAGATAGTTCAATTGAAACTTCTTCAAGGCTAATTTTGTGGTGCGATACTGAAGGACATAATACTCCAAAGTCTTTTTCTTTTAAACAGACATTGAAGTATTTATGAAACTTCTTCAGAGATTCAATAATCAGAAAATTCATGGGAAACCATACCGGACCACGCCAATTAGAATTTCCAGTATGTACAGGAGTTTTTGTTTCAGCAGGTTCGTATTTCATTTCAATTGGAAAAGGCTGCACATCTGGATTTGCCTTAATTTCAGGATGCCATACAATTTTTATCATACCATCCAATTGATACGGGTGTTCTTCATGAAATTTAGACAAAGATCGAATTCCATAATCACTTAAGAATTCCTTTTCGTCAAGAAGCTTATCAATGATATTTTGTAATTTCTTCTTGTTGACAATTGATAAAAATAAATCTAGGCACTCATGTAAATCTGATCGAATATCAACACATTCTTCTTCTCCCAGTAAATACTTGAATTCTTCCTCATTCCTAAACCTAGCAAAACAAGATTCTGGATTATAAAAGCTTGCTCTTAAATTCCTAGTTAAATCTGTTTCTGTTTCTTTCCCAAAAGTTTCCACAGTGAACAAAGGAACAATACCAAGAATGGAGCGATATTTTAGTGGTAATTCTAAGGAAAATTTTTCCAGAGAAATTTTCAAAACTTCATAGTAGAAGTTATCATTGCTATCCCAAAAAGCAACTTGATTTTTGTCAACAATTTCGTTTATTTCATGGACAATTAATATGAAGTTTTTCAGGAAATCTTTTGCAGAATTTTCACGCTCTTTTTGCTTCTCTACATCTAACTTAGTAACTATTGTCAACATATTCAAATAAAACATTGCTATCCAACTTGTGGCATCAATTTGTTCTATTGTGACTGTTTCTTGGGTGAGGAATTGATTTCGATCAACTATAGATATATTATCTAATCCTAAAAATCCAGCCTTAAAAACATATTTCTCTTTTGTTTCTCCTGATTGTTTAGGTAGCCTGTTATTTTTTAGCCACCAATCTAAAGTCTTTTGCAAATTATCAAAGATTAATTGCAAAAATTTTTGATCGCAAGGAGAGCCATATATGTCATGCTCTATTTCGTCAACTTTCAAAGCTGCCCAAGCAAGAATGGGAGGGTTTACTTCATCAAAACCAAATTCACAAGACGGAATTTGCCCATTATCTTTGCTGTACCATGGTTGAGTAAAAAGCAATATTTGCTCTTTAGCAAAATCTGGATCGATTAAAGCAAGGGTAATCGCATGAAAAGCTGAATCCCAGACACAAAAATAAGGATATTCCCATTTATCTGGCATGGAAATTATATCTTCACCGTGCAAGTGAGTCCATTTCTTATTGCGGTCGTTATTTCTGATGTGTTCAGATGTTTTTCGTGGGGGATATATTTTATGCCACTTTCTATCTTGATATGACCGATCTCCTTTGAGCCAATCTTGAACTATATAGTAATAAAATTGCTTGTTCCATAGCATTCCTGCAAATGCCTGTCTTTGAACTTGTCGTTCCTCATCTGAAATTGGAAAATCTGAAGGAGTAATAGCTTGATAAAATGCGTCAGTTTCTTCTTTCCGCTTGTCAAAAACCTTCTCAAAATCACTTCCAAAAGGATTAGCATCAGGTAGTTGATCTGGCGCAACATCTGTCAAGCGCAACCATATCACTTGAGGTTTATCAGCTTCAATAGTGAGGTTATAGTGAGCGGCTGCTTTTGTCCCTTTCTGTTCAGGGTTGACTTTATCTAGCTCTTGATTAACGACATAATTGTTGATTCCGTCCTTAACATATTGACTCGCATTAGCAGTATGGAAAATGCGTTCGTTGTTAGTTTCATTTTCAGTAAATAACAGAGGAGTATCTCCTTGACAATAGAGATAATAATCACCTAACTCACTATGATGGGCTTTAATAGTAGCTACATTATTGGCAACTTTCTGCAAACTTGGTTTTTGTTTTTCCCTTTCTGCATCTCCCAACCAAGACCAAGTGTTACGAAACCAGAGAGTAGGTAAAATATGTAGTGGATGAGCTTCAGAGCCTCGATTCCAAACAGTAATTTTAATTAAAATATCTTCAGGAGTCTTCTTGGCATATTCAATAACAACATCAAAGTAACTATTATTGTCAAAGCAACCTGTATCAATTAGCTCATATTCAGGGTGTTCCTCTCCTCGACTATACTTAGCATCTCCTCGTTTATTATTCTCTTGAATGAGCTTCTTATAAGGAAATTCATAAGGATACTTATACAATGCCTTCATATAAGAATGAGTGGGGTTATTATCTAGATAAAAGTAATATTCCTTGACATCTTCCATGTGATTTCCTTGATTAGGCCAGCTATCGAATCCTGTTAAACCAAAAAATCTTTCTTTGAGATGCTTTTCGGAATGCTGATCTTTTTCATTCCAAAGCTCATCTTCTTCATTCCAAAGGGTTAGGGCAAAACATAGACGCTGACGCTCATCAGAAATTCCCAATATTCCATCTTCTCCCCAACGGTAGGCACGAGAACGAGATTGCTCGTAATCAAAATATCTCCAAGCACTACCATCCTGACTATAATCTTCTCGGACAGTTGCCCATTGGCGATCGCTTAAATAGGGACCCCATTTTTTCCAAGGGATATTTTGTTCACGGACTTCTTGCAAGCGTTTGTATTCTTCAGTTTGCTTCCGAGCTTCTGCGAAGGAATTATCTTTTTGGGTATCTTGAGTTGTCAACATGACTTTTCTCCTTTATCTTCATTTTTTGTCCTGTACTTAGCTTTTTGCAGTCCTTAGATTTTTTGTCCTGTACTTAGGTACTTGGTATGGTGGACTTGTTGAACCAAGAATCCCCCCCATGAGCGCTTCGGGGAGCGTCAAATCACCAACTGCCTTTAAATCCCGAAGCTCCAGTCACCAGCACTTTTTCCCCAGACCACCGCTACCCTAAGAGTTGGGAGATAGGCATTTCTTGCATGGCCATAACCTCCTTTTCTCTGAAAAAGTGTCTTATCAGGTTCTGACCTAATTCTATCGAGAAGCAAACTAAGTATAACTACTTAAGTAAAAAAACTTAATATAAATTGGGTTGGGGATAAGCCGAAACGCTGCTGCTATCCCAGCCAGTCAACCTGATTTTTTGGTGGAATTGATGGCAAAATCTTCTTAGCCTGAACTAACTTTAATCAAGCCCAACAATTTCTCCCTTGCCGGCAATCACTTCGCCGATTTGGTAGGCATTAATCCCAGAGGATTGTAGTTGATTAATAGTCGATCGAGCCAGATCTGATGGGACAATGATCACAAAACCGATACCCATATTAAAAGTATTAAACATGGCTTCGGCATTAACCGATCCCATCTGGGCTAACCAGTGAAAAATCGGCAAAATTGGCCAACTTTCGCGGTAAATCCGCACAGAATGCCCTTTACCTAAGCAGCGGGGCAAATTTTCCGGGATGCCACCCCCGGTAATGTGGGCCATGGCGTGAATATCTAACCCAGAGCGCAGCAGTTCTAGCACAGGTTTGACATAAAGTCTAGTGGGAGTTAACAAAACTTCACCTAAGCTAGAGCCGGCCAAAATTTCGGGGCAATCTTGCCAATTTAAGCCCTGGGTGTCGATAATCTTACGAACAAGACTAAAACCGTTACTGTGAACCCCACTACTGGCTAAACCAATAGCCACATCGCCGATTTGCACCCTACTGCCGTCGAGTAATTGACTTTTTTCGACAATACCGACGCAAAAACCCGCTAAATCGTACTCTCCTGCCGAATAAAACCCCGGCATCTCCGCCGTTTCCCCTCCCAAAAGAGTACAACCACTATCACGACAGGCCCTAGCGATTCCCGACACCACCGCCGCTAACTGTGACGCTTCCAGTTTACTGGTGGCCAGATAATCCAAGAAAAATAAAGGTTCAGCCCCGGAGGTTAAGACATCGTTGACGCACATGGCCACCAGGTCAATTCCCACCGTATCATGGCAATTGAGACTATGGGCAATTTTCAGCTTGGTTCCTACGCCATCAGTTCCCGATACTAACACCGGTTGCCGATAACCGGAAGGTAACTGAAAATAGCCACCAAAACCGCCTAAACCGCCGATAACTTCAGGACGGAAGGTACTTTCCACATTTTGGCGAATTTTCTCGACAAAAGCGCGTCCCGCTTCCACATCCACGCCAGCTTCTTTATAATCCATGCCCAATTGACCGATTGTATCTCTCAAATTTTACCCGGATTTCGGTCGCACTCGCTCCCTTTTCCAGCTAAACCTAACAACAATTTTTGATTTTTACAAGAGGTCTAATCTTCTTGGGGATATTTTTCCCAAAGATCCGTGATTTGGCGAAGACTTTGGAAGTTGCCATTACCGAGTATCAAATGATCTAGGAGAGGAATAGCTAGATAGGTGGCCCCCTGTAATAATTGTTCTGTGAGTAAAATATCGTCTTGACTAGGCACAAGTGACCCAGTGGGGTGATTATGGGCGATAATTAACTTAGTAGCTGATTGTTTAACTACTTCTCGAAAGATTTCTCGCGGATGTACCAGTGTTTCCGTGGCTGTGCCGATAGTAATCACTTTTAGCGCAATTAACTGATTTTTGACATCGAGTAAAATAACGGCGAAACGTTCCTGAGACTGATACATTAGTTCATGGCCAAGGATAGCGGCAGCGGTATCGGGACTATCGATAACCATTTTTTCCGTCGGTCGTCGTTGAAAAGCCCGTTTTCCCAATTCGATCGCCGCTAGAATAGTAGTGGCCTTAGCTGGTCCAATGCCATGAATAGCGGTTAATTCATGGGGGTGAATATCTCTCAAAACGTCCAAAGGATCCCGGCGATATTTACTCAATTCGTTGAGAATATGCTGTCCTAAACCCACTGCCGAGAGTTTCCCCTTACCTTGACCTGTAGCCAATAAAATCGCTAATAATTCACCATCGGTGAGGTTTTTCGCCCCGACACTGATTAAACGTTCTCTGGGTCTTTCACTGACGGGAATATCGGCAATTCTTAAGCTGTAGGTCATGGAAGTGGCAAGCTACCGCGATAAAATTCCATCATAATCGCAATTTTAGTCAGCGCCTAGAGGGATTTGGCCGATAAATCAAGGGGAAAAATTCTCTTTACCGATAGCGAATTCCCGCATCTTCGAGGCGCTGTAAAGCTTCCCCCAACCGCGGGATATCGGCGATTAAACTGACGCGCACATAACCTTCCCCTCCTTCTCCAAAAGCATTGCCAGGAGTGACGACGACACCGGTTTTTTGCAGGACGCTAAGGGCGAAATCCGTGGAAGTCATACCGACGCTACAGGGAACCCAGAGATACATTGTCGCCTTAGAGAGGGGAATATCCCAACCTAATTGTCCCAAACCTTTGATTAAAAAATCTCGTCGCTGCCGGTATCTTTCCTGTACTTGTTTGACGTATTCATCCGACAGTTGTAGGGCGGTTTCGGCCGCTTTTTGGATGACGGAAAAGATGCCATAATCGAGATTAGTTTTCAGGGTGCGTAACCCTTGAATAATATCGGAATTGCCCACGACAAAACCGACGCGCCACCCAGCCATATTATAGGTTTTCGAGAGGGTATGAAATTCTACACTAATCTCTTTTGCCCCTGGAATTTCTAATAAACTGGTGGGCTGATAACCATCAAAACTCAATTCAGCATAACAGAGATCGTGGACGAGCATAATCTCATAGTGCCGGGCCCAAGCAACGATTTTTTCAAAAAATTCCCGGGGGGCAACGGCGGCGGTGGGATTACTGGGATAGTTAAAATAGAGGATTTTCGCCTGTTTAGCCACATCTTCGGGGATAGAATCGATATCTATTAGCCAATCCTGTTCCGCTTTTAAAATGATCGGGTATAGCGTCGCCCCAGCAATCAATGGACCGCGAAAATGGGCGGGATAGGCAGGACTGGGAACCAAGACCACATCGCCGGGGTTAACATAAGCTAAGGCCAGGTGAGATAGTCCCTCTTTGGAACCTAGCAGCGGCAAAGCTTCGTTATCGGGATTGAGTTCCACACCATAAGAGCGATAATACCATTTAGCGATCGCATCTCGGAAACTGGCGGTTCCTTCAAAGGGGGGATAACCGTGAAATTGGGGCGTTTCAAAAGCTTGAATGGCCGCTTCGATAACTGGACGCGGCGCAGAACCGTCCGGGTTGCCCATTCCTAAATCGATTAAATCTAGTCCTTCTTTGCGGGCTAAGGTTTTTAATTCATCCAAGCGGGCGAAAACGTAGGGGGGTAAGGCACTTAATCGCTTGGCGCGGCTATTCGTCCAATCTACACTCATTACTTCTTGGCTTACTGATCGAGGTAATCTACCATTATCGCACGAGTGTATGGCTAATTCAGCAGTTAAGCTGTTCGTAATTTAAATTGCTTGTTGAGACGAGGCAATAGGCAAGAGGCAAGAGGCAAAAGGATAATTTTCCCTTTAACCTTTCGCTTTTTCCCTACATTTGCCGAAAATTTTTTGATTTATGCAAGAGAGCTTTTTTGGTGCCTCAGTATGGCTAGAATTGCCCGACATGGGAGATGGAGAGCCAAACTAAGGTAATCTAATTAATAGAGGCTGAAAATTACTGATTAGCCCCAGCATTACCCCCATTCTTCGCCATTATCCGCCGGTAAGTCCTCACTCCTCAATTCTTTTGTAAAATATGACTGCGATCGCTGCCCAGATAACTTCTATTTTACCCCCCGACACCACGGTTATGCCTTGGCCACAAGTGCCAAAAGAGGAACAAGAAAGATTATCAAGGGCAATTAGGGGCAAAAGTCCTGAAATTCTAGTCTATCCCGCCAATACAGCTGCTTTAGCCTCTCTGGTGCGTTTTGCCAACGAAAATCGTCTGTCTTTATTGGCCTACGGTCAAGGCAGTAAATTAGATTGGGGTGGATTAGTCCAGTCACCCGATATTTTAGTCAGTACCCAAAATCTCAACCGGATTATTGACCATGCTAGGGGAGATTTAACTATAACCGTGGAAGCTGGGCTTAAACTGGCTGATTTACAGGCTTTTTTGGCTCCTAGCGGTCAATTTCTTCCTCTAGATCCCAGTTATGCCCATAATGCCACGATTGGCGGTATTATGGCCACGGCCGACGCGGGAACATGGCGGCAAAGATACGGTGGAGTCCGGGATCTGATCCTAGGATTCTCCTTTATCCGTCACGATGGCGAGATTGCTAAAGCGGGAGGGCGTGTGGTGAAAAATGTGGCGGGATACGACATGATGAAGCTATTTACGGGTTCCTATGGCACTTTGGGGATTATCGATCAAATTACCCTGCGACTGTATCCCGAAACCGCTAACTCAGAAACCCTGATAATCAGAGGAAATAGCGAAAATATTAGCAAATTGAGTCAAGTTATTCGGCAATCGGCCTTAACTCCCACCGTGGCTGAATGTTTAAACCCAGGGATGACGCAAGCACTAGGATTAGGGGAAAAAGTCGCTTTACTGCTTCGTTTTCAAAGCATTCCCGAAAGTATTAGCGAACAATCGCAACAGGTGAGTTATTTAGGACAACAGTTAGACTGTCAGACTAATTATTATCGGAATGAGGAAGAAGTTTTTCTATGGCAAAGATACCGAAAAACAATGGATAATTATGACCAAGAGGGCAATTTTTTCGGCAAAATAGGATTATTACCTAGCAGTTTAGCTCTAGTGATCGACCAAATTAACGGACTAGCCTCGATTAATATTAGTAGCGGCGTGGGTAAAGTTATCTTAAAATCGGAGGAAAATCTTGAAAAAATTCGCTCTTTGTGCAGTGCCAATCAGGGTTATCTAACGGTGTTAACCGCACCTCCATCGCTAAAGGAAAAAATTGAACCTTGGGGTTATACAGCTAACGCGATTACCATGATGAAAACCCTAAAAACTAAATTCGATCCTCACGGTATTTTTAGTCCTGAACGCTTTCTTAACAAAATCTAATTAACAATTATGCAAGCCTCCGAACATTCCCTTAACTTTCAAGAATTAATCGACCAAAAAAATCAAGGATTTGACCCCAAAAATCCCCCTGCCCAAGAATTAATCGATAGTTGTGTTCACTGTGGTTTTTGTCTATCTACCTGTCCCAGTTATCGAGTGATTGGCAAGGAAATGGACTCTCCCCGGGGCAGAATTTATCTGATGAATGCCATCAACAAAGGGGAGGCAGTTTTAGACGAAACCACTAGCCAACATTTTGATACTTGTTTAGGTTGTTTAGCCTGTGTTAGTACCTGTCCATCGGGAGTACAATACGATCAATTAATCGCCGCAGTTCGTCCGCAGGTGGAACGCAATCAACCCCGCAGTTTTAAAGATAAAATTATTCGTTTTCTCATTTTTAATCTCTTTCCCTATCCCGTCCGTCTCAAATTATTTTTACCCTTCCTCTGGTTATATCAAACCCTAGGATTACAAACCCTAGTCAGGAAATCGGGTATCTTAAAAATGCTCTTTCCCCGTCTAGCGGCCATGGAATCAATTCTACCCAAAATTACCCTAAATTCTCTGTTTAAAAACTATCCCGATGTTATTCCTTCCCAAACGGAAAAACGCTATCGGGTGGGAGTAGTTTTAGGTTGTGTGCAGAGACTCTTTTTCTCACCGGTAAATGAAGCGACAGTGCGGGTTTTAACTGCCAATGGTTGTGAAGTGGTTATCCCAAAAACCCAGGGTTGTTGTGCCGCTTTACCCGCACACCAAGGACAGGAAAAACAAGCGCAAAGTTTAGCCAGACAAATGATCGATAGTTTCGCAGCAAACGAGGTTGATTATATTATTATCAATGCGGCGGGTTGTGGTCATACTCTCAAGGAATATCATCATATTTTAGCCGACGATCCTGAATATAAAGATAAGGCTAAGGAGTTTGTGGCTAAAGTACGCGATGCTCAAGAATTTTTAGCCGCAGTGGGATTAACTGCTGATTTATCGCCGATTACCGAGACAGAATTAACCCTAGTTTATCAAGATGCCTGTCATCTTTTACACGGACAAAAAATCTCGGTGCAGCCACGGCAATTATTGCAAAAAATCCCCAATATTAACTTAAAAGAACCTATCGATGCGGCCCTGTGTTGTGGTAGTGCCGGAGTTTATAATATGCTACAGCCAGATACTGCCGATGAATTAGGTCAGCAGAAAGTCCGCAATTTATTAAATACTGGGGCTGCGGTGATTGCTTCTCCTAATCCAGGTTGTTCCCTACAAATTAAAAAACATCTGCAATTACAGGGAAAAGATACACCCGTTATTCATCCTATCGAATTATTAGATTATGCGATTCGCGGGCTGAAAATTGGCTAACTCCCACCATTTAAGCTGTGTTAGTGGTGTCAGGGAAGCAAAAGAAAACCCCACAGACAAAGACCTTGTAATGATAGAATCGACAATGGCGACGGCTTGCCCATTAGTATTTTTTGCGTCGGACTAGCAGGAGACAAAAGCGTGACCTTTAAGATTGGTTTACTCGGTTTCGGGGTTGTGGGGACGGGAACAGCGAAAATCCTCCTCGATCCTTTTGGTCGTCATCCCGTACTCAAAGAGATTACCATTGGACGAGTGGGAGTTAGATCCCTAGATAAACCGAGAGAAATCGAGCTTTCTCCCCAGCTGTTGACCACTGACCTAGAATCGATCGTTACTGACCCCGAAATTGATATTATTGTCGAATTATTGGGGGGTTTGGAACCGGCGCGCTCTTTAATTCTCCAAGCAATCGCATCGAGAAAGCACGTTGTTACGGCAAATAAGGCGGTTATTGCCCGTTTTGGTGATGAAATCTACGCCAAGGCCAACGAAAAAGGGGTTTATGTCCTCCTAGAAGCGGCCGTGGGTGGTGGCATTCCCGTCATTAAACCTTTAAAACAATCCCTCGGCGCTAATCGCATCAGCAGCATCATGGGAATTGTCAACGGCACAACTAACTATATTCTCACCGAAATGAGCCAAAAAGGGGCAGATTTTAGCGAAGTTCTGGCCAAAGCTCAGGAATTAGGCTATGCAGAAGCGGATCCCACTGCGGACGTGGATGGATTCGATGCAGCCGATAAAATCTCCATTTTAGCCTCTCTGGGTTTTGGAGGTCGGGTAAAACGGGAAGATGTTTACTGTGAAGGGATCCGGCAAGTTAGCGCCGTCGATATCGCCTACGCTGATAGACTGGGATTTGTGATCAAATTATTAGCGATCGCAAAAGATACGGTTAAGGAAGATTCCGATACCCTAGAGTTGCGGGTTCATCCGACCCTAGTACCGAAAACCCATCCCCTCGCTAATGCTAACGGAGTCTATAACGCTATTCTGGTCGAAGGGGAACCCTTGGGGCAAGTGATGTTTTATGGACCGGGTGCCGGCAGCGGACCGACGGCCAGCGCGGTAGTATCGGATGTGATGAATATCGTCGGAATTTTAAAAAGTAGTGGCAAAACCAAGGAACTTGACCCGCTTTTAAGCTGTATTCACCAGCATTATTGTCAAATCGCCCCCATGGAGGATTTATCAACCCGTTTTTATGCTCGTTTTCTCTGTCGCGATGTGCCGGGGGTAATCGGTCATTTAGGTATGGCTTTCGGCGACCATGGAGTTAGTCTAGAATCCGTGGTACAAATTGGTATTAGGGGTGATTTAGCCGAAATTGTCGTTGTTACCCACGATGTACGCGAGGGCAATTTCCGCGACGCTTTAGCAGCCATAGAGTCTTTAGAAGCTATTGACAGTATTCCTAGTATTCTCCGGGTTTTGTAATTAAGAAATCGGTTTTTTTATGGTCATGGGTCGGAGAATCAGAAGTGGGAAAATTTGGCTAAGTTTCACCAGCACAATTTTGTTTTTTTGTCTAGGTTTTTTGGGCTTAAATCAAAAATTAATTTTTGCCCAAGGGTCTGATAATGTTTGTCCCCTACCGATTTTATCAAGGTTACAACGCCATAAAATCCAAGCGGGAGAAACGATCGCCTCCATCGCTGAAAAATACGCTCTCATCCCGGCAACGATAATTAAACTCAATCCGACTATTCTCAAAAATGGTTTAGCCCCCGTGGGAAAAGAAATCTTTATTCCCCCGATGAACGGCATTCGCATCGAAGCACCCCGGGGTTCCACTTGGCGCGATTTAGAAGCGGCCTATGGTATTCGTGCCGATATACTCTTTGAGCTTAACGGTTGTGGTCGTCGGCCGACAATAGTTTTTATACCCGGCAGCAATTGGTCAGCCACGGACAAGCGATCGGATTATACTGGATTAAGTTCTTATCCCTTACCCTTTGCCAGCACTGTCGGATTAACCTACGGTTGGCAAAAAAGTCCCACGGAACAGAAAAATCTCTTTCATAGTGGTATTGATCTTCTCGCAAATATTAGTACAAGTGTTTTAGCGGCCGAGGATGGTCTAGTGATTTATGTGGGTCAGGAGGGGGCCTATGGTAATTTGGTAGTAATTAATCATTTAGGTCGCCGGCAGACCCGTTATGCCCATTTAAGCAGGGTTACAGTTAGAATTGACCAAAGGGTACGAGCAGGAGACGTTATCGGTGCGGTTGGCACCACGGGACAACCGGATATTATTCCCCCCCATCTTCATTTTGAAGTGCGCTTAGATACTCCCGTCGGTTGGACAGCGCAGGATCCCGCTTTGCATTTGCCCCAAATCCACCCGCAATCAAGTCAAAAGTAACCCGACTAAGGGCAATAAGTCCGGCAGAAATGAGAGAATTTTGATTTGTAGCAGGTATTAACCATATCTGCCATTACTTTTGAAAAATTGTATGGGGCACTTCACTGATTACCGCTCCCGTCGGTTTGCTGATCTCTATTTTGCCCTTTGTCTTTTTTAAGTAAAAAATTATCTCTATGGATGAAACTAAACCCGAATTAAATCAAGAAATTGACTTAGAAACCGAAAAAATTGAGCCATCAGCCTCGCTAAGGTCGAGATACGCCCAAATCCACCTAAAAAGTGAGGGCGAGAAATTGCTGCTAATTTTGCCCAAAACCAGTGCCAGGGAGACAAGTCAGGATTGGACAGATATCTTGACAGGATTGAAATATTATCTCCGTAATAGCGGTCAAAACTGCCCCGCTAGAACACCAGTACACCTACAGGCCAACGATCGCCTGATGGATACACGCCAACTACAAGCGATCGCCACAATTTTAGACAGCGCCGAATTACCCCTGCACACGATCCAAACCCAAAGAAGACAAACCGCAGTGGCAGCGGCAACCATGGGTTACAATGTCGAACAAATGCGCTCGAATACCCATGTTTTCGGGGAGGGGCAACCGCCCCAATCCCCCCTCGCTGAACCTTTGTACTTAAAAACCACCCTGCGATCGGGTGTAGAAATCCGTCACCCCGGTACAGTGATAATCATGGGCGATGTCAACCCCGGCGGCTCCCTCGTCGCTGATGGCGATATATTAGTTTGGGGGAGTTTACGCGGTGTAGCCCATGCCGGATTTCGCGGCGATCGAGCAGCGGTAATTATGGCCCTGCGAATCGACTTAACTCAACTGAGGATCGCGGAATTAGTGGCACGAGCCCCGGCTTTAGATAGCGATCGCATGGAACCAGAAATCGCCTGTATCAGCGAAGGAGGAATCCGCATCATTGGGGCTTATAATTTTTCCAGAACCTACACCTTTAAAGATAAAGTGGGATGGGTCGAAAAAAAGTGAGCAGTGACCAGTAAACAGTGATCAGTAAACAGTAAAAATAGGGATTAACTGCGTTGAAACGAAAAACTCTATCAAACTAATAACTGATAACTGATAACTGATAGCTGATAACCAGTAACTGATAACTGATAACTGATAACTGATATAAATTATGGCTCGTGTAATTGTGGTGACATCGGGAAAGGGAGGAGTCGGTAAAACGACAGTAACGGCGAACTTAGGTTCAGCCTTATCTCAATTAGGCTGTCGAGTCGCCCTTGTCGATGCCGATTTCGGACTGAGAAATCTCGATTTATTGTTAGGATTAGAACAGCGTATAGTTTATACTGCCCTCGATGTGGTGGCGGGAGATTGTAGCCTTGATAAAGCTTTAGTTAAGGATAAAAGACAGGAAAATCTGGTTTTATTACCAGCGGCACAAAATCGCACCAAAGAGGCAATTACTGCCGATCAAATGAAAGATTTAGTCGCCCAATTGTCAAAAAGTTATGACTATGTATTGATTGATTGTCCGGCAGGAATTGAAATGGGTTTTCGCAATGCGATCGCAGCTGCCCAAGAAGCGATCATCGTTACTACCCCAGAAATGTCGGCGGTGAGAGATGCCGATCGCGTGGTGGGACTACTAGAAAGCGAGGATATTAAAAGTATCCGCCTGATTGTCAACCGGCTGCGGCCAGAAATGATCCAACTTAACCAGATGATCAGCGTCGAGGATATTCTCGACCTCTTGGTAATTCCCCTGTTGGGGATTATTCCCGACGATCAAAGAATTATTATTTCCACTAATAAAGGGGAACCATTAGTATTAGAGGAGAAGACCTCTCTCCCCGCCACGGCCTTTAGAAACATTGCCCAACGTTTACAGGGTCGCGATGTGCCGTTTCTAGATTTAATGGCTGGTCAGGAAGGTTTTCTTACTCGTCTGCGTCGTCGCTTGTTTGGGCCTTAAACTCTCTCATCTCAACCCCTTAACCTACTATGAATGACCTGATCGATAAACTTCTAGCATGGCGCGGTTCGGGCAAAAGTGGCGACCAAGCTAAACAACGCTTAAAACTTATTTTAGCCCACGATCGCGCCGATCTTAGTCCCGAACTTCTCGATATGATGCGTCAAGAAATCTTAGAAGTGGTCAGTCGTTATCTTGATATCGACACCGAGGAAACCGAGTTACTCCTAGAAAGTGACCAACGAACTACCGCCCTGATTGCTAATTTTCCGATTCGTCGCATCAAACGCCGTCCTTTAACCGAAAAATTGCCATGAAAACTCAACCGATCGAGCTTTGGCTTAGTCTAGCGGTTACTCCCTTTCTTCTCTCTTATCTGGCCTTGCGTTCCCTCAATCATGGGTTAATTGAATTGGGCCAAGAAAGTGAGGAATTGTTTCGCGGCGATCGCTTGCCTCTGCTCAATATTCCCGATCAGTTACCGGTAAACAGTGATCGATAATCTTTTCTGGAAAAAGTTACCAGGAAAAAAGTCCTTTTGCCCCCTGAAAAGAGGCAAGAATAGTGAAATTTTTGTTAAAAATCGCCAAAAATGTGATTCTTTGGGATACAATCTCATTTCTGACAAACCCTACAGAACCAATCCCGATAGATCAGTTATCAGCGATCAATTATCAATGATCAGATTTGAGTTTTCAGTGAATAGTATTAAGGGGCAAGTTCTGAGCTTTCTTTTCACTGATTACTGTTTACCGTTTACTGATTACTGTTTACCGTTTACTGATTACTGTTTACTGATTACTGATTACTGAAATTATGAACGTCCTTGTCCCCTCGACCGAAACCGAACAGGATATTTTCAGCACTTCCAACCTGTTTCTGCAGCAAAGACTGAAATTAATCGAAGATTTATGGAAAGAAGTCTTAGTCTCCGAATGTGGTCAAGAATTAGTCGATTTACTGGAATTACTGCGCCATCTCTGTTCTGAGGAGGGACAAGTGACCGATGATAGTCCCGAAGCAACGATCACCAAAATGATCGAAGACTTGGAACTAGGGGAAGCGATCAAAGTTACCCGCGCTTTTGCCCTCTATTTCCAGTTAATCAATATCATTGAACAACACTACGAACAAAGAGACCAGCAACTACTCCGAAGGACAGTGATCGGGGAAGAAAACGAAAGTCCCAAGGCAGGCCCACCGCAAAAAAGCATTTTAGCCACCATTGTCGGGGCCGATTGGCTAGAAAAAACCCTGAACGAGTCCGATAACTCCACTCCAAAATCGGGACTATTTCACTGGTTATTTCCCTATCTCAAACAGGTTAACGTCCCCCCCCAAGAAATTCAGCGTCTTCTCGATCAGTTAGATATTCGTCTGGTTTTCACAGCCCACCCCACGGAAATTGTCCGTCATACCATTCGCATTAAACAGCGCCGCATCTCCGGCATTCTCGAAAAACTCGACCAAGCAGAAGAAATCTTTCGCAGTATGGGGTTAAATAACTCCAGAGAAGCACAAACAGTCACCAAACAGTTAAAAGAAGAAATACGTTTTTGGTGGCGAACAGATGAACTACATCAATTTAAACCCACCGTCGTCGATGAAGTAGATTATGCCCTCCACTACTTCGATGAAGTTCTCTTTGAATCCCTACCCCAGTTAACCCTGCGTCTGCAGCAAAGCCTACAATCCTCCTTCCCCCGTTTACAAGCGCCGAAAAATAACTTCTGTCGCTTCGGTTCTTGGGTTGGGGGGGATCGGGATGGCAATCCCTCCGTTACCCCCGAAGTCACCTGGAAAACCTGCTGTTATCAGCGCAATCTCGTTATTAAAAAATATCTCGATGCTATTCGCGACCTGACCAGTATTTTAAGTGCCTCCCTGCACTGGTGTCACGTCTTGCCGGAGTTGCTGGACTCCCTAGACAGAGATAAACAGCAAATGCCCGAAATCTATAGCCAGTTAGCCATCCGCTACCGTCAGGAACCCTATCGCCTCAAATTGGCCTTTATTCAAAAACGTCTAGAAAATACCCGCGATCGCAATAATCGCCTCAATGATCCGGAAGAACGACAATTATTAACTAAACTCAACGAAACCAACATCTATCGCTCAGGTTCCGAGTTTTTAGCCGAATTACAGCTATTACAGCGCAGTCTCTTGCAAACCGGTCTTTCCTGTCAAGAACTCGATCAACTGATCGCCCAAGTGGAGATTTTTGGCTTTGTCCTGACTCAGTTAGATTTTCGGCAAGAATCCACCCGTCACGCCGAATGTATCGAAGAAATCGCAGCCTATCTCGGAGTTTTACCCAAACCCTACGGCCAATTAAGCGAATCAGAAAAAATCGCCTGGTTAGTGGAGGAATTAAAAACCCGTCGGCCCTTAATTCCCCGGGAAATGCCCTTTTCGGAAAGAACCTGCGAAACCATTGAAACCCTGCGAGTTTTAAGAAGTCTGCAAGGGGAATTCGGTCTGGAAATCTGCCAAACCTACATTATCAGCATGACCAACGAGGCCAGCGATGTGCTAGAAGTGCTGTTATTAGCCCAAGAAGCCGGTTTATACGACCCCGCCACTAGCCGCAGTTCCCTCCGCATCGTTCCCCTCTTTGAAACCGTCGATGACCTCAAACACGCCCCCGGCATCATGCAGACTTTGTTTGAATTGCCCCTCTACCGGGCAGCCCTAGCCGGCGGTTACGACCATTTAGCGGCTTTAAACGGGGAGGACGTGACCCAGGAACCGGCCATCCTAGAACCGGGTAATTTACAGGAGATTATGGTGGGTTACTCCGATAGTAACAAGGATTCTGGCTTTTTAAGCAGTAATTGGGAAATTCATAAGGCCCAGAAGGCTTTACAAAAAACCGCTAAACAATACGGCGTGGATCTACGTCTTTTTCATGGCCGGGGCGGTTCCGTCGGTCGCGGTGGGGGTCCAGCCTACGCCGCTATCCTCGCCCAACCCCGGGGAACCATTAACGGTCGCATTAAAATCACCGAACAGGGCGAGGTTTTAGCCTCGAAATACTCTTTACCAGAATTGGCCTTGTATAACCTCGAAACCGCCGTGACAGCAGTCATACAGGCAAGTTTACTGGGCAGTGGTTTTGATGATCTCGAACCCTGGAATCGCATCATGGAGGACTTGGCCACCTGTTCACGGCAAACCTATCGCAGTTTGATTTATGAAGAACCGGACTTTTTAGACTTCTTTCTGTCCGTAACTCCCATTCCTGAAATTAGTCTTTTACAGATTAGTTCCCGACCAGCCCGCCGGAAAAGTGGTCAACAGGATTTAAGTACCCTGCGGGCAATTCCCTGGGTGTTTAGTTGGACGCAAACCCGTTTTCTTTTACCAGCTTGGTATGGTTTAGGGACAGCTTTACAGATGTTTCTCGATGATTCTCCTAACCGAAATTTGGAATTGTTACGCCATTTTTATCACAAGTGGCCTTTCTTCCAGATGGTGATTTCTAAGGCAGAAATGACTTTATCGAAGGTGGATCTACAGATGGCCTATCACTACGTCAGTGAACTTTCTAAACAGGAAGATCGAGAACGTTTTCAACGTCTGTTTGAAAGGATCAAAGAGGAATATAATCGCACTAGCGAGATTGTTCTCCAGATCACCGGCGAGAAAAACTTATTAGATAATGATCCGAATTTACAGCGCTCGGTGCAGTTACGCAACGGTTCGATCGTTCCCCTCGGTTTCCTACAGGTGTCTCTGCTGAAGCGTTTACGTCAATACAATAGTCAAGCCCAATCCGGTGTGATTCATTTCCGCTATTCTAAAGAGGAGTTATTAAGGGGTGCTTTAATGACGATTAATGGTATTGCCGCAGGGATGAGAAATACCGGTTGATTACAGATAATTAATGGTAGTTTTCGGGTGGTTATCTTGAAGGTAATCCTCCCCATTTTTTGAATTTGTCAACTTTTTGTAGAACTTCTACTATAGTAAAAAATGGGTTATTTAGGACGCTTTCAATTTTCAAACTCTTATCGGTCAAGGGTTTCAGCGATTGATTGTCCTAACCACCCCGATCTTTGCTATAATACTAAATCCGTTGAGTAACGCACAGAAAACGGGTTTCTCGGAGAAACCCGTTTTCTACTCATGCACTCATGCAAAAAGGGGAATATAGCGGGTTTCAGTTGAATGAGGTACAGCATGGATGACTAGGTAGGCTCTTTAAAAGGGGTATCGCAATAGCAACAATGGGTAAACCAGTGATGGATGTCTCGCAATGTAATCTGACTAAAGGCT